>DKPB01000026.1:422-29825 GCA_002471015.1 Stenotrophomonas sp. UBA7346
CCGTCCAAGGCCCTGCTGCACGCCGCTGAAATCATCGACCACGCCGCGCATGCCGACGAACTCGGCATCGAGTACGGCGCGCCGAAGATCAGCCTGGACAAGCTGCGCGGCTACAAGGAAAAGGTCGTCGGTCAGCTGACCAAGGGCCTGGCCGGCATGGCCAAGCAGCGCAAGATCCGCACCGTGCACGGCCTGGCCAAGTTCATCTCGGCCAATGAGCTGGAAATCGTCGGCGACGACGGCAAGACCCAGCTCCTGCGCTTCGAGCAGTGCATCATCGCCGCCGGTTCGCAGGCGGTGAAGCTGCCGAACTTCCCGTGGGAAGACAAGCGCGTGATGGACTCCACCGACGCACTGGAACTGGCTGAGGTGCCGGGTTCGCTGCTCGTCGTCGGCGGCGGCATCATCGGTCTGGAAATGGCCACCGTTTACAGCGCCCTGGGTTCCAAGGTGACCGTGGTCGAGTTCATGGACCAGCTGATGCCGGGCGCCGACAAGGACCTGGTCAAGCCGCTGGCCGACCGCCTGAAGAAGCAGGGCATCGAAGTCCATCTGAAGACCAAGGCTTCCGGCGTGAGTGCCGACAAGAAGGGCATCACCGTCACCTTCGACGCCGCCACCGAAGGCGAGAAGCCGGCGATGGAAAGCGGCACGTTTGATCGCGTGCTGGTTGCCGTGGGCCGCTCGGCCAATGGCAAGAAGATCGATGCCGACAAGGCCGGCGTCGAAGTCACCGACCGCGGCTTCATTCCGGTTGATCGGCAGATGCGCACCAACGTGCCGCACATCTTTGCCATCGGCGACATCGTCGGTAACCCGATGCTGGCGCACAAGGCCACGCACGAAGGCAAGCTGGCAGCTGAAGTCGCCTTCGGCGAGAAGAAGGAGTGGGTGGCACGGGTGATTCCATCGGTGGCCTATACCAACCCGGAAATCGCCTGGGTTGGCGTCACCGAGACCGAGGCCAAGGCCAAGGGTTTGAAGGTGGGCGTGGCCAAGTTCCCGTGGGCGGCCAGTGGTCGCGCAATTGGTATTGCCCGCACCGAAGGCTTCACCAAGCTGATCTTCGACGAGGAAACCCATCGCGTGATCGGTGGCGCCATCGTCGGCGTGCATGCCGGTGAGTTGCTGGCCGAAATTGGCCTGGCCATCGAGATGGGCGCCGAGGCCGAGGACATCGGCCACACCATTCACGCCCACCCGACCCTGAGCGAGTCGGTGGCGATGGCCTCGGAGATCTACGACGGCACCATCACCGACTTGTATATCCCGAAGAAGAAGTAATCCACACGACGCCCCTTTACCGGGGCGTCGTTGTTTTCGGCGGTTCAACGGAGCAAGGGAATGTTGCGGAAGAATGTGTTGCTTGGCGTATTGCTGCTCGCAGGCCCGGCGTTTGCCGAGGAGGGAGATCCTGAACTTGCCGCGGCCTTGCTGAAATGCCCGGGCGCAGCACCTTTCGTCGAGGCAGATCGATTGCGCGCGGGAGAGCGGAAGAACACGCGTAGCGACGCGGTGCCTTCGGAGCCGGCACTTCGCCAGCAGCTGCTGGACATGGCACAGGTTGACCAGGAAGCTCGCCAGGGTGAGTGGACGCGGGCCATGGTTGAGAACCTGCAGGCAGTGGATGCCGCCAATCTGCCGCGTATCAAGCAGATCGTGGCCACGCATGGCGGTCTGCCCAGCGCAGCGCAGGTCGGGAGTGATGCCGTTTCCGCCGCCTGGGTGCTGGTGCAGCATGCCGATGCTGATGTCGCGTTCCAGCGCCAGGTATTAGCCAGCATTGAGCCCATGGTGCAGCGTGGCGAAATATCGGCGCACGATTTCGCGTTGCTGACCGACCGCGTGCTGGTCAACAGCGGCGAGCTGCAGCGCTATGGCAGCCAGCTTCTGGCAGTCGATGGCCGTTGGCAGGCCAAGCCGATGGAGGCGCCGGAGCAGGTTGATCAGCGCCGCGCCGGCATCGGCCAGATGCCGTTGGCCGATTACATCTGCGTGGCGACGCAGATGTTTCCGGTGCCGCCTGCCGCGGCACCACCTCAGAACTGATCCCGGGCACGCCGGGCTGCCCCTGTCGCGGTGTCGGTAATTCCAAGCAACGCCCTGTCTGTCGCGGCGTTACTTGTTTCCGGTCCCCGGCCAGTTGCCCGCCCCGCAGGCTTGGCGCAAGCTGGCGCCGCTGGACCCTGACGCCACCCATTGCCCCGGGGAACGATGATGCGAACCAGAATGCGCGTGCCAGCTTTTGCGCTGGTCGTTGTCGGTGTTTGTGTATCCATGGTGGCGCACGCTGGAACCAGCGTGGTCAGTGCCGCACGCCTGTTGGACGTGCGCAGTGGTCGCTATGTGCAGCAACCGCAGATCGAGATCGTCGATGGCAGGATCACCCGCATCGGCCGCGCCGGCGACCCGCTGCCCGCTGGCGCCGAGCACATCGACCTGGGGGCGCGCACCCTGCTGCCGGGCCTGATCGACATGCATGTGCACCTGACCATCGATCCCACCCTGGGCGGCTACCAGGGGCTGGAATACACCGACAATTTCTGGACCGTGGTGGGCGTGGTCAATGCGCGGCGCACGCTGCGCGCGGGCTTCACCACGGTGCGCAATCTCGGTTCGGCCGGCTTCGATGATGTGGCCTTGAAGCAGGCCATCGAGGTCGGTTACATCGATGGGCCGCGCATTGTGCCGGCCACCTTTGCGATTGGCGCTACTGGCGGGCATTGCGACGGTGGTGGCCTTCCGCCATCGGTGACCGTGCCCAATCCCGGTGCGGCCGACGGCCCGGACGCGATCCGCGCCACGGTGCGCAAACTGCGCAAATTTGGTGCCGAGGTGATCAAGTTCTGCGGCACTGGCGGGGTGATGTCCAAGGGCACGACGCTGGGCGAGCAGCAATACAGCCAGGAGGAGATGCAGGCGCTGGTGGAGGAGGCGCACCGGCTGGGCATGAAGGTGGCGGTGCATGCGCATGGCAGCAGCGGCATCAACGCGGCCATCCGCGCCGGTACCGACACCATCGAGCATGCCAGCCTGGCCGATGCGGAGTCGTTCAAGTTGGCGCGCGCGCAGGGCACCTGGTTTTCGATGGATATCTACGGCAGTGATTACATCCTTGCCGAGGGTGAGAACAATGGTTTGTTCGCCGAGTCGCTGCAGAAGGAGCGGCAGGTGGGACGCAAGCAGCGTGAGACGTTCCGCGACGCGCATGCGGCCGGCGTGCGGATGGTGTTTGGTTCCGACGCGGGTGTGTACCCGCACGGCGACAACGCCCGTCAGTTCGGCAAGATGGTGGAGTGGGGCATGACGCCGTTGCAGGCGATCCGTGCGGCGACGCTTGATGCGGCCGAAGCACTGGGGCGGCAGACGGACGTGGGGGCGGTGGAAGTGGGGCGCTTCGGCGACATGATCGCGGTCGACGGCGATCCTTTGCAGGACGTTGCGGTGCTGACGCGCCCGGCGGCGGTGGTGAAAGGCGGGCGCTTGTTGCAGCCGTAGGGCGCTTAGATAGCCCCTCTCCCGCATGCGGGAGAGGAGTTGGGGTGGGGGCGCTTGTGGGCGCAGCGGGGCTGCGCTTGGGGCCATTGCCGGTAAAGCCTCTGCCGAGCATGGCTCGGCACTACATGCGCTTCTCCCGCTTTGTTGGAAGAGGGGAGGGGAGCTTGGCGCAGCGGTTCTGCGCTTGGGGCATTGCCGGTAAAGCCTCTGCCGAGCATGGCTCGGCACTACATGCGCTTCTCCCGCTTTGTTGGAAAAGGGGAGGGGGGCTTGGCGCAGCGGTGCTGCGCTTGGGCATTGCCGGTAACGCCTCTGCCGAGCATGGCTCGGCACTACATGGTCCTCTGGCGCTTGCGGGAGGGCCGCTTCTAGAACGACAGGCTCACGCCCGCCACCGGGCCCTTGAACTCCTGCTTCAGGCCGATGACGCCATCGCTGCCCTTCTGGTCCACGTCCAGCTTGAACCAGTCGTAGCCGGCGAAAATGCCGAAGTTCGGGTTGAAGTTGTATTGCACGATCGCATTGGCGCGGCTCAGGTCACCCTTGTAGTCATCGAAGTTGCCCCAGCTTGTGTTGAGGTATTGGCCCTGCAGGTTGATCAGCCAATGCTCCGAAGGCGTGAAGCTCAAGCGCGCGCCAACCACCGGCGCGATGCCGTCGGCCTTCTCGTTGAGGAAACGGCCCTGATAGACATCGCCTACATCGGCGTAGGCGTCGGCACTGATCTTGGCGTACTCGGCACCGAGCTGCAGGCCCAGGTCGAAACGATCGCCATCAATCACCGAGTAGTCGTAGACCAGGGTTGCCACCTGGTATTTCAGTTCGCCCTTGACGAAGCTGCCGGCCGGCACCGTGGTATCGCCCCAGCTGATGCCTTCGTCCAGCGTCTCACGGCGGTCCTTGTCGTACTTGAAATAGTCGAAGATCAGCCGCTGGCGATCGCTGATGCGGAACAGGCCATCCACGCGCGGCTCCCACTCCTTGCCGCCCAGGCTGAAATCCTCGGACAGATTGATGTCCTGGCCGGCAACCGTGGTGCTGCCACGGATGGTGTTGTCGGTGTCGATGTTCATTGCGCCCAGCCGCAAGGTGAAACGCGGATCTTCTTCGGCAGCGCTGGCGGTGGTGGCAAATACACCCAGCGCGAGCAGGCAGGGTGCGAGGGTCGGCAGGAAGTGGGGGCTTCGCATCGTGTCAGGTACTCCATGTTGCAGGAGCAAACGACTATCGCCGATGGCGCGTGCCCATGCCGTGATCGATGCGTGCATGCGATGTGCACGGTGTGCTGTGTGCAGAGTGCGAGCAGGCGAGAGTTGCGGTGAGGTGGTGCCGTAGGGGACGAACGGCACCACCTCACCCTGTCCGCTGCCGGCATCGACGAGGTATCCGCGGCGGACAGGGGTAGGACCAGCACCACTTGCGGAAGTTCCCGGTGCTGCGCTGCAATATTTCCGGGTTGGCCGAGGCCCCGGAACAAGGGGCTTATCACAAAAAAACGTGATTTTGCGGCCACTTGCATAGTCAAATGGGGGACAAGTGGCGGTTGTCTCGCAAAATGTCCCACTGCTATACTTTCGCGGCTCGACGAGACGCCTTTGCGCGGTTCGGCTCTTCCCTTTACCTATGCAGGACACTTTGACGTGCTGAACTCCGTTGACGCGGGTCGGCGACTGATGTTGCGCGCCGCGGTCTACCCGCTGGCCGCAGTGGTGGTCCTGGCTCTGGCCTTCCTGTTCATGGGGCCAAAGTACGCACTCGGCGCGCTCGTGTCGGGGGTGGCCGTGGTAGCGGGGTCGGCGCTGGCGGCATGGGTAGGGCTCGGTGGCGGCGTTCAGGCCGCTGGTTCAGCAATGGTCCGCCTGTTCGTGGGGTTCGTGCTGAAGCTTGTGTTGATCGTTGTCGTGCTGGGAATGGCTTTTTTCTGGTGGCGACTTCCTCCTTTGGCCCTGCTGGCGGCAATTCCAGTGGCGCTGATGTTCCAGGTTCTGGCCCTGGCCAGACGTTGATTCACTCATAAAGGTTCCGGACACATGGCGGGCGAGGCTCTAACTCCTACCACGTACATCCAGCATCACCTGCAGAATCTGACCGCCAAGGTCGGGGACGGCGGTAGCTTCTGGACGATCCACGTCGATACCATCGTCACCGCGGTCCTGATGGGCCTGCTGATGGTGTTCGCCTTCTGGATGGCAACCCGCAAGGCCACGGCAGGTGTGCCGGGCAAGTGGCAGGCCTTCGTCGAGATCTGCCTGGAGTTCGTTGACCGCCAGGCCAAGGACACCTACCACGGCAAGAGCAAGCTGATCACGCCCATCGCGATCACCATCTTCTTCTGGATCCTGTTGATGAACCTCATCAAGATGATCCCGGCCGATTTCATCGCCAAGCCGCTGGAACTGGCAGGCATCCACTACTGGAAGCCGGTGCCGACCGCCGACGTCAATGCCACCCTGGGCATGTCGATCAGCGTATTCATCCTGATGATCTTCTTCGCGCTGAAGTCCAAGGGCATCGGCGGCTTCATCAAGGAATTCCTGACGGCCCCGTTCGGCAAGTGGATGATGCCGTTCAACCTGATCCTCAACATCGTCGAGTGGCTGAGCAAGCCGATCTCCCTGGCGATGCGACTGTTCGGCAACATGTTCGGCGGCGAGATCGTCTTCCTGCTGATCTGGGTGCTGGGCGGCGCCGGTGTATTCGGTGCCGTTGCCGGTGGCGTGTTCGGCCTTGGCTGGATGCTGTTCCACCTGCTGGTGATCCCGCTGCAGGCCTTCATCTTCATGATGTTGACCATCGTGTACTTGAGCCTGTCGGAAGACAGTCACTAAAGTTACAAGCTTCACCCAGTTTCAACCTTCATCCGTTTCATCACCCTTAGCTACTTAAAGTTCCTGGAGATAACCATGTACTTCGCCGTCCTGACCAACCTCGCCCAAGTTCAGAGCTCCACCGCCCTTGCCGTCGGCATCATGATCGGCCTGGCCGCGCTGGGCGCCGGCCTCGGTCTGGCCATCATGGCTGGTAAGTTCCTGGAATCGGCCGCTCGCCAGCCGGAACTGATCCCGGTCCTGCAGGTCCGCATGTTCATCACCGCCGGCCTGATCGACGCCGCATTCATCATCTCGGTCGCCGTTGGCCTGCTGCTGGCCTTCGCCAACCCGCTGGCTGCTGCCCTGCTGGCCGAAGCCGCCAAGCTGGCCGGCTGATCCAGCTGCAGTGAGACGGTCGGGTGCCTGCTGGCACCCGACTTCGGATGAAGGTTCGGTCGTGCCGCCACGGCGGCGCGACCACCCCCGACACCAGCGATCGAGCTAATTCATGAATATCAATCTCACCCTCTTTGCACAGGCCCTGGCCTTTGCGTTGCTGATCTGGATCATCGCGACCAAGATCTGGCCGCCGTTGTTGAAGGCCATTGAAGAGCGCCAGCAGAAGATCGCTGAGGGCTTGGCCGCTGCCGACCGCAGCCAGAAAGACCTGGCCCAGGCGGAAGTGAAGGTCAACGAGGCGCTGAAGGAAGCCCGTGGCAAGGCCAACGAGATCATCGACCAGGCGCATGCCCGTGCGAACCAGATCGTTGAAGCCGCCAAGAACGAAGCCATCGCCGAAGCCAACCGCCAGAAAGAACTGGCCCAGGCTGAAATCGACGCTGCCGCCAACCGTGCCCGCGAAGATCTGCGCAAGCAGGTGTCCGCCCTGGCCGTGACCGGCGCCGAAAAGCTGCTCAAGCGCGAAATCGATGCCAACGCCCACAAGGCGCTGCTCGACGAGCTGGCTGCGGAGATCTGATCGATGAGCCAGGCCCTCACGCTTGCCCGCCCGTACGCCCGCGCCGCTTTTGCGATTGCGCGTGAGGAAGGCAAGTTCGCGCCGTGGTCGGACGCGCTTGCGTTCTCCGCCCGCGTTGCAGCCGATCCGCGCGTGTCGGCCTTGCTGTCGAATCCGCAGCTGAGCCGCGGCGATGCCGTCGCCCTGCTGACCCCGGACGCGACCAGCGAGACCTACGGTCGCTTCCTGGCCCTGCTGGCCGAAGGCCGCCGCCTGCAGCAACTGCCGGAAATCTCCGGTCTGTTCGAGCAGCTGCGCGCTGAAGCCGAACACGTGGTCAAGGCCACCGTCACCTCGGCCGCCGAACTGTCGGGCGAGGAACTGGACAAGATCAAGGCTGCGCTGCGCAAACGTTTCGGCCGCGACGTCGAGGTATCGACCGCGGTGGACGCTTCGCTGATCGGCGGCGCCGTGATCGATGCCGGCGACGTGGTCATCGATGGCTCGCTCAAGGGCAAGCTGTCGCGCCTGCAGACCGCGCTCGCACACTGAATTCACATTACCGTCCGGCCACAAGCCGGCACTAGGACTTGACGATGGCTACCACGCTCAACCCCTCTGAAATCAGCGAACTGATCAAGACCCGCATCGAGAAGGTCGCCCTGTCCGCGGAATCGCGCAACGAAGGCACCGTCACCAGCGTGTCCGACGGCATCGTGCGCATCTTCGGTCTGGCCGACGTGATGCAGGGCGAAATGATCGAACTGCCGAACAACACCTTTGCCCTGGCACTGAACCTGGAGCGCGACTCGGTCGGCGCCGTGGTCCTGGGCGACTACCAGAACCTGCGCGAAGGCGACGTGGCCAAGACCACCGGCCGCATCCTGGAAGTGCCGGTGGGCCCGGAAATGCTCGGCCGCGTTGTCAACGCGCTGGGTGAGCCGATCGACGGCAAGGGCCCGCTGGGCACCTCGCTGACCGCTCCGGTGGAGCGCGTTGCGCCGGGCGTGATCTGGCGCAAGTCGGTCGACCAGCCGGTGCAGACCGGTTACAAGTCGGTTGACTCGATGATCCCGATCGGCCGTGGCCAGCGTGAGCTGATCATCGGTGACCGCCAGACCGGCAAGACGGCCATGGCGATCGACGCCGTGATCAACCAGAAGGGCACCGGCATCAAGTGCGTGTACGTCGCGATCGGCCAGAAGGCTTCGACCGTGGCCAACATCGTGCGCAAGCTGGAAGAGAACGGCGCCCTGGCCCACACCGTGGTCGTGGCTGCCACCGCTTCCGAATCGGCTGCGATGCAGTACATCAGCGCCTACGCTGGCTGCACCATGGGCGAGTACTTCATGGATCGCGGCGAAGACGCCCTGATCGTGTACGACGATCTGTCCAAGCAGGCTGTTGCCTACCGCCAGATCTCGCTGCTGCTGAAGCGTCCGCCGGGCCGCGAAGCCTACCCGGGTGACGTGTTCTACCTGCACTCCCGCTTGCTCGAGCGCGCAGCTCGCGTGTCGGAAGAGTACGTGGAGAAGTTCACCAACGGCGCCGTCACCGGCAAGACCGGTTCGCTGACCGCACTGCCGATCATCGAAACCCAGGCTGGCGACGTGTCCGCCTTCGTTCCGACCAACGTGATCTCGATCACCGACGGCCAGATCTTCCTGGAAACCGACCTGTTCAACGCCGGTATCCGTCCGGCCGTCAACGCCGGTATCTCGGTGTCGCGCGTGGGTGGTTCGGCCCAGACCAAGATCATCAAGAAGCTGTCCGGCGGTATTCGTATCTCGCTGGCCCAGTACCGTGAGCTGGCTGCGTTCGCGCAGTTCGCCTCGGACCTGGACGAAGCGACCCGCAAGCAGCTGGAGCGCGGCCAGCGCGTCACCGAGCTGATGAAGCAGAAGCAGTACGCGCCGATGTCGATCGCCGACCAGGCGCTGTCGATCTACGCCGTCAACGAGGGCTTCCTCGACGACGTGCCGGTCAACAAGCTGCTCTCGTTCGAAGCCGGCCTGCACGCCCACTTCGCCAACACCGCAGGTGAGTTGACCTCCAAGATCAACAGCACCGGCGCCTGGAACGACGACATCGAAGCTGCCTTCAAGAAGGGCATCGCCGATTTCAAGAGCACCGGCACCTGGTAAGAGCGTATGTAGAGCGGAGCCTTGCTCCGCTTCACACTGATAAAGCGGGGCACAGCCCCGCTCTATGGGAATAAGAGATGGCAAGCGGACGCGAAATCAAAACCAAGATCAAGAGCGTGCAGAACACCCGCAAGGTGACGCGCGCGCTCGAAATGGTCTCGGCCTCCAAGATCCGCAAGGCGCAGGATCGGATGAAGACCTCGCGTCCGTACGCGCAGGCGATGAAGCAGGTGATCGGTCACCTGGCCCAGGCCAGCACCGATTTCCAGCACCCGTTCCTGGTCGAGCGTGAGCAGGTCAAGCGCGTGGGCTACATCGTGATCTCTTCCGATCGCGGTCTGGCCGGCGGCCTGAACAACAACCTGTTCCGCAAGACGGTCGCGGAAATGCGCGACTGGCAGGACAAGGGCGCCGAGATCGACGTGGTGACCGTTGGCCAGAAGGCCGGCGCGTTCTTCCGTCGCGTCAACGTCAACATGGCTGCCTCGGTGGCCAACATCGGCGACCAGCCCAAGCTGGAAACGCTGATCGGCGTGATCAAGGTCATGCTGGATGCCTTCACCGAAGGCAAGGTTGACCGCGTCTACCTGGTCTACAACCGCTTCATCAACACGATGACGCAGAAGGCCAGCTTCGACCAGCTGCTGCCGTTGCCGGCCGCCGAAAAGCAGGTGGCTTCGCACGACTGGGATTACCTGTACGAGCCCGACGCGGCAACCGTGCTTGAGCACGTGATCACCCGCTACATCGAATCGTTGGTGTATCAGGCGGTGCTGGAGAATGTTGCCTCCGAGCACGCAGCTCGCATGGTGGCGATGAAGGCGGCAAGCGACAACGCGAACAAGATGATCGGAACCCTGCAGCTGGTCTACAACAAGGCCCGCCAGGCAGCGATCACCCAGGAAATCTCCGAAATCGTCAGCGGCGCGGCAGCGGTCTAACGCGCGCAGTCAACAGCACACATTTAGAGGATGCAGCAATGAGTCAGGGCAAGATCGTTCAGATCATCGGCGCGGTCGTCGACGTCGAATTCCCGCGCACCGACGTGCCGAAGGTGTACGACGCGCTGAAGGTCGACAACACCGAAATCACGCTGGAAGTCCAGCAGCAGCTGGGTGACGGTATCGTCCGCGCGATCGCGCTGGGCTCGACCGACGGCCTGAAGCGTGGCCTGGTTGCCACCAACACCAACCGCGCCATCTCGGTGCCGGTCGGCGCTGGCACCCTGGGCCGCATCATGGACGTGCTGGGTCGCCCGATCGACGAAGCCGGCCCGGTGCAGGCGTCGGACAGCTGGGAAATCCACCGTTCGGCCCCGTCGTACGAAGACCAGTCTTCCTCGACCGAGCTGCTGGAAACCGGCATCAAGGTCATCGACCTGATGTGCCCGTTCGCCAAGGGCGGCAAGGTCGGCCTGTTCGGCGGCGCCGGCGTCGGCAAGACCGTCAACATGATGGAGCTGATCAACAACATCGCCAAGGCGCACAGCGGTCTGTCCGTGTTCGCCGGCGTGGGTGAGCGTACCCGTGAGGGCAACGACTTCTACCACGAAATGAAGGACTCCAACGTCCTGGACAAGGTGGCGATGGTGTACGGCCAGATGAACGAGCCGCCGGGCAACCGTCTGCGCGTTGCACTGACCGGCCTGACCATGGCGGAGTACTTCCGTGATGAGAAGGACGCCAGCGGCAAGGGCAAGGACGTGCTGCTGTTCGTCGACAACATCTACCGCTACACCCTGGCCGGTACCGAAGTGTCGGCACTGCTGGGCCGTATGCCGTCGGCCGTGGGTTACCAGCCGACCCTGGCCGAGGAAATGGGCGTCCTGCAGGAGCGCATCACCTCGACCAAGTCCGGCTCGATCACCTCGATCCAGGCCGTGTACGTGCCCGCCGATGACTTGACCGATCCGTCGCCGGCCACCACGTTCGCCCACTTGGACTCGACCGTGACCCTGTCGCGTTCGATCGCCTCGCTGGGTATCTACCCGGCCGTGGATCCGCTGGATTCGACCTCGCGCCAGATGGACCCGCAGGTCATCGGCAGCGAGCACTACGACACCGCACAGCGCGTCCAACAGACCCTGCAGAAGTACAAGGAACTGAAGGACATCATTGCCATCCTGGGTATGGACGAACTGTCCCAGGAAGACAAGGAAGCCGTGTCGCGCGCCCGTAAGATCGAGCGCTTCTTCAGCCAGCCGTTCCACGTGGCCGAAGTGTTCACCGGCTCGCCGGGCAAGTACGTGCCGCTGAAGGACACCATCCGTGGCTTCAAGGCCATCGTCGATGGCGAGTACGACCACCTGCCGGAGCAGGCGTTCTACATGGTCGGCGGCATCGAAGAAGCGGTCGAGAAGGCCAAGAAGATGGCCGAGAAGGCTTAAGCCTTCTCTCGGGATTCGGGAGAAGGGATTCGGGATTTGTTGGAGCGTCGGCCTCGTCTGGCAGTACTGCATGGCGAAAGAAGTGCCGGTTCTCCAACCCCCAATCCCATTTCCCCCAATCCCGACTACTAATTAGCGAGGTTCCATGAGCACCATCCGTTGCGACATCGTCAGTGCCGAGCAGCAGATCTTCAGCGGCGAAGCGACCCTGGTCGTGGCCACCGGTGAGCTGGGCGAGCTGGGCATCGCGCCCAAGCACGCACCGCTGATCACCCGTCTGAAGCCGGGCAAGGTCGTGGTCACCACCGCTGCCGGGGAACACCTGGATTTCGCCATCTCCGGCGGCATCCTGGAAGTACAGCCGCAGGTCGTGACCGTGCTGGCCGACACCGCCATCCGTGCCAGCGACATCGATGAAGCATCGGTGCGCAAGGCCAAGGAAGAAGCCGAGCGCGTGCTGGCCCACCGTGGCGAAGCCATGGAGCTGGCCGAGGCACAGCAGAAGCTGGCCGAAGTCACTGCCCAGCTGCAGGCATTGGAGCGTCTGCGCCGCAACCTCAAGCACTGAGGCCTGCAGCAACGCCCAGAAAAACGCCGGCCAACGCCGGCGTTTTTTTTGCCCCGCTTTTGTAGTGCCGAGCCATGCTCGGCAGAGGCCTTACACCGCATGTTTCCGTAGTGCCGAGCCACGCTCGGCAGAGGCCTCCCCAGGCAAGCCCCTGCCGAGCATGGCTCGGCACTACATACACCCCTCCCTTTCGCATAGCGAAGGGGAGGGCTGGGGAGGGGTGCTTCTGGCTGGGAATGCCCCCTGCCGAGCATGGCTCGGCACTACGCCCCCTCCCTTTCGCGCCGCGAAGGGGAGGGTTGGGGAGGGGTGCTTCTGGCTGGTAATGCCCCTGCCGAGCATGGCTCGGCACTACCGGCTCAGCGGTACACCACGTGCCGCAGCAGGAAGAAGGTCGCCGCAGCCAGGCCGCCTTCCACCAGCGGCTTGGCCAGCCACGCATGGCCAAGGCCCAGGGATCCGGCGACCCAGCTGATCAGCCAGGTACTGGCCGCCGTCATCAGCAGCCACAGCACGGCAAAACGCATGAAGCGCTTCCAGCCATGCCGCTGCTGGCCTTGGTGCGCAAAGGTATAGCGGCCGTTGAGCCAGAAACCGAGCAGCGCACCGCTGACACGGCCGATCAGATTGCCCGGTGCCACTGGCACGCCCAGCGCGGTGGCGAGGACAAACACCCCCCAGTCCAGGGCCAACTGCAGCAGGCCGAAGATGATGTACTGGCTGCCTTGTCGTAGCAGGCTCATCGGAAGAAGGTTCAGTAAGCGGCCTGCAATGCTACCGCCTTGGGCTTAGAATCCGGGGATTCTCGAAGGAAGTCGTAGGTATGACCCAGCCGTTGCACGTCATCATCCTCGCAGCAGGCGCAGGCAAGCGCATGAAGTCGGTACTGCCCAAGGTGCTGCAGCCCATCGCCGGCCAGCCCATGTTGGCGCATGTGATTGAAACCGCGCGCCAGCTGCAGCCGGCGGGTATCCATGTGGTGTATGGCCATGGCGGTGAGGCGGTCCGCGCTGCCTTTGCCGGCCAGGCTGATCTGCAGTGGGCAGAGCAGACCCAGCAGCTGGGTACTGGCCACGCGGTACAGCAGGCCATGCCCGACGTGCCTGATACCGCGCAGGTGCTGGTGTTGTATGGGGATGTGCCGCTGATCCGTGCCGACACGCTGAGGGCGCTGCTGGAAGGCGGGCCGCGCTTGGCGGTGCTGGTTGCCGAGCTGGACAACCCAACGGGTTACGGTCGCATCGTGCGCGATGCAGAGGGCAAGGTGGCGGCCATCGTCGAGCAGAAGGATGCCGATGACGAGCAAAAGCGCATCCGCACCATCAACACCGGCATCATCGCGGCTGAATCCACCGCGCTGCGGCGTTGGCTGTCGAGCCTGTCCAACAGCAATGCGCAGGGCGAGTACTACCTCACCGACGTGTTTGCTTCGGCTGCCGGCGAGTACACCCCGGCAAGCCTGGTGCACGTGGCCGATGCCCAGGAAGCCGAAGGCGCCAATGATCCGTGGCAGCTGTCGCAGCTGGAACGGGCCTGGCAGCTGCGCTCGGCCAAGGCGCTGTGCGAGCAGGGCGCACGCCTGCTGGATCCGTCGCGCTTTGACCAGCGTGGCACGGTGAAGGTGGGCCGCGATGTGCAGATCGACGCCAACGTGATCCTGGAAGGCGAGGTTGAGCTGGGCGATGGTGTCAGCATCGGTGCCTTCGTGCGGCTGAAGGACGTCAAACTGGGTGCCGGCACCGAGGTGCGCCCGCATTGCGACCTGGAGGGCGTGGTCAGTGAGGGGGCGGCACAGATCGGACCATTCGCACGCCTGCGTCCGGGCACGGTGCTGGCCGATGGCGTGCACGTGGGCAACTTCGTCGAGACCAAGAAGACCACGCTGGGCAAGGGCAGCAAGGCCAACCACCTGACCTATCTGGGCGACGCGGTGATCGGCAGCGGTACCAACATCGGTGCCGGCACCATCACCTGCAACTACGACGGCGTGAACAAGTTCCAGACCACCATCGGTGACAAGGTGTTCGTCGGTTCCAACAGCTCGCTGGTGGCACCGGTCACCCTGGCCGATGGGGCGACCATTGCCGCGGGTTCGGTGATCACCCGCAACGCGCCGGAAGGCAAGTTGACCGTGGCGCGGACGCGCCAGGAAACGATTGATGGCTGGGTCCGCCCCGTCAAGAAGTCCTGAGCCGCGCTTGGCACGGCGCGAGGAGCTCGCGCTGTTGCCACGGATCGAGGCGCAGGCCGGCGAGCGCCTGCGCGGGCATCCGGCCGCTGCGGTGTTTGCTGCGAGCCCGACCGAGCCGGCCCTGTTTGAACGTGCCTGGCAGTGCGGACTGCTGTGGGTGGTTGCCAGTGAGGACGCACTGGCCGGCTACCTGATGGCGGGCGCGCTGGGTGAGGATTTCCATATCCAGCAGATGGACGTTGCGCCGGCACACGGCCGCCAAGGTCATGGTCGCACCTTGCTGCGCCATGCCATCGGGCAGGCGAGGGCGCGCGGGTATCGACACGCGGTGCTGAGCACGCTGACAAACGTGCCATGGAACGCGCCTTTCTATGCCAGTGAAGGCTTCAGCGCTTGGCCTGCGCATGAGTGGAGTGCAGGCATGTGCGAAGTGATGGCTGCCGAGGCCGATGCGGGTTTTCCAATGGCGTTGCGATTGGCGATGCGACGAACCCTGGAACAGCCCTGAGCGTGCTCCGTGGGAGTGGCGCAAGTGGCGAAGCACCAGACCTATAGTGTCGAGCCATGCTCGGCAGGGCATTACCAGCCAGAAGCACCCCTCCCCAACCCTCCCCTTCGCTACGCGAAAGGGAGGAGCTGTAGTGCCGAGCCATGCTCGGCAGGGCATTACCAGCCAGAAGCACCCCTCCCCAACCCTCCCCTTCGCTACGCGAAAGGGAGGGGGCGCAGTGCCGAGCCATGCTCGGCAGGGCTTCCCCGTGACGCATCCGACGTCGGAGCGGTGGCCTAGTCGTGCGGCAGCAGGATGGTCACGCACAGTCCGCCATCCTTGCGGTTCTGCAGCGAGATGCGGCCACCATGGGCCTCGACGATCTCGCGTGTCAGCGCCAGCCCCAGCCCGGTGCCGTTGCGCTTGGTCGAATAGAACGGCATCAGGGCGTTCTGCAGCACGGCCTCGTTCATGCCGGTGCCACGGTCCAGCACTTCGATGCGCAGCCAATTGGGCAGGCGCGCCAGCCGCAGCTCCACTGCGTCCTCGGTTGCGCCATTGTCGGCACCGGCTTCGTGCGCGTTCTTCAGCAGGTTGAGCAGTGCCTGCGAAAACTGTGATTGGTCCAGGCGGCTGTACTGCTCGTCGGCCATCGGTTCCATGCGGAAACTGATCTGTTGCTGCAGCCCGTGCAGGAACTGACTCCAGGCGACTGTCTGCAGCTGCGGTTGCGGCAGTTTGGCAAAACGCGCGTAGCCGCGGATGAAACCTTCCAGATGGCGCGCGCGCTCCTCGACGGTGCCGAAGATGTCCTCCAGGCGGTCGTATCGGTTGCGTCGCACCAGCTCCGCACCGGAATGCGCCAGCGAGGCAATCGGTGCCAGCGAGTTGTTGAGCTCGTGGCTGATCACCCGTATCACTTTCTTCCAGGTCTGTACTTCCTGGCGGCGCAACTCGGCGGTGAGCAGGCGCAGCAGCAGCAGTTCGTGCGGGCGTCCATTCAGATGGAACCCACGCCGCGACAGGTGGTAGATCTGCTCGTCGTCGTCCTCATCGTCATCGGCCGCATCCGGCGAGCGCACCGCGAACAGCGAATCACCGCCGCGGGCGATGGCATTGCGCAGTTCGATCGGCATGGTCTCCAGCAGCTCGTGCATGCGCTTGCCTTCCAGCTTCCAGCCCCCGTGCAGCAGCTTGCGCGCAGCGGTGTTGGAGAAGGTCACACGTTGCACGCCATCGCCGCCATCGGTCAGCAACAGCATCGCCACCGGTGTGTTCTGCACCATGGTGTCGAGCAGCAGCTCGCGCTGCACCAGCGACTGGCGCTGCTCGCGCAGCACATCGCCCAGTTCCGCATGCGCCTGCACCAGCTGGGCCAGTTCGTCATTGCCGCGCCAATGCACGCCAAAGTTGAACTCGCCGTCGCGGTAGCTGCTGGTGGTGCCGGCCAGCGCACGCAGCAGGGAGCGGACCGGGGCGGTGGCGCGGCGCAGGGTCCACCACATCAGTGCCAGCAGCAGCAGGGCCGATACGCTGACCACCACCCAGCCACGGTCCATCCAGTAGGCCAGCAGCCATGGCAAGGCGGCCGCCAGCGCCAGCACCGGCAGCAGCCGCAGGAAAAGACTGAAGGTGAAGGAGCGGGATCTCATTCGCGTGGGATGTGGTGGCGGTCCATGCGCCGGTACAGCGCTTGCCGGCTCATGCCCAGTTCGGCGGCGGCCTGCGCGATCACTCCGCCCGCGCGCTCCAGTGCGTTGACGATGCGGGCACGGTCGGGCTCATCGGCCGCGGCGCTGGGGCGGCTGGGCGCGGCACGCGGCAGGTTGAGGTCGGCTGCCTCGATGCGCGGGCCCTGTGCCAGCAGCACGGCGCGCTGGATCACGTTGCGCAGTTCGCGCACATTACCCGGCCAGGTATGGCGCTGCAGCGCCTGCGCGGCCTGGGCCGACAGCGGCTTGCCGTCCGCCAGGAAGTGCTGGGCCAGCGGCAGGATGTCTTCGCGCCGTTCGGCCAGGGGCGGCAGGCTCAGCTCGACCGTGTTGAGCCGGTAATAGAGGTCCTCGCGGAAGCTGCCATCGCGGATCATCGCCGGCAGGTCGGCATTGGTGGCGCTGACCACGCGCACCGACACCTGCCGTTCGCGGTTGGACCCCAGCCGCTCGAAGCGGCCGGTCTCGAGTACCCGCAGCAGCTTCATCTGCCCGGTCAGCGACAGGTTGCCGATCTCGTCCAGGAACAGGGTGCCCCCGTCGGCGGCCTCGAACTTGCCTTCGCGTGCCTTGTTGGCGCCGGTGTAGGCGCCGGCTTCGGCACCAAACAGCTCGGCTTCGATCAGTTCGGACGGTATCGCCCCGCAGTTGAGCGCGACGAACGGGCCTTTGCGATCGGCCGAGTTGGCCTGGATGATCTCGGCGATCTTTTCCTTGCCGGCGCCATTGGGCCCGGTGATCAGCACCGGCAGCTGCGAACGTGCGACCTGGCAGGCCAGGCTGATCACGCGCTCGCTGGCCGGGTCGGCGAACACCACGCCGCGCAGGTCGTAGCGCTCATGCAGGGCCTGCTGGTTGCGCAGCTCGCGCGAGCGGCGGCGCGCCAGTTCGCGGCGGGTCTCGGCCAGCTCCAGCAGGTTGTTGACCGTGGTCAGCAGGCGGCCATCGTCCCACGGCTTGGCCAGGTAGTCGGCGGCGCCGGCCTTGACCAGTTCCACCGCGCTGTCCAGGTGGGTCCACGCGGTGAGCAGGATCACCGGCAGGTCCGGGTGGGCCTGCCGGATGTCACGGAACAGTTGCTGGCCTTCCTCGCCGGAGGTGGTATCGGCGGTGAAGTTCATGTCCTGCAGCACCAGGTCGAATTCCTGCTCGGCCAGCATCGCCAGGCCCTGCTCCGGCGATACCGCATGGCGGGTGTCGATGTCGTGCAGGGAGAACAGCACGTCCAGCGCGGTGGCCACGGCGGTGTTGTCGTCGATGATCAGGATCTGTGGCATCGGTTGTCGCACAAGAAGAGGGTAGGGTGCAGCACAGGCATTGAAGTCAGCACCTTACACGTTGCGGGTGGCACTGGCAGGGGGCAGCTGCGCCGCACGTTGGGCGGGCGCGGCAACGGCGGCCTGGCCCAGCACCAGCATCAGGCCACCTGCCGCCAGCAGATAGGTCCAGGGCAGGCGGGGCAGTTCGTAATGCTGCATCAGCCATTGGTTGATCAGCAACGCCAGCAACAGCCCGATGGCCAGCCCGACGAGGGTCAACAGCAGGTTCTCGGTCAGGAAGTGGCGCAGCACCTGATTGCGGGTGGCGCCCAGCGCCCGGCGGATGCCGATCTGGCGGGTGCGCTGTTGTATCCAGTAGCCACTGAGGCTGGCGATGCCGATCAAGGTGATGGTCGCCACCACCAGGTTGACCGCCAGCAACAGCCAGACCGCGGCGCGGCGTTGGCGCAGTCCGTTGCTGCGCAGTTCTTCATAGCTGGCCACCACCGGCTTGAAGCCGCGTGCCATCTGCGCGCGATAGCTGTCCTGCAGTACGCCGGGGATGGCCTTGATCACCGCATCGCGCTGCTGGGCGGTGGCGCGCACCACGAAGCTGAGCAGGGGCAGGCCCGCGGGCCGGCGTGGCAACAGGATGGCGTGTTCGGCCTTGCCATCGTCCAGTTCGCTGAGCTGGTAACGCAGCAGGTGCGCCACCACGCCGACCACGACGTAGTGGCCACTGTCATCGCCGCCGCTGAGTGTGCGGCCGACCGGGTCGCCGTCGAACAAGGTGCGCGCCAGCGCCTCGGTGATGATGATGGGCGTGGTGCTGGCCGCGTCGTCGTCGCCCAGTTGCAGGTCGCTGTACTCGTCATCCAGGAAGTCGCGGCCGCGGCTGAGCTGCAACCCCAGCGTGTCGATCAGGTGGTTGCCCAGGAAGCCACTGACCTCCACGGTGGGGCCATTGGCCGGCTTCAGGTCGTAGACCATGGTCAGGGTTTCGCGCATGGGCGCGCCAACCACTGCAGTGGCCCGCGTCACCCCGGGGATATGCGCCAGCGCCTGGGCGCCGGCCGTGGCCTGTGCGGCGCTCCAGTTGCCATCAGGGCGCAGCACCTGGTCGACGATGATGATCTCCTTGTCGGCGATGCCATCATCGATCAGCAGTGGGCCGGCCTGCTGCGCAAGCAGGAACAGCGTATTGCAGAGGATGGCGCAGGCCACCGCGATCTGCAGGCCGATCAGCCAGGGCATCAGTGGCTGGCGACGCATGGAAGCGAACAGGGGATTCATGCGGTTGCCTCGTTCATAGTGTCTTGACCTGCAATGCAGGCTCCTGGCGCGCGGCGCGGATGGCTGGCAGCAGGCCCACCAGCACGCCGGTGGCGACGGCCATCAGCAACAAGCCGATGAACAGCCCGGGGCTGAGCCGCGCCAGCGAGGAATAGGCTTCGCCTTGCTGGCGCATCAGCCACAGGCCGGCAAGGGTCAACGGCAGCGCCAGCAGGCCGCCCAGCAGGCCGGCCAGGGTCGACTCGACCAGGCAGCTGGCAATGATTGCGCGGCGTGGTGCCCCCAGCACCCGGCGCACGCCATGCTCGCCGGCCCGGCGCAGGAAGCGGGCGGCCAGCAGGCCGGCAACGTTCACCAGGCAAAGCAGCAACAAGCCCAGTGCAAGCCACAGATTCAGGCGCACGCTGTCCGGCACCACGCGGTTGAAGCGCAGCCACTGCGCCATCGACTGCAGGCTGGTGTTCGGTTTGCGCGCAAAAATGCCGGCAGCGTGACGTTCGGCGGCGAAGTTCTGCAGGCTGCGTGCATAGTCCTCGCGGGCGTCGGCGTCCTTCAGTTCGGCCCACAGCACCAGCCAGCGGCATTGCCCGGTATCGATCTGGTCGAAACGGAACCCGCCAAAGCCGGCGCCGTCACAGATACGGGTACTGGTGATCTCCGCACCCGCGGCCAGCACCGCCTCAGCCGGGGCAAACAGCTCATCCCCGTCACCTTCCCAGCCGCTGTCGTTTGCCGGCAGGAAGTGCGGCCGCGGCCGTGGTGCCCAGCGCTCGCTGATGCCGATCACGCGGAACTCGCGCTTGCCAATGCGGATCTGCGCACCGGTGCCGTCCTCGCGGCCCAGCAGGTGCTGGCTGAGCGCACGGCTTATCACTACCACCGGGGTATGTGCGGCCTCCTCTTCGGCAGTCCAGTAGCGGCCATGGCGCAAGGGCACGCCGAATACCGGCAGCATCGGCCCCACCGCCAGCGCGGCCGATACGTTCTTGCTGACGGTGTTGTCGGCGTTGCTGACGCTCAACGGGCTGGTCACCACCCCGACCTGCGCCACATCCGGCCGCAACTGTCGCATTGCCTGCACATCGGCCAACTTCCACAGCGGCGGCACCGGCGTGCCGTCGCCGTAGCTTTCGCTGTCGCCGCTCTTGGCGGCCTGGCGCGAGTCGGCCCAGGCCAGGTGCAGGTTCTGGCTGATGCCGGGCAGGGGGTCGGCGGACAGCACGGACAACAGGGTCAGCATGGTCATCACCGAGGCCAGCCCCAACGCCAGAGTGAGGATCGCCAGGGCCATCGTGCGTGGATGGCGCAGGCAGCCACGCAGGCCGGTTTCCAGTGTGTAGTTCAATGCGTCGGCTCCATGTTCGCGCGGTGTGCGTAACTGAGCACGCGGGTTGCCTGCCACTGGCCCTCGCGCTGCCGCCAGATGATGACGAAGTCGGCCACGCCATCGCAGTGTTCACCCTTGAGATCGCAGAAGCGGTGCTGGCCACGGGCGATGGCGCCGAAGTCCTTTACCGGAAACACCTGCAGCGTGCCAGGCAGCAGCTGCCGGGTGTAGTGGCCGCAGGCATTTTTCCGGGTATTGGCCAGCATCGCCTCACGGCTCCAGGTGACGCCGCCGGTGTCGTGATAGAACTCCACCGCCGGATCGAAGTAGCTGGCGTGCCTGGCAAGCTGGGTTGGATCGCTGCAGTGGTTGAAGCTGTCGAACATGTCGTGGTCGAGCGCGGCGACCGTGTCGTGCAGGCTGCCCGGGACGGTATCGGCGGCGTGTGCCGCAGGCAGGCTCAGTGCGAACAGCAGCGGCAGGTAATGCAGCTTGGAATTCATCGGGGGGACTCCGGGACGCAGAAGCAGGGAAGGATCAGGCAGCACGGGTAGCTACCGCCGGTGGCACCGCGGCCGCCCGCCGCGCCGGCCCGAGTACCGCGAGCTGACCCAGCAGCAACAACAGCACCGCGGCGACCGGCAGGTAGCCCCAAGGCAGGCGTGGCAGTTCGTAGCGGCCCATCAACAACATGTTCAAGGCATAGGCCAGCAGCAGGCCGAGGACCACGCCCGCGCTGCTCAGCAGCAGGTTTTCCAGCTGGAAATGGCGCAGGATGTGCGTGCGGGTTGCCCCCAGGGCACGACGGATGCCGATCTGGCGGGTGCGCTGCTGCACCCAGAAGCTGGCAAGCCCCATGATGCCGAAGGCGGTCACCGCCAGCAGCGCGGCACTCACCGCCAGCAGCAGCCAGATCACCGAGCGGTCACGGCGATGGAAGTCCTTGCGCATCTGCTCCAGCGTGGCCTGTTCCTCGATGATGCGGTTGGGGTCCTGTTGGTTGAGCGCGGCGACCGCGGCCTTGAGCACCTGCTGGCGCTGGTCGGGCGTGGTGCGCAGTGCATAGGCGCCATTGGATACCCGGATCGGGAAAATCACCGAATCGAAACGGTTGGCGAACGTGCCACTGTCGCCCGGTGCCATCAGGTCCTTGACCACGCCGACGACGGTGGAGGGCGGCTGTGCCTCGCCCCAGATGTAGACGCGCTTGCCGATCGCGCTCTCGCCCGGGAACAGACGCTGCGCGAGCGAGCGGGCCAGCAGCACGGAGGGCACGGTGGGGCCGATCTTGTTGGGGTCGAAGGCGCTGTTGTCGATGTATTCATCGGGCAGGAAACCGCGCCCTTCCGCCACCTGCAGGCCATAGGTCTGCAGCAGGTTGCCGTCATCCATGTAAATCGAGGCATGCGCGGTGGGGCGGTTCTGGTCTGCCTGCAGGCGGACGTCCGAGCCCCAGACATTGCCGCCGTAGGGAATCTGGTTGACGCTTGCAGCGGCCTTTACCCCGGGGAGCGCCGCCAGCGCCCGCACATCCTGCAGGCGCAGTGCATCGTAATTGACATCCGGCAGCAGGCTGCTGGTGGACAGGTAGACCAGCTCGTCATCGACAACGCCGCTTTGCAGGCGCAGCTCGTCCACGCGGTTGCTGATGATGAACACCGCGTTGCAGATGATGGCGCAGCTCAAGGCGATCTCCAGCACCAGCAGCAGGCAAGCGGTCTTGTGGCGCATCAGCTGGTTGAAGGTGGGCAACAGTTCCATGGACCACGCACAGGGCAGTGAAGGGAATGGTGAAGGGGACGGGTGGAGGTGATCGAGCAGGGGCAGGGCCGGCTACTGGCTCTTGAGCTGCAGTGCCGGCGGCACCTGCATGGCGCGCCAGGCAGGCAGCAGCCCCGCAATCACGCTGACGGCCACCGCCAGCACGAAGGTCAGCCACAGCGTGGTGCCATCCATGTGCGCCAGCTTGGCGTATTCGTCCGGTTGCTGGCGGATCAGCCACAGGCCGAACGCAGCGAAACCCAGACCAAGCGCGCCGCCGGCCAGGCCGATGACACCGGCTTCGGTCAGGCATTGCTTGAAGATGTCCAGCCGTGAGGCGCCCAACGAACGCCGCACGCCGATCTCACCGGCGCGGCGCAGGAACTTGGCCAGCAGCAGGCTCACCGTGTTGATCATGCACACCAGCAGGAAGCCGAAGGCCAGCCACATCTGCAGGCGCACGTCGTTGGGGACGATGCGGTTGAAATCCAGCCAGCCCATCACGTCGTGCAGGCGCACATTGGTGGGGCGCTCGAAGCGGCCGTTCGCGCGCTGGGTGTCGGAATAGTCGGCCAGGTACTTCAGGTAGTCGCGTGCCTTCTGCGGCGTGTCCAGCTCTACCCAGTACTGCAACCACGCACACGGCGCGTTGAGGCTGCGATTGCCTTCGCCGTCGTCGCTGGCAGCCCAGCACTGCATGTTGCCCTGGGTGTCCAGCTTCAGCGCGCGCGAGCTGGAAAAAGGCAGCACCACCTGCTCATCGCCGCCATAGCGTTGGCTGGTGAGGTCGTAGAAACGCGGGGTGGGCTTGAAATCGCCGAGCAGGCCAATGATGCGGAAGGTACCCTGCGGCAGCGCCAGATTCCTGCCGATCGGGTTGGCGCTGCCGAACAACCTGCCGGCAAGCTTGCGGTCGATGACCGCAACCAGACTGCGAGCCTCATCATCGTTCCCGCTCCAGGCATTGCCCGCAGCCAGCGGCACCTCGAACATGGGGAAGAAGTCGGCCGAGGTGTAGCGTGCCCGCACCCGGAACGGTTGCGCGGCGTCGCCTGCAGGCATCACCGTGACCGAACCGGCGCTCATCACCGCCTGGCGGTCACCGCGCTTCTGCCGCAACAGCTCTTCGGCGTCATAGCGGCTCATCTGCTTCAGCGGGTCTGCATCCAGGGTGGCATCCTTGCCAAGGCTGCGCGGCTCCAGCTGCGGATAGAACAGTTGCCCGCTCTTGCCGGGGATGGGATCCCCGGACAGCACGAAGTACAGCGCCAAGGTGGTCATCGTCGCACCGATGCCCACCGCGATGGTCAGTACCATCAAGGCGGTCAATGCCTTGTTGCGCGCGAAGCTGCGAACCGCCAGTTGCAGATAGTAGCCAAACATTCCCTGTCTCCCTGGTTCCGGCAATCAGGTGCTGCGGGTGGCGACCGCCGGTGGAATGGAGGCGGCGCGGCGGGCCGGGCCGAACACCGCGATCTGGCCCAGTAGCCACAGCAGCACGGCGCCTACCGGCAGGTACAGCAGCGGCAGGCGCGGCAGCTCGTAGCGGCCCATCAGCCACTGGTTGAGCAGATAGGCCAGCAACATGCCAACCACGATGCCGATGCCGGCCAGCAGGAAGTTCTCGGTCTGGAAGTAGCGCAGGATCTGCGCGCGGGTGGCGCCCAGGGCGCGGCGGATGCCGATCTGCTTGGTGCGCTGCTGCACCCAGAAGCTGGCCAAGCCGATGATGCCCAGCGCGGTCACCAGCAACAGCAGGCCGCTGACGATCAGCAACAGCCCGATCATGTCGCGGTCGTTGGCGAAGTACTTGGCGCGCTTTTCCTCGACGGTGAGCTTGGTCCACACCAGGCGGTTGGGGTCGTTCTTGTCCAGGGTGGCCAGTGCCTGCTTCAGCACTTCGTCGCGGCGGCCCGGCTCGGTCACGCGCAGGATGTAGCGGCCTCCATTGGAGAAGTTCATCCGGATCGGAAAGATCACCGAATAGGTGCGGTTGTTGTTCTGCATGTTCGGGCGCAGCAAGGTCTGCGTCACACCGACCACGGTGACCGGGATGTTGGCCATGTACAGGGTCTTGCCGACGGCGTTGCCATCCGGGAAGAACTGCTTGGCCATGGCTTCGCTGAGGATGGCCGGTGCTTTCAGCGTGCCCAGGTCTTCCACCTTTTCCAGCACGTCGCTGCTCTGGTACTCATCGGCGTTGAAGTCGCGGCCGGCGACCAGCTTCAGTCCCAGCGTCTTGATCGTGTTCTCGCCCACCATGTACTGGGCGCCATTGGTCGACTGTGCATCCGGTTCGGGCGAGGCCGCCAGCGAGGTGTTCCATGAGCCGCCCTGGAAGGGCAACTGGTTGACGATGGCAACGCTCTCCACGCCAGGGATACCACGCAACGAGGCAATATCCTCGGCGGTGCGGGCATCGGCATCGACCTGCTTGCCGATACCGCTCAGGCCGATCTCGATCAGCTGGTTGTCATCGATGCCACTGGCCAGCTGCATGGCGTCGATGCGCTGGGAGACGATGAACAACGCGTTGCAGATGATGGCGCAGCTCAGCGCGATTTCCAGCACGATCAGCGCGGCGGCTGTCTTGTGCCGCGATAGCGTGGAGAGGATGGGGCGGATTTCCATGAGGTATCTCCGGGGAAGCGAGAAGTGAGTGAAGAGGAGTGAGGAGTGAAAAAGAGAAGCGGCAAACACTGCTTCCCTGTCTCAGCCGAACGCACTGCCTCTATGAGGGCGTCCGCAAACGTGGTGAAGGGGAGGTGCGATCTGGATTTCTCTCATTTCTCACTCCTCTTCATTCGTTCCTGCTTCACTGGCTCTTGAGCTGCAGTGCCGGGGCCACCTGCATGGCGCGCCAGGCGGGCAGGATGCCGGCCAGCATGCTGGCGAGCACCGCCAGGACAAAGGTGACCACCAGCATCGAGCCGTCCAGGTGGGCGAGTGAGGCGTACTCGGCCGGGCGCTGGCGCACAGCCCACAGGCCGAACAGCGCGAATACCAGGCCCAGCAGGCCACCGGCAAGACCAATCGTGCCGGCTTCGATCAGGCACTGCTTGAAGATCTCGGCACGGCTGGCACCCAGCGCGCGGCGCACCCCGATCTCGCCGCTGCGGCGCAGGAATTTGGCCAGCAGCAGCCCAACGGTATTGACCAGGCACACCAGCAGGAAGCCGAACGCCAGCCACATCTGCAGGCGCACATCACCCGGCACCGCATTGCGGTACTCCATCAGCTCCATGACATTGCGCAGTCGGGTGTTGGCCGGACGCTCGAAGCGGCCGGCGGCGCGCTGCTGTTCGGAATAGTTGTCCAGGTAGGCCTTGAAATCCTTGGCATCGCCGGGCGCATCCAGCTCGACCCAGTACTGGATCCACGAGCAGGGCACGTTCAAGGCGGTGGCGTCGTTGACCAGTTCGCGGCCAAAGCAGTTCATGCTGCCATTGCGATCCAGCTTCAGGTCCAGCGCGGTGCTGAACGGCAGGTAGACATCTTCCTCGGAATCGAACTTGCCCGAGTACAGGTCGTAGAACTTCGGTGCCGGCTTCCACTCCTTCAGGACGCCGACAATGCGTAGTGCATGCCCTTCCACCAGTACTTCCTTGCCCACGCTGTTGGCACCCTTGAACAGCTTGTCGTTGAGGGTGGTGCTGATCACTGCCACGCGGCTGCGGCCCTGGTCTTCCTCGCCGCTCCAGCCCTGGCCGAACGCGAACGGCGTATCGAACATCGGGAAGAAATCGGCCGAGGTGTAGCGCATGCTCAGGCTGAAGGGCTTGAGTGCATCGATGCGCGGATCGACGATGCCGCCGCCGCCGGTCATCATCGCCTGGCGTGGTGCCTTCTTCTGCCGCAGCAATTCTTCCGAATCGAAGCGGGTCATCTGCATCTCGGGCTCTTCGCCGGGCTTGTAGCCTTCCTTGGTATAGGGATCGAGCTGCACGTAGAACAGGCGGTCGCTCTTGTGCGGGATGGGGTCGCCGGACAGCACCTTGAACACCGTCAGCGTGGTCATCGCCGCGCCAATGCCCAGGGCAATGGCCAGCACCATCAGCGCGGTCAGGATCTTGTTGCGACCAAAGCTGCGCAGGGCAAGTTTGAAGTAGTAACTGAACATGGGCGGTCCTTGGCAGCTCAGGCGCTGCGCGTGGCGACAATGGGCGGGATGGCGGCGGCGCGCAGGGCAGGGCCGATGACGGCGGCCTGGCCCAGCAACCACAGCAGTACGGCACCCAGCGGCAGGTAATACAGCGGCAGCCGGGGAATTTCGAAGTAGTGCATCAGCAGCTGGTTGCCGGCGTAGGCCAGCAGCATGCCGAGCGCGATGCCGACGCTGGTCAGCAGCAGGTTCTCGGTCTGGAAGTAGCTGATGATCTGGCGGCGGGTGGCACCCAGCGCCCGGCGGATACCAATCTGCCGCGTACGCTGCTGCACCCAGAAGCTGGCCAGGCCGATGATGCCCAGCGCGGTAACCAGCAACATCACCAGGCAGATGCCCAACAGCAGCCGGGTCATGCTGCGGTCCTGCTGGAAGTAGGTCTCCCGCAGCTGCAGCAAAGGTTTGCTGTAGTCGACGGCGAGAATGGCTTCCGGGGTGACCTTGGGCGCCGCTGCAATCGCATTGCTGACGATGCGGGGCAGGTCACGCGGGTTGGCGCGCACCACATAGGTGCCGGCCTGCGCATCGGTGGTCACCGGTACGATCACCGACCATTCCATGCCGGCCAGGCCGTTCTCGCTGCGACCCGGGTCCGGGCGCGAGAAATGCGCCAGCACGCCAGCGACGGTGTAACGGTAGCCGCCCATCCACAACTGCTTGCCCAGCGGGTCCTGGCCCGGCCACAGATGCCCGGCGAAGGCCTGGGTGATCCATACCTGGGCCTGCGACGGCAGGAAGTTGTCCACCGGCTGGTAGTCGGCATCGCTGAACATGCGGCCCTGTACCGGCTTCAGCTGCAGTGCGTCGATGGCGCCTGCATCCATGGTGTAGAAGTGGGGGACGCCACCGTGGTGCTTGCCCTCCGGGTCCAGCGATACGCCTGCAGTGCCAGCGCGCTGGCCGAATGGGACGGCATTGAGCACGCCCACTGCCTGCACGCCAGCCTGGCCACGCAGTTGCTGCAGCCAACGGCCGTTGATGTCCACCGGATTGCAGGACTCGCAGTCGAGCAGCTGCAGCGTGGCGATGGACGCCTCGTCAACGCCGCTTTCCATGCCGATCAGTTCCATCCGCGAGGCGGCCAGGAACAGCGCATTGCACAGCACCGCGCACGCCAGCGCGATCTCCAGAATGATCAGCGTGGCGGCGATGCGATGCCGCGACAGCGTGGCGATGATGGGTTTGATATCCAGGGTCATGGCTTAAAGCGCCTTGATCTGCAGGGCAGGGTCGATGCGCGCGGCACGCAGCGCCGGCAGCAGCCCGGCAATCACCGTGGTGGCGATCGCGGTGGCGAAGGTAAGGCCCAGCATGGTCAGGTCCAGCTGCACCATGTCGGCGTAGGCCAGTGGCTGCTGGCGGATGCTCCACAAGCCGGCCAGGGTGAACACCAGGCCGAGCACGGCTCCGCCCACGCCGATCAGCGCGGCTTCGGTCAGGCATTGCTGGAACACCATGAGGCGGGTGGCGCCCAGGGCGCGCAGTACGCCGATCTCACCGGTGCGACGCAGGAACTTGGCCAGCAGCAGGCCGATGGTGTTGAACAGGCAGATCACCAGGAAGGCCAGCGCCATCCAGGCCTGCAGTTTGACGTCGCGCGGCACCACGCCGTTGTAGTCCATCCATTCCATCAGGCTGCGCAGGCGCATCAGTTCGGGCTGACTGATGCGGCCCAGCTGCTGTTGCTGCTGTACATAGGCCTGCAGGTGTTGCTGGTAGTCGGCAAGCTTGGCCGCGCTGTCCAACTGCACCCACAGCTGCAGCCATACGCAATCGGTATTCTCCAGGTAACCGGGGCGCTCCGGCAGACGATTGCAGGTGAACTGCCGGAAGTTGCCTGCATTGATCTGCAGGCCGGTGAAGAACGGCACCATCACGTCCTCGACAGGACGGTAATAGTCGGCGGTGTCGCCCTGTGCGAAGCGCCCGCCGGCTACCGTGTAGAACAGTGGCGAGGGCCGCCAGGGCTTGAGCACGCCGATGATGCGCACCTCGCTGTCGCGGATGCGCAGCATCTTGCCGGTGCTGTCCTTGCCGCCGAACAGATGCTGGTTCAGATCCCAGGAGATCACCGCCACGCGGGCGCGGCGCTGATCGTCCTCGGCCGACCAACCGGCCCCGTAGGCCATCGGCACCTGGAACATCGGGAAGAAATCGGCGGTGGTGGACAGCAACGTGGTCATCATCGCCGGCCCTTGGCCAGCCGGCGCGGATAACTTGACGGGGCTGTCCACCACCAAAGCCTTGCGATCGGCAGGACCATCACGCCACAGATCCGTTGCCGAGGTGTAGTCGAGCATGTCCAGCGGCTCGCGGTTGGGTCGTTCGCCCCGCACCGACGCATCCACCTGCGGGTAATAGATCTGCGCACTGCGCCCGGGCAGGGGATCGCCCGAGAGCAGGTGCTTCACCGTCAGCGTGGTCATCGACGCGCCGATGCCCATCGCGATGGACAGCACCATCAGCGCGGTCAGTACCGGGGTGCGGCGCAGGCTGCGCAGGCCCTGGCGGAGGTGGTAGGCGAACAGCGACATGCGTGGGATCAGCCCTGGTTGTCGGCGACGGCGGCGATACGGGCGGCGTGGGCCAGCACCGGCTCACGGATCAGGTCGGTGGCCTGGCCATCGACGATGTGCACGTTGCGCTGGGCACGTGCGGCCAGCTCCGGATCATGGGTGACCATGACGATGGTGGTGCCCTGGCTGTTGATCTCCTCCAGCAGCTCCATCACGCCGCGAGCCATCTGCGTATCCAGGTTGCCGGTCGGTTCGTCGGCCAGCAGCAGGCGCGGGCTGCCAGCCAGGGCGCGGGCGATGGCGGCGCGCTGCTGCTGGCCGCCGGAGA
>DKPB01000019.1 GCA_002471015.1 Stenotrophomonas sp. UBA7346
CGGTGCCGCGGCACCGCCAGCTGCGCAACCGGCCGCTGCCGCGCCCCTTGGGCCCGGCGCGCGCGTGTTGTTTGCGGCCGTTGGGCCATTGCTGCTGGGCTGGGTCATGGGCTGGGGCATGCCGGCGTACCGGGCCTACCACGCTGCGGCAGACCCGGGCTGGCGTGAGGCGATGGCGCTTGGCGTGCAGGGCGGTCTGCTGCTGCTGGCGGCCCTGCTGTTTGTCCTGTTCGTACCGGTGCTGGTCACGAGCAAACGGCCATGAGAGTTGTCGTCGGGCTGGTTGTTGCGGTGATTCTGCTGTTGGTGCTCATGCCCCTGTGGGGCATGATCGGCGCGTTGGCATACGGCGGCATCGCCTGGACCGGGCAGCTTCTTTCCAACGGCGTGCTCACTGATGGACGGCTGGCATTCCGCGCCGGTGTGGTGATTGGTGGCACTGTTTCGGTGGCATCGCTGCTGCGCGTGGGCTGGCGGGACCGTGCCTGGGAATACGCCATCATGGCGGCGCTGCTGGCATTTGGCTTTTTCCTGCTGCTGTTGGCCACCGGAACCTCCTCGGTGCGGTACGTCCCGCCCAGCCGGGTGTCCCAGGACCTGATGCGCGAAGCCGACCTTGCGCGTGAACGCGGGCGCCCCATGTGGACATCGCGCAGCGGCTATGAACGGGAAGCGGCAGCCTTGTTGCGCGACATCGCCCGCGCGGCGGCGCGCGGGAATGTGGCCGTGGTGGATCAAAAGCTGAAGCAGCTGCAGGATTGGGCGCAGTCCCGCCAGCGCGCTGCCAGTTGGACCGATCGCGACCGGCACGAAGCAGCCCGGCAACAGTTCGGGCGCTCCACGATGGATGCGCAAACCGCAGCGGAAAGGAAGGCAAGCAGCGAAGAACGCATCGCGCTGCTCACCACAATGTGGGACGCGGTGCCGGATGTGGACACCGGGGGCGTGCAACGCTTGCTGCTGGAGCTGATCGGCCTGAACCACGCGCTGCGTGCACGTATGGCCGATTCCGTGGATGCAAACGAGCCGGCACTCTCCATCGACGACCAGGTGCGCGGGATACTGACGCTGCAGGAGGCCCTGCTCAGCTACAAGCCAAGCTATCCCGCCTTGTGGGATAGCTATGCGGCTGTGGTGGTTGATGTCGATGAAGAGCTGGCATTGGGTGCGCTGTTGGTGTCGGCGCGGCTTAAGCAGGGCGAAAAGGAGGGAAGTCCTCGTTCCGAACCACTGGACCTGCAAGGGCGCTTTCTGGCCAGGGATCTTTCGTTGCAGGCGATCTGGCTGCCGGAGTCCTCGCGCAAGCGCCTGGAAATACTGCAGGCGCGGGCCGAGGTGTTGCAGCTTCGCCGGCGGGGTGCTGCTGGAGATGATGCCAACGGCGCAAGGAGAACGTCCGAGCAGGTGCTGCCGGCAGCGCAATCAGCGACAACCGGCAGGGGCCTGAACGTTGTACGGTACAGGGAGCAGTCACCCCTTGCGCCGCCAGCTGCAACCTCGCCCAGCCGTGCCAATGGCGAGGTCTTCGTCGATCTGCCTGCGGCGGGCTTTGAGGCCATGGTGCAGCCGATAGCGCTGCCTGTCTCGGGTGTGCGCACGAACGCGCGTCTGCAGCTGGTCATCGACGTTCTTGCCGACGGCACATTGAGCTCGGTGTTGGTCGAGGAAAGCACGGGCGATGCTGCGCTCGATACCCGGGCGCGTGAAGAGGCTGCCCGGTGGACGATCAGTGACCGGGCACCGAAGGCCGGTGAACGACGCCGGGTGGAGGTGCTTTTCACGGTATCGCCGACAGCAGCCGACGGTCGAGTAGAGCAGGCAACGTTGCTTCCTGGTGCAAGTTCGCGCGATTTCCTAGCGACGCTATTGCGCGACAAGGCCCGCACCAAACCCGCCCGCTACCCGCCTGCATCTGCCCGTGAAGGGCTGGAAGGCCGCGTGCTGTTGGCAATAACGCTGTCCGGCGACGGGCAGGTGAAGCGTGTGCGCATTACCGAAAGCAGCGGCAACCGCTTGCTTGATGCGGCCGCCCGTGAGGCTGCGCTGGGCTGGAGTGTGGCGCCGGGTATGGCCACTTCGGACGTGGATGAAGTGACGCTGGATATCCCGGTTACCTTCCGCCTGCAATGAGCACCTCGACGCTGGCAGCCAGGTGCTACGGTAGACCTTCCACGGGCAGGGAAACTGAGCCATTGCCGGGGGCAGGATCAAACCGCTGGGCGCGGTGTGGGGCAGCTCCTTGATGGGCCGCTGGCGAAGCTCACCATGCTTTGGTGGGCACTGCGCCTAGTCGGTAATCTCGGCAATTGTCCATTGGGCTGCAGCGTTGTCCGCGAACTCAAGTTCCATCGCCTGTCTTACCAGACCCGTGATGCCGAACCACGATTTGTTGGCGTGGGTATCAAGCCCGAGGCCTTGCATTTCACCGGCAAGCCAGCGTGTTTCGGCGTTGGACATTCGCCGTTTCTCGTCCTGGCGCAGTGATCGCCGGTGCCGCTTCATGATCAACCGGAGCTGCTTTGCGGTGGTCAGCCCAAGTGGCTCAAGCTGGGCAAGGAGCTCTGTCAAATCTTCGCTGCCGTAGTCATTGCGTCGGCGGAACAGTGAAAGCACCGTCTTGCGGACGATGCGCGGTGTAAGCCGTACGTTCTCTGCGCGGGACCTGGCATGGCGATGAGGCATGGGTGTTTCCGGGAAGCGCAGATCACAGGTTTGCGGTGCCTACTGTCCGGGGGAAATCCACGGACAGGCCTGGAAGAACTACTCGGTGGCGAACTCTGCACTGGGTACATGGGTTGCCCAGCCTTCGAAGACAGCGGTGATGCGATCAATTGACACTGCTACCGGGTGTGCTCGATTTTCTGGAAGTCAGTGCGATAACCCACGCAGCGATCTCCAGTACAAAGCCAATGCCACCCAGTAGCCATGCCCCCGTACCGGAGGAGGCAACGTAGAAACAGAGTGCGGCCAGGAATAGAAAGATTGCCAGAACATGCAGGATTTTCATGTGGTTACCTGATTGTGGAATCAAGGCATCGCGAAGCAGCGTCGGCTTGAACGAATTGTCAGCTTCCATTGCCAAGGTGCTCGGCCTGAAGGCTTTGCCACTTGCCAAGTATGGACATGCGCTTGGCAATATCACGCTCGTCTTTGAGCTCTGCGAAGGTCGCAAGATAACCATCTTTCAGCGTGACAAATGTACTGCTTTTCAACTCTGAGGCTATCCAAAGGCGCTCTTCGCAGGTTGGCTCCTGCAGAAACTCCTCCACCTCTAAAAGATAGCTCTCCTGATGCCGGTTGGACTGACACCAGATGTCGGGTGCGTTCAAACGTTGCCCAACGAGATGCGGCAACATGAATATGTTGCTGAGCATCGTATCCAGGAGGCGCATGCGCGCTTTGACAAGATCGCCTTGTCTATGTGCTGCTAGTGAGCTGTACAGGTGGAACACAGGCTCGCCGATATCATCCGGAAATTCTTCGTAGAACCAGTCGAATGTTTCATTGGCGCGCTTCAGATCGCCTGCGAGTAGAAAGAAAACGCCAGCACGGTATCGCTTGCCGCTGCCGTCGTTGATGTAACCAAAAGAAGACCTTTCCTTCTCGAGGCCTCGGACCGCACGAACGGCACGATCTCGGAAATTCTTTTTAATCTCTGGGGTCACGCGGAAGTCTCGTGTGAAGGTTGATGCCTGATTTAGGCCGCTCCGCTTGAAGGAGTAAAAAGGAAACTCCCCA
>DKPB01000049.1 GCA_002471015.1 Stenotrophomonas sp. UBA7346
CGGGTGCCGGTCTGCTTGAACAGCAGCTCCTTGGCGTAGGCCTGCAGGTGCGGATCGGGATTCTGCAGCAGGGCGATGGCCAACGGCCCCAGCCAGATCGCGGTGCCGGCCAGGAAGGCCGGCAGCAGCAGCCACCAGCGCCAGCTGCGGCCCGGGCCGGCTGCCTGCGGGTGGCGCCAGCGCCACAGCATCCACGGCAGCAGCATCAGCAACGGCAGGAATCCCACCCCTTTGGTCACGGTGCCGGCCCCGGCCGCGAAGGCTGCCAGCGCCAGCGCCCACCAGTTCGGCCCCAGCAGCAGGTGCCGCACCAGCCCCCACAAGGCAAGGGTCGTCATGCCTACCAGCACCATGTCGATCTGCGCGCGCTTGGCCATCAGCCCGAACTGGATGCAGACGAACAATGCCACCACCGCGTAACGGGCGACCTGGCGGTTCCACAGGCGTCGGCTCATGTCCCAGGTGAGCCACAGGGTGAGCAGTGCGGCCAGCAGCGAGGGCAGCAGGAAAGACAGGTTCCAGTTGCCGATCATTTTGTAGGTGGCCGCCTGTATCCACATGAAGGTGGCCGGCTTTTCCGCATACAGCTCGCTGCCACGGTGTGGCAGCAGCCATTGCCCGGTTTCCACCATATGCCTGGCGGCCAGCACGAAGCGTGGCTCGTCGGGCGGGGTTGGCGAACGCAGGCCCAGCCCGGCCAGCAGGCTGGCGATGACCAGTGCGACGAGAACGGCAAACCAGAGGGGGTGGGAAGAGCGGGACGAGGTTGGGCGCACAGGCGGCTCGGTGTCGAAGGCTGGCAGGATGATGGGGCATGCAACGTTGGAAACCCGTCGAAGCCGGGGCTCTGCCGCTTCGACCACATTCCGACGACCATGGCGCTAGGATACGTGGGTGATGCCTCGGCCCGGGGCAGTAAGGTTACGCCCCATGCGGCTGCTGGTCATTGAAGACAATCGTAATCTGGTCGCCAACCTCTTTGATTACTTCGAGGCACGCGGGCACACCCTGGACGTGGCTCCGGACGGCATCACCGGCTTGCACCTGGCCGGTACCCAGAGCTACGACGCCATCCTGCTGGACTGGATGCTGCCGCGCATGGAGGGGCCCGAGGTACTGCGCAAGCTGCGCGAGGACTTCCGCTCCGAAGTGCCGGTGATCATGCTGACCGCGCGTGACGAACTGCCCGACAAGATCACGGGCTTCCGCGCGGGTGCCGATGATTACCTGACCAAGCCCTTTGCGCTGCCGGAACTGGAAGTGCGGCTGGATGCGGTGCTCGCCCGCACGCATGGCCGCAACCCGCGCAAGGTGCTGGAAGTGCATGACCTGCAGTTGGATCTGGCAACGCTGGAGGCACAACGTGCCGGACAGGTGCTGCACCTGTACCCGGCCTGCCGCAAGTTGCTGGAGGTGCTGATGCGCGCCAGCCCGGCTGCGGTGCCCCGCGACCAGTTGGAGTACGCCCTGTGGGGCGATGAGCCGCCGGACGGTGACATGCTGCGCTCGCATATCTACGAGCTGCGTCGCGCGGTGGATGGGCCGTTCGAGCAGAAGCTGCTGCACACCCTGCCGCGGGTGGGCTACCGCCTGTCCGCGCCGGCTGCGGGTGCGCCGTGACCCGCCGCACGCTACGGCGAAAGTTGCTGGGCTGGCTGGCGGTCTATGTGGGCCTGATCACCCTCGCTGTCTTCAGTGCGGCCAACTATGTGCATGAGCACGCCGAGCACGCGGTGTGGCGCTCGCTGTTGAACACCGAGCTGGACAGCATCATCGGCCAGATGCGGGTGGATCCGGATTACCACTGGCAGAACTCGGACACCCTGCATTTCTATGCAAGTCATCAGCCCGGCGGTGTTCCGCGGAGCCTGACGCAGCTGCACCCGGGCCTGCACGATGGTGCTTTGCTGGATGGCAAGCAGGCGGCGGTGATGGTGCGCGACACCAGTGACTTCGGCAGGGTGGTGCTGGCCTTGGACATCACCGATTTCGGTGAGCTGGAGCATTTTGTAACGCGGTGGGCGTTGTTGGCCGGCATTGCCTTGCTGCTGGTGACGCTGCTGATGGCATGGGTGGGCATGACCCGGCTGGTACGGCCCTTGGCGGTGCTGGCACAGGACATCGCCAACCTGCGGCCTGAGCGCAAGGGGCAGCAGATCGTCGTGGACAAGCGCGGCAGCACCGAACTGGAAGTGATTGCCGGCGCGGTAAATGACTATCTGCAGCGCAACGAGCACTTCGTCGAGCGCGAACGCGCTTTCATCAGTACCGCAAGCCACGAGCTGCGTACCCCCATTGCCGTGATCACCGGCGCCGCCGAGTTGGCCCTGGAGCAACCGGGTGTGCCGGAGCGCGCGCGTCAACAGCTGCAGCGCGTGCGCACGACATCCACCGGCATGGAACAGTTGATCCAGCTGCTGCTGGTGCTGGCGCGTGATCCGACCAAATTGGCGGCGATGAGTGAGCTGGTGGCGTTGGACCAGCTGTTGCCGGAGATCGCCGAGGATCACCTTTATCTGGCCAAGGGCAAGGAGCTGGAACTGGCGCTGGTGGAGTTGGCGCCCTGCCGGGTGCTGGCACCACTGGCGGTGGTGCAGGCCGCCATTGGCAACCTGCTGCGCAATGCCATCGAGAACAGTGATCGCGGTGTGGTGCGTGTTGGGGTTTCAGCGGACGCCGTGCTCAGCATCGAAGACCCGGGCCATGGCATGAGCCCGGAGGAGGTGGCGCAGGTCTATGCGCGGATGAGCAGGGGCGAGCGCAGCCCCGGCGCGGGTATCGGCCTGGATCTGATCGGGCGCCTGTGCGAGCACCTGGGCTGGCAACTGCGGATTGATTCACGGCCCGAGCAGGGCACCCGCATGACCCTGGACATGAGCAGTTCGCTACCGGGAGCGGCATGAGCCGTCAAAGCGAGGCCACCTAATGCCGAGCCCTGCCCGGCAGGTGATGTCCGGGTGGTGCCTCTGCCGAGCATGGCTCGGCACTACATGCATGGACGTTGCTGGTAATGCCTCTGCCGAGCATGGCTCGGCACTACATGCGGGGACGTTGCAGGTAATGCCTCTGCCGAGCATGGCTCGGCACTACATGCGTGGACGTTGCCGGTAATGCCTCTGCCGAGCATGGCTCGGTACTACATGCGCGGACGTTGCTGGTAATGCTTCTGCCGAGCATGGCTCGGCACTAGATGCGTGGACGTTGCCGGTAATGCCTCTGCCGAGCATGGCTCGGCACTACATGCGCGGACGTTGCTGGTAATGCCTCTGCCGAGCATGGCTCGGCACTACATGCGCGGACGTTGCTAGTAATGCCTCCGCCGAGCATGGCTCGGTACTACATGCGGGGACGTTGCTGGTAATGCCTCTGCCGAGCATGGCTCGGCACTACATGCGGGGACGTTGCAGGTAATGCCTCTGCCGAGCATGGCTCGGCACTACCGGCTAGGAGGCGGGCAGTAGTTCGCGTTCGATCAGCCAGCGGCGGGCATCGTCGGCATCCTGCTCGAACCAGGCCTGGGTTGAACCCAGACGATAGGTGTAGCCCCAGCTGTCCATGTCCGCCATCAGGCGCGCGCTGCCCACGCCGGGCAATTGCCCGGCCAGCACGATCTGCAGGTAGCAGGTGGCGTCTTCCTCGGGCACCGAGTCGGTGGCGTCGGTATGCACCTGGGCACGACGCTCGGGTGGCAGCACGATCAGGTGGCAGGATTCATGCAGCATCGAATGCACCGGCGTGTCGTCGCGTACATAGACATCGCTGGCGATGATGCCGGCCTCTGGCTCACCCCAATAGCTGCCCGGGATCTTCTCGCCTGTTGCCACACGGTGCAGGCGCAGGCCATGGCGTGCCAGTAGCGCGGCGGCGTCATCCCATTGGATATCGCCGACGCACAGCACGCTGGCGCTGGTTTCAGGGGCAGGGGAGTCGTTCACGGGGCTGCCCGGCGCCTTGGGCGCCGGGTCCTGGTTACTTGTCGTCGGGCAGGGCCACGGAAATGTCGAGCACGTCGTTGGCGCCATCCTTGACCAGGTCCACCTTGACCGCGTCGGCGTCGATGTTGACGTACTTCTTGATCACTTCCAGCAGCTCGCGTTGCAGCAGCGGCAGGTAGTCCGGGCCGCCACGGGTGCTGCGTTCCTGCGCGATGATGATCTGCAGGCGGTTCTTCGCGGTTTCGGCGGTAGTCTTCTTCTGCTTCAGGAAGTCGAGCAGTCCCATGCTTATCCTCCAAACAGCTTGCTGAAGAAGCCCTTCTTCTCCACGGTGGTGAAGCGCATCGGGCGCTCCTCGCCAAGGATGCGGCCAACCGCGTCCTCGTAGGCCTGGCCGGCCGGGGATTCGGTATCCAGGATCACCGGCTCGCCCTTGTTGGAGGCATTGAGCACGTCACCGGATTCGGGGATCACGCCGATGGCCTTCAGCCCCAGCACTTCCTCCACGTCGGTGATGCTCAGCATCTCGCCGGTTTCCACCCGCGCCGGGCTGTAGCGGGTGAGCAGCAGGAAGGCCGGGACCGGCTTGCCGGCTTCGGCATTGGCGGTCTTGGAGTCCAGCAGGCCGATGATGCGGTCCGAGTCGCGCACCGAGGACACTTCCGGGTTGACCACCACCACCGCGCGGTCGGCGAAGTACATCGCCAGGAAGGCGCCCTTCTCGATGCCGGCCGGGGAGTCGCAGATGATGAAGTCGAAGCCGTCGGCAGCCAGGTCCTTGAGAACCTTTTCCACGCCTTCCTTGTTCAGTGCGTCCTTGTCGCGGGTCTGCGAGGCAGCCAGCACGTACAGGTTCTCAAAGCGCTTGTCCTTGATCAGGGCCTGCTTCAGCGTGGCTTCGCCATGGACGACGTTGACGAAGTCATATACCACCCGGCGCTCGCAGCCCATGATCAGGTCGAGGTTGCGCAGGCCGACGTCGAAGTCGATGACGGCAACCTTCTTGCCACGGCGCGCGAGCCCACAGGCGATGCTGGCGCTTGAGGTGGTCTTGCCGACGCCGCCCTTGCCGGAGGTGACTACGAGAATTTCAGCCAAAGGATTACTCCTGGAGTTCTTGTTGGGCCGCTGCGTCAATCAAGCGCAGCGATCATGATTTGGTCCTGTTCCAGCCAGATCTGTACGGCTTTGCCGCGCAGATTGTCAGGGATATCGTCCAGTACCTTATACCGTCCTGCAATGGCAACCAGTTCAGCATGGAAGTCGCGGCAGAAGATGCGTGCGCCCTCATTGCCTTGCGCGCCAGCCAAAGCCCGGCCCCGCAGCGTACCGTAGATGTGGATGCTGCCATCGGCAATGACCTCGGCACCGGCACCCACCGTTGAGAGTACGGTCAGGTCGCAGTTCTCCGCGTACAGCTGCTGGCCGGAGCGGACCGTGGTCAATTGCATGCGACCAGGCTGCGGCACTGCCCCGGTCGGCGCAGCGGCCGGCGGCGGTGCCGGTTCGGCAGCACGCTTTCTTTCCGGCGGCGGCGGCGGGGGGGGGGCGGGCTCGACCTCGGCGCGTTCGTACTGGGCGCGGAACTTGGCCAACAGGGGCAGGCCAAGCTGCTCGGAAAGGGCTTCGGTGTCGCTGCTGCCATAGGCCAGGGCTACCGGCAGGACGCCGGCATCACGCAGGCCGTTGACCAGTTCCTGGGCGGTGGCCCGGTCCGGCACCTGGCTCAGTCCACCAAAATCCAGAATCACCGCGGCCCGGCCAAACAGCTTGGGCGCACGGGCCACGCGTTCGCGCATTTCCTGGGACAGGCGCGCCACGTCGAGGGTGCGGATACGCAGGTTGGCAATGCCGACCTGCCCGATTTTCAGTTCACCAGCTTGTTCGTAATCCAAATTCACTGCCATCTCAGGTTCCCGTCGGCCGCTGCTGCAGCGGCCGGCGTGTGTTGCCTACCCAAGGGACGTCGGGCAGGTTGTCGCCATAGGTTTCCTTGACCCATTCATAGCTGCACAGGTCCTTGAGCAGCATGCTGGCACGCACGTCGACGGCCGGCATGGTGTTCTGGCCCACCTCGCGGAAGCCGAAGCTGCCATGGAACAACAGCGCGGCATCCGCGCCGTGGTCCAGGAAAACCTCGCATGCCATCTGCGGGTAGCGCAACTCGGCATAGCTCTGCGCGTCCGCGTAGAAGGCACGGCCTACGCCGCCACCGCGGCGGCGGCTGGCCACCACGATGCGGTCAATGTAGAAGAAGCTGGGGTAACGCTGCTGGAACCAGGCAAAATTGCAGCTGTCGTGCGCACTGTGGCTGCCATAGCCGACGAGGAAGCCGGCCATGTTGCCGTCGCGCTCGGCGACGCGGAAATACTCGGCTGTTTCGTAAAAGCGCCGCACCTTGGCGGCATCCAGCGGCAGGATCGCGAGACCGGCGTTGTTGTTCAGTGCCAGAACCGAATCGAGCTCGTGCTCGCGCACGTCGCGGATGACAATCGACATTGTGACTCCGGGGGTGAAGCGGTCGGCCCTGGTGGGCTGTCGTCGGATTATCGCATGGCCGGGGCGGGCCGGGCGAGCGTCAGCAGGTTGGGGCCAGGCATGACTTCCGTGGGAGGGCGCGCAGGCCCTGTGCTCCGTACCATGCACGCATGTTGGGATACCTCAGCCATACCCGAGTTCTCCGCCTGGCCGGTCTTTTTACCTGGGCCATCGTCGCCTTGCCGCTGGTTTACACCCAGTACGCGTTGCAGGACGAGGTGGCCCTGGTGCGCCCGGGCGAGGGCCTGTGGCTGGGCCTGGCCTATTTCGCCTTTGGTGCCTGCTACTTCTGGTTGACCCGTGGCCTCAACAGTGGTGGCCATGCGCACTGGTATGACCGCCTGCTGTTGCTGGTGCTCACCATCTGTGCGCTGGCGGTGAGCTTCCTCAATGGCTCGGGGCTGGGCAGCATCCTGATGATGGTGGCGGCCGGGGTCATTCCCTGGCTGTTGCCGGTGCGGCTGGGCGTGGCCTGGCTGCTGATCAGCCAGCTCACCGTGCTGCCGGTGTACTCGATGCTGGGCTTCTCGTTGTTCGAGGCCTTGATGCAGTCGCTGCTGTACGGTGGTTTCTCTTTGTTCATTTTTGTCACCAGCCTGGTGGCGCGGCAGCAGACCCAGGCGCGCGAGGAACAGCGCCGGCTCAACGCCGAGTTGCGTGCCACACGGCTGCTGCTGGCCGAGAGCGCTCGGATCAACGAGCGCACCCGCATTTCCCGTGAGTTGCACGACCTGCTGGGCCACCACCTGACTGCGCTGAGCCTGAACCTGGAGGTGGCGGGGCACATCACCGAGGGTCAGGCGCAGGAGCATGTACGGCAGGCCCACACCTTGGCCAAGCTGCTGTTGACCGACGTGCGCGAGGCAGTGAGCCAGCTGCGCGAAAGCGGCGCCATCGACCTGGCGGCGGCGCTGCGGCCGCTGGCCGAGCGGGTGCCCTCATTGCAGATCCACCTGGATATCGCCGACCCGCTGAACGTCGAAGATCCCGAGCGGGCGCATGTCATGCTGCGCTGTACGCAGGAAATCATCACCAATGCGGTGCGCCATGCCGGCGCCCGCAACCTGTGGATCCAGGTCGTCAAGGGCGACGGGGAGATCGTGATTGATGCCCATGATGACGGTATTGGCGGCGATGTGGATACCATCATGCCGGGAAACGGTCTGCGTGGCATGCGTGAGAGACTGTTGCAGCTGGGTGGTCGGCTGGATGTGTCGGCGCGTCGGGGCGAAGGTTTCCGTCTTCGCGCCAGCCTGCCGGTGGTAACCAATATGATGTTGGCCTCGGGGCCGCAAGGAGTGAATTGATGATCCGTGTCTGCCTGGTCGACGACCAAACCCTGGTACGGCAGGGCATCCGTTCGCTGCTGGCGCTGGACGATGGCATTGAAGTGGTGGCCGAAGCCACGGATGGCCAGCAGGCGGTGGATATGATCCCTGCCGTTGCGCCGGACGTGGTGCTGATGGACATGCGCATGCCGGTGATGTCCGGGCTGGAGGCGCTGCAGACCCTGTCCCGCCTGGGCAAGCTGCCGCCGTCCATCATCCTGACCACCTTTGATGATGACCAGCTGGTGCTGGCCGGGCTCAAGGCCGGGGCCAAGGGCTATCTGCTGAAGGATGTGACCCTGGAGCAGCTGGTCGGTGCCATCCGCACTGTTGCCGGCGGTGGGTCGCTGGTGCAGCCAGCCGTGACCCAGCGCCTGCTGTCGGGGCTGGAACACATGCGCAATGAGTTCGTCAGTCTGGACCGGCCCGATCCGCTGACCGACCGCGAGACCGAGATCCTGCGCTTGATGGCCAGTGGTTTCTCCAACAAGGAGATCGCCAACTCGCTGGGGGTGGCCGAGGGCACCATCAAAAACCACGTCTCCAACATCCTGTCCAAGCTTGGCGTGCGTGACCGTACCCGCGCCGTGCTCAAGGCGTTCGAGCTGCAGCTTGTCTGAGCCCGGGGCGGCGCGGCGAAGGTGGGGGAAATTCCCGCCTGAACAGGCAGTTGGCCTGAATGTGCGGATGTTCGTACGCAAGACTGGCAGAGGCCCCCCTGCTGGGGGGAAAATACCCATGAGATCACGCATCGTGGTCTGTACTATCGGATGAAAATGCGTAGGGTTGGTGCTCGATGCGCTAACCTTCGCGCCGTCGATGGAACTGCGCAGGCCGGCAATGGAAACCGGTGCGCCATTTGTCTTCAACAACCTGCGAAAAGCCTGATAGGATGGGGGCTTCGCTTCAATCAACCCGGCCGTGGGATCGGCCCCGGAGACTCCTGAATGACCCGTATTATCGAGTTCCTGATCGCCTTGGGGATCGTGGCTGGCCTGTTCGTCCTCATTGGCGTGTGCCTCCCGGGCGAGCGCCACATTACCGAAAGCATTGAAACCAACCGCAAGATGACGATCGTGTATGACACGGTCAACAGCCTGCGCCGCTTCAAGGATTGGAATCCGCTGGCCCTGCGTGACAAGGCCGTGGAACTGAAGTTCAGCGGTCCGGACGCCGGCAAGGGCGCCCGCATGGACTTCTCGTCCAAGGACAGCACCCTGGGCCAGGGCAGCTGGGAAATCACCGACAGCGAGAAGAACAAGCGCGTCGTGATTGCCATCAATGACGAAACCCGCGGCAAGGACAAGGTCACCACCTTCACCCTTGAGCCGACCGGCAAGAACGACCGCAACGTCAAGATCACCCAGGACTACAGCGTCAACTACGGCTTCGACCTGTTCGGCCGTTACGCTGGTCTGTACGTGAGCCGTCACGTTGGCGACGACCTGAAGCTGGGTCTGTCGCGCATGGCCAACATGCTGGCCTCGGTGCCGAACGTTGACTACGCCGCTGCCGAAGCCCCACTGACCGACCTGAAGATCGTCGAGCTGCCGGCCGAGAACCTGCTGGTGGTCAACGCCGGTAACATCGACCGTAACAACGACGCCATCCAGAAGTCGATCGACGACAACATGGAGTGGATCAAGCGTGCGATGGATGCCAACGGCCTGGTGGCTGCTGGCCCGGTGCGCATCGTCACCACCGACTTCGGCGCTGAAAAGTACGCCTTCGACGTGGCCCTGCCGGTCCGCAAGGGCAGTGCTGCCCCGGCCGCTGCTGGCGACAAGAAGGACGGCGAGGCTGACAAGGCTGCTGCACCGGCCCCGGTGGCTGCTGCTGACGCTGGCGAGCTGAGCGTGAAGATTCCGGCCGGCAACCCGGTGACCTACTCGCACGTGGCGCCGCACCGCGCTGCCTCGGCGTCCTACACCGGCCACATGGCTGGCCTGGACCTGGCCCGCAACGGCCTGCGTGCATGGGCAACCACCATGGGCAACGAAGTTGTGGACCGTCCGTACGAGTCGTGGAAGGGTGGCGTGGCCAAGGCCTTCACCACCGATGGTGCCTACGACATCTACTGGGCAGTCAAGTAATCTTCGGTTTGTCGAAGATGACGTGATCCCGAGAACGCGCCGCTTCCAGCGGCGCGTTTTTTTTGTACTCCGTGCTCATGCATGGAGTGAGGAGGATGAGGATGCTGGGTGTAGAGCGACGTGCGCGTAAGCCGTCCTTGCTGGCCTTCCTGGGAGGGCTGTTGGCTGCTGCGGCGATCGGGGCTTCGGCCTATGCGTCGCACGGGGTGAGTGAGCCGTTGGCGCAATCACACCTCAATACCGCCGCCTTGTATGCGTTTGGACATGGCGTGGTGCTGGTGGGGCTGGGCGCGTCCAATCTGAATGTGCTCGGGCGTGGTGCCTTGTATGTATTGCTGATTGGCACCTTGCTGTTCTCTGGCAGCCTGGCCGGCAACGTACTGGCACATTGGCCAACGATCCTGGCCCCCGCGGGTGGCATGACCCTGATGGGCGGTTGGGTGTTGCTGGCCTTGAGTGCGCTGAGGCGCTGAGATGGCCCGGCATCGGCGTGGCTTCGACGTCGATCAGGCCCATGCCCACCTGCAACGGGTGGACAAACGCTTGGCGCGGTGGATGCGACGGATAGGGCCGTTGCCCACGCCGGAAGGGTGGAGCCGGCGCTTTGATCCGGTTGATGCCCTGGCGCGCGCCATCCTGTTCCAGCAGCTCAGTGGCAAGGCGGCATCGACGATTGTTGGGCGGGTGGAAGCGGCCATCGGCAGCCGTCGCCTGCATGCCGACACCCTGGGCCGGATTGACGATGCTGCACTGCGCGCCTGCGGGGTTTCCGGCAACAAGGCCTTGGCGCTGCGAGATCTTGCCCGGCGCGAGGCTGCGGGTGAGCTGCCAGACCTGCGCAGGATGTCGGTGATGGATCATGAGGCCATCATCCAGGCGTGGGTGCCGGTGCGCGGTATTGGCCGCTGGACGGTGGAGATGATGCTGATGTTCCGGCTCGGCCGCCCGGACATCCTGCCGGTCGATGACCTGGGCATACGCAAGGGCGCGCAGCGGGTGGACGATGCACAGGCGATGCCGACCCCGAAGGCGTTGCTGGAGCGTGGCGAGCGCTGGGGGCCGTACCGCACCTATGCCGGCCTGTACCTGTGGCGTATCGCCGACTTCAGTGCAGGCCCCGCGCAGAAGACCAATCGGTCGCAGGACTGAGGCTGCCTGCGGGGCAGCATAGGTAGTGCCGAGCCATGCTCGGCAGGGGCTTTATCTGGCATGCCCCCTGCCGAGCATGGCTCGGCACTACCGGGGAATCAGCCGGCCTTTGCCCGCATGGTTCGGCACGAGGCCCCCTTCCTTTGGCCGAAGGCCAAGGGGAGGGCTGGGGAGGGGTGCTTTGGGCGTTGCTGGTAAAGCCCCTGCCGAGCATGGCTCGGCACTACACCCCCTCCCTTTGGCCGCAGGCCAGGGGGAGGGTTGGGGAGGGGGCCTTGGGCTTTGTCGGGTAAGGCCCCTGCCGAGCATGGCTCGGCACTACCGGGGAATCAGCCGGCCTTTGCCGAGCATGGCTCGGCACGAGGCCCCCTCCCTTTGGCCGAAGGCCAAGGGGAGGGCTGGGGAGGGGTGCTTTGGGCTTTACTGGTAAGACCTTTGCCGAGCATGGCTCGGCACTACCGGGGAATCAGCCGGCCTTTGCCGAGCATGGCTCGGCACTACACCCCCTCCCTTTGGCTGCAGGCCAAGGGAGGGTCGGGGTGGGGTGCTTTGGGCTTTGTCGGGTAAGGCTCCTGCCGAGCATGGCTCGGCACTACCCGATGGCGGTGCGTGGGTCTGGCAGGTAGGTGTCCCACAGCAGGTTGCGGAAGCGGTTGTCCGGATCCCATTGCTGCTTGAGCGCGGCGAAGCGTTCGGCCTGCGGGTAGGCGCGCTGGAACTGTGCCTGCGAGGCGTGCAGGCGATAGGGCAGGTAGTAGCGGCCGCCATGGTCCAACGCCGCGTCTATCAGTCGTCGTGTCCAGGTGCGGCTGTGCTGCTCGGCGGCATGCCAGCTGCGTTGCTTGTGATACAGCACGAAACAGAACACTTCCTCGCGGGCCCAACGCATCAGCGAGGTGTCGTCGGCAGGTGCGTGGCGGATGGAAATGTTCAAGGCGTTGACCTGATGACGGCGCAGTATCGCGGCCATGCTGCGCGCGAATGGGCCGAAGGCGCCAACCGGTATGAAGTACTCCTGCAGCAGGTAGGACGACATCCGCCGGGTGCGCGGTTCCAGCGCGGCAGCGTCCAGGCTGGCTTCGAGGTTGCGCATGATTACCCGCGGCTCCTGCAGCAGCCTGCGGGTCTGGTACAGGTCACGCAGTTGGTCGCCGCCGGGCAGCTCCGAGGCCGCCCAGATCAGGTTCTGGTCCTTGGAATAGGTGGCGCGGTCGGGCATCAGCCGCCGTGGATCGGTCAGCGCTGCCTGGCTGCGGCGCCAGCTGATCGCCAGGGGCACATCGAAGTGCGGGGGAATCAGGTCGGCGTTGTGCAGCAGCACGTCGCGCTGCTGGGCGACGTGTTCGCGGAACCACGCAGGGTAATCGGCCAGAGTGATCTGCTCGACGTTGCGGGCGATGGCTTCGTTGTGGGCCAGGTCCAGCTCCACCTCGGTGATCACCCCCAGGCCGCCGTAGCCCCCGATCACGGCGGCAAACAGTGCCGGCTGCTGCTGGCGTGACAGTTCCAGGATCCGGCCGTCGGCGGTGACCAGCTGCAGCGCACGAATGCTGCCGGCGAGGGCGCCACTGCCGACATAGCGGCCGTGGCAGTTGACCGAGACCGAACCGCCGATGCTGAAGTTGCTGTAGCTCTGCATCACCTTGACCGCTAGGTCGCATGGATCCAGCAAGGTCTGCAGTTGCCGCCAGCGCATGCCGGCTTGTACGCGTGCACGCAGCTGCCCGCTGTCCAGCCATAGCAGCTTGTCCATGCGCTGCATGTCCAGCTGCAGTGCCGATGGCGCGCGTGTTTGTCCGCCCATGCTGTAGCGAGCGCCGGCGATGCAGACCGCACCTTGCCAGCGTTGCAGCGCGGCGGCGATGCCGGCACTGCTGGCGGCGTTCACCACCCCGGCGATGGGGGTGTGGTCCAGTTGGGCGACGTCGCTGGCCTGCTGCTGTGGGCTGGCGGGCGTGCAGGCAGGCAGCTGGCTGGCCAGGCCTGCGCCAAGCGTGGCCTGTAACAGTCGCCGTCGGGCGGAATCAGGCGTCGCCGTGTGCATCCGTGGCGTAGCACCAGTGCCAGGGTTCGTAGACGATGCCATGCGGGTTGTCGCGCGGATAACTCATGTGGAAGCCAAAGCCTGCGGCATGCTGCTGCAGCCAGGCGAATGCCGGCGTTTTCTCGAATGTGGTTTCGGCGGGGGCATCGCCCGGCGTGCTGATATCCAGTGCGTCGCCGCCGTGGTGCTCGCTGTAACCGGGGGCGGCGTTGACGGTGAGAATGTCGCCGACGCTGAGGCCGCGCGCCAGCTTGCGCTCGAAGATGCCCAGTTGGTAATCGTGGCTGCGGTAGCCGGAGATCGCATCCAGAGCAATGCCATCACCGGCAGCGGCCTGTTGCATGCGCTGCCAGCCGCGCGCCGCACGCTTGGTGAGCCAGAGCGGGCGCCGGTAGCGGTCAACGCCGGCCAGCTGCAGGTGGGCCGGTTCGGCAACCTGCGGCAAGCCGGTCTGCGCGGCATAGGCGTCGGCGTCCAGATCCAGCTGTTGCAGGCGCAGCTGCAGCTGATGCAGTGGCAAGCTGCCCGCCGGTGGCGGAATGCGTGCAGGCTGTGTGCGGGCGCTGTCGAGCGCGGCCAATGCGAAACCGATGCCGGGCTCGTCCGCCAGCCGGGTGACCAGTGGCATCAGGCCGCCGCGCAGTTGCGCGGCCAGGTAACGACCATCGCGTTTGCGGCGCAATACGTGGGTAGCACGGGCCAGGATGCGGGCATCGTCATTGCTGCGCGCGCGCAGCAGACCGCCGGGCCAGATTTCGATATCGGGAGTATTGATCAGCAGGTGGGGAGCATTGCGCATGCGCGCAGCTTAGGCCCGTCTGCTGCCATCGGCCAGTCGCTTGAGTTCATCCAGTAGGGCGCGCGGCTGCTGGGGGCTGATCAGCAGGCTGTTGCCGTCGCGCAAAGGAATGACCAGAACGCGGCTGTCATCGGTGATCAGGCAGAAGCCCTTGCCGCCATCCTTCATGTGGAAGTGCCCGGCGCGGAAGCCGGGGAACTGGAAACCGTTGGATTTCATGCCCGGTTTGAAATCCGGGTTTTCCGCGAAGTTGACGATGCGTGCGCGGTCCAGGCGCATCGAACTCAGCGGTACGCGCCGGGTGTACAGAGTGCTGGCAATGGTCAGTTGCTGGGCATCCAGGCGCAGCGCGCGGCGACGGTAGGCCAGCGTCAATGCGGCCCCAACCAAGGGCAGCACCAGCCAGCCGCCCCAGGAGTTGAACGATGCCGTGAATGGCAGCTTGCCGGCGAACAGGCGGATCAAGGGGTCGATGCTCATCACCAGCAACATCGGCCCCCATAACCAGAACAGCAGCGAGCTGGTGGGCTTGGCCACCTGCAGGGCGGGGTTGCTGCTGGCGGCGCGCTGGGCGGCGGTGCTCATGGTTGTGCCTTCAGCCAGTGCGCGATGTCGTTGATCAAGGTTGCGTCGACGTGCCCGGGCCGTGCGTACTCTTCAAGCGAGCTCTTGCCTTCACCGGCGATGCCAAGATGATTGAGGGCAGGGTAGTGATGGAAACGGTAGCGGTCGCCACTCAGCCCCTGGTTCCAGCGCTGCCAGTCGGCATCCACTACCTGGAAGTCGCGGCCACCCTGCAGCAGCAAGGCCGGCAGTTGGCTGTCGCGCACATCGGCGATTGGATCGACCTGCTCCAGCTGCTGCCAGAAGCGGCCAGGGGTTTCCATCAGGCGTGCATCGGGGTTGCTGCGCACCGCAGCGATAGCGGCATCGAGTGCCTCCAGATGAGCCTGTTCTTCGGTGCTGATATTGCCATCCAGACTGACCATGTAGCGGTTCTGTTCGGCCAACAGGTCGAGCAGAGGGCGTGCGGGTGCCGCAAGCAGCACCAGACCGGCGAGCTTGCCCTGGCTGGCCTTGGCAATGCGCCCGGCCAGCAGACCACCCTGGCTGTGGCCGAGCAGGTAAATATGGCGTGCATCGATGCCGGCTGTGCCGGCCAGGACGTCGATCGCGGCGACGGCATCGTCGGTGGTTTCATCGTCGATGCTGAAGCTGCCCTTGAAGTCCTGCGGGCGTGCGTGGGTGCGCTTGTCATAACGCAGCACAGCGATGCCCTGCGCGGCCAGCCCACGGGCGATATCCAGGAACGGGCGGTTGGGGCCGATGGTCTCGTCCCGGTCCTGCGGACCGGAGCCATGCACCAGCACCACGGCCGGGAACGGGCCTTTGCCCTTGGGCAGGGCAAGGGTGCCGGGCAGGCCTGCCTTGCCGGGTGCGCTGCCAGGTACGGTGAACGGCTGCTCGTTGAAGTTGGCATCGCTGGCGGGTGCGGCTGCCGGCGCGGCGGCGGCTGGCTGCAGCAGGAAGCCGGCAATCTTGTCGTTCTGGTCCAGGGCCACGCGCGCCTGCAGCTGCCCGTTGGCATAGTTCAAGGGAATGACGACGATGCGATGGTCATCGGCTTCGCTGGTACGGGCCTGGCCACGCTGGCCTGCGGCGCCCATCTGCGCGGGTAGTGATTCCCATACCGCCTTGAGCTTGTCCGCGGGTACCGCAGCCTTCATCTGCGTGGAAAAACTGGCCTCGGCTTCGCTGTAGAGGCCCGCATCAAGCTGGTCGAGCAGGCGTGTGGCCAGCGCTGCGGGTGTTTCCGCCGCCATGCCGGGTGCGATGACGAGCAGTAGGGCGGTAGCGATCCCTGCGAGCCGCGGCTTCATCACTGTTCCTTCTTGAAGATGAGCATGGCCGGCGACAGTTGGCCGTAGTGCACCATGTTGACCAGTTCCCAGCCGAGGTTGCCTTGTTTGGTCAGCTCCGCCTGGATCTTTTCGACGGTAGGGCCGCCCTTGAGCATCGAAGCAGGCAGTTCGATGGTGAGGTATTGCCAGCGCTTGCTCATTGTTCTTCCTTGTCATCAGCTTTGGGTTTGGGGAGGCGCCCGGCCTTGCGCAGGGCGTCGCGGATCACATACTCGATCTGCGCGTTGAGGCTGCGCAGCTCGTCGTCGGCCCAGCGCTGGGCAGCCGCCAGTACTTCAGCGTTGATGCGCAGCGGATAGGCCTTCTTCTCGCTCACCGCCGTGGTGCTCCGTTGTTGCCACGGCGCAGGTGCATCAACAACGACACCCCCAGCGCATTGACCGCCACCACCAGTGCGATGACCACGCCATAGGCGATGTTGTGGTTGTCACCGGCCAGATAGACGCCGATGCCGCCGACAAACAGGCTCAGTGCGATCAGTGCCCAGCGCAGGCCCACGCCGCGTGCGTGCGCCGTGCCGGGGCGGCCGCTCCACACGGCGACGCACAAGGCGGGTATGCCGGTGGCGGCGATGATTAGGGGGGCGTACACATTCACTGCGGTTACCTCATTGCATCGTTCAGTACAGCGAGCCGGCATTGACGATCGGCTGGGTGCCACGATCAGAACACAGCACGGTCAACAGGTTGCTGACCATGTGTGCCTTGCGCTCTTCGTCCAGGGTGACGACGGCGTTTTTCTGCAGTTCCAACAGCGCCATTTCGACCATGCCGACCGCGCCGGCAACGATCTGCGTGCGTGCGGCGATCACCGCGCTGGCCTGCTGGCGCTGCAGCATGGCCTGGGCGATCTCCGGGGCGTAGGCCAAGTGGCTGATGCGCGCATCAAGGACCTGCACGCCGGCGTCGGCCAAGCGTTCGGCCAGCTCATCTTTCAGGTGCTGGGAGATCTCGGCGGCATGGCTGCGCAGGGCCAGCTGGCCTTCGGTGTGCTGGTCGTAGGGATAGCTGGTGGCCATCGCGCGCAGCGCCGACTCGGACTGGATGTGCACGAAGCTTTCGTAGTCATCGACGTTGTAGACCGCTTCGGAAGCATCGACCACCTGCCAGACGATGACCGCGGCGATCTCGATCGGCGAGCCATCCAGCTCGTTGACCTTGAGCTTGCCGCTTTCGAAGTTGCGCACGCGTTGGCTGACAGTGCGTTTGCTGAAGAAGGGGTTGTTCCAGCGCAGGCCGTTGTCCTTGACCGTGCCCACGTACTTGCCGAACAGGCTGAGCACGGCCACCTGGTTGGGCTGGACCATGTACAGACCGCAGGCGAGGAAGATGCCCACGGTGACCAGCGCGATGCCACCCAGCACCAGCATCCCACCGCCGCCAGTGCCATTTTTGGTGACGACCACTGCGCCGACGATGGCGGCGGCGCCGACGAGCATCATCAGGAGGGTGCCCAGCAGGGTGGGAATACCGGACATGGAACCGAGGGACTTCTCTTTCATGGCACATCTTCCGTGGTGGTTGATGCGAACGATATCAAATTGATATCAACATGCAAGCGATTCTGGAGCAACCCTCCCGCCGGGCTACGGGTCCCCTCGCCGGGCGGCGTTGCCTAGAATAGGCACCCTCTTTAGCGCCCTCGGACCTGCCTGATGATCACCCTCGGTACCGCGTTGTCTCCCTCCGCCACCCGCGTGCTGCTGCTTGGTTCCGGCGAACTGGGCAAGGAGGTGGCCATCGAGCTGCAGCGCTTCGGGGTGGAAGTGATAGCCGCCGACCGCTATGCCAATGCCCCGGCCATGCAGGTCGCGCACCGCAGCCACGTGCTGGACATGCTGGATCCGGCCGCGCTGAAGGCGCTGATCGCGCAGGAACAGCCGCATCTGGTGGTGCCGGAAATCGAGGCCATCCACACCGAAACCCTGGTGCAGATGGAGGCCGAGCAGGGCCTGCGGGTGATCCCGACCGCGCGCGCTGCGCGCCTGACCATGGACCGCGAAGGCATCCGTCGCCTTGCCGCCGAGACCCTGGGCCTGCCAACCTCGCCGTATCGCTTTGTCGATACCGAGGCCGAGTACCGCGACGCGGTCGCGGCCATCGGCCTGCCCTGCGTGGTCAAGCCAGTGATGTCGTCCTCGGGCAAGGGCCAGAGCACGCTGCGCAGCGAGGCCGACATCGGCCCTGCCTGGGAATACGCGCAGACCGGTGGCCGTGCCGGTGCCGGCCGCTGCATCGTCGAAGGCTTCATCGATTTTGATTACGAAATCACCCTGCTGACCGTGCGGCATGCCGGCGGCACCGCCTTCTGTGACCCGGTAGGCCACCTGCAGAAGGATGGTGACTACCGCGAGAGCTGGCAGCCGCAGGCGATGTCGGCCAAGGCGCTGGAGGGCGCGCAGCAGATTGCCCGTGCCATCACCGATGATCTGGGCGGCTGGGGTCTGTTCGGTGTCGAGCTGTTCGTGAAGGGCGATGCGGTGTGGTTCAGCGAGGTGTCGCCGCGTCCACATGACACCGGTCTGGTCACCCTGGTATCGCAGGAGCTGAGCGAGTTCGCGCTGCACGCGCGCGCCATTCTGGGCCTGCCTATCCCGAACATTCGCCACAACGGCGCATCGGCATCGTGCGCGATGCTGGCGCAGGGCAATGGTGTGCCGTTCTTCAGCAATGTGGCCGAGGCCTTGGTCCATCCGGATTCGGCATTGCGCCTGTTCGGCAAGCCGATGGTGCAGGGCCAGCGCCGCGTTGGCGTGACCCTGGCGCGTGCCGCCGATGTGGAGCAGGCGCGTGCGATTGCGCGTGATGCGGCGGCGGCAATCGGGATTGAGCTGCGCTGAGCGCTCAGCTACCTCCCTTTGCCGAAGGCAAGGGGAGGGTCGGGGAGGGGTAGAGCTTCGCGGCTGTGATGCAGCCTCCCCCACAAGCAGAAACAAAAAACGCCGGCCAAGCCGGCGTTTTTTTTACTTCACATCCACCCACACAAGGTGATGGTCGCTGCCATCGGCGATCTTCGCCTCCGGGCTGTCATTGGCCGGCCAGAACACGCCACTGCCGACGTAGCTCAGGCCGGTGGAGGGCAGGACATAGTCCAGCCGCATCGTGCCCGAACGCGGGCCGAAATCACCGGTGGCATGCTGCGGTGCGCCGCGGCGAACCACGCCCTTTTCCGCATAGGCCAGGCTGGTCTGCTCGGCACCGACGCTGGTCGGGGTGGGGTAGCGCAGCACGCGTGGGTGTTCCAGCAATTCGACGATGGCATCGTGGCGGCCATCGCCGTCGGCCGGGTCGTTGTTGAGGTCGCCGACAATGACGAAGCGCGCATCCGGCGCCAGCCCGCCACACAGGCCCTTGTCATCGCACAGCCACGGCTTGTTGCCGCCGTCCAGGTATTCCTTCCACAGCCGCAGCTCGTCGTGGTTGCGGGCAGCGTTGCGCTTCTCCTTGCCGTCGAACACCGGCGGGGTGGGATGCGAGGCCAGCACGTGCACGGTGCCCAGCGGGGTGCGCACCGGCACGTCCCAATGCGATTTGGAGGACAGCCGCAGCTGCGACCACACGGCGTCCGGCCAGAACGATGTGCCGGTAGCTGGGTCGACCGGGCGCAGCGCGCCGGGCATCTCGCTCCACTTCAGCATCTGGAACGTGCGCACCGCCGCCTCATCGATCGGATAGCGCGACAGCACCAGCATGCCGTACTGGCCCGGGTGCAGGCCGTAGCCCCAGGCGTCATTGCCGCGTTCGCGGCCCTTGCCGCCAACGGTGCCGTTGTTGTCCAGGTCCAGGCCGCTGGGCACGCCGGTATTGACCGGTGCCAGGTAGCGGTAGGGGTACTTCAAGGGCTCGCCGCCGCCGGGCTGGGCGACTTCCAGGTAGCGTTGCTGGAACAGGTCGGCGGCCTGGTGGGCCTCGTCGAAGTCAAACTCGTTGAGCAGTACCAGGTCAGGCCGGGTCTGTTGCAGCACGGCGGCGATCTTGCGCGCGTGCGCGCTGTCGCCCTGCAGCTCATGGATCAAACCACCGTCGTCATCGGAGTACAGCGAGGTGTTGTAGGTAGCCAGCCGCAGCTGGTCGGAACCGCCAGCACTGCCGCCGGGGGTGGTCGAGCAGGCAGCCAGCAGCAGAGTCATCGGGGCAAGTAGGGTCAGGATACGCATGCGTTGATTTTCTCACGTCCCCATGAGGATGGGGCGAAACGACAACGCCCCGCAGGGCGGGGCGCTCACGGTGGTGCCAGCGGCTGCTTAGAGCGTGCAGCCCATCGCACCGAACGTGGTCTTGGCCTGCTCCAGCGCGGTCCTGCACTGGTTGGCCAGCTCGGCTTTGTCGGTGACGCCATTCCAGGCATTCCGTGACTGCTCGATGCCCTTTTTCATCATGTCGCGCTGGGCCTCGGGGACCTTGTTGCTGATGCACGCGTAGACTTTTTCCAGATACTGGTCGCATTCGGCCACGCCGGTGCCGACGTTGACCGTATCCGTGGCCGGCGCAGGGGTGTCGTCGGCAGCGGCGGCGGCATTGGCCGGGGTGTTTGCCGGTGCATCGGTGGCCGGTGCATCAGCCTTCTTGCAACCGGTCAGGGCGAGGATGCCGATGACGGCCAGAGCCAACAGTTGTGTCTTCACGCAGTGCTCCTGAGTAGGGAATACGTCCATGCGTCATCACAGCAGGTGATGACAGGGCGATACTGCATAAACACCGGTTAAATCCGAATCAAGGCAGCTGCGGATCAGCCGCCGCACCGGCAGGCAACCAGCGCTTGCCGTCGAAGTATTCCAGTGGTTGGTAGCGGCGCTTGTATTCCATCTTGCGATGGCCGTGGATCCAGTAGCCGAGATAGAGGTGGGGCAGCTGATTGCGCTGCGCCCAGGCGATCTGCTGGAGGATGCCGAAGGTCCCCAGACTGCGCTTGTCCTCTTCCGGATCGAAAAAAGTGTAGACCGCTGACAGGCCCAAGGGCGTGACATCGGTGACCGCCACCGCCAACAGGGGACCCTGTGCCGCGTCACCGCGTGGGCCACGGATTTCCATGAAGCGCCCATGTGACCAACTGCCCACCAGGAACTGGTCGAACTCATGCGGGCCATGGTCGTCCATGCCACCATTGGCGTGGCGGTGCTGCAGGTAGCGGTGATAGAGCGCGAACTGTTCGTCGGTGCGCTCGGCCGGCAGCACGCGGCACTGCAGGTCGGCATTGCGGGCAAGGCAACGGCGCTGGCTGCGATCAGGGCTGAAGCGCGCCACGGGAATGCGCACCGGCACACAGGCACGGCAGTTCTGGCAGTGCGGGCGGTAGACCAGGTCGCCGGAACGGCGGAAGCCCCAACTCAGGGCCATGGGGTAGAGCGTGCCGAGCCGCTCGTCCTGAGGATCGAGCACCAGGTCGCGCGCCTGACGGTCCGGCCAATAGCCGCAAGGGTGTTCGCCGGTCTGGAACAGGCGCAGTTCTTCGTTGTTTTCGCCGTGGGCTGCCATGGCCACAGCATAGCCGCGCGCGGTCGCAAAACCTGCGTCTGTCTGCTGGATGAACAATGCAGGTTGTGGCGTCAACCACCGGCGTGGGCCAAGCGTTGAACGTAGCGAGGACGCACTGCAGCGTCCGTCGTCCACCACGGAGCCTTACGATGACCCAGACCCACCGCAAACCCCTTCTCCTGCTGGCGATGTTGCTGGCGACCACGGCTACCGGCCTGGCCTTTGCGGCCAACCCGGCCAACCCGCAGCCGGCCGCGTCGCGTCTGGATGCCAACAACGATGGCCAGATCGATCGCCAGGAGGCCGCAGCGCAGCCGCGCCTGGCGCAGCGTTTCGACGAGCTGGACAAGAACAAGGACGGCAAGCTCTCGCGCGAAGAAATGCCGGCGCCGCGCCACGGCGGCCGCCACCATGGCGGCGGTCGCCACGGCGGCATGCATGGCGCGCGTGACGGGGGCTTCATGCATGGCATGGACACCAACAATGATGGCCGCATCAGTGCCGCCGAATACCAGGCCAATTTCGCCCGCCTGGATGTCAACAAGGATGGCTTCATCGACCAGGCGGATCGCCAGGCCCGCGCCGAGCAGCGTCGTGCCGAATGGTTTGCCAAGGCCGACACTGACAAGGACGGCAAGCTGAGTGCGGCTGAGTTGGAAGCGGCACGCAAGGAGGCACCGCGTGGCCATCGTGGCCCGCGTGGACCGATGCCGCCGCAGGCTCCGGCTGCGAAGTAAGTACCCCGGAGAGGCGCCGATCGACAGCACCCCCGCTGGCAGCAGCGGGGGTGTTTCTTTTTCAGTCGCGCATGAGGGTGTAGGCCACCGCCGCAACGACCAGCACCGAGGCGCTGATGACGGCGCTCCGCCCGAACAGGCTGCGATAGACCCAACTGGGGCCGGCGCGGCCATGGCGCGCGGCGTCGCGGGCCAGCATCAAGGCCATGGTGCGGGGCAGGGTGACCAGGTATTGGTAGTTCAGCGCGATCATGCCCGCTGCCAGCAATATCAGCCCGGCCGAGGTGCCCAGGCGCAGCACGATGCCCGCCAGCGAAGTGATGCAGAACAGCAGGGCGGTGAGGGTGTGCAGGCGCATGAAGCGCAGCACCTGCTTGCGTTCGGCAGGCGTGTCGGCGAAGTGCAGCAGATACAGGCTGGAGAGGAACGCCGCCAGCGTGCCGAAGAACATCGCGCCCAGCACCACCCACATGTCGAAGGGGTTGGGGAATACGGTATTCATGGTGGCCCCCAGGCCCCCTGCTGCCGCACCGCCGAGTGCGCTGTTGGCACCCAGCCCGCCGAGCCCCGCCTTGCCGGCGCTGCCGCCCGCTACGCCCAGCGATGTGGACAGGATGACGGCGCTGGCGGTGCCGGGGGCGGCCAGCATCAGGGTCGAGCTGACGAGGGCCGCAAATGCGGCGCCCGGTGCGGTACTGCGGGCAAACTCGCCAAAGCGCTTGAGCATTTCCTCGCGCACGCTGGCCCGCGCACGCGACAGGCGCTTGCGCACGGCTGCGTCGCTGAGCCCCAGCAGCGTGGCGACCTGCTGTGAGCTCTGTCCCTCGCGGTAATAGAGCAGCAGGGTCTCGCGGCTGTCTTCGGGCAGGGCGGAAATGATTTCCTCGGCCACCATCTCCTCCTCCACCCGCGCCATCGCATCGGCGCCGTTGGGGGCAGGATCGGCGGCCATGCTGATGGCGATATCGGCGGCCTGACCGCTGAGCGGGCGGTTGCGGTTGGCGCGCAGCCAATCACGCGCCAGGTTGCGGGTGATCTGCCGCAGCCAGGGCAGGAAGCTGGAGGTGTTGTTGAGCTGATTGAGTTGTTGCCAGGCCTTGATGAAGGCCTCCTGGGCGATGTCCTCGCTGGCCTGCACATCGCGGGTGATGGCCAGGGCAATGGCGGTCACCGTGTTCTGGCACGCCATCACGATGCGGCCATAGGACTGCGTGCAGCCCTTGCGGGCTGCCGGCAGCTCGTTGTGCAGCATGCTATCCAGCGCTTCGGTGCTCATCGACAGGCCTCGTTGACGGTACTGCCAGACAGGACGCACGCCGGCGCCGGATGTGACCGCTTATTTTTCTGGTGGCGGAGCCGGGGTTGCCGGTGCGGGGGCAGGGGTGTCGGGCTGGATGCGTACACGGAAGCCGTCCTCACCATCCGTGCCAGGTTGCACCTGTGGTGTGGTCGGGGCTGTTGCCGCCGGTGCGGTCGCCGTGGGGCTGGCGGCCGGCGCGGGGGCCGAGCGATGCCGCAGCATGATCACCAGGGCCACGCCGGCAATCACCACCAGCAGGGCGATGCGGATACGCCAGGCCCAGCCACGGCCCGCGCCCGCATCGGCCGGTGTCTCGCGGAAGGCGTATTCAGCGGTGGGATGGTCGCGGCGGGTGGTGTCGAGCAGTCGCTTTTCGCGCAGGATCTCGCGTGCACGCGGCTGGTCGTTGGCGTGTACCACCCAGACCGAGGGCAGGTTCTCGTTGTTGACCTTGTCGGTATAGCTGAACTGGCCACGGCGCTTGCTGTGGTAGGAGCGGCCGTTGGTGACGCGGACTTCGATGCCCGCATCGCGCAGGATCTGTGCCACGCCTTCGGCATTTTCGACGCGCTGGCTGCTGAAAATCTTGCGCATGGTTCAGCCCTTGCTCGTTTCGTTGTCGTCGGGGGTGACGCGGATCAGCCCTTCCTGCGCGGTGCTGGCCACCAGTACGCCATCGCGGGTGTAGAACTGGCCACGTGCCAGCCCGCGCGAATCCTGCGCGCTGGGGCTGTCCAGCGAATACAGCAGCCAGTCGTCGGCGCGGAACGGGCGGTGGAACCAGATCGCATGGTCGAGCGAGGCCATCTGCACATGCGGCTGGTAGTAGCTGATGCCGTGCGGGAAGGTGGCCGTGCCGAGCAGATGGAAGTCGGAGGCATAGGCCAGCAGCGCCTGGTGCAGCTCCGGCGCATCGCCGATCTTCTCGTTCAGGCGCAGCCACACCTGGTGATAGGGCGGGCGCTTGGGCGGGTTCAGTTCGTCGCGCGGATAGACGTGGCGGAATTCAAACGGACCGCCGCGCGAAAGCCAGCGCTGCACCTTCACCGGCAAGCGCTCCAGCACATCGGCCGGCAGTGGACGGCTCGGCTCGATGTCCTCGGGCTGCGGCACATCCGGCATCTTGTGCTGGTGTTCGGCACCGCGCTCGGCCTGCTGGAACGAGGCCGCGCAGAAGAAGATCACCTTGCCGTGCTGGATGGCGGTGACCCGGCGCACCGAGAAGCTGCCCCCATCACGGGTGCGGTCCACGTCATAGACGATGGGGTGGTCGATGTTGCCGGCGCGCAGGAAATAAGCGTGCAGCGAATGCACGTGACGGCCGTTCTCGACCGTGGCCTGGGCGGCGGCCAGCGCCTGCCCCAGCACCTGCCCGCCGAACACGTATTTGGTGCCGATATCGCGGCTCTGGCCGCGGAACAGGTTGTCCTCCAGCCGCTCGAGCGACAGCAGGTCAATCAGTTCGGAGACCACGGGTTCGGGCGTGTTGGACAAGGCGGCGGCCTTCATTTCGACAGGCCGCGATTATATAAGGCGAGGAGTGAGTTAAGAGGAGTGAGGAGTAAGAAGGGCGAGAAGTGAGTCAAGAGGAGTGAGGAGTAAGAAGGGCGAGAAGTGAGTCAAGAGGAGTGAGGAGCAAGAAGGGCGAGAAGTGAGTCAAGAGGAGTGAGGAGTAAGTAAGGGCAACAGCCACAGCCACTCCACGGCCACTGCAGGCTCCAGGTTCTTGCTCTTGCCCCTGCTTTTACTCTCTGCTCACTCCTGTTCACTCGTTTCTAGCTCCTGCCCCTGCTTTTACTCGTTGCTCACTCCTCTTCCCTCGTTCCTAGCTCTTGCCCAGGCGAGCCGCCAGGGCCTGCAAGGCGCCCTGCGCATCCGGCGAGAACCAGGCCTCGACGAAGCGTTCCAGCTGGATGTGTTCGGCCTGCATGGCCTCGTGCAGGTCGGCGCGGGCGATGGCGCGGGTCTGCAGCATCGGCTGCGGCGGCAGCTTGAGTTGGGCCTGCAGCCAGCCGATGGCGCGTTCGACCACCTGCGCTGCGCCGTCGGCCAATTCATCGACCAGGCCGATCTCCAGGGCGCGCTCGGCGCTGACCAACTGGCCGCCGGTCAGCAAGACGCCGGCACGGTGGTGGCCGACCACACGGCGCATCAGGCGCTGGATGCCTTCCGGCGCGACCAGGCCCACCTGTACCTCGTTCAGGCCGATCACATAGGGCTTGGCCGGGTCGGCGCTGCGCGCCATCACCCGGTAGTCGCAGCACAGTGCCAGCACACAACCGCCGGCCGGCGAGTGACCGGTCAGCGCGGCGACCACCGGCACGCGGCTTTCGGCCAATGCACGTGCAGCGCCGAAGAAAGCCTGCCAGCTGTCCATCAGCTTGCGCTTGTCATCGCCGTGCGAGAGCAGGTGTGGCACGTCCATGCCGCCGGTGAAGATACGCTCGCTGCCGGACAGCACGATGCCGTGCACGTCGTCGGCCATCGCAAGGGTGACGGCGGCAATCAGTGCACGGCAAAGTTCGGTATCCAGCGCGTTGACCGGCGGCCGCGCCAGGCGCAGTTCACGGATGGGGCCATGGTTGATCACTTCGATGAGCGTGGTCATGCTGCGGTTTCTCGAACGGCAAGGAGTCGTGGCCTGATGATAACCAAACCATTCGTGTGCGTACTGTTGGCAACGCTGGCCGGGCCGGTGGTTGCCGCGCCGGGCTGTGTGAGTGTGGAACAGGGTTGGGTGCGGTTGACCCCGGGGGCGATGCGGATGGCGGCGGGCTTTGCGCGTATCCGCAACGGCTGTGCCAGCGAGGTGGTGGTGATTGGCGCGGGCAGCAAGGCCTTTGGCGATGTATCGCTGCATGAAACCACGGTGGCGGATGGCGTCAGCCGGATGCGTGAGATCGATCGCTTGCCGATTGCCGCGGGCGCATCGGCCGAGCTGAAGCCCGGCGGTCTGCACTTGATGCTGATGCAACCGGAAGTGCCGCTGGCGGAAGGCGCACAGTTGCCGTTGCGGCTGAGTCTGGAAGATGGAACCAAGGTCGACGGAACGCTGCAGGTACGGCGCGACGCGCCTGCGCGTTGATCAGGCCTCGGCCTGCTTCAACCAGTCGCGCGGTGACATTCCGGTTCTGGAGGCGAACACGCGCGAAAGCGCCGAGGCATTGGCATAGCCCAGCTCATCGGCCAGCGTCTTGATCGGTCGGCCCTGCCGCAGCCGGCGCTGGGCCAGTGCGATGCGCCAATCGGTGAGGTAGTCCAGCGGCGTCTGCCCGACGATGTCGCGAAAACTGTTGGCAAACGCGGTGCGCGACATGCCGGCTTGTTCGGCCAGGCTGGTGAGTGTCCAGCTTTCGCCGGGGCGATCGTGCATTGCCGCCAAGGCACGCGACAGGCGTGCATCCGACAGCCCGGTGATGAAGCCGGCGGGTATTCCTGCTTCCTGCGGATGATCGAGCAGCCAGCGCAGCAGCTGGATGACCACGACTTCGAACAGACGATCGGTGAGCAGGCGTTGGCCGCAGCGGACGTTGTCGGTCTCGTTGAACAGCAGTTCCAGCGTCATTGCCAGGCCGGGGATACGTGCCAGCGGCAATGCGATCAACGAGGGCAGGCCGCGCACCAGTGGGTGCGCAATGCCGCCATCGAAGTCCAGGCGAGCGCAGGTGAAATCGGCGCCCTCGCGTGGCGGGTTGTGGAAGCGATGGCTGAACGGTCGCGGATAGAACAGCAGGGTCGGTTCCTCGAAGTGCATCGAGGCCGGGATATCGCGGCTGCCGGGATGGCTGACCTCGAGCCGGCCACGCCGCAGCACGTGCAGGTAGGCGTGGCCTTCACCTGCATCGAAGCTGGTCAGTCCGCATAGCGGACCGGAGTGGAACAGTTGGGCCTGGAAGCGGAAATTTTCCAGGACGCCTGCCAGGCGATCCACGGGCGGGAGGCTGCTCATCTGTATCAATTGGTTTGTTTGTTGTACTGATCGTATCAAATCGTTCGGATCAGGGCGGGATACTTCTTTCACGGGCTGATGGCCCGGCAAGCATCCCAACCGATCAGGAGATCGCCATGTCACGCATCAATCTTGAAACCCAGACCGTCCCCGCCGCCAGCCAGCCGCTGCTGGCACAGATCCACCAGGCCTTCGGCGCGACGCCGAACATGTTCAAGGCAGTGTCCAATTCCCCGGCTGCACTGCAGAGCATGTGGGCTGCGTTCGGCGCACTGGGCAAGGGCAGCCTTGGCAGCAAGCTCGGCGAGCAGATCGCCGTTGCCATCGCCAACCGCAACAGTTGCGAGTACTGCCTGGCCGCGCACACCGTGTTGGGGCAGAAGGCCGGCGCCAGTGCGGCCGAGATGACGTCGGCACAGTCGGGCCAGTCCGAAGACGCGCGCACTGCGGCGGCATTGCGCTTTGCGCTGAAAGTAGTGGAGCGGCGTGCGCAGCTGGACGATGCCGATGTGGCGGCGCTGCGGAGTGCGGGCTTCGGTGACGAGCAGATCGTCGAGATTCTTGCCCATGTGGCGTTGAACCTGTTCACCAACTACATCAACGTGGCGCTGGATGTGCCGGTGGATTTTCCGAAGGTGGCGTTGAAGTAAGGCAGTGAATGCGGGCAGGTTGAGGCCACGCTCGCAACTGCAGATCAAGCCCCTCTCCCTCCGGGAGAGGGGTTGGGGAGAGGGTAGGAGCGAAGCACCGCGCTGCCCGCAACGCCAGCGCTGAACCGACCCTCATCCGCCCCTTCGGGGCACCTTCTCCCGGAGGGAGAAGGGTCAGGCGGGCTCAGCTCGAAGCACCCCGCACAGCCTCCGGCAAGGGTGCACTCTTGCCGGTCTGCGTATCCATCCAGACCACCACCACGTTGCCGTCCGAATACAGCTTGCTGTCGTCGTTCTGGTCAACGATGCGGTGACCAATCGTCACGCTACTGTTGCCCAGTCGCTCGACGAACAGTTCCACGACAATGTCGTTCGGCCACACGATCGGCAGGCGGTAGTTGATGTTGGTATTGGCCACCACCGGCGCGATGCGGTCGCTCATCGACACGCCTTCCACGCCCAGCATCCAGCGCACGCGCGCTTCTTCCAGGTAGGACACGTACTTGGCGTTGTTGACGTGGCCCATCGAGTCCATGTCGCGCCAACGCACGCTGATCGGCACGCGGGCCAGTTGCTTGTGTTCGTTGCTCATTTCGCAGCCTTCTTCTTGGCGGGGGCGGCGGCCTTCTTGGCTGCTGCTTTCTTGACCGGCTTTTCCTTGCGCGGCGGGCGCGCATCGGGCTTGTTGGCCACGGCCGCCGGTTGCTCCGGGCGCGCGCTGGTCGAGGGCAGCATCTTGGCCAGGAACTGACCGGTGTAGGAGTCCGGGTGTGCGGCCACGTCTTCCGGCGTGCCGGTGACCAGTACCGTGCCGCCGCGATGGCCGCCCTCGGGGCCGAGATCGACGATCCAGTCCGCAGTCTTGATCACGTCCAGGTTGTGCTCGATCACCACCACGGTGTTGCCCTCGTCGCGCAGCTTGTGCAGCACGCCGAGCAGGGCTTCGATGTCGTGGAAGTGCAGGCCGGTGGTGGGCTCGTCGAGGATGTACAGGGTGCGGCCGGTATCGCGGCGCGACAGTTCCTTGGACAGCTTCACGCGCTGCGCTTCACCACCGGAAAGCGTGGTCGCGCTCTGGCCCAGCTTGATGTAGCTCAGGCCCACGTCCATCAGCGTTTCCAGCTTGCGTGCGATCGACGGCACCGGCTCGAACAGGCGCAGTGCATCTTCGACGGTCATTTCCAGCACGTCGTTGATGTTGAAACCCTTGTAGAGGATCTCCAGCGTCTCGCGGTTGTAGCGCTTGCCGTGGCAGACGTCGCAAGGCACATACACGTCCGGCAGGAAGTGCATTTCCACCTTGATCAGGCCATCGCCCTGGCAGGCCTCGCAGCGGCCGCCGCGCACGTTGAAGCTGAAGCGGCCCGGCGAATAACCACGCGCACGCGCCTCCGGCACCTGTGCATACAGCTCGCGCAGCGGCGTGAACAGACCGGTATAGGTCGCCGGATTGGAGCGTGGGGTGCGGCCGATTGGCGACTGGTCGATGTCGACGACCTTGTCGAACAGGTCCAGGCCTTCGACGCTCTTGTACTTGGCGATGGGGTGCGAAGAACCGTTGATCTCGTTGGCCGCCAACGAGAACAAGGTGTCGTTGATCAGCGTCGACTTGCCCGAGCCGGACACGCCGGTCACGCAGGTCAACAGGCCGGACGGAATATCCAGATCCACGTTCTTCAGGTTGTTGCCGCTGGCGCCACGCAGGCGCAGCGTCATCTTCGGGTTGGGCTTGTGGCGGCGTGCCGGGATCTCGATCTGGCGTTTGCCGGACAGGTACTGACCGGTCAGTGAGCGCGGTGCGTCCAGCAGGTCCTGCAGCTGGCCCTGGCCGACGATCTCGCCGCCGTGCACGCCTGCGCCCGGGCCGATGTCGACCACGTAGTCGGCCAGGCGGATCGCGTCTTCATCGTGCTCGACCACGATCACCGTATTGCCCAGGTCGCGCAGGCGGGTGAGGGTGCCCAGCAGGCGCTCGTTGTCGCGCTGGTGCAGGCCGATGGACGGCTCGTCGAGCACGTACATCACCCCGACCAGGCCGGCGCCGATCTGCGAGGCAAGGCGGATGCGCTGTGCTTCACCGCCGGACAAGGTGTCGGCCTTGCGCTCCAGGGTGAGGTAATCCAAGCCGACGTCGACCAGGAAGCCCAGTCGCTCGCTGATTTCCTTGACGATCTTGGTGGCGATCTCGCCGCGCCAGCCGGGCAGGCTGAGCTCACCGAAGAAGCGCTTGGCCTCGTCGATCGGCAGCACCGCGATGTCCGGCAGTGGGCGGTCGGCGACGAATACATTGCGTGCGGCCTTGTTCAGGCGCGCACCCTTGCACTCGGGGCAGGGGCGTTCGCTGATGTACTTGGCCAGCTCCTCGCGTACCGCCGGTGATTCGGTTTCGCGGTAGCGGCGTTCCAGGTTGGGGATGATGCCTTCGAAGCGGTGCTTGCGCTGGCTGCGGCCACCGGCCTCGGTGAAATAGGTGAAGGTGATCTGGTCCTCGCCGCTGCCGTACAGCACGGCCTGCTTCACGTTCTCCGGCAGTGACTGCCAGGGCGCGTCCACGTCGAACTTGAAGTGCTTGGCCAGCGAGGCGATCAGCTGGAAGTAATAGGCATTGCGGCGGTCCCAGCCGCGCACCGCACCGGCGGCCAGCGACAGCTCGGGGTGCACCACCACACGGTTGGGGTCGAAGAACTCGGCCATGCCCAGGCCATCGCAGCCCGGGCAGGCGCCGACCGGCGAGTTGAACGAGAACAGGCGCGGTTCCAGTTCGGGCAGGGCGTAGTCGCAGACCGGGCAACTGTACTTGGAGGAGAACAGCTGCGGCGCCGCATCGGCGGCGTCCAGCGCCATCACCGTGGCCATGCCATCGCCCAGCTTGAGCGCGGTTTCAAAGCTTTCGGCCAGGCGCTGCTTGATGTCCTCGCGCGGGCGGAAGCGGTCGATCACCGCTTCGATGGTGTGCTTCTGGCGCAGGGTCAGCGCCGGCACTTCGTCGATCTCGTAGAGCTCGCCGTCCACGCGCACGCGCACGAAGCCCTGCGCGCGCAACTGGTCGAACACCTGTACGTGCTCGCCCTTGCGCTCACGGATGACCGGCGCCAGCAGCATGTAGCGCTGCTCGGGGTCCAGGGCCAGCACCTGGTCGACCATCTGGCTGACGGTCTGTGCCTCCAGCGGGTAGCCGTGGTCGGGGCAACGCGGGCTGCCGACGCGGGCGTAGAGCAGGCGCAGATAGTCGTAGATCTCGGTGATGGTGCCGACGGTCGAGCGCGGGTTGTGCGAGGTCGACTTCTGCTCGATCGAGATCGCCGGCGACAGGCCTTCGATATGATCCAGGTCGGGCTTTTCCATCACGCTCAGGAACTGCCGCGCATATGCCGACAGCGACTCGACATAGCGTCGCTGGCCCTCGGCATAGATGGTGTCGAACGCCAGCGAGGACTTGCCCGAGCCGGACAGGCCGGTGATCACGATCAGTTTGTCGCGGGGCAGGTCGAGGTCGATGTTCTTGAGGTTGTGCGTCCGCGCACCGCGGATGCGGATGAAATCCATCGCCATGGGAAATCCGATTTGGACCGCTGCCGGCTGGGCCGGTAGCAGGAGGTGTGGGGGCGTCGCTGACGGCAGTCAATCAGCCTAGCGGCCTTGTCATTTGGGGGCAATTGCCCGCCTTTGCCAGAGCCGGCGTGTTGCCGGGGCCGATCCGGGCGGCGGCCGCTGAACCGGGGTTCAGGCTGGAGGGGCCAGGGCAGGGGGTGGGTTGACCCAAGCTTGGTGCGGCCGGTAAAATCCCGCTTCTGTCCGCCCTCGATGGCGGGCACGGCGACCACAATAACTACAGAGGAAGTCTGGTCATGTACGCAGTTCTGGTAACTGGCGGTAAGCAGTACCGCGTCGTTCAGGGTGAAACCCTGCGCGTGGAAAAACTCGAAGTCGAAGCCGGCAACGAGATCAAGTTCGACAACATCCTGATGCTCGGCGATGCCGATGGCATCAAGCTGGGTGACGCGCTGAAGGGCGCTTCGGTGACCGCCAAGGTTGTGGCCCACGGCCGCGCCGACAAGGTCCGGATCATCAAGTTCCGTCGCCGCAAGCACCACATGAAGCGTCAGGGTCACCGTCAGTACTACACCGAAATCGAAATCACCGGCATCGCCGGCTAATTGCTAAGGAGAATCCGTCATGGCACATAAAAAGGGCGTAGGTTCCTCGCGCAACGGTCGCGATTCCAACCCGAAATACCTCGGCGTCAAGATCTTCGGTGGCCAGGCCATCGAAGCTGGCAACATCATCGTGCGTCAGCGCGGCACCCAGTTCCACCCGGGTACCGGCGTCGGCCTGGGCCGTGACCACACGCTGTTCGCGCTGGTCGATGGCAAGGTTGAGTTCACGGTGAAGGGTGCCAACAAGCGCCGCACCGTCAACGTCGTCACGGAAGCCTGATTCCGGACACGCAAGCCGCCCATGCTTCGGTGTGGGCTGCTGACGAGAGCCCCGCTTCGGCGGGGTTTTTCGTTGGTTGAAGAACATTTCGCGGGCATCCTGGCCCGTTTTCCCCGGCAGCGCCGGGGCCGGTAGAATCCAGCGGTCGGGCAGCTTGCCTGCCGCCATCAGTGGGCAACCAGAATCATGAAACTTGTAGACGAAGCGGAGATCCAGGTCACCGCTGGTAATGGCGGTAACGGCTGCATCGGCTTTCGCCGCGAGAAGTTCATTCCACTGGGTGGCCCGGACGGTGGTGACGGTGGCGACGGCGGCAGTGTGTGGATCCGTGCCGACGAAAACCTGAACACCCTGGTCGATTTTCGCCATGACCGCATTTTCAAGGCGCAGCGCGGCGAGAACGGCATGGGTCGGCAGGCGTATGGCAAGGGCGGCGAAGATCTGGTTATCACCGTGCCGGTCGGTACTGTTGTCATCAATGTCGCCACCGATGAGGTCATCGGTGACATGACCGTGCATGGTGATCGTCTGCTGGTGGCCAAGGGCGGCAAGGGTGGCCTGGGCAACATGCACTTCAAGAGCTCCACCAACCGCGCGCCGCGTCAGGCGCTGCCGGGCGAGGAGGGAGAGGAGCGCCTGCTCAAGCTGGAGCTGAAGCTGCTGGCCGACGTGGGCCTGCTGGGCTTCCCCAATGCCGGCAAGAGCACCCTGATCCGTGCCGTTTCGGCGGCGACGCCAAAGGTGGCTGATTACCCGTTCACCACCTTGTACCCGAACCTGGGTGTGGTGAAGGTTGAGAATTACCGCAGCTTCGTGATCGCCGATATTCCGGGCTTGATCGAGGGTGCGGCCGATGGTGCTGGCCTGGGCGCGCAGTTCCTGCGTCACCTGCAGCGCACCCGTCTGTTGCTGCACCTCGTCGACATCTCGCCGATGGAGGGTGGCGTGGAAGGCATCTCACCGATCGAGCAGGTGCGTGCCATCGAGCGCGAGCTGGGCAAGCACGACCCGGAGCTGCTGAAGAAGCCGCGCTGGCTGGTGCTGAACAAGGCCGACCTGATGTTCGAGGACGAGGCCAAGGCGGCTGCCGAGCAGGTGGTGGCGGAGCTGGGCTGGGAGCAGCCCTGGTATCTGGTGTCGGCCCTGGGCCGTGAGGGCACCTGGCCGATCATGAAGGACATCATGGCTTTCTTTGACCAGCAGAAGATGCTGGAGGAAGAGGAGCGTCACGCGCAGGGCCTTTGATTCAACGGGCCAGTGGTGGATCAGGAGCGCCGCTTCCCTTACGGGAAGCGGCGTTTTTGTAGTGCCGAGCATGGCTCGGCACTACATGTGAAATCGCGGGCAATAAAAAACCCGACACAAGGTCGGGCTTTTCATGCCGGGAGTCTTGCGACCCCTGGTGATCGCGCGGATCAGGCAGCCTTGATGGCCTTGATGCGGGCGGTCAGACGGCTCTTGTGACGCGCAGCCTTGTTCTTGTGAATCAGGCCACGGGCGCTGAAACGGTCGAGGATCGGCTGGGCGACGGCGAAGGCTGCCTCGGCGCCGGCGGCGTCGTTGGCGTCCAGAGCCTTGATCACCTTCTTGACGGCGGTGCGCAGCATCGAACGCTGAGCCGTGTTACGCGCGTTGCGCACAACGGTCTGCTTGGCGCGCTTCTTGGCGGACTTGATATTGGCCACAGTGGTGGTTTCCTGAAAATCGATGTGGTGGGAACAGCAAGCATGCAAGTATGATGGCTGTCCGATTGAACGTCAAGTCAAGTTGTCAAGAGGGAGCTTCATGAGCGGTCGCCTGCTCAAATCCACTGCCGTTTTCAGTTCCATGACGTTCCTGTCCCGCATCAGCGGGCTGATCCGCGACCAAGTCTACGCCCATGTGTTCGGCGCCAGTGCGGCGATGGATGCATTTGTGGTCGCATTCAGGATTCCCAACTTCATGCGCCGGTTGTCCGCCGAGGGCTCGTTCTCGATGGCGTTCGTGCCGGTCCTGGCCGAGTACAAGGCCAAGGGCGACCACGCCGCGGTGAAGGCGCTGGTGGACCGGGTGACCGGGGTACTGACCGCATCCCTGTTGGTGATGACGGCGCTGGCGATCCTGCTGGCCCCCTGGTTGATGCGGGTATTCGCGCCCGGCTTCGCGCCGGGCAGCGAGCAGGCCGAGCTGGCCACGCTGATGCTGCAGATCACCTTCCCGTATGCGTTGTTCATCTCGCTGGCGTCGCTGGTAGGCGGGGTCCTGAACAGTTACCAGCGTTTCGCGATACCGGCGCTGTCGCCGATCCTGCTCAACATCTCGATGATTGCCGCTGCCCTGTGCCTGGTGCCGTACATGCGTGCCTGGGGTTACGAGCCGGTGTTGGCGCTGGCCTGGGGCGTGTTTGCGGCCGGCATCCTGCAGCTGGTCTTCCAATTGCCGTCCCTGGCCCGGTTGGGGCTGTTGCCCCGACCGCGCTTCGATCTGGCCCACGCCGGCGTGCGCAAGATCATGAAATTGATGGTGCCCACCCTGTTCGGTTCGTCGGTGGCCCAGGTGAACCTGCTGTTCAACACGCTGGCAGCCTCCATGCTGATGGGCGGCAGCGTGACCTGGCTCTACTACAGCGACCGCTTGCTGGAGTTCCCATTGGGCATGTTCGGGGTGGCGATCGGTACGGTGATCCTGCCGCACCTGTCCAGTCGCCATGCCAGCTCCGACCCCGAGGGCTATTCCAAGGGGCTGGATTGGGGTTTCAGGCTGTGCCTGCTGATCGGCGTGCCGGCCTGTATTGGACTGGTGCTGTGTGCACAGCCTTTGCTGGCCACCCTGTTCCAGTACGGGCGGTTCTCCGCGCAGGACATGCGCATGAGCAGCCTGAGCCTGATGACGCAGTCGTTGGCGGTGCCTGCGTTCCTGCTGGTCAAGGTGCTGGCGCCCGCCTTTTATTCGCGGCAGGACACGCGCACGCCGGTGAAAGCGGCCGTGGCCTCCATCCTGATCAATATCGTCTGCACGGTGCTGTTGTTCGCCGCCATGTTCTGGTTCAGTCCCATGGGCCAGACCGCGCTTGTCGCCGCCGATGGACAGTGGCTGCTCGCACTCAAGAGGGTGGAGGGCGCGCACGCGCTGCTGGCGCTGGCCATTGCAGTGGCCGGTTGGGCCAATGCCCTGCAACTGTGGTGGTACCTGCGCCGGGCGCAGGTGTACCAGGCCCAGCCTGGCTGGGGGCGCTTCCTGCTGCAGCTGCTGGTGGCGAGCGTGTTGATGCTGGCCGCGGTGGGGGCGTTGCGGCTGTTCTGGTCCGATTGGACGGCCTGGGCCTGGTGGGAGCGTGGCTGGCGCCTGGCCGTGCTGGTCGGCACCGGCGGCGCGGTCTATGCCGCCGGCCTGCTGCTGATGGGCTACCGACCGCGCGAACTGCGCGGCCAGTAAGCCGACAGGGTGGCCGGCACCGTTATACTTCAGGGCTACACACGACAGAACCGGCCCGTATGGTCCGGATCCGGATGGAATGAGCAGGCTTTTTAGAGACGTCGAAGGCGGGGTGTTGTTCCCGCAGGGAAGCGTGGTCTGCATTGGTGCCTTCGATGGCCTGCACCTGGGCCATCGGGCGCTGGTGCGCCACGCAGTTGCCCGTGCCCGCGCCTTGGGTGTGCCGGCCGTGGCCTTGGGCTTCGAGCCGCTGCCGCGCGAGTTCTTCGCCAAGGACAACCCGCCGCCGCGTTTGATGCTGGCCCGTGACAAGGTCGCCACCCTGCGCCAGCTTGGCGTGGACAGCGTCGGCCTGCTGCGCTTTGACGCCAGGATGGCGGCGATCACCGCCGAGGACTTTGTCCGCGACATGCTGGTGCGCCGGCTGGGTGCGCGTGAAGTCTGGATCGGTCCCAAGTTCCATTTCGGCAACCGCCGGGGCGGCGATATCGCGCTGCTGCAGGCAATGGGGGCAGAGCTGGGCTTTGCCGCCGGCGAGATCGAGCCGGTGCACCTGAACGGCGAGCGCATTTCCAGCACCCGCATCCGCGAGCTGCTGGTGGCCGGCGAGTTCGCCCATGCCGGCGAACTGTTGGGCCGGCCCTATGCCATCGGCGGCCGGGTCGTGCGCGGGCAGCAGTTGGGCCGCACCTTGGGCTTCCCCACTGCCAACTTGCGTTTCCCGAAAACACCCGCACTTTCTGGTATCTACGCTACGTGGGTACATGGCGTTTTCGAGCAGCCATGGCCGTCGGTGTCGAGCTTCGGCACGCGCCCCACGGTTGAAGGTGTGGAACCGCTGCTCGAGGCACACCTGTTCGACTTCCATGGCGATCTGTACGGCCGCCATATCGAAGTGGAATTTGTCGCCAAGCTGCGGGACGAAGAGAAGTTCAACGATCTGCCGGCACTGACCGAGCAGATGCACCGCGACGCAGAGCAAGCGCGTCGCATCCTAAACGAACACAGATTGCGAGCTACCGCGTGAGCCAGGATTACAAAGCCACCCTCCATCTGCCGGCAACGGAATTCCCGATGCGCGGCGACCTGCCCAAGCGCGAGCCGGGCATCCTGGCACGTTGGGAAGAGCAGGGCATTTACGCGCAGCTTCGCGAGAACGCGAAGGGTCGGCCGCTGTTCGTGCTGCACGACGGCCCGCCGTATGCCAATGGCCAGATCCACCTGGGCCACGCGGTCAACAAGATCCTCAAGGACATCATCGTCAAGTCGCGTTACCTCGACGGCTTCGATGCACCCTACATCCCGGGCTGGGATTGCCATGGCCTGCCGATCGAAATCGCGGTCGAGAAGAAGTGGGGCAAGGTCGGGGTCAAACTCGATGCCGAGCAGTTCCGCCAGAAGTGCCGGGAGTACGCCGAAGAGCAGATCAACCTGCAGCGCGCTGATTTCAAGCGCCTGGGCGTGATCGGCGATTGGGAAAACCCGTACAAGACGCTGAGCTTCGACTTCGAGGCCAACGAGATCCGTGCGCTGTCCAAGATCGTCGCCAACGGCCACCTGGTGCGTGGCGCCAAGCCGGTGCATTGGTGCTTCGACTGTGGCTCGGCGCTGGCCGAGGCCGAGATCGAATACCAGGACAAGACCTCGCCGGCCATCGACGTGGCCTACGCCGCGCGCGATTCCAAGGCGCTGGCGGCCAGCTTCGGTGTCGAGCTGCCGGCCGGTGTGGAAGTGGCGGTGCCGATCTGGACCACCACGCCGTGGACGCTGCCGGCATCGCTGGCGGTGTCGCTGGGTGCGGATATCGAATACGCGCTGGTTGAAGGCCCCGCCCACAACGGCCAGCCGCGCTGGCTGGTGCTGGCCTCGGCGCTGGCCGAGCGTTCGCTGTCGCGCTACGGCGTGACCGAGGTGGTCGTGCACGGCCATGCCAAGGGTTCGGCGCTGGAGAACCAGCTGCTGGCGCACCCGTTCTACGCCAACCGCGACCTGCCGCTGCTCAACGGTGAGCACGTTTCCGATGCCGACGGTACCGGTGCGGTGCACACCGCGCCCGGCCACGGCCAGGAAGACTTCGCGGTCAGCCAGCAGTACGGGCTGATGGACAAGTACAACGCCGGCCAGATCAACCCGGTCGATGGCCGTGGCGTCTACCTGCCGTCGACGCCGCCGGCTGGTACGGTCGAGCTGGCTGGCCAGCACCTGTGGAAGGCACAGCCGCTGATCGTCGAGGTGCTGCGTGAGAGCGGCGCACTGCTGGCCTTCTTCGAGATCCAGCACAGCTACCCGCATTGCTGGCGGCACAAGACGCCGGTGGTGTTCCGCGCCACCCCGCAGTGGTTCATCTCGATGGACAAGGCCAACCTGCGCAACGACGCGATGGCGGCCATCGACAACGTGGGCTGGTTCCCGAGCTGGGGCAAGGCGCGCATCAGTAGCATGGTCGACGGTCGCCCGGACTGGTGCATCAGCCGCCAGCGCACCTGGGGCGTGCCGATTGCCTTGTTCACCCACCGCGAAACCGGTGAGCCGCATCCGCGCAGCGTCGAGCTGATGCAGCAGGTGGCCGACCGCGTGGAGCAGGGCGGCATCGACGTCTGGTATTCGCTGGACGCCAGCGAGCTGCTCGGCGATGAAGCGGCCCAGTACGAAAAGGTCACCGACATCCTCGATGTCTGGTTCGACTCCGGCGTGACCCATGAGGGCGTGCTGCTGGCACGTGGCTTCGGCAAGCCGGCCGACCTGTACCTGGAAGGCTCGGACCAGCACCGCGGCTGGTTCCAGTCCTCGCTGCTGACCGGCGTGGCCATCGACAAGCACGCACCATACAAGCAGTGCCTGACCCACGGCTTCACCGTGGACGAGCACGGCCGCAAGATGTCCAAGTCGCTGGGCAACGGCATCGAGCCGCAGGAAATCATGCGCACCCTGGGGGCGGACATCCTGCGCCTGTGGATCGCCTCGGCCGATTACAGCAACGAGATGTCGCTGTCGCAGGAAATCCTCAAGCGCAACGCCGACGCCTACCGCCGCCTGCGCAACACCGCGCGCTTCCTGCTGGGCAACCTGGACGGCTTCGATCCCACCCAGCACCAGGTGGCCTTGCCGGACATGGTCGCCCTGGACCGCTGGATCGTGCATCGCGCGTTCGAGCTGCAGGAGAAGATCAAGGCCGCCTACGCCAACTACAACATGGCCGAGATCGTGCAGCTGCTGTTGAACTTCTGCAGCGTTGACCTGGGCTCGCTGTACCTGGACGTGACCAAGGACCGCCTGTACACGATGCAGGAAGATTCGCGCGGCCGTCGGTCGGCGCAGACGGCGATGTTCCACATCGCCGAAGCGTTCGTGCGCTGGGTGGCACCGATCCTGACCTTCACCGCCGAAGAGCTGTGGGGTTACCTGCCGGGCAAGCGCGTCGACAACGTGTTGTTCACCACCTGGTATGACGGCCTGGCGCCGTTGCCGGCGGATGCCCAGCTGGGCGCAGCCGATTTCGACCAGTTGCTGGCGCTGCGTGAGCAGGTCTCCAAGGTGCTGGAGCCGATGCGTGCCAATGGCGCCATCGGTGCCGCGCTGGAAGCGGAGATCACCGTCGCTGCCAACGAGGAACAGGCCGCGCGCTGGCAGCCGCTGGCCGAGGAACTGCGCTTCCTGTTCATCAGTGGCGATGTCAGCGTGCGCCCGGCCACCACTGACGAGGTGTTTGTCAGCGCGCAGCCGACCGACAAGGCCAAGTGCGTGCGTTGCTGGCATTACCGCGCCGATGTCGGCTCGGTCGAGGCGCATCCGGAACTGTGCGGCCGTTGCGTCAGCAATATCGACGGTGCTGGCGAAGACCGCCGCTGGTTCTGATGGCGAGCAGCGAGTGAACAGGAGGGAGAAGCGAGAAACGGCAACGGTCTCCTTCTCGCTTCTTTGGTTGTTGAACTTTCATGGGTGTTTGCATGCAGTCGAAAACGGTTAAACCCAATGCGTTGATCTACCTGCTGGTGTCGGTGGCCGTGATCGGCCTGGACCAGTGGAGCAAGGCCTGGGTGCTGTCCAGCCTGCCTGAGTTCACCCCGGTGCCGGTGATCGAGGGTTTCTGGAACTGGTACCGCACCTATAACACCGGCGCAGCATTCAGCTTCCTCAGTGATGCCGGTGGCTGGCAGTTGTGGTTCTTCACCTTCCTGGCTCTCGCGATCAGTGGCCTGATGGCGTTCTGGCTGTCGCGCACGCCGCGCGCCAACTGGCGCAGTGCGCTGCCGTATGCACTGGTGATCGGTGGTGCCATCGGTAACGTCATTGACCGCCAGATCCATGGCCATGTCGTCGATTTCATCCAATGGTATGTGGGCAACCACTACTGGCCTGCATTCAACATCGCCGATTCGGCGATCGTGGCCGGCGCCATCGGTATTGCGCTGTCTGGCCTGTTTGAAGGCAAGGCTGCCAAAAAAGCCGGATAATTCCGGCACTTGTTTCCATGATCGGCAACTGCCGGCCTGAGTAGTGACTGATGGACGTATTGCTCGCCAATCCCCGTGGTTTCTGTGCCGGTGTTGACCGTGCCATCGAGATCGTCAAACGCGCCATCGAAACGCTGGGCGCGCCGATCTACGTGCGTCACGAAGTGGTGCACAACCGCTTCGTGGTGGACGACCTGAAGGCGCGCGGCGCCATCTTCGTCGAAGAGCTCGACGAAGTGCCGGACGGCAACACGGTCATCTTCAGTGCACATGGCGTCTCCAAGGCAGTGCGTGCCGAGGCCGAACGGCGCGGTCTGAAGGTGTTCGACGCCACCTGCCCGTTGGTGACCAAGGTGCACCTTGAGGTGGCAAGGCACTGCCGTGCCGGTCGTGACGTGGTGTTGATCGGTCACGAGGGCCATCCCGAGGTGGAGGGCACCATGGGCCAGTGGAACCGAGAGAATGGGGTTGGCAACATCTATCTGGTGGAAAGCGTCGAGGACGTCGAGGCCTTGCAGGTCTCGCAGCCGGAGAACTTCGCCTATACCACCCAGACCACGTTGTCGGTGGACGATACGCGGGCGGTGATCGAGGCCTTGCGGACGCATTTCCCGATGATCCAGGGGCCGAAGAACGACGATATCTGCTATGCCACGCAGAACCGCCAGGATGCCGTGCGTGACCTGGCCAAGCGCTGCGACCTGGTGCTGGTGGTGGGGTCACCCAACAGCTCCAACTCCAACCGCCTCAGCGAGTTGGCCCGGCGTGAAGGCGTGGAGTCCTACCTGATCGACGGTGCGCATGAGATCGACCCGCAATGGGTGGTCGGCAAGCAGCACATCGGTCTGACTGCGGGTGCATCGGCACCGCAGGTACTGGTGGACGGGGTGATTGCACGCCTGCGTGAGCTCGGTGCCGGTTCGGTTGGTGAGTTGGATGGCGAGCCGGAGTCGATGGTGTTTGCGCTGCCGAAGGAACTGCGCCTGCGGTTGGTGAACTGACGGCGCGCCGAGCGCGGCGTTCTGCTTGTGGGGAGCGCCTGGGCATGTTCGGCTGAAGCTTTGCCGGTAATGCCCGTTGCCGAGCATGGCTCGGCACTACCGATGGTGAAGTGGCTGTGTAAACAGTTCCCCTGAAGAGCCGAGCCATGCTCGGCTGAAGCTCTGCCGGTAGTGCCCGTTGCCGAGCATGGCTCGGCACTACCGATGGCGAAGTGGCTGCGTAAACAGTTCCCCTGAAGAGCCGAGCCATGCTCGGCTGGGGCTCTGCCGGTAGTGCCCGTTGCCGAGCATGGCTCGGCACTACCGATGGCGAAGTTGCTGCGTAAACCGCCCCCCTCTGTAGAGCCGAGCCATGCTCGGCTGAAGCTCTGCCGGTAATGCCCGTTGCCGAGCATGGCTCGGCACTACCGATGGCGAAGTTGCTGCGTAAACAGTTTCCCTGTAGAGCCAAGCCATGCTCGGCTGGGGCTCTGCCGGTAAAGCCCTTTGCCGAGCATGGCTCGGCACTACATTTGTCATGTTTGTCGATAGGCATGGCTTGGCACTACGGACAGAAAAAAGGCGGCGCCAATGGCGCCGCCTTTTTGTTTGCATCGCTGGGGTATCAGCAGCAGCGAAAGCCGCTCCTGCCGCCGAAGCGGGCTTCCTGGCGTTCGCGGAAGAAGGTCTTGTAATCCATGACCTCGCGGTCGGGATGCTTCTCCTGCATGTGCCGGACGTAGTTGTCGTAGTCCGGCACGCCGCAGCAAAGCCGCGCGGTCTGCACCAGACGCCGCCAGGTGCGGCGGAACGTCTGGTACTGGCCGACGGGGACCAGCTCGGTACCCATTACAGGTCAACCTCGTGCGGCTTCAATGCCACGTACGGGGTTTCCTTGTCGGTGCGGGTGGGCGAGCGGCGAGCGGCGGCGATGGTCTTCACCGAGTACACCAGCACCGCGAAGACCACGAACAGGAACAGCGCGGTCAGGCCGGTGTTGATGTAGTTGTTCACCATCACCTGCTGCATCTGGTCGAAGTTCTTCGACGGTGCCAGCAGTTCGCCGGCGGCAATGGCGTCACGGTACTTGTGTGCCTGGGCCAGGAAGCCCACTGCCGGGATGTCGGAGAAGATCTTGATGAAGCCAGCCGCGGTGGTGCAGATCAGCAGCCAGATAGCCGGGATCAGCGGCACCCAGGCGTACTTGTCCTTCTTCATCTTGAACAGCACCACGGTGCACAGCAGCAGCGCCACGCCGGCCAGCATCTGGTTGGCGATGCCGAACAGCGGCCACAGCATGTTGATACCGCCCAGCGGGTCGGTCACACCCTGGTACAGGAAGTAACCCCACAGTGCGACGCAGCCGCCAGTGGCGATGAAGCTGGCCACCCACGAGTCGGTGCGGCGCAGGGCCGGCACGAAGTTGCCCAGCAGGTCCTGCAGCATGAAACGGCCCGAACGGGTGCCGGCATCGACGGCGGTCAGGATGAACAGTGCTTCGAACAGGATGGCGAAGTGGTACCAGAACGCCATCATGCCGTCGCCCGGCAGCACCGCATGCAGGATCTGCGCGATGCCCACGGCCAGCGTCGGGGCGCCACCGGCGCGCGAGAGGATGGTGGTTTCGCCGATCTCGCTGGCGGTTGCGGTCAGCTGCTCGGGGGTGATCGCAAAGCCCCAGTTGGTGACGACCTGCGCCGCATGCACCACGTCGGTGCCGATGATCGCGGCCGGGCTGTTCATGGCGAAGTAGATGCCCGGTTCGATGATCGACGCGGCCACCATGGCCATGATGGCCACGAACGATTCCATCAGCATGCCGCCGTAACCGATGTAGGCGGCATGGCCTTCATTGGCCAGCAGCTTGGGGGTGGTGCCCGAGCTGATCAGTGCATGGAAACCGGACACCGCGCCGCAGGCGATGGTGATGAACAGGAACGGGAACATGCTGCCCTTCCACACCGGGCCGGTGCCGTCGGCGAACTGGGTCAGCGCCGGCATTTTCAGTTCCGGCATCACGATCAGGATGCCGATCGCCAGGCCGACAATCGTGCCGATCTTGAGGAAGGTGGACAGGTAGTCACGCGGGGCCAGCAGCAGCCACACCGGCAGCACGGCGGCGACGAAACCGTAGCCGATCAGCATCCAGGTGATCTGGATACCGGTGAAGGTGAACATCGGGCCCATCACCGGGTCTGCGGCTACCTTGCCGCCGTACCAGATCGCAGCCAGCAGCAGGATCAGACCGACGACGGAGATCTCACCGATCTTGCCCGGGCGGATATAGCGCATGTAGATGCCCATGAAGATGGCAATGGGCATTGTCGCGATCACCGTGAACATGCCCCAGGGGCTGCCCTCCAGTGCCTTCACCACGATCATCGCCAGCACCGCGAGGATGATGATCATGATCATGAACACGCCGAACAGGGCGATGGTGCCGGGCACCTGGCCCATTTCCTCGCGCACCAGGTCGCCCAGCGAGCGGCCGTTGCGGCGGCTGGAGATGAACAGGATCATGAAATCCTGCACCGCGCCGGCCAGCACCACGCCGGCAATCAGCCACAGCGTGCCGGGCAGGTAGCCCATCTGCGCGGCCAGCACCGGGCCGACCAGCGGGCCGGCGCCGGCAATGGCGGCGAAGTGGTGGCCGAACAACACGTGCTTGTTGGTGGGCACGTAATCCAGGCCATCGTTGTTGATGACCGCCGGGGTGGCGCGGGTGGGGTCAACGCCCAGCACCTTGTTGGCGATGAACAGGCCGTAGTAGCGGAAGGCCACCAGATACAGCGATACCGCCGCGATGACGATCCACAGGGCATTGATGTGTTCGCCGCGGCGTAGTGCCACGACGCCTAGACAGAATGCGCCGATCAGGGACAGCAATGCCCATCCGGCTTTGGAGAAACCTTTCATCGAGTGGCCTCGCAGGAGAATGCATCCAAGGGTCTACCCATGCCGGGCGGGGGTCAATGTGCATGGCTGCTGAAGCGAATGCGACTTTGGTCTTAGGACGAATCCCGATGGTGCTGAATGCGCTGCCCGCAGGGCGGCTTGCATCAGGCTTTACGCAACAAATGGTTGCATGGGTGACGATTGCGGCAGGCCGCGGCTGGCCGCACTTTGTGTCACATCAATCTGGAGATGAGCATGAGCAGTCAGCAGTTCGCCATGGTGCTGCGCACCTTGAAGGGTATGCCTACCTCCGATGGGGCGGGGGTGCGTCTGACGCGGGTGATCGGGACACCGGCGTTGCCGGACCTGGACCCGTTCCTGATGCTGGACGAGTTCGGCACCGACCGCGCCGAGGACTACATCGCCGGCTTTCCCAGCCACCCGCACCGCGGCTTCGAGACCGTCACCTACATGCTGGACGGGCGCATGCGGCACAAGGACAACCACGGCAACGAAGGCCTGCTGACCCCGGGTAGCGTGCAGTGGATGACGGCCGGGCGCGGGCTGGTGCATTCGGAAATGCCGGAACAGGAGTCCGGGCGCATGCGTGGTTTCCAGCTGTGGGTGAACCTGCCGGCACGCGACAAGATGGTGGAGCCGCGTTACCAGGAGTACGCACCCGAGCGTATCCCCACATTCTCGCCTGCGCCCGGGGTGGAGGTGAAGCTGATCGCTGGCGGCGTGGGGCAGGAGCAGGGGCCCATCCGGCAACCCGCTACCGATCCGCTGTACCTGGACGTGACCTTGGCGGCCGGGGCGCAGTGGCACTGCCCGCTGCCCGAGGGCCACAACGCGTTTGCCTATGTCTTCGAAGGCGAGGCCGTGCTGGGTGACGCCGATGCCGCCCGCGGCGTGGCCCAGCACGAGTTGGCGGTACTGGGCGGTGGGGCGGTGTTGCCACTGCGCGGCGGTGAACAGGGCGCACGCTTGATCGTGGTGGCCGGGCGCCCCTTGCGCGAGCCAGTGGTACGTCATGGCCCGTTCGTGATGAATACCCGCGAGCAATTGATGCAGGCCTTCATCGACTACGAGCAGGGCCGCTTCTGACGAACAGCCGCCCGATCAGGCAGGGCCTGGCCGGGCGGTTGCGTCATCTGGCTGGCAGCTTGGATGGCAGCTCGAAGGCCGCGCTCAGCGTGCGCCAGCCAGCGCCGAGGAATTGAGGTTCAGGGTCTGGGTCAGATTCTGCAGGTTGCCCAGCTCGGCGGTGTCGGCCGCGTCGATCCAGATCTGCGCGAAGCGGTTCTTGTCCAGCTTGACCACGGTGATGCGGCGCGACTCCAGCCCAGGCAGGTCGCGGCCGCCCATGTCCAGCTTGTACCAGTGCATGGACTCGCCGCCGAACGAACCCTTCTCCGCACGCAGGGCACGGTTGAAGGCCATGTCCGGATCGCGCGCGGTCAGCATCATGTTCAATACGGTGCGGCCGTCACCGGTGGAGGCCTTGCACACGATGAAATCGCTCTGGGTCTGCTGATCCCAGTGCAGGCCACTGTCGGCAGGCAGCGTTGGGCATTGCTCGGCCTGCTGGGCCAGGGCGGTGGAGCTGAGGGCAAGCAGCATGGCTGCGGAAACGATACGGACAGTCTTCACTACGCATTCCCCATGAAGCATCGTACGCAGGACGGCACGATGAAAGTCGAATTCGAGTTCTGAAGGTGGCTGTGGCGGGCGGGCAGTGTTCCCCTGGCCCGGTGCGCATATCCCCATGCGCCCGACCACCGGTTGAACTTATTACAAAAATGGCCGCAGATGCAAAGTGCTGGCCGGTGTCACACAAAAACGGCCCCGGGAAGGGGCCGTTCTTGCGGTGGTTTCACACCAGGGCTTACTTGTCGCTGCCCAGCCACTTGTACGCCACGCCACCAATCAGCGCGCCCAGGATGGGGGCAACCCAGAACAGCCACAGCTGGCTGATGGCACCGGCACCGGCAAACACCGCAACAGCAGTGGAGCGGGCCGGGTTCACCGAGGTGTTGGTGACCGGGATGCTGATCAGGTGGATCAGGGTCAAGGCCAGGCCGATAGCGATGGGGGCGAAACCCGCCGGTGCACGGCCATGGGTGGCGCCCATGATGACGATCAGGAATACCGCGGTCAGCACCACTTCGCACAGGAAGGCGGCGGCAACGGTGTAGCCACCCGGTGACAGGGCGCCGTAGCCATTGCTGGCGAAGGCACCTGGCTGGCTGCCATCAATCAGGAAATTGGCATTGCCCTGGGCAATCTGCAGCAGGATGAAACCGGCAAAGAGGCCACCCAGCACCTGCGCCACGATGTACGGCAACAGGTCCTTGCCGGAGAAGCGCCCACCGGCCCACAGGCCGATGCTGACCGCCGGGTTGAAGTGGGCGCCGGAGATGTGGCCGAAGGCATAGGCGCCGGTCAGCACGGTCAGGCCGAAGGCCAGCGCCACGCCAACGAAGCCTATGCCCAGCGGGTTGCCGTCACCGCCGAAGTTTGCCGCCAGCACCGCGCTGCCACAGCCACCCAGTACCAGCCAGAAGGTGCCGAGAAACTCGGCAGCCAGGCGCTTGCTCATGCTCATGATTCATTCCCCAGAATTAGCCCGAAACGGGTGTGGGGAAAATACACGTAGAACCTGTCCGGGTGCGTTTTAAAAACGTTAACCGCAGCCAGGACAGCTGCGCGATCGCGGGGGTACGCCGCGACGCACGCGGTGGTTGTCAGCGCGGCAGGGGAATGAATTCCTTGTCGTCGCCGGGGATGCTGCCGAAGCGGCCATTTTCCCAATCGTCCTTGGCCTGCTCGATGCGCTCCTTGGAACTGGACACGAAGTTCCACCACAGGTGGCGCGGTGCATCCAGCGGCTCGCCGCCCATCAGCATCGCCTTGACGGGGGTCTTGGCACGCAGCCGACCTACCGCGCCCGCTTCGGGGATGACCAGGTGCTGGGCGGGGATATCGGTGCCGTCCAGCTGCGCGTCGCCTTCCAGGATGTAGAGCGCGCGCTGCACGTGCGAAGTGTCCAGGTCGATCTCGGCGCCGGGTGCCAGATCGATGGCCACGTTCAAGGTGTCGGCAAATACCTTCACCGGCGATTCCTCACCATAGGCGCGGCCGGCGATCACCCGCAGCCAGGCGCCATCACGGCGCTGCTGTGGCAACTGGTCGGCAGCGAAGTGGAAAAAGGCCGGATCGGTTTCCTCGTGGCTCTTGGGCAGGGCAACCCAGGTCTGCATGCCGTGCAGGCTCTGGTCGTGCTCGCGGGCGGCAGCGGGGGTGCGCTCGGAGTGGGCAATGCCCCGTCCGGCGGTCATCCAGTTGACGTCACCGGGGCGAATGATCTGGTCCGAGCCCAGCGTGTCGCGGTGGCCGATCTGCCCGGACCACAGGAAGGTGACGGTCGCCAGGCCGATATGCGGGTGCGGGCGGACATCGATGCCTTGCCCGGGGCTGAAAATGGCCGGGCCCATGTGGTCGACGAACACGAATGGTCCTACGCTGCGCGCCTGCAGGGTGGGCACGGCACGGCGGACCTGGAAGCCGCCAAGGTCGTGGACGCGCGGGCTGATGATGGTGGTCATGGCTGGCTGCTCCGGCTTGCATGGATGTGCGCGCAGGATGGCATGGCCGGAGCGAAGAAGGGGTCACCGTGCGGGGAATGGATTGTTGTCGGAGTGGGGGGAGTGGGGCCGGAAGCGTTACCCCTCCCCAACCCTCCCTTCGCTGCGCGAAAGGGAGGGGGCCAAAGCCCCGGTTGCACGCAGGGCTGCCGCTTTGCCCCTCTCTCTGCCGAAGGCAAGGGAAGGGTTGGTGAGGGGGGAGCTCTTGCTCCTGCTCATTCACCAGACAAACAGAACCAGTCTCTCCTGCAACCACATTGCTCCCATACGCAACCCCCAAACAAGGAACGGAAGCCAACGTGAAGGGGCTACAATCGCTGTCTTCCTTCCCCATCCGGAGACCTCCGCAGTGACCCGCAAACTCGTGCTGTTGCGCCATGGCCAGAGCCAGTGGAACCTCGATAACCGCTTCACCGGCTGGGTGGACGTGGACCTGACCGAGCAGGGCCGCCAGGAGGCCGCCACCGCCGGCCGGCTGATGAAGGAAGAAGGCCTGCAGTTCGACGTGGCCCACACCTCGGTGCTCAAGCGTGCCATCCACACCCTGCAGGGTGCATTGGCCGAGCTGGGTCAGGATTGGCTGCCGGTCAACAAGTCCTGGCGTTTGAACGAGCGCCACTACGGTGGCCTGCAGGGCCTGGACAAGGCCGAGACCGCCGCCAAGCATGGTGAGGAACAGGTCAAGGTATGGCGCCGTTCCTACGACATCCCGCCGCCGCCGATGGACCTGGCCGATCCGGGCCACCCGATCCACGATCGCCGCTACGCCGGCCTGGACCGCAATGCGCTGCCGGCCACCGAATCGCTGGCCACCACGCTGGACCGCGTGCTGCCGTACTGGCACGACGCCATCGCCCCGCAGCTGAAGGACGGCAAGACCGTGCTGGTCACCGCCCATGGCAATTCACTGCGCGCGCTGTACAAGTACCTCAACAACGTGAGCAAGGAAGAAATCCTCGAGCTCAACATCCCGACCGGCATTCCGTTGCTGTTCGAATTGAACGACGACCTCACCGTCAAGTCATTCCGTTACCTGGGCGATCCGGAAGCGGCCAAGAAGGCCGCCCAAGCCGTGGCCAACCAGGGCAAGGCCAAGTAAGCGATACGCTGGAAGCAGCCGCTGCCTGCTCCAGCGATGAATCACTCAAAGACCGATGCCAGCATGCTGGCATCGGTCTTTTTGTTTGTTTGTAGGAGCGGCGTCAGCCGCGAAGCTGGTAACGCTTGAATCCCCGGCCCAACTGTCATCTGACGATCTCCCTGCTTCGCGGCTGATGCCGTTCCCACAAGAAGATCCGTCTGAGCGCGTGTGATGCTTGGCAGTAGCGTTGCGGATCAGCGACGGCACGCCGGGTCGGCTTGGCATACCCGGTTGTCGCGTTCGGCAGCCTGTTTGCCCAAGCTGAGCCCGACGACCAGCTGGAACATGAGCGCTACCAGGACCAGGCTGGCGATCCACAGGCCGATTTTCATCCGGTCAGCTGGACTGATGGCTGCGGCGCTGGGTGCCGGGCTGGCGATGGATTCGCCAGTATCGAGGAGGTCCCCCGCCGCAACCTCCAGCGCAGCCGCAACCGCCATCCGCGATTCAAGCGAGGCGTTGCCTTCGGTTTCCAGCCGTTGCACCGTGCGCGGGCTCAAACCGCAGATGCTGGCCAGGTGTTCCTGCGACCAGCCGCGGGCTTCGCGCAGTTGCCTGATCCGCTTTCCGTCGATCTTCACTGTTTCATCTTCCATGCCGCGTTCCTGCCGATGTTAGCTGAGCTGCGAGGTTGCCGGGCAGCCGCCTTCGCCAACACGACAGAAAGCCGACAGCAGTGTGTCGTCCCAAAGGAATCAACGGCTTGCGTGCTTCCAGGGTGCTGGAAGAACTGCTCCCCTGTGCGCATGCAGTTGGGAGAGACAGTCTTCGGATGGGGGCCGTGCCATGCCATCATCGGGCACTGATCACGATGACTGGAGTGTCTGCTTGAGCAAATGGATGATGTCGGTAGTGGCAATGGTGGCGCTGAGCGCCTGTAGTGGTGCTCACCAGGCTACGCCCAACGCCACACCGGAAGCGGCTGCCGCAAAGCCTGCAGCAGCAAGCGCGCAGCGTGGCGAAGGCAACCCTTATGAAGTGCTGGGCACTGAAGTCTGGGACGTGCCGGATCCGGTCAGTGGTCGCAACTACCAGGTGTTCGTCGCCCTGCCAGCCGGCTACGCGGACAACCCGGACAAGCGCTACCCGGTGCTGTACGTCACCGATGCCGACTATGCCTTCCCGCTGGTCTGGCAGATGGCGCGGCGCTTGAATGTCGAAGGCCGCAAGATCGAGGACTTCATCCTGGTCGGCCTGTCCTATGCCAAGGGCGAGGGCGGCATGCAGAGCCGCCGCCGCGATTACACGCCAACCACCAGGGGCCCCAGCGGTTCGCCAGCCGATGCCGTGCACGGTGGCGCCAGCGACTACATCAGCTACCTGGAAACGCAGGTGCTGCCCTTCGTGGCCAAGCGCTTCCGCAGTGACGAAAGCCGGCGCATGTTCCTCGGCCATTCCTACGGTGCCTTGCTGGGGACGCAGGTGCTGCTGGAACGCCCGCAATTGTTCAATGGCTACATCCTCGGCAGCCCGTCGTACTGGTTCGACAAGCACGAGATGGAGCGTCGACTGGCCGCGGCAGGCAAGCCCGCCGCGCTCCCGGTGCGGGCCTATATGTATGTCGGCGAGTATGAGTCGGTGCAGCATGGCGGTGATGCCGACATGGTGGTGGATGCGCAGCGCATGATCGGTCTGCTGGGCGCGCGTGGCGGCCAGTCACTGGAGCTGAAGCTGGACGTGCTCAATGACGAGGACCATCTCAGTGTTGCACCGCGTGGTTTCATGCATGGCTTGAAGTACCTGCTGGCCGCGCCAAAGGGCTGAGTCGTCCAATCCCCAGGGTCGGGCCCGGCACCCACAGCGGCCGGGCCCGGCTTGCGCTACCACGACCAACGGCAGGTGTGCCGACGTGCGGCTTGGCTAGACTGCGCTCAATCCCTGCCGCCCGCGCCACGCCATGTCTTCGCCGCTAACCACGCATCGGATCGCTGCCGCGCAGGGCCCAAGCCGACGCCGGGTGTTCAGCGGCGAGCGGCTGGCTGCACGGGTCAGCTGGTACGCGCCGGGTGAGCGCATGCACCGACACGCGCACGACTGTCACCAGCTCTCGCTGTTGCTGCTCGGCACCTTGATGGAGCAGACCGGGCAGGGCGAGGAGCGGCTGGCCGTGCCAGCCTTGGGCGTGAAGCAGGCAGGCGTTGCCCATGCCAATGAGTACGGGCCGAACGGTGCGCTGATGCTGGGTATCGATCTGCCGGCATCGTTCGACCTGCAGGAGACGCTCGGTATCGGTCGCGCGTGGCAATGGCGCGGGCATGCGCTGCAGCCGCTACTGCTGCAGGGACGGGGACTGTTGTCGGCCTTGTTTGCAGGCGAGCTGGTCGCTGCCGATGTCGACGCCCGGCTCTGGGAACTGCTGGCCGGCATGGCTACCCCGGCTGAGCGCCCCCGCGGTACGCCGCCACGTTGGTTGGCGGTGTGCTGCCAGCGTCTGCAGGATGAGAACATGCCGCTGGCCGATCTGGCTGGCGAGCTTGGCGTGCATCCGGTGTACGTCGCCCGTGCCTTCACGCGCTGGATGGGCTGCGCGCCATCGGTGTTCCGTGCACGCGCGCAGTTGCAGCGCGCCCTGCCGCTGCTGGCCAACGGGCAGGCCCTGGTTGATGTGGCGCAGCAGGCCGGTTTTGCCGACCAATCCCATTTCAGCCGGATTGCCCGCATGCACAGCGGGCTGACCCCGGCGCGCCTGCGCGCGCTGCTGCTGGCGTGAGCAGGTTCAATCCGTTCAAGACCCTGGGCAATGCCCTGGCGCATCGTGGCGCTTGTCAGCCACGGAGCCGCACCATGCATCTGCGCAACATCCTGTCCCTGCTATTGCTGCTGCCGGTTTGGCCGGGCTGCGTGACAACGGCTGCGGCGGCCTCGCCGCAACAGGCCGCACGGGATCTGGCGGCATTCCTGGATGGCATTCCGGAGCTGGGGCCGGGCTACGCGGTGGTGATCGTCGACCGTGACCAGCAATTGCTGGGCTATACCCGCGGCGTGCGCAACGCCAGCAGCCCAGGCGCCGCTGACCATGCACACGCCGATGTACATCGCGTCGCAGACCAAGTCCTACATGGGGTTGCTGGCGCAGGTGCTGGATCGGCAAGGCGTGCTGCGCCTGGACAGTACCCTGGCCGATCACTGGCCGCGGCTGCGCCTTCCTGATGGCGTCGATCCTGCCGCATGGACCCTCGCGGACCTGCTCAACCATCGTGTGCCCTTGAGCGCGGATGCGGTCACCACGCTGGAGGCGTACATCGGCAGTCCCGATCCGGCTGTGTATCCGCAGCTGCTGCAGCAGTTCGCGAGCAAGCGTGCTGATGGATTCGACTACGACAATCTCGGCTACAACATCTACGCAGCGATACTGCAGCAACACACAGGCCGCTCGTGGCAGGACTGGTTGCAGCAAACCCTGTTCACGCCGTTGCAGCTGCACGAAACCGCAACAAATACCTCCAGCTTCGATCCGGCGCAGCTGGCCTTCAACCACCAATGGCTGGGTGCCGAGCAGGGCTGGCGGCTGGTGCCGCCCAAACCCGATGTCTTGATGCATTCGGCTGGCGGCATGATGACGTCGCCGCGCGACATGGGCCGTTGGTTGCGCTTGCAGTTGGGTGCAACGCTGTCTCCCCAATTCGACGCACGCTTGCTGGATGCTGCCCATCGAGCGGGTGTGCAGGTAGACCCGAAGGCCCGTAATGCCTATGAGCTGCCCTGCAACGGTTATGCCTATGGATGGAATGTGTGTGACTTCGAGGGACATACCCTTTACATCCACGGAGGTAGTTATACCGGCGCGCGCAGCATGATGGCGTTTTCGCCTGATCTGGGGGTTGGTATAGGTGTGTTCTCCAACTCGGACAACGCAACTGGCTGGCTGACTTCGCGTACGGTGGTGCAGTTCTTCCAGTATCTGATTGATCACCCCGGAGCGGATTCGTGGGCGCGGACCCGGCAACAGGTCTATCCGCAGCGGGTGGCCGAGCAACTGTCGGGTATGCGCGCGCGCCAGGTGGCGGTGAGGCAGGAGCCGCGTTGGCAGGGGTGGCGGTGGCAGCCCGCTCTGGCTTCGTTTGTCGGCACGTTCCAGGCTGAGCGTTTGCCGGCAATCGCACGCATTGTCCGCGACGGCGACGCCTTGCAACTGCAGGTGGGTGCGCTGACGCGGACGCTGCAGCCCGCCGCACCAGGGCTGTTCGGGGCGCAGGACGGCCCACTGGATGTGGTGCAGCCGTTGGAGTTCCGTCCTGATGGCGATGGTTTTGAGTTCGAGGGCGAAATCTACCGCCGCCGACCTGCAGGAGAGCTGCCGGATGGACACGAAGCACGCGGGCACGGGTCTGCCGGGCTGCCGTTGCCGGGTACCGGTCCCGAGGAGCCTTGCCCCCACGGGGCGGGGGAGCGCATGCACCGCATGCCGGCGACGGCGACGGCGAGGCGGTGCATGCGACGGCAGAAGGCAGGACTTATTTGAATTCCAGCGTCTTCTCGAACGACTTCAGTTCGTGGCGGGCCATCGCCAGGTTGGCGTGGTTGCGGTCCAACACCACGTACAGGAACAGGTCCTTGTTGCCTTCCAGCGGGCGGATCAGGTGGTACTGCTTGGACAAGGTCAGCAGGATGTCTTCGACCACGTCGGTCAATCCCAGCGAGTTTGCGACGCGGCGCTTGGCCCGGACCACGTCGGCGTTGCCGGCAGCGGCAACCTCCATGTTGATCGCACCACCACCGAGCGTGCTCAACGTCATGCCGCTGTCCGCGTCGACCAATGCCGCACCGACAAAACCGGCGATGTTGCCCAAATCATCAAGCTTCAGGTTTGCAGCCATTTCCCATCCAGTAAATTGAGTGATGCCACAACAAAAAAAGCCCGCCGGGAAGACTCCCAAGCGGGCGCCGGGCAGCATAGCGAAAAGCGTCGATACATGGCCAGCAAGGCCAGGCATACCCCACGCGGGCAACCTCAGTTTTCGCGAAAAAACTGGCTGGGGCTCAGGCCAAAGCGGCGCTTGAACATGGTGGCAAAGGCGCTTGGGCTTTCGTAGCCCAGGGCGAGGGCCACGTCGATGACTTTTTCGCCAACGGCGAGCTGCTCCAGGGCGCGCAGCAACCGCGCCTGTTGCCGCCATTGGCCGAAGGTCATGCCCAGCTCGCGCGCGCACAGGCGCTGGATGGTTTTCACGTCCACCTGCAGGCGCGCGGCCCAGTCCTGCAGGGTGGACGCATCGTCGGGATGCCGTTCCAGCCGCCGGCCGATCTGGCGCAGGCGCGGGTCTCGCGGTTCGGGCAGATGCAGTGGCAGGACCGGCAAGGTCTGCACTTCGTCCAGGATCAGGCGCATCAGGCGGCCATCGCGGGAGTCTTCGGCATAGGATGGGGCGATCTGCGCGGCGGCGCGTATCAGCGCGGCCAGCAAGGGCGTGATCGACACCGCCGATGGCGTTGCCGGTGCCTGCGGCATGCAGTGCGGCAGGATATACAGGCTGCGCATCTGTACCGCACCGATGCAGTGCACTTGATGGCCGACACCGGCCGGCATCCAGATTGCACGTGTGCTGGGCACCACCCAGCGGCCCATGCCGGCACGTACCACCAGCACGCCGGTTTCGGCATAGACCAACTGGTGGCGGTCCGGGTGATGGTGCAGCGGGATCAGCGTGGTGGCGGCGTAGTCGCGGGCCTTGCAATACACCGCCGTGTTGGGGCCGGCCGGCAGCGGCAAGCGCCGGCCCTTGCGGTTGCTGGTGTCCTTTTCAAGAAGATGCATGACCATATCGCGCAGGATGGGCGGCGAGGGGGAATCTACCATGCCGGCCTCCCCTCGGTTTCATGGCCATCCCATGTCGTCCACCGCGTCCGATATCAGTGCTGCTCCGTCCCCACAGCGTCGCCCGGTCGCGGTGGGCGTGCTTGCGGCCATCAGCAGTTCGCACCTGGTCAACGACATGATGCAGTCGCTGATCCTGGCGCTGTACCCGATCTTCAAGGGCCAGTTCCACCTGAGCTTCGCCCAGGTGGGCCTGATCACGCTGACCTACCAGCTCACCGCGTCGCTGTTCCAGCCCTTGATCGGATTGCGCACGGACAAGCGGCCGGCGCCGTATTCGCTGCCGATGGGCATGCTGTCCACCTTGTGTGGTCTGTTGCTGCTGGCGTTCGCACCGAACTTCGTGACGGTGCTGCTGGCGGCGATGCTGGTCGGCATCGGCTCGGCGATCTTCCATCCGGAATCCTCGCGCATCGCGCGGCTGGCTTCCGGCGGCCGCCATGGCCTGTCGCAGTCGGTGTTCCAGCTTGGGGGCAACGCCGGCACTGCGGTGGGCCCGCTGCTGGCTGCGGCGGTGATCGTGCCGAATGGTCAGCGCAGCGTGGCGTGGTTTGCCTGTGCGGCCCTGTTGGGCATTGGCTTGCTGACCTACGTCAGCCGTTGGTACCAGCAGCATCTGCTGGCCGTGGCCGCGCAGCCCAAGGCGGCGGCCAAGCCGGCCAATCTGTTGCCGCCGAAAACCGTGGCCTGGGTGATCGGCATCCTGCTGGTGCTGATCTTCAGCAAGTACTTCTACATTGCCGGTTTGAGCAGCTATTACACGTTTTATCTGATCCAGAAATTCCACGTGTCGGTACAGAGCGCGCAGCTGCACCTGTTCGGTTTCCTCGCGGCGTCGGCGGCTGGCACCCTGATTGGCGGGCCGTTGGGTGACCGCATTGGCCGCAAGCCGGTGATCTGGGCCTCGATCCTGGGTGTGGCACCGTTCGCCCTGATCCTGCCGTACGCAGACCTGCAATGGACCATGATCCTGACGATGGTCATCGGTTTCGTGTTGTCCTCGGCATTCTCGGCCATCCTGGTCTATGCACAGGAATTGATGCCCAACCGCATCGGCACGGTGTCCGGCCTGTTCTTCGGCTTCGCCTTCGGCATGGGTGGCCTGGGTGCCGCGGTGCTCGGCGTGCTCGCCGACCACACCAGCATCCTCTGGGTCTACAAGGTGATCTCGTTCCTGCCATTGCTGGGCATCGTCGCGGCCTTGCTGCCGAACCCGCGCGCGCGCTGAGGGGTGGATGCAATGCCCGGCCGTGGCCGGGCGGTGTTGCCCTGGGAACTTCAGGGTGCCGCTCGGTCCTGCGCGGCTTGGTACCAGTGTTGGCTGCGGTTGACGAGGTACACCACGGAAAGCATCACCGGCACTTCGATCAGCACGCCGACCACGGTGGCCAGGGCTGCACCGGAATGCACACCGAACAGGCTGACCGCGGTAGCCACCGCCAACTCGAAGAAGTTGCTGGCACCAATCAGCGCGGAAGGGCCGGCGACGCAATGGGCAACACCCAGCTTGCGGTTGAGCAGATAGGCCAGACCTGCGTTGAAATAGACCTGCAGCAGGATCGGCACGGCCAGCAGGGCGATGATCAGCGGCTGTTCAATGATCTGCCTGCCCTGGAAGCCAAACAGCAGCAACAGCGTGGCCAGCAAGGCAGTCAATGACAGCGGCCCCAGCCGTTCCAGCACATTATCCAGACGTGCCTGCCCGCCACTGCGCAGCAGCCATCGGCGTAGCAGCACGGCAATTGCGACCGGCAGCAGGATGTACAGGGCGACCGAGAATATCAGCGTTGCCCAAGGCACGCTGATTGCCGAGATGCCCAGCAACAGCGCCACCAACGGAGCGAACGCCAGCACCATGATGGCGTCGTTCAAGGCCACCTGGCTCAGGGTGAAGTTGGCATCGCCACGGCACAGGTTGCTCCATACGAACACCATTGCGGTGCAAGGCGCGGCGGCCAGCAGGATCAGGCCGGCCATATACGAATCAATCTGCTCGGCCGGCAACCACGCCGCAAACAGGTGGCGCAGGAACACGCCACCCAGCAGTGCCATCGAGAAGGGCTTCACCGCCCAGTTGATGAACACGGTGACGCCGATGCCGCGCCAGTGCTGGCCCACCTGGCGCATCGCGCCGAAGTCGACCTTCAGCAGCATCGGAATGATCATCAGCCACACCAGTACGGCCACCGGCAGGTTGACCTTGGCCAGTTCCATGCCGCCGAGCCGCGCGAATGCCGCCGGGAAGAGATGGCCAAGTAGGGTGCCGGCGAGGATGCACAAGGCCACCCAGACGCTGAGGTAGCGCTCGAACAGGCCCATGCGCACGACTTGTCCGGTCACCGCGTGTCCCCACCGTCGGCTGCCATCACGCCGATGGCAGCCAGTGCGGACTGCAGTGACTGACGGTCATCCCATACGGCAGGGGGCAGGGCAAGCAGCGCCCGCAGGCGCGCTTTGATGATGCGATGTGCCCGTGCGAATGCCGCACGCTTGGCCGCGTCATCGCCTGCAACCGCAGCCGGATCCGGTTGCCCCCAGTGCGTGCGCACGAAGTCGCCAAACACCACCGGGCAGGTTTCGGCGGCTGCGGCGTCGCAGACCGTAACGACCAGATGCAGGCGTGGGGCATCGGCAGCGGTGAACTCGTCCCAGGATTTGCTGCGCAGGCCGTCGCTGGCGAAACCTTCGGACTGCAGTTGCGTGATCGCCAACGGGTTGACCGTGCCCGTGGGTTGGCTGCCCGCACTGAAGGCGGCAAACCGGTCGCCGCCCCAGGCCCGCAAGCTGGCTTCGGCAAGCACGCTGCGGGCACTGTTGCCGGTGCACAGGAAGAGGACGTTGCGGGTCATGGCGATGGCTCGGTGCAGACAAGTGATTTGTGCAGGCAGGCGGCGCGGTCTGTGCGCATGCCGGTGGGTGGGTTCAGCAGCAGCTCTTGCCCTGCGTGGTGTTGCAGTTCGGGTCGGGCGAGCCCGCGCAGCAGTTCTCCGTGAGGTACGCGAGCAAGGCATTCATGGCCGGGTAGTTGGCTCGGTAACAGACATTGCGGCCGAGGTTCTCGCTCTGTACCAGTCCGGCTTGCACCAGTTCCTTGAGATGGAAGGACAGCGTCGCATTGGGCACGGACAGCGCCCCGGCAATGTCGCCGGCCATGCGTCCTTGCGGGCCGGCCTCCACCAGCAGGCGGAAGGCGGCAAGACGGGTCGGGTGGCCGAGCGCGGTGAGGCCGGCTATTGCCTGATTCATTTCCATATTTCTAGAATAGTGGAATGAATAAGAGCGAGCAAGCCATGTCCGATCCACTCCCGAACATCGATCCCCAGCTGCTCCCTGGCCTGCAGGCCGATCTGTTGGGTGCCGAATCGTGCACGCACCGGCCGCGCATCCTGTTGCTTTACGGCTCGCTGCGGCCGCAATCGTTCAGCCGCAAACTGGCGTTGGAAGCCGAACGCGTGCTGCAGCAACTGGGCGCGGAAACCCGCTTGTTCGATCCGCACGATCTGCCGCTGCTCGATAGTTGTGGCAAGGAGCATCCAAAGGTGCAGGAGTTGCGGGCGCTTTCCCTATGGTCGGAAGGGCAGGTATGGGTATCGCCGGAGCGGCACGGCACGCTGACGGGGGTGTTCAAGAACCAGATCGACTGGCTGCCGCTGGAAGATGGCAGCGTGCGTCCTACCCAGGGAAGGACCCTGGCGGTGATGCAGGTGTGCGGAGGCTCGCAGTCCTTCAATGTGGTCAACACCCTGCGCGTACTTGGCCGTTGGATGCGCATGGTCACCATCCCCAACCAATCCTCGGTACCCAAGGCCTGGCAGGAATTTGATGAACACGGGCGCATGCGGCCCTCGCCGTACTACGACCGGGTGGTCGACGTGATGGAAGAGCTGATGAAGTTCACCATGATGGTGCGCGGGCGCAGCGATTACCTGGTCAGCCGCTACAGCGAGCGCAAGGGTGCAGCCGAAGCCGCCCAACTGGCGCGCGCGGCGGGGGTGGTTGAAGCCAGCGCGCCCTGAGTTGCCGCGACCGGCCTTCCTCTCTTTCGCTGCGCGTAGGGGGGGCTGGGGAGGGACAGTCTCCTTGCGTTTGCACCCGGATCGTCCGATCACGCATGCAGTGGCTCGTGATCTGGTTGTGCATCAGCGCAAGAGGTGGGGGCGCATGTGCCGGATTGGGATGCATGCGCTCTTTCATTCGTGCATGATGTTGCACGTTTTGTACTGTTTGTGCATTATTTGATTGAGGGAAGCATTCGCGCCCCACGGCGATCCTGATGCCGCTTGGGCTGATTCCCAGCCAGATCCACATCAATGCAGAACGCCATCACATGACTGCCCCGGACCCCGACGCGCTGCCGCAGGAGCGCCAGCAACGCATCCTCGACCAGCTCCGCAAGCAGGGCCGGGTGGTGGCCAATGAGTTGGCACTGGCGTTCGCGGTTTCCGAGGATTCCATCCGCCGTGATCTGCGTGAGATGGCCGCCAAAGGCCTGTGTCGGCGGGTGTATGGCGGGGCGTTGCTGCCGACGCCGCAGTTCGACACCTTGCCCCAACGGGTGGGGCGGGATGATCCGGAGCGCAGTGCCCTGGCCGTCCATGCCGCCTCGCTGCTGTTGCCGGGACAGGTAGTGTTGATGGATGCCGGTTCCACCAATGTCGCAATTGCGCGCGCGCTGCGGGATACCGCTTTGACCGTGGTCACCAATGCGCCAGCCGTTGCCGATGCCTTGGCCGGTGCGCAGGCCGCCGAGGTGGTGATGATCGGTGGCAGGATCGATCCGCGCAGTGGCGGCGCCATCGGTTCCATTGCCTTGCAGCAGCTGACCGAGCTGCAGGCCGATGTCTGCATCCCCGGTGTCTGCGCGGTCGATCCTGAGACCGGCATCTGGGGCATCAACGCAGAGGAATGTGCGTTCAAGCAGGCCATGCTTCGGGCCAGCGATGCCACGCTGATCGTCGCCAGCAACGAGAAGCTTGGCGCGCGTGGCAGTTTCCGCATCGCCGGTATCGAGCAGGTTGATCAACTGCTGATCAGCGACCGCGTCGGCACGGAAATGCAGGAGCGGCTGGCCCCCTTCGCCCAGCGGCTGCACCGGGTTGTCGTCGCAAAAGACTGATGCAGTGGCTTGATCGCGCGCACCGGCAATGGAAACAACAAGGAACAACAAGTGACGCATCCAACAGGACTACAGCGCAGCCAGCAGATGGCCACGCGCGCCGCATTCTTCATCCCCGGTTTCGCGATTGCCTGCTGGGCACCGCTGGTGCCGTTCGCCAAGGCCCGCGCTGGTCTTGATGACGCATTGCTTGGGGTGCTGCTGCTATGCCTGGGCTTGGGTTCGCTGTTGTCCATGCCGCTGGCGGGCATGCTGGCCGCGCGTCATGGTTGCCGCACGGTGATGTTGGCTACCGTATTGATGATGGTATTGATGCTGCCCTTGTTGGCGGTTGCCTCCTCGCCGCTGACCATCGGTGTCGTGCTGCTGGTGTTCGGTGCCGGCATCGGTGCCATGGACTGCGTGATGAACATGCAGGCGGTGGTGGTGGAGCGCGAATCCGGCCGCGCGATGATGTCGGGCTTCCATGCCTTCTACAGCATTGGGGCGCTGTCTGGCGCAGCCTTGGTGACCTTGCTGTTGTCGATTGGCGGCGGTGCCGTGTTGTCCACTTTGGTGGTGGCTGCCGGCGTTGTCGCGATCACGGCATTGTCATCGCGCCGGTGGCGCAGTGAACGTGCCGAGCAGGGCGAAAGCAGTTTCGCGCTGCCGCGTGGCGTGGTGATCGTGATTGGTGTCGTATGCTTCATCAGCTTCCTGGCCGAAGGCTCGATGCTGGATTGGAGTGCGGTGTTCCTGCATGAAGTGCGCGGGGTAGAGCTTGCCCATGCCGGTTGGGGCTTTGTTGCCTTCAATATCGCCATGACCGCCACGCGCCTGTTCGGCGACCGGCTGGTGAACCAGCTTGGGCCGAGCATGGCGGTGCTGCTCGGGGGGCTGCTCGCATGTGCAGGCTTCGTGTTGGCCACCCTGGTGCCAAGTTTCGCTGTAGCGCTGCTGGGCTACGCGCTGGTTGGCATTGGTTGCGCCAATATCGTGCCGGTGATGTTCAGCCTTGCCGGGCGGCAGACCCGCATGCCGGAGAGCGTGGCCATTCCAGCCGTCACCACGATGGGGTACGCGGGCGTGCTGCTGGGCCCGGCGGCAATCGGTTTCGTTGCCCAGCAGTGGTCGCTGCCGTCTGCATTCCTGATGGCGGCGGCGGCGCTTGCGCTTGTCGCGGTAGTTGGTTCGATGCTGCGGGTACGCTGAGCAAGGCTGCTTTGTCGGATAACTGGGGCCTGCGTTGGTACTTCTGGTCATCGCCGCCTTCACGCAGTCGCTGGCGGTGGTTCGGTTGATGGCTCCGTCGCCGCCGTCGGCAAGCTGCGCACATGCACATCCTGCTGCGGGTAAGGGATTTCGATCCCGGCCTCCTGCAATGCTGCGTGTATGCGGGTGATGAGCTCGCTGCGGATGTTGAGCCAGTTGTCGTAATCGCGGGTCCAGGCGCGAACACTGAAATCAAGCGAACTGGCGCCGAAACCAACGAACAGCGCGGCGATGGCCGGCTCGCTCGCGATACCGCTGGTTTGTCTGGCGCAATCGGAAAGCAGTGCCAGAACCTGCTGTGGGTCACTGCCATAGGCAACGCCGACATTCACTTCAATGCGCCGGTTGCGGTCGAGCAGGGTCCAGTTGACCAGCGGCTCGGACAACAGGGTGCCATTGGGTACCACCACGTCGGCGCCATCGAAGGTCTTGATGCGGGTGGAGCGCATGCCGATGTCGCGCACGCGGCCGTTGATGGTGCCGACCTCCACCACGTCGCCGGGTTGGATCGGCCGCTCGAACATGAGGATCAGGCCGGAAACGAAGTTGTTGACCACGTTCTGCAGGCCAAAACCAATGCCGACGCCCAGCGCGCCGAACAGCAGCGCCAGCTGGCTGCCTTTGAAGCCTGCGGCCGACAAGGCGATGATCACGCCGAGCATCAGTACCGCATACGAGGCAAGCGAGGCGATGCTGTTGCCGATGCCGCGCGACATGTTGGCGCCGTGCTGGAGCATGTCCTGCAGCAGCAAGCGGGTTATCCGCGCGGCCCAGAAGGCAAGGGTGATTGCCGCGACGAAGGCCAGTACGTGGCCGAGCGACAGGCTGAATTCACCAATGGAGAATTCATGCGAGAGCAGCCTGCTCAGCAAGGCATAGACCGGCCGCAGGATGCGGAAGCTGTCCATCGCATAGACCACCCAGCCGATGACCGCGGCGAATATGCCCAGCCGGCCAAGCAGCGCCAACAGCGGCGGCGCATGATCACGGGTAAGCCGATAGCGTGCCAGGCTGGGCCGGCTCAGCAGCAGGTGCAACAGGCTCAACAGCACGGCGATGCCGACGTAGAGCAGCAGGCCAAAGTAGGCGCTGTCGATGATCGCGCTGGTCAGCATCTCCGCCAGCGTGAGGTTGCCGACAACATTGGCTGCAAGAGACACAGCGAACAAACCCTGGGCGGCCCATGCCGCCATGCGCAAGGCCTGCCCCGTGCGCCCGGTAGTACTGGCGTGGCCGCTACGGTAAGCCTGCCATTGCACCAGTCCGGTCAGCAGCATGGCGACGATGGTCAGCGCCAGTGTGTAGTAGCGGAATGCGACATTGCTGGACAGGAAGAAGATGCCCAGGCCACCAAGCAGGTACAGCAATGATGCGGCCAAGGGCCAGTAGCCCAGCAATCGGCGGCTGCCCGGCGGCAGCAGTCGCAGCACGGGGATCAGCGCGAAGAGCATGCCTATCTGCAAGGTCAGCAAGGGAGCATCGGGCTCGATCGCCAGCATCACCATGGTCGACAGCAGCAGCCAGGTGGATACGGGCCGGGCCAGTACGCGTTGTGCGGCAGCTTCAAGGTTGCCGTTGGCGGGCGTCCGCCGACGGTAATGCCAGCCCCATAGCAATAGTGGGATCAGCAGTATCTGGATGCCGTGGAACAGGAACTGTGTGCGCCGGTGCTCGCTCACGTAGGCGCGGCTGAACTCCAGTTCGATCTGCAGGCCGGAGGCAAGGGCGTCGCTGGCTGCTGCGGGCTGATCAGGAGAGCTTGCATCAGCTCGCCATAGCGGTGGCGAATCTATCTGCAGCAATTGGTGGTCGAGGTAGGCAATGGCATCGGTGACAGCGACGTGGCCGGATTGCAGCCGGGTCTCCAGGGCATTGGCGCGCGCGCTCAATTCCATTTGCCGGGAAAGCGGTACAGCAAGTGCCTGCTCGGCTCGGGTGAGCAGTGTGATCAGCGCATCGATGCGGCTCAGCAGCACCGGCGGGATATCGCTGGGGTGTTCACGGGTGAGCTGCCAACTGGCGCGGCGCCGTGCCAGCTCTGCGGCGTCCGCGGCATACGGCTCGGTAGCGGTCTGCAGGGCATCACGCCAGCGTGCAAAACGCTTGCCGTCGAACTGCCAGTGTCGGTCAAGGCTCTCCAGGCGAATGATCGGGACCCTGCGCAGTTGCGTTGGTGACAAGGCTTGCCTGCGTTGGTCCACCGAGCGGGTGATCGCTTCCAGGCCTGGGCCCAGTGCGGCGGTGGGATCGGGCTGGCCGGCGCGATCGATCGCGGAGATGGCAAGACGCTCGTCGGTATCGGCACGGATCACGATCAGCGCGCTGTCGATGGGTTCCGGGGTGTTTGGCTTCGGCTGCGCAGCGGTCGGCGCTATGGCAGGGTCAGGCGGCGAGCCTGCCTGCGCGTAGGCGACATGGCAGCAGGCCACGGCGAAACAGAGCACAGCTGCGCGTAGCCAATGCATGGGCATTCCCGAGGGGTGGACGCTCTTGTCCGCGTCGCGGCAGTGTCGCACAGGGGCGGTTTGGGTGGAGTGGCAGACGCCCGGGAGCGCGCGCTGGCTGCATCGGCCTGTGCGCTGCCGGCGCTGCAGCGCTCGCCTCCGCGGCCATTGCCGGCGCAAGGGGAGGTGGGCGTGACCTTCGGCGGGTCCCGCGACACGTGCTGATCCTTTAACCTCCAAGGTTGCGCCGCGCCACCTTGTGCGGCCTTTCCCTGTTTGGCCGGAGATGTCCATGTCGTTTTCCAAGCTCGTCCCGTTGTCCCTGACGGTTGCAATCGCCGCCTCGCTCGCCGCCTGCGGCAAGACCGAAGCGCCTGCCGCGCCGGCTGCCGAAGCCCAGGCCGCGTTTGACCAGTCGCAGCTCAAGACCCAGCTGATCTCGCTCAACGCCGCCGATCTGGATCCGGCCGTGCAGGCGTGCGCCGACCTCAACGGCTTCGTCAACAGCAAGTGGCTCAAGGCCAATCCGGTGCCGGGCGACCAGACCACCTGGGGCAGCTTCGAGATCCTGCGTGAGCGCTCGCTGGAGGTGCAGCACGCGCTGGTCCAGCAGGCTGCCGCTGGCAAGGCCGCAGCCGGTTCCAACGAAGCCAAGATCGGCGACATCTGGAAGACCGGCTCGGACGAGGCGGCCATCGAGGCGGCCGGCATCAAGCCGCTGCAGCCGGAACTGGACAAGATCGCCGCGCTGAACGACAGCGCCGCCATCACCGGCTACCTGCGTGATGCCTATGCGCAGGGCAATGGCTTCCTGTTCTCGCTGTACGCCAGCCCGGACTTCAAGGATTCGGCCAACGTCATCGCCTATGTCGGCCAGGGCGGCCTGGGCTTGCCGGAAAAGGGCTATTACTTCGACGAATCGCAGGCCAAGATCCGCGAGGCCTATGTGGCCTACATCGAGCAGCTGCTGACACTGTCCGGTGTCGATGCCGCGCAGGCCAAGCAGCAGGCCAAGGCGGTGATGGATTTCGAAACCCGCCTGGCCAAGGCCTCGCTGTCGCGTATCGAACTGCGTGACCCGGCCAAGCGCTACAACCCGGTCAGCGCCGCCGATGCCGACAAGCAGACCCCGAACTTCAGCTGGAGCGCGCTGTTCGACACCTTGCAGATCCCGGCCAAGGACAAGTTCTCGCTGGCCCAGCCGGGCTTCTTCAACGAGCTGAACACCATGCTGGCCGACGTGCCGGCGACCACCTGGCAGGCCTACCTGCGTTTCCACACCGTGGACAACGCCGCACCGTACCTGAGCAAGAACTTCGAGCAGGCCAACTTCGACTTCTTCAGCAAGACCCTGCGCGGCCAGCAGGAAATGCAGCCGCGCTGGAAGCGCGTGCTGGATTCGGTGAATGGCTCGATGGGCGAGGCGCTGGGCCAGCTGTATGTGGACGCGGTGTTCCCGGCCGAATCCAAGGTGGCCATGCAGCACCTGGTGGAGAATCTGTCGGTCGCGCTCAAGGCGCGCCTGGAAGGCCTGCCGTGGATGGGCGAGGACACCAAGAAGAAGGCGCTGGAGAAGTGGGCCAGCTTCACCCCGAAGATCGGTTACCCGGACAAGTGGCGTGATTTCTCCGGCCTGACCACCAATAGCGACAGCTACCTGGGCAATATGCAGGCCGCGCAGGCGTTCAACTACCGCTACATGCTGGCCAAGATCGGCAAGCCGGTGGACAAGACCGAGTGGGGCATGACCCCGCAGACGGTGAATGCCTATTACAACGCGACCAAGAACGAGATCGTGTTCCCGGCCGCCATCCTGCAGCCGCCGTTCTTTGATGCCAAGGCCGATCCGGCGCTCAATTACGGTGGCATTGGTGCGGTGATCGGCCACGAGATGATGCACGGCTACGACGACTCGGGCAGCCAGTTCGCCGCCAACGGCAACTTCGACAACTGGTGGACCGATGCTGATCGCACCGCGTTCAACAGCCGTACCGACCAGCTGGTGGCGCAGTTCGACGGCTATGAGTCGCTGCCGGGTGTGAACGTCAAGGGCAAGCTGACCCTGGGCGAGAACATCGGTGACCTGGGCGGTCTGACGGTTGCCTACGACGCCCTGCAGATGGCGCTGAAGGAAGACCCGAAGGCCAATGTGCCGGTTGATGGCTACAGCCAGGACCAGCGCTTCTTCATGAACTGGGCCACCGTGTGGCGCCGCAACTTCACCGATGGCGAGCTGCGCGTGCGTCTGAACACCGATCCGCATGCGCCGGCCAACTTCCGTGCCAACGGCGCGCCGTCCAACATGCCGTCCTATGCCGCTGCGTTCCAGTGCAAGGCCGGCGATGCGATGGTGCGTGGTGACGACAAGCGGGTTGTGATCTGGTGATTGCTGCCTGATCGTGTGTGAGGAAGAGCCCGGCATTGCCGGGCTCTTCTTTTTCCGTTCTGGTTTTTCTCTGCCCTCATCATGTTGCTTCAGCTTCCGGCTGCTGCGTCGGCTTTGGCTTCTGTTCTTTGCTTCCTTGCTGTGTGGTCCCTGCCGTGAATAAGGCGGGGATCGCTCTGGCCGGTTCCATTTCTCCTGTTGCTGCTATGAGGCCGGGTCGCTCCCGGCAGTGACGGCGTAGCGGCAATCACGACACCTACCGGCAGGGCCGGAGAGCCGGATACTGAACACGCGCCGCGCACCCCCGCCATGCTATGAATGGCTGCAGTTCCCGCCAGGTCTGCATGATGGGTTTTCCACCAGCTACGGATTGGTTGCACGCACCGCTGCAGGCTGGCATGGCGGTGGTGATCTTCGTCGCGCATCTGTTGACCGCCGCGCGCGCACTTACCCGGCCCAACCGGGCACCCGCGTCCCGCGCGGCATGGGTGGCGGTGATCATGCTGGCACCGATGGCGGGCATGATCGCGTACCTGCTGTTGGGTGAAACCAGCATTGGACGCTCACGCTTGCGGCGCCTGCAGCGGGTGCGGCAGAGCATGACGCAGATGGAGGATGGCGGTCCACGGCGCGCCCCGGCAATGACGCCGCAGATGCAGGAAGACAATGTTGCCGCACTGTTCTCGATGGCGCAGGCCATCAACGGCTTCAGCGCAGCGGCCGGCAATCACATCGTCCTGTTGGGGGCAGAGCATCCGCTTGCCGACCCCACCATGGACTGCCGCGCTGCCATCGACCGGCTGGTGGCAGACATAGGGCAGGCCAGTGAGAGCGTGCACATCGCTTTCTACATCTGGCTGGACGACGGTGCCGGCGGCCGGGTTGCCGATGCAGTGGCCGCTGCCGCACGCCGTGGCGTGGCTTGCCGGGTGATGGTGGATGCGCTGGGTTCGCGTGGCTTCGTCAAGGGGCCGCGCTGGCAGCAGCTGCGGCAGGCCGGTGTGCGCCAGCTGGTGACGTTGGACGACATCAATCGCTTGCAGCACATCGCCTTCAGCCGCATGGACCTGCGCGACCACCGCAAGATCGTGGTCATCGACAACCGCATTGCGTTCTGCGGCAGCCAGAACTGTGCTGACCCGGAGTTCCGGGTGAAGCCTGCATTCGCGCCGTGGATCGATCTGCTGTTGCGCTGCGAAGGCCCGGTGGTGCGGCAGATGCAGTACTTGTTCCTGAGCGGCTGGATACCCGAATCCGGCGAGGTCGGGCTGGACGGCTACGCGGCGACCGGGGGCGCCATGGTGGGCGAGGGCAGCGCCACCGCGATTGCTTTCGAGACCGGGCCGATCACCCGCCACAATGCGATGGCCGATATGTTCGTGGCCTGCATCTATGCCGCGCGCCGCGAGCTGGTGATCTCCACACCGTATTTCGTGCCGGACGAATCCCTGCTGCGGGCCTTGTGCGCCGCGCCCCGCCGTGGCGTGGCGACGCGGGTGATCTTTCCTGCCCGCAATGATTCATGGTTGGTCGGGCAAAGCAGCCGCAGCACCTATGCCGATCTGCTGCAGTGTGGGGTGGAGGTGTTCGAGTATCCGCTGGGCCTGCTGCACGCCAAGTCCCTGACCCTGGATGGCGCAGTGGCATTGGTGGGGTCGGCCAACATGGACCGCCGCAGCCTGGAGCTGAATTTCGAGAACAACCTGCTGATCGCAGACATGCAGGCGGTGATGGCCATCCGCCAGCGTCAACAGAGGTACCTGGATGCGTCGGCGCCGCTGGCCCTGCAGCAGGTGCAGGCATGGCCATTCCATAGCCGGCTGACCCAGAACGCCGTGGCGATGATGTCGCCGGTGCTCTAGGCAGTGTTGCTGGTATCGCGCAGCAGGCCCATGAACTCGCCGAACAGGCGCGGATCGACCAGTTTGCCGCGCTGCGCGGCGAGGATCTCGATCGTACGTTGGGTCGACATCGGCCCGCGGTAGGGGCGCTCGGACGTCATCGCATCGAAACCGTCAACCAGGGTGAGGATGCGCGATTCCAGCGGAATCTCCTCACCCTGCAACCCGTGTGGATAGCCGCTGCCGTCCCAGGCCTCGTGGTGGTGGCGGATCAGTTTGGCCACGGCCAGTGCATCGCTGCGTCCGGTGGCGGTGAACAGGCGTGCGCCGCGTTCGGGGTGGCTGCGCATCACCGACATGCGCGAGTCGTCCAGCTTGCCTGGGTGCAGCAGCACGTCGTCACGGATGCCGATCTTGCCGACGTCGTGGAAGCGCGCAGCCAGCACCAGGTGGCCCAGCCGCTCCTCGTCCAGGTCACAGCGCTGGCCAAGCGCCTGGGCCAGCTGCGAGACGCGGTCGCAATGGTGGTCGGTGTAGCTGTCGCGCTGGTCCAGGGCGACAGCCAATACATCGATGGCGCAGGAGCTGTCTTTCGGTGGGAGAGAAAGCCCTACGGGAGTGGAGATGGACGACATGATCACGGAGCCGTGGGGGCGGCTGCGTACGTAAGAGGGGGCGCCATTTTCCTTGCACGGCCCTTTTCACGCAAATTTCACGCCGTCTTCGATTCAGGAACGCCCCGGGTGCAGGGTGGTCAGCAGGGCACGCGCTGCGTTGAAGCGGTCCGCGCTTTCCGGCAGCGGATGCTTGATGCGCAGCTTGTCCGGGCCATCCATCTGGTACAGCTTGGGCTGCTTCTGGATCAGCTGGATCACCGCCATCGGGTCGATGTTGGGCTTGGACTCGAACACGATGCGGCCGCCATTCTCGCCCAGCTCCAGCTTGCGGATGCCCAGCATGTTGGCCTGCAGCTTGAGTTCGGCGATGGCGAACAGGTGCTTCACCGGGTCCGGCAGCAGGCCGAAACGATCGATCATTTCAACCTGCAGTTCACGCAGGGCCTCACTGTCGCGCGCGCTGGAGATGCGTTTGTACAAGGTCAGGCGGGTATGCACGTCAGGCAGGTAGTCCTCCGGGATCAGTGCCGGCACATGTAGCTCGACCTCGGCACCGCGTGCTTCCTCACCGGCGTCCAGGTCCGGCAGCTTGCCGGACTTGATCGAGCGCACCGCGCGTTCCAGCAACTCGGTATACAGGCTGAAACCGACTTCGGCCATCTGCCCGCTCTGGTCCTCGCCCAGCAGTTCGCCCGCGCCACGGATCTCAAGATCGTGGGTGGCAAGGGTGAAGCCGGCACCCAGCTCGTCCATCGAGGCGATGGCATCCAGGCGCTTCTGTGCGTCCGGCGTGATCGAGCGTTTGTCCGGCACCAGCAGGTAGGCATACGCACGGTGATGCGAACGACCAACGCGGCCACGCAGCTGATGCAGCTGCGCAAGACCAAAGCGGTCGGCGCGGTTGATGATGATGGTGTTGGCGTTGGGGATGTCGATGCCCGATTCGATGATGGTGCTGGCCAGCAGTACGTTGAAGCGCTGCTTCTGGAAATCCAGCATCACCTGTTCCAGCTCGCGCTCCGGCATCTGTCCGTGGGCCATGCCGATGCGTGCCTCGGGCACCAGTTCGGACAGCTCGCGCTGCATCCGGCCCATGCTTTCCACATCGTTGTGCAGGAAATACAGCTGGCCGCCACGTGACAGTTCACGCTGGAACGCCTCGCGCAGCTGCGCATTGTCCCAAGCGGTGACAAAGGTCTTCACCGCCAGTCGGTTCGGCGGCGGTGTGGCGATGATCGACAGATCACGCAGCCCGGCCATGGCCATGTTCAAAGTGCGCGGGATTGGCGTGGCGGTCAGGGTCAGCAGGTGCACGTTGGCGCGCATCGCCTTCAGCGCTTCTTTCTGGCGCACGCCAAAGCGCTGTTCTTCATCGACGATGACCAGGCCCAGGTCCTTGAACTTCACATCCGGCTGCAACAGCCGGTGCGTGCCGATGATCACATCGATCGTGCCTTCGGCCACCTTGTCGAGCTCGGCCTTGATTTCCTTGCTTGTCTTGAAGCGCGACAGCACTTCCACGCGCAGCGGATAATCGGCGAAACGGTCGCGGAAGTTGCGGTAGTGCTGCTCGGCCAACAGCGTGGTCGGCACCAGCACCGCCACCTGCTTGCCACCGGAGGCCGCGGCAAAAGCCGCACGCACGGCGACTTCGGTCTTGCCGAA
>DKPB01000080.1:0-27624 GCA_002471015.1 Stenotrophomonas sp. UBA7346
GCCACCTGGGCGACTCAGGAGCGAGATTATGTAGGACGTTTCTGGTGCCGTCAACAGGTTTGTGAAGAAAAAGCCCAAGCAGCGTAGCCCGGGTAAGCGCAGCGCACCCGGGGGGAGCCACGGGTGCCTTCGAGCGTTCGGGGAAACCCGGGTGGGCTGCGCTTACCCGGGCTACCGTGGCCTGTTTGTTCGAACCGCAGAAACGAAAAAACCGGCTTTCGCCGGTTTGATCTTGAAACGTGGTGCCCAGGAGAGGACTCGAACCTCCACGGAGTTGCCCCCGCTAGCACCTGAAGCTAGTGCGTCTACCAATTCCGCCACCTGGGCACTTCAGGCCGCGCAGTTTGAAGAGGATGCGCATCTTTGTCAACGCTTTTTCACAAACATCTGCAGTGACCGTGTGCGCACCCTGTACACCTGCGTCCATGTACCATGGAGGCTGATGAAAAACAAAAAGACCACTGGGGCCGACAAGGCCCGCAAGTCCGCCACCGGCAGCAAGCCGGGCAAGGCGCCGGGCAAAGCCCCCAAAGCAAAAAGTGCCAAGCTGCCGCCGTGGATGCCGGAGAGTCTGTCCGCGCCGGCGAAGTCGGCGGCCAAGCCAGGCAAGGCCGGCCCCCGCGCCGCCGCCAAACCTGGCAAACGCAAATTCACCGACGATGCCGCGCCGCAGAGTTTCGTGCGCGGCCGTCGCAAGTCGGGTCCGCCGGTGGCGGCCTTCGATGATCCTTATGCATCACGCGAGGCCGAGCGCTACGCGCAGCCCATCGCCAGCCGCGAGGCCATCCTGCAGCTGCTGGACCGCTGCGAAGGCCCGCAGAACGCCGAGGAAATCGGCGCAGCCCTGGGCCTGACCGAACCAGACCGCGCTGAAGCGCTGGGCAAGCGCCTGGGCGCGATGGTGCGCGATGGCCAGCTGGTGCAGAACCGCCGTGGCGGTTTCGCGCCGGTCAGCCAGCTGAGCCTGATTCCCGGCGTGGTCATCGCCAACCCGGAAGGCTTCGGCTTCCTGCGCCCGGACGAGGGCGGCGACGACCTGTTCCTGTCGCCCTACGAGATGCGCAAGGTCATGCATGGCGACCGCGCCTTGGCCAATGTCACCGGCATTGACCGCCGTGGCCGCCGCGAAGGCGCCATCGCGCGGGTGCTGGAGCGCGGCGTCAATCGCCTGATCGGTCATTTCAGCGTGGAGGCCGGCATCAATTACGTGGTGCCGGACGACAAGCGCATCCAGCGCAACATCCAGATCCCGGCCGATGCAACCGGCGGGGCGAAGGATGGCCAGCTGGTGGTCTGCGAACTGACCCATGCGCCGGACTCGCGTCGTCCGCCGATCGGCAAGATCATCGCCGTGCTGGGTGACAAGCTGACCCCGTCGCTGGTGGTGGAGACCGCCATCCACGGCCACGAGCTGCCGTATGAGTTCCCGCCGGAAGTGCTGGACGAAGCCACCGCCATCCCGATGACGGTGGAGCCGTCGATGATCGGCAAGCGCGTGGACCTGCGTTCCCTGCCGCTGGTCACCATTGATGGTGAAGACGCCAAGGACTTCGACGATGCCGTGTACTGCGAGCCGAACCGGGATGGTTTCCGGCTGGTGGTGGCCATCGCCGACGTCTCCAACTACGTGCGCCCCGGCACGCCGCTGGATGACGAGGCCCAGCGCCGCGCTACCTCGGTGTACTTCCCCGGCTTCGTGGTGCCGATGCTACCGGAGACGCTGTCCAACGGCATCTGCTCGCTGCGGCCGAAGGAAGACCGCATGTGCTTTGTCTGTGACATGCAGGTGGGGCGCGATGGCCAGGTCAGCGGCTCGAAATTCTACGAAGCGGTGATGAATTCGCATGCGCGCCTGACCTATACCCAGGTATGGGGCGCGGTGGGTGAGGATGATGCCGACGCCAAGGCCTTCATTGGCCCGTTGCTGCCGCAGATCCAGAACCTGCACCAGCTCTACCGCATCCTGTCCAAGGCGCGCGAGCGCCGTGGCGCCATCGAGTTTGAATCCTCGGAAGTGCGCTTTGTGCTGGACAACCGCGGCGAGGTCACCCAGGCCGGCATGATGGTGCGCAACGACGCCCACAAGCTGATCGAGGAATGCATGATCGCGGCCAACGTGGAAGCCGCGCGTTACCTGCTGTCCACCCATATCCCGGCACCGTTCCGCGTGCATGAGCGCCCGCCGGAATCCAAGTATGCCGACCTGCTGGAGTTCCTCAAGGAGTTCAAGCTGAGCCTGCCGGCCTGGAGCAAGGTGCAGCCGGGCGATTACACCAAGCTGCTGAAGAAGGTGCGCGAGCGCCCGGATGCGGCGCTGCTGGAGTCGGTGCTGCTGCGCAGCCAGTCGCTGGCGGTGTATTCGCCGGACAACAACGGCCACTTCGGTCTGGCGCTGGAGGCCTACGCGCACTTTACCTCGCCGATCCGTCGTTACCCCGACCTGCTGGTACACCGTGCCATCAAGTACGCGTTGACCGGCGGCCCGCGCGAGAAATACACCTATACCCCGCGCGAGATGGCAGCGCTGGCGCTGCAGTGTTCCGAGCGTGAGCGCCGGGCCGATGAGGCCGAGCGTGAGGTGGACGAGCGTTTCCGTGCCGCTTGGATGGAAAAGCACGTCGGCGGCCAGTTCGATGGCGTGATCAGCGGCGTGACCAGCTTCGGTCTGTTCGTCGAACTGGACGAGTCCAAGGTCAACGGCCTGGTCCACGTGACCCAGCTGCCGCACGACTATTACCAGTTCGATCCCATCCGCAAGACCTTGAGCGGTGACCGTCGTGGCAACGAATTCCGGCTCGGTGACCGGGTCCGCATCCTGGTGCTGAAGGCCAGCATGGAAGAGCGCAAGATCGACTTCCGGCTGATCGAAAAACTGGATGGCGAGCCGCTGGACGAAGGCCTGCCGCCGCTGCCCGAACGTGGCAAGCCGGCCAAGCGGGTCAAGCAGAAGTATTGATGCAGGTGGGGGCTCCGCCATGGCGGAGCCGCCTTTCTCGTCCCCTGCAGGCCGGTGGCAGCTGCGGGCGGGGCCGAATCGGCCTACCATTGCCACCCCCAGAAGTCCCCATGTGACGCCCATGAGCAAGCAGAACCAGTGGATCGTCGGCGTCAATGCCGTTGCTTCGTCGATCGAGAAAGACCCCGAAAACGTCCGTGAGGTCCTGATCGAGGCCGGTGCCAAGAACCCGCGCCTGGTCGAAATCGAGGAAGAAGCCCTGCGCAAGGGCATCGACGTGCGCAAGGTCAACGCCCAGGCGTTGGGCGGCGTCGCCGGCCAGGTCCGCCACCAGGGCGTGGTTGCGCGTTACGCCGCGCCCAAGCTGTGGGCCGAAAACGAGCTGTCCGGCCTGATCGAAGCCGCTGAAGGCAAGGCGCTGGTGCTGGTGCTGGACGAGGTGCAGGACCCGCACAACCTCGGTGCCTGCCTGCGCAGTGCCGCTGCCGCCGGTGTCACCGCCGTGGTGATTCCCAAGGACAAGAGCGCGCCGGTCAATGCCACCGTGCGCAAGGTCAGTGCCGGCGCTGCCGATCGCATCCCGGTGGTGGCGGTGACCAACCTGGTCCGCACGATCAAGGAGATGCAGAAGCTGGGCGTATGGGTCTACGGCCTGGCCGGTGAAGTGGACGCCACCATCCACCAGCTCGATCTGCGCGGCAACGTGGCGCTGGTGATGGGGGGCGAAGGCGATGGCATGCGCCGCCTGACCCGTGAAACCTGCGACCAGCTGGTGCGCATCCCGATGCCGGGCGATATCGAAAGCCTCAATGTATCCGTGGCGACGGGTGTGGCATTGTTCGAGGCTGTCCGCCAACGCCTGTAAGGAACCTCATGCCCCGCACGCCGCCCCGTCTTTTCCTTCAATTGACTGTGGCGCTGGCGGGGCTCTGTGCCCTGGGCGCCGCTGCCCATGACGACGTCGCCCGGGACAGCTCGCGCGTACGCGCCCGTGATCTGGGCGTCGCCCCCGGCATCTTCGCGCCCGGCAGCAACAATGCGATCACCGACGTGGCCGGCGTGCGCGTTGGCCAGGTGAGCTTGCGTGAGGGCGACACCGTGCGCACCGGGGTCACCGCGATCCTGCCGCATCCCGGCAATGCCTATCGCTCGCGGGTGCCGGCGGCCCTGCATGTCGGCAATGGCTTCGGCAAATTCGTCGGCAGCACCCAGGTCAATGAACTGGGCGAGCTGGAAACCCCGATCCTGCTGACCTGCACGCTGTGCGTGTGGAAGGCCGCCGATGCGATGGCCGAGTGGATGCTGGCGCAGCCGGACATGCAGCAGGTGCGTTCCTTGAACGTGGTGGTCGGAGAGACCAATGACGGTGGCCTCAATGACATCCGCGCCCGGCCGGTGACCGCCGATGCCGTGCGTCGAGCCTTGGAAGGTGCCAAGAGCGGGCCTGTGCAGGAAGGGAGCGTGGGCGCAGGCACAGGCACGGTGGCGTTCGGTTGGAAGGGCGGTATCGGCACCTCGTCGCGCAAGCTGCCCGAGAGCCTGGGCGGTTGGACGGTGGGTGTATTGGTGCAGGCCAATTTTGGCGGCGTGCTGCAGGTGGAAGGCGCGCCGGTCGGGCGCGAGCTGGACCGCTATGCGTTCCAGAATGCGGTTGCCGCGCAGGGCAATATGCGCGGGCTTGCCGACGATCGCGGCGATGGCTCGGTGATCATTGTGGTGGCCACCGATGCACCCTTGTCTGACCGCAACCTGCGGCGCCTGGCCTCGCGCGGAATGATGGGCCTGGGGCGTACCGGCAGTTCTGCCTCCAACGGCAGTGGCGACTATGTGCTGGCGTTTTCAACCGCAGCATCGGTGCGGCGCGGGTTTGATGCTGCGCAACTGCAGACCACTGAACTGGCCAATGAGCAGATGAGCGCGGTGTTCCAGGCCAGCGTGGATGCGGTGGAAGAATCGGTCTACAACGCCTTGTTCATGGCGACCACGGTCAGTGGCAATGGGCAGACGGTGGAGGCGATACCGCTGGACAAGGTGCGGGAGGTTTTGCAGCGGCATGGGGTGAAAGCACCGGGGCAGTAGGGGGCTCGGAGTGCTGCAGACCGCAGAGATGGTTGTCGAAATCCCTTCTCCCGCGGGCGGGAGAAGGTGGCGCGGAGCGTCGGATGAGGGGGCTTTTGACGTTGTTTCTTCTCCCGCCTGCGGGGGGCGAACAGGCGCTCACGAGCCAAAGGCGCGTGACTTCTCTTACGTCCTGCGTGCCACGCATGGCCGGAGCGCGGAGCGCGGAGCGCGCTGCCCGACGAGACTGCCCCCGCGAAGGCCGGGGCGGATGAGGGGAGCTCTTCAGCTTCTCGGCCTTTCAGCGTTTGCTTCTCCGCTCGGCCCTCTCCCCAACCCCTCTCCCCAACCCCTCTCCCGGAGGGAGAGGGGCTCACGAGGCCCCACCACCCAGCGCCTTGTACAGCGTCACATCGTTGACCAGCTGGCTGCGCTTGGTCTGCGCCAATGACAGCTCGGCGTTGCGGCGGGTCTGCTCGGCTTCCAGCCAGGTGCGCAGGTCGGTGGCGCCGGCGCGGTAACGCACTTCGTACAGGCGCGCGATTTCCACCGCTTCGTCATACGACGCCTGCGCGGCAGCTACCTGCTCGGCCAGCCGGGTGCGCGCCGACAAGGCGTTGTCCACCTCCGACAGCGCGGTATACAGCGTGCGGCGGAAATCATTGGCGGCGATCTGATAGGAAAGATCAGCCGATTTGATGTCCAGCTGCATCTGCCGGAACTTCAGGAACGGCAGGCTCAAGCCAGCCCCCAGGGTTGCCACCGGATTGGTCAGCACATCGCCCAGCGAAGGACTGGAACTGCCTACCGCGCCGCTCAGGCTCAGGCTGGGGTAATAGCTGGTGGCGGTGACCTTGATGTTCTTCAGCGACTGCCGCAGGCGCAGCTCGGCAGCACGCAGGTCCGGCCGGCGGGCAAGCAACTCGGCAGGCATGCCTTCGACCAGGGCCGGGCTCTGCGCGACATCGAGGTTCTGCGGCTCGTTCGCCAGCGGCCACGGCTGGCCATCCAGCAGTACGGTCAAGGCATTGCGGGTTTCCACTCGCTGCTGTTCCAGCTGCGATTGCGCGGCTTTCTGACTCTCGATGTTCTGCTGCGCCTGGCGCACTTCCAGCCGCGATACGCCGCCCGCATCAAACTGGGTCTGCACCAGGGAAGCAGTGCGCTGCAGGCGCTCAAGATTGGCTTGGCCGGTGGCAATCGCCTGGTTGAGGTAGCCCAACTGCCAGTACAACTCGGTGCTCTGGCCGACCAGGCTCAGCGTGGTGCTCTGCAGGTCCTGTGCGGTGGCCTGCGCCTCCCATTGGGCGATGTCGCGCTGGCCGCGCAGCTTGCCCCACAGGTCCAGTTCCCAGCCCAGCGACACGCTGGCGCTGTGGTTGCGCGACCAGTCGTCGCCACTGTCGATGCTGCGGCTGCCGTTGGCGCTGACCGAGCCGCTGGCCTGTGGCCACAGGTCGGCAGAGGCCAGTCCGGCCTGGGCGCGGGCACGTTCCAGCTTCAAACCGGCCGAGGCCATGTCGGTGTTGCTGGCCAGTACGCGCTCGATCAGCTGGTCCAGGTTCGGATCGGCGAAGCCCTGCCACCAGGCATCGGCATGCACATCGGCAACCGGTGCGGTCACTTCGTGCTCGATGGCCTGCACCGGCGCATTGGCAGCAGCGTCGCCGCGTCCATAGACGTTGGGTACGCGCAGGTCGGCGGCCGGGTCGGCGCTGGGCGTGGTGGCGCAGCCGGCCAAGGCAGCGGTCAGGGCGGCGGAGAGCAGCAGGGGACGCAGTAGGTTCATGGTCATCTTCATTCGCGGGCCAGGGCTTCGACCGGGTCGAGCTGGGCGGCATTGCGTGCCGGCAGGAAGCCGAACGCCACGCCGATCAGGGTCGAGCAGGCAAAGGCGGCAATGATCGAGCCGGTGGAGAACATCAGGGTGAAGCTGGCACCAAAGGTCTGGAACGCCCAGCCGATGGACAGCGCCAGCGCGATGCCGAGCACGCCGCCGAGCAGGCAGACCAGCACTGCCTCGATCAGGAACTGCTGGCGGATATCACTCTGGCGCGCACCCACGGCCATGCGCACGCCGATCTCGCGGGTACGCTCGGTCACCGACACCAGCATGATGTTCATCACGCCAATGCCGCCGACCATCAGTGCGATCGCGGCGATGGCGCCGATCAGCAAGGTCATGGTCTTGGTGGTGGACTCGATGGTCTCGCGGATCTCGGCGGTATTGCTGAGGAAGAAATCCTCGGTGCCGTGACGCAGGGTCAGCAGCTTGGTGATGGCCGACTGTGCGGCATCCATCGGCGTGTCGTCCTTCACCCGCAAGGTGATGCTGCTCAGGTAGGTCTGGCCAAGCATGCGTGCCATCACCGTGGTGTAGGGCACCCACACGCTGAGGTTGGTGCTGCCGCCAAAGCCCATCGACTGGCGCTTGGCCACGCCGATCACGCGGGCCGGCACATTGCCCAGCAGCACGACCTTGCCGAGCGGATCATCACTGCCGAACAGCTGGCTGCGGGTGTTCTCGTCGATCACCACCACCTGTGCCAGGCTCTTTACTTCGCTTTCGTCGAAGTAGCGACCACTGACCAGGGTCATGCCCTTGACCCGGAAGTACTGGTCGCCAATGCCCGCAACCTGCGCCGAGGCGGCCTTGTTGCCGACCCGTGCGGTCACCGAGCTGGACACGCTGGGGGTGACGCTGTCGATGTAGCTCTGCGTGGCCAAGGCCTCGGCATCGCTGCTCTTCAGCGTTTGCACGCGCCCGGAGCGCATGTCGCCGAAGCCACGGCCCGGGTAGACGTCGATGGTATTGGTGCCCAGCGAGGAGATGTTCTGCAGGATCTGCTGCTGCGAGCCATTGCCCATCGCCACCACCGATACCACCGAGGCGATGCCGATGATGATGCCGAGCATGGTCAGGAAGGTGCGCAGGCGGTGCGCGTTCATCGCCAGCAAGGCCATGCGGAAGGCTTCGACGAAGCGGTCGCGGGCGGCCTGGAAGGCGCTGCCACCGGCGCGCACGGGCTCGGTGCGCTGCTGCTTCTGCAGCGCCGGCACCTTGTCGTTGCGGCGGTCGGCGATGATCTCGCCGTCGCGGATCTCGATGATGCGCTGGGCGTGCTCGGCCACGTGCATGTCGTGGGTGACGATGATGATGGTCTGGCCCTCGGCATGCAGCTCGCCGAGGATGGCCATCACTTCCTCGCCCGAGGCGCTGTCCAGCGCGCCGGTGGGTTCGTCGGCCAGGATCACCTCGCCACCATTCATCAGCGCACGTGCGATCGACACGCGCTGCTGCTGGCCGCCGGACAACTGGCCCGGTTTGTGGCCCATGCGGTCGCTCAGGCCCAGCCGCGCAAGCAGCGCCTCGGCGCGGCTGCGGCGGGCATCTGCAGGGGTACCGGCATAGATGGCCGGCACTTCGACGTTGCCGCGCGCATCCAGATCTCCCAACAGGTGATAGCGCTGGAAGATGAAACCGAAATGCTCGCGGCGCAGCTCGGCCAGCTCGTCCGGCTGCATGCGCCCGGTCTCGCGGCCGGCCACCTTGTAGGAGCCGACAGTGGGGCGGTCCAGACAACCGAGGATGTTCATCAGCGTCGACTTGCCCGAGCCGGACTGACCAACGATGGCGACCATCTCGCCGGCGTGGATGTCGAGGTTGACGTCCTTCAGCACGGCGATGGTTTCCTCGCCGGCGGGGAACTCGCGACGCAGGTCGCGCAGTTGCAGCAGCGGCTGGCTCATCGGCGCGGACCACCCATCATCGGGCCCATTGGGCCGCGCTGGTTGCTGCTGGATTTCTCGCCGGCGGTGACTTCGCCGACCACGACCAGCTCGCCTTCCTTCAGGCCTTCCAGCACTTGGACATTGGAGCCGTTGTTGAGGCCCACCTTGATCGTGCGTGGCTCTGGCTGGCCATCCTTGTTGACCACGCGAACCACGTAGCTGTTGCTCTTGGCCAGTGCGGCGGCATCTGTCTGGCGGCGCTGTTGGCGCTGGCCTTCCTGTTTGCTGCGGGCAGCGCGCTGCTCGCCATTGGCGGTATTCGCGCCGGGGCCACGGCTGCCTTCCGGCACCTTGGGGCCGAGCGCGACGGTGGGGATCAACAGCGCGTCCTTGGCCTGGGCCAGCATCACCGATACCTGCGCGGTCATGTCGATGCGCAGCGTTCCGTCCGGGTTCTCCACGTCGAACAAGGCGTTGTAGTACACCGCCGTGCTGGAGCTGGACGAGGACGAGCTGCTGGAGCTGGTGCTGTCGGTGCTGATCGAGGCCGGCGCCGGGTTCACCGTGCGCAGCGTGGCCTGGTACTTGTGGTCGGGGTTGCCAAGGATGGTGAAGTAGACCGGCATGCCGGGCTTGATCTTGACCACGTCGGCTTCGGAGATTTCAGCGTTGACCGTGACCAGGTCCAGCCGCGCCAGCTTGACGATGGTTGGCGCCGACTGGTTGGCGTTCACGGTGCGGCCTTCTTCGGCCACCACCGCCACCACGGTGCCGTCGATGGGCGCGGTGATGCGGGTATAGCCGAGGTTGGCCTGGGCGGTGCCCAGCTCGGTTTCGCGCTGGCGGATCTGCGCATCGAGCGCGCGGATCTGCGCGCGGGTGCTGGCCAGGTTGGCTTCGGCCGACTCATAGTCGGCACGCGAGGTGGCTTCGGCGGCCAGCATCTCCTTCTGGCGGGCGAAGGCCAGCTCGGATTCCTTCAGCGAGGCGGTCTGCACCGCACGCTGGGCGCGGATGTTCTCCAACGCGGCTTCGGCGTTCTTCAGGCTGTTTTCCTGGGTGACCGAATCGATCTCGGCGATCAGGTCGCCCTGCTTGACCACATCACCCAGCTGCACCTTCAGCACCTTGATCTGGCCCGAGGCCTGCGCGCCGACGCTGACCAGCTTGTAGGCATCGATCACGCCGGTGGCGTCGACCGTCTGTTCCAGGTCGCCGCGGCTGACCGGCGAGGTGGCCATCGAAGGGGTAGCGGGCTTGCGCGTGGCCCAGAACACGCCGCCGGCGATCAGGGCGACGATGGCAGCGGCAAGCAGGAGGCGGTTGCGGCGGGAGGTGGGCAGCAGCTTCACGGTGATCAGGCACTCAGGCTGGGCCGCAGCGTGCGGCGTTGATACCAGTGTGGTCAGCGCCCTGTTCAGCCTCAAGGCACAGTATGTGTCGGCGTGTATCAGGTTCAGCCAGCCATGTGTCGTTGTGTATCAAACGTGGGTGTTGATACTCGTGGATACATGTACGGGCGCGCACGACGATCCGCTAGCATGGATCATTGCCCCATGACGGAAAAACAGACCTTGCACCGCTTGTTGGTGGTAGACGACGACAGTGACATCCGCAACCTGCTGGCCGAACAGCTGGGCCGGGCAGGCTACGCGGTGAGCACGGCGGCCGATGGCAACCAGATGCGCCAGGTGCTGGCGCGCGAGCACATCGACCTGATCGTGCTGGACCTCAACCTGCCGCGCGAGGATGGCCTGGCACTGTGCCGGGAACTGCGCGTGCGCTCGACCACGCCGGTGATCATGCTCACCGCGCGCAGCGAGCCGATCGACCGCGTGCTGGGTCTGGAAATGGGCGCGGACGATTACCTGGCCAAGCCTTTCGAGCCGCGCGAGCTGCTGGCACGCATCCGCAATGTGTTGCGCCGTACCGAGGCCTTGCCGGCCAATCTGGAGCCGCTGGCGATGCGCCGGGCGGTGTTCTCCGGTTGGGTGTTCGATCTCGAACATCGCCATCTGATCGACCCGGCCAAGCGCGTGGTGATGCTGTCCGGCGCCGAGTTCCGCCTGTTGCGGGTACTGGTGGGGCATGCCAACAAAGTGTTGTCGCGCGAGCAGCTGGTGTCGCTGAGCAGCGGCCGCAGCTATGAATCCCAGGACCGCGCCATCGACCTGCAGATCAGCCGCCTGCGGCAGAAGCTGGGAGACGCGGGGGCCGATGGCCTGATCAAGACGGTACGCAACGAGGGCTACGTGTTCGCCAGTGCGGTGACGCTGGAATGAAGCGCCTGCGTCTGTTCCTGTCGTCGATGGCCGGGCGGCTGTTCGTCATCCTGCTGGCTGGCATGATGGTGGCCGCGATCGGCGCGACCTTGCTGGCGGAGTCACGCCGCCAGCAGGAGTTCGAGCGACAGAACCTGGCCCGCATGGCCGACCGCCTGCAGGGCTTCGTCAACCTGCTGGACGGCAACCCGGAGCTGCGTAGCCGCCTGTTGGCGGTGGGCGGGCCGAACGTGCGCGAGGTCAAGCAGGTCGCACGCATCGGTGGCGCCGACACGGCCTTGATGGACGTGCTGGCCGCGCGCGGCGGGGTGCTCGCTGGCGCACGGGTACGGGCCACCAGTTTCCGCGCCTGCATGCCTCAGTTGCCGGAGTTCCTGCCGCCGCCGACACGGGGCCAGCGTCCGCCGCCGCGCGAGCGCGATGCGGAGTTCACGCCGCCGCGTTGCCGCCTGGTGGAGCTGACGCTGAGCGACGGCACGCCACTGAAGCTGGCGCTGGAATACCCGGCCGTGGCACGACGTTCGGCAGCGGCGTTCGACCCGTGGTTCCTGTCGTTGCTGGCCCTGGCCATCGGCCTGCTGGCCTATCTGGTTGCGCGCATCGCCAGCTCGCCGTTGCAGCGGCTTGCAAACCACGCCACCGCGCTGGGCCATGACCTGCAGCGCGATCCCTTGCCGGTGACCGGGCCGCTGGAGGTGCAGCGTGCCGCAGAGGCATTCAACGCCATGCAGAAGCGCCTGCAGCGGCACCTGGGTGAACGCACGCAGATGCTGGCCGCGATCACCCATGATCTGCAGACGCCCTTGACCCGGCTGCGGCTGCGGCTGGAGAACGTTGCCGACGAGACCCTGCGCGAGCGCCTGATCGCGGATCTGGCGGCGATGCAGGCGCTGATCCGCGAAGGGCTGGAACTGGCGCGGAGTGCCGAAAGCGCCGAGCAGCGTGCCGCGCTGGATCTGGATTCGCTGCTGGAGAGCGTGGTCGAGGACGTGGCCGAGTCCGGCCACGATGCAGCCTTGCAGCAGGGCTGTGGCGCGGTATTGATGCTGCGCCCCCTGGCGATGCGGCGGCTGTTCTCCAACCTGGTGGAGAATGCAGTGAAGTACGGCCGCAGTGCGCGGGTGAGTGCGTGTTGTGATGGCGGTGCCATCGAAGTGCGGGTGCGCGACCACGGCCCTGGGCTTGCCGGCGACGAACTGGAAGCGGTGTTCACCCCGTTCCTGCGCCTGGAAACCTCACGTTCGCGCGAGACCGGTGGAGCCGGCCTGGGCCTGACCATCGCCCGTGCGCTGGCGGAAAAGGACGGTGCAACGCTGGTGTTGCGCAATCACCCGGAAGGCGGGCTGGAGGCGGTGGTGCGCTGGGAGGCGCCGCAGCGGGCGGGCTGAGCGCAGCGCGCCGCCGCGTTCCATCGTGGCCTGTCGCGATGCTGGAACAGCGTGACCGGCATCGCTGAATTTCACCCGGTGTTTGCTAGTATCGGGCGACCAGCTTGGGGCATGAACGATGGAAGTGGAGAGGGTTCTGGCAGCCAGGTCGGGCGCGCGGATGCGCTCGCTGGTGGGGGGGGCGAAATTCTTTTCCCTAGGTCGCGCGGTGGCGGTGATGACCGCCGGTCTGCTGCCCCAGGTGGCATGGGCGCACAGTGGCAATGCCGGATTCGGCGGCGTGTCCGGCGTGCTCGGTGCGGTCTGCGTGCTGCTGGTGATCGCGCTGTTGTGGATGGGCGCGCAGCTGCGCCAACAGCGCAGCCAGGCCGAACAGTTGGCCGTGCAGGCCCGCACCGAGGCGAGCCAGGTGCAACATCGGCTGGAAGCGGCTTTGCTGGAAAGTGCGCAGCTGGAACAGCAGTTGCGGGAGCAGGCCGAGGCGTTTGAACGCCTGGCCAACGAAGATGACCTCAGTGGCCTGCCCAACCGGCGTGCGTTCGATGACGCACTGGCCCGGGACATGGCGCTGGCGCGTCGCGGCGGGCGTCCCTTGAGCCTGGTGGTGCTGAGCATCGACCACCTCAAGCAGATCAACACGCAGTGGTCGCGCGCGGTCGGTGACCTGGTGCTGTGCGAAGTGGGTGACCTGATGCGGCGCAGCTTGCGTGCTTCGGACATGCCGGCGCGGCTGGGCAACAAGGAGTTCGCGGTGCTGCTGACCGATACCGCGCTGGCAGACGCCGAAACCGCCTGCCAGCGGCTGCAGCGGCTGTTTTCGCAGTACGCCGAATGGGGCGGCCATCCGGGCGGCGACATCAAGGTGAGTTTCAGTGCCGGGGTGGTACAGCTGGGCGAGGACGACCAGGCGCCGGTGCTGTTTTACCAGCGCGCCAAGAACGCGTTGGCGCAGGCCAAGCGGGGCGGGCGGGCGCGTACCTGCGCGGGTTGAGCCCGCGCGGTGCTCAACGCCCCGGCGCGGGCGGCCAGGCGTTGACGATCTTGCAGAACAGGCGTGCCGTCTGCTCGGTGTCGTATACCGCGCTGTGCGCTTCGTTGGCATCCCAGTCGAAACCGGCGGCCTGCACCGAGCGGGCCAGTACCGTCTGCCCATAGGCAACACCAGCAAGGGTCACCGTGTCGAACACGCTGAACGGATGGAAGGGGTTGCGCTTGTGGCCGCTGCGGGCGACCGTGGCATTGAGGAAATTCAGATCGAAGTGGGCGTTGTGCCCGACCAGGATGGCGCGCTGGCAGTTGTATTTCTTCATCGCCGCGCGCACCGGTGCGAACACATGTTCCAGCGCCTCGCGCTCGGGCTTGGCCAGGCGGAACGGGTGGTCAAGCACGATGCCGGTGACTTCCAGCGATTTGGGATCGATTTCGGTACCTTCGGCCGGGATCACGTGCGCACTGGCGGTCTGGCCCGGGTAGAGCAGGCCGTTCTCGTCCATCTCCACCGGCACGGCGGCGATTTCGAGCAGGGCATGGCGGTTCCAGTCGAAACCGCCGGTCTCCACGTCCACCACCACCGGCAGAAAGCCACGGAAGCGTTGCGCCATCGGCGTAAAGGTGGGGTGGGGGAGCGGGGATTCAACAGATTCGTTCATCGCAATAGGGTAGCAGAGCGGGTCAAGCCCCCGTGCCGCCTGTAGAGCCGAGCCATGCTCGGCAGAGGCCTCACCCGTAACAATCTGCCTTGTAGTGCCGAGCCATGCTCGGCAAGAGGCCTCACCGGTAGAGCATCAGCCGAGCATGGCTCGGCTCTACAGGGGGGCTTGCCTGACTGACGCGACGCCTACGCTGCCCAGCAAACCCCCCTTGTCCCGCAATTGCCGCAGCATCGCCGCCGCATTGCCGAGGAAATCCGCATCCGCCGTTGTCCCGGCCTCGATCGCCAACTGCTGCACCTGTTCGAGCCCGCTGAGCCGGGGAAACTGCTCCAGCCTTTCCAGCAGGCGGTAAAGCATCGGCGAAAGCTCGGAGAACACGATTGTCCCATCGGTCGCACGCCGGGCCAGCAGCAGGGTCGGTTGCAGCGGCGGCTCATCGGGCTGGTATTCCGGGCCAATCCTGTGCACGGGCCATTGGTAGGCCAGAGCACGGCAGAACGGTGAACAGACCGGGCTGTCAGCCAGCAGGTCGCCGTGCGGCTCATGCGCTGGCAGCGGTTCGTCGCTGATCTTCAGCGCCAGCTCGATCCACTCGTAATGCGCCAGCTCCAACAGCCAAGGCGCGGCCGGGTCGGTCGGGCGTTGGTCCAGATAGGCGATGAACTCCTGCCCGAACTCGGGGAACACCGGCGTCTGCGGGCAGTGATCGCGGCAGAACGCGCGCACCAGCTGCTGCCAGCGCGGCTCGCCCAGGGTGCGTGCAATCACCGGGAAGTTGCCGCTCAGCAGGCTCTTGATGTTGTTGAAATACAGGTCGCGGTACACCTGCAGCCGCGCATCGGCGATGCCGGCCGGGGCCGGCTGGCGCGGGTCGCGCAGATGGGCCGCAAATACCTGCTGCAGTTCGGGCAGGGAATCACTCATGGCGCGGCTGCAGCCTGCTGCAACTGGCGGATACGGGCGACTTCATCCAGCAGTTCGGCCAGCGGCGGGAAATTGAAATCCCGCTCCAGCAGGGTGGGGCGCACCCCGTGCATGGCGTAGGTATCGGCCAGCAGGGCCCAGACATCGCCTTTCACCGGCATGCCATGGGTGTCGATCTTCAGATCGTCGGCCTCATCGTGATGGCCGGCGACGTGGTAGCTGGCAATACGCTGCGATGGCAGCCGTGCCAGAAAATCGCGCGCGTCGTAGGCATGGTTGATGGCGTTGACGTAGACGTTGTTGACGTCCAGCAGCAGGTCGCAATCGGCTTCATCCAGCACCGCGTTGATGAAGCTTGCCTCGTCCATGTCGGCAGCGGGCACGGCGTAATAGGAGGCGTTTTCCACCGCGATGCGGCGGCCGAGGATGTCCTGGGCCTGGCGGATGCGGGCGGCGACGTGCTGTACCGCTTCGGCGGTGAAGGGCAACGGCAGCAGTTCGTACAGCTGCGCCTGGTCGCTGCACCAGCTCAGGTGCTCGCTGTACAGCGCCACCTGGTGCTGGTCGAGGAAACGGCGGGTCTGCTCAAGGAAGGCCACGTCCAGTGGCGCCGGCCCGCCCAGTGACAGCGACAGCCCGTGGCAGCTGAGTGGATGCCGGCGGGAGAGCGTGTGCAGGGCTTCGCCGAGGGCTCCGCCGACGCCTATCCAGTTGTCCGGTGCACATTCGAGGAAGTCGAATGCACCGGCAGGTGCCTGCTGCAGCTCGGCCAGCAGCGAGCGGCGCAGGCCCAGCCCGGCACTGGCCGGGGCTGGGCCGCGCGTGCTGACGACGGTGGGATCAGTGCTTGCCGCCACACTTGCCCTCGCCGCACTTGCCTTCGGCGTGCGCCTTGTCGGCCGCTGCGGCGTTGTCGGTGCTGGCGTTGTCCGTTGCCGCCTTGCTGGCATCGCTGTTGGCGCTGTCGGTCTTGGCCGCGCCGCACTTGCCTTCGCCACATTTGCCTTCGGCATGGTGCTTGGCGGCGGTGTCGTCGGCCTGGGTGGTGCTGGCTTGCTTTTCAGCGGTGGGCGGGGTCTGTGTGCTTGCACCGAGGGCATAGCCCTGGGCCAGGTCGGTGATGGCAAAGGCGGGGGCGGCGATGCCGCCGAGCAGGGCGGCGCCCAGTACAAGGGTGACGGGTTTGCGGATGTCGTTTGCCAAGGGATAGCTCCGGTAGCGAAGGGGCCGGGGGGAGGCTGGAGCTTAACAAGACCACCGTTGCCGTGGCGCCACCTTGCCATCGTTGGAATGACAACGGGCCCATGATGGGCCCGTTGCGGTGCATCGGCGCTGGAGCTCAGCGCTGCGCGTTGACGATATCAATGATCAGGCCGGTGGCCACGGCCACCAGGACATAGCGATCATCGACCTTGCGCCACTCATTGCCGCGGCCGGGCTTGTGCAGGCCTTGCCGGCTGTAATCGGCGACGCGGTTGCCACGCTGGTGCTGCGGCAGCCGTTCGCCCTTGCGCGGGGCGTGGTGTGCGCTGTTGTTGGAGGCGTGGCGGCTGCCGTTGTGGGCCGTGGCTGCCGGGCCGTTGTTGGCGTGGCGCTGGTTGTGCCGGGCGCTGCTGCGCTGCGCTTCATCGCGACGCGTGTGGTCGCGATCGCGGTCCTGCGCAGGGGCGGCAAAGGCGCTGGCAGAGGCCAGCAGGCACAGGCTCAGGACGGTGGCGGCGATACGCTTCATGGGGTTTCCCCGGTGCGCGGCGGAAGCGCTGCGGACGGGTTCCATGCTCGGAAAAATTCCGTGAATGCGGAATTAAAAAAGCCGAGCGGGGCGTATCACTTTGTACCGGCCTGTATCGGCCCGCCACGACGAGGTGTGGCGGACCGATGCGAACCGGTCAGGGGTGGCTCAGGCGTGATCGACGGTGCTGGTTTCGTCGCGCTTTTCGCGCGGCGGCAGCGGCGCATCACCGTGCACCAGGAACCAGACGTTCTCGGCGATGTTGGTGGCGTGGTCGCCGATGCGCTCCAGGTTCTTGGCCATGAACAGCAGGTGCGTGCATGGGGTGATGTTGCGCGGGTCTTCCATCATGTAGGTCAGCAGCTCGCGGAACAGCGCGGTGTACTGGGCGTCCAGGCGTGCGTCGTCGGCGCGCAGGCTGAGTGCGGCTTCGGCGTCGTTGTCACGGTAGGCCTCCAGCGCACGCCGTACCTGCTGTGCGGCCAGCCGGCCCAGGGCGCGCAGGCCCTGGATCTGCGGCAGTGGCGGCACGCCGGCCAGGGCGATCGAGCGCTTGGCGACGTTGGCGGCGTAATCGCCGATGCGTTCGATGTCGGCCGGGATGCGCAGGCCGGCGAGGATCTCGCGCAGGTCGCGGGCCATCGGCCCACGCAGGGCCAGGCGCATCACGTCATGGCTGATCTGCTGTTCGAGCTGGTCGATGGCTTCGTCGTTGGCGACGATGCGCTGGGCGGCCTTTTCGTCACGGCGTTCGATCACGTCCAGCGCGGCCTCGAGCTGCGCGACGGACATTTCGCCCATGCGCACGATCTCGGCTACCAGCCGCTGCTGCTCTTCGTCATAGCTCTTGACGATGTGGTCGTTGGGAAGATTCATGGAATGCTCGCTGGAGACTGTTCGGGTGGGACTGCATTCGTTCGGAGCTGCGTTGCCGTCCATGGCGTACATCTGGCTTCGGAGTGCGGCCCGGCCGTCCATGGCCAGGCGTCCAGCGGGCAGCGGATCCCTGTACGGTCCGCCTGCGCCAGCCTCAGCCAAAGCGACCGGTGATGTAGTCCTCGGTCTGCTGCTTGGAGGGGTTGGAGAAAATGGTCTCGGTGCGGTCGTGCTCGATCAGGTCGCCCAGGTACATGAAGGCGGTGTAGTCGGACACGCGCGCGGCCTGCTGCATGTTGTGGGTGACGATGGCGATGGTGTAGTCGTTCTTCAGCTCTTCCACCAGCTGCTCGATGCGGCTGGTCGAGATCGGGTCCAGCGCCGAGGTCGGCTCGTCCAGCAGCAGCACGTCCGGGCGCAGGGCCACGGCACGGGCGATGCACAGACGCTGCTGCTGGCCACCGGACAGGCCCAGCGCACTCTGGTTGAGCTTGTCCTTCACTTCGTCCCACAGCGCGCCCTGGCGCAGGGCCTGCTCGACGCGCACGGTCATGTCGGCCTTGGACAGCTTTTCGTGGTGGCGGATGCCGTAGGCCACGTTCTCGAAGATGGTCATCGGGAACGGCACCGGCTTCTGGAACACCATGCCCACCTTGGAGCGCAGGCGGTTCATCGGGTACTTGGGTGCGAGGATGTTCTCGCCGTCCAGCAGCACCTCACCGCGCGCTTCCAGCTTGGGGTAGAGCGCGTAGATGCGGTTGAAGATGCGCAGCAGGGTGGACTTGCCGCAGCCGGAGGGGCCGATCAGCGCGGTGACGCGCTTTTCCGGAATCTCCAGGTTGATGTTCTTCAACGCATGGAACTTGTCGTAGTAGAAGTCCAGGCCGCGCGCCGCCAGCTTGACCGGCGCAGGCGTGTGCAGCGACTGGTTGGCGGCGGGCACGTTGATGCGCTGCATCGGGACGGCGTTGCTGAGGTCGTTCATGGGGAGGTCCATGGGATCAATCGTTTGAGATGCGGTTGCGCAACAGCAGGCCGCGCGCGGAGAGGCTGACCAGCAGGACGAACACGGTCAGGACCAGTGCGCCGGCCCAGGCCAGGACCTGCCAGGATTCGTAGGGGCTGCCGGCAAACTGGTTCATCACCACCGGCACCGAGGCCATCGGCTGGAACACATTGCTGTTCCAGTACTGGTTGCCGAAGGCGGTGAACAGCAGCGGTGCGGTTTCGCCGGAGATGCGGGCCAGGGCCAGCAGGATGCCGGTGACGATGCCGGCCATGGCACTGCGGTACAGCACCTGCATGATCACCTTCCACTGCGGTACGCCCAGTGCCAGTGCGGCTTCGCGCATCTGCACCGGCACCAGTCGCAGCATTTCGTCGGTGGTGCGGATCACTACCGGCAGCACGATGAACGCCAGCGACAGCGCGCCTGCAAAGGCCGAGAACTGGCCGCCGGTCTGCATCACATACAGGGTGTAGACGAACAGGCCGAGCACGATGGACGGTGCCGACAGCAGGATGTCATTGACGAAGCGCACCACGGTGCCGGCCTTGCGGGCATTGCCGTACTCGGCCAGCCAAGTGCCGGCGGCCACGCCCAGCGGCGTGCCGATGCCGATCGCCAGCGCACACATCACCGCGCTGCCGAAGAAGGCGTTGAGCAGGCCACCTTCCTGCATCGGCGGCGGCGTCATCTTGGTGAAGAGGTTCAAGTTGATGCCGGGCAGGCCCTTGGACAGCAGCGTCCACAGGATCCAGCCGAGGAAGAACAGGCCGAACAGCGCAGTCGCACAGCCCAGGAACAGGGCCACGCCATTGGTGATGCGGCGGCGCAGGTACAGGGAGTCAGCGGAAGCGGACATCAGTTGCCCTCCTTGCGGGACAGGCGCATCAGCATCAGGCGGGCCAGTGCCAGCACCACGAAGGTGACGATGAACAGCACGAAGCCGAGCAGCAGCAGGGCCGAGCGGTAGGTTTCGGTGGCCTCGCCGAAGTCATTGGCGATCAGCGCGGCGATGGTGGTGCCCGGTTCCAGCAGCGACGGCGTCAGGCGCACGCTGTTGCCGATCACGAAGGCCACTGCCATGGTTTCACCCAGCGCACGGCCCAAGCCCAGGAACACACCGCCGATCACCGCCGAGCGGGTATAGGGCAGGACGATGTCCCAGCTCACTTCCCACTTGGTCGAACCCAGTGCATAGGCCGATTCCTTCAGGCGGGTGGGAACGGTGAGGAAGACCTCGCGCATCACCGAGGAAATGAAGGGGATGACCATGATCGCCAGCACGAAGCCGGCGGTGAGCATGCCGATGCCCAGCGGCGGCCCCTGGAACAGCGGGCCGATGATCGGCCATTCGCCCAGGGTTTCGTTGAGGAACGGGGTGACGTATTCGGTCATCACCGGCACCAGCACGAACAGGCCCCACATGCCGTAGATGATGGAGGGGATGCCGGCCAGCAGTTCGATGGCGGTGCCGACCGGGCCGCGCAACCAGCGCGGCGCCACCTCGGTGAGGAAGAAGGCGATGCCAAAGCTCACCGGCACCGCGATCAGCATGGCGATCAGGGCGGTGACGATGGTGCCGTAGATCGGCGCCAGTGCGCCGAACTTGTTCTCCACCGGATTCCAGTCGGAGGAGTAGAAGAAGCTCAGGCCCTGCTCCTGCAGCGCATGGCGGCCACCCCAGAGCATGGACAGGGCGGCACTGGCCAGGGCGACCAGGACGAAGATCACGGTGGCGATCAGGAACCAGCGGAACAGCCGGTCGTTTCGTGCATCGCGCAGATCGCGAGAGGTGGGCGCGGATGCTAGGGACGGTGCAATGGCATTCATGGCAGCGGCAGGGGCCCGGGAGGATGCGGTGAAATATCAGTCCCTCGATGGAGGGGGTAGCCGTCGCTTCTGCTTTTGTTCGTCATTCCCACGTAGGCGGGGATCGCCTTTAAGCCGTCATTCCCGCGAAGGCGTGAATCGCTTTTAAGCTGTCATTCCCGCGAAGGCGGGAATCGCTCCTGCCGTTGATGCTGCGTGTGACTTCAACGGCAAGGGCAGGAACAAAAGCAAAAGCAACAGCAACAGCAGAATCAAAAGCAGAATCAAGAGCGATCCCCGCCTGCGCGGGGATGACGCACTGGCAAAGGCGGGGCCGCAGGGCGGCCCCGCGCCAGTGCGTCACTTGAACTCGGCAGCCCAGTACGACTCGATCTGGGTGACCAGCTCGGCCGGCAGCGGCACGTAGTGCAGTTCGTTGGCCTGTGCCTGGCCGTTCTCGAAGGCCCACTTGAAGAAGGCGCGGGTGTCGGCGCTGCGCTTGGCGTCCTTCGGCTGCTTGTGCATCAGCATGAAGTTGGTGGCGGTGATCGGCCAGGCATTGGCGCCCGGGGCGTTGGTGATCACCAGGTTGAAATCCTTGGCGTTGGCCCAGTCCGCGCTGGCAGCGGCCGCCGCAAAGGTTTCCGCGGTCGGCTGCACCCAGCTGCCGGCAGCGTTCTGCATGGAGGCATACGGCATGTTGTTCTGCAGGGCATAGGCCAGCTCGACATAACCGACCGAGCCCTTGATCTGCTGCACGTAGGAGGCAACGCCTTCGTTGCCCTTGCCGCCGACGCCGTCCGGCCACTGCACCGAGGTGCCTTCGCCGACCTTGTCCTTCCACTCGCCGCTGACCTTGGACAGGTAGTTGGAGAAGTTGAAGGTGGTGCCCGAACCGTCGGAACGGTGCACCAGGGTGATCTTGGTGTCGGGCAGAGTCACGCCCGGGTTGGCGTCGACAATGGCCTTGTCGTTCCAGTTCTTGATCTTGCCCAGGAAGATGTCGGCCAGCAGCGCGCCGGTCAGGCGCAGCTGGCCCGGCTGCAGGCCTTCCAGGTTGACCACCGGCACCACCCCGCCGATGGCCGACGGGAACTGGCCCAGGCCAGCCTGTGCCAGCTCTTCGCTGGACAGCGGCTTGTCGGAGGAACCGAAGTCGACGGTGCCGGCCTTGATCTGGGCGATACCACCGCCCGAGCCGATCGACTGGTAGTTGATCTTGGCACCGGTGGCGGCGTTGTAGTCGGCCGACCACTTGGACACCAGCGGGAAGATGAACGATGCGCCGGCGCCGGAAATCTCGGCGGTAACCTTGTCACCGGCGGCCGGTGCAGCGGCACCTGCGGCGTCCGGGTTGGCAGCGGCCTGGTTGCCCTTGTCACCACAGGCTGACAGGCCCAGGGCGATGGCCAGCGAAAGGGCGGCAAGACCGGTCGTGTGCAGCTTCATGCGTCACTCCATAGCGGGAGAAATGCCGGCAGCGCCGGCGGATGCGGCTATGAAATGATGTTTTTGTTACAGCCTGATTACATCGTGAAAAAAATCTGAAAAAGGCAACAGAATCAATGGCCCTCGTAGCGACGAAAGCGGCAGAAAATCGCCCTGGCCAAGGTGTTGATGACACAGTTGGGAAGCACGGAAGGGTAGTGCCGAACCATGCTCGGCAGGGGCTTGTCCGGTAAGGCCCCAGCGGAGCATGGCTCCGCTCTAAAGATGAAGCGAGGTAGTGCCGAGCCATGCTCGGCAAGCGGCTTACCCGGTAAAGCCCCAGCGGAGCACGGCTCCGCTCTACAGATGAAGCGAGGTAGTGCCGAGCCATGCTCGGCAAGCGGCTTGCCCGGTAAAGCCCCAGCGGAGCATGGCTCCGCTTTACATGGGGCTGGGCTTGATGGGGGCCTCAAAAAAAAGGCGCGGATCGCTCGATCCGCGCCTGAGGCGACGAGGGAGAGGGTCCCGTCGGCTCTACACTCAATAATTCAGGTTCTGCTGCCAGTACGTCTCGATCTGGCGGACCAGTGCGTCCGGCAGCGGCACGTAGTCCAGCTGGCGGGCCTGTGCGTCGCCGTTGGCGTAGATCCAGCGGAAGTACTCGACCGTTGCCTTGGCGCCTTCAGCGCTCTTGGGCTGCTTGCGCATCAGGATGAAGTTGGTGGCGGTGATCGGCCAGGACTGCTCGCCCGGGGCATTGGTCATCACCAGGTAGAAGTCACGCGCATTGCCCCAATCGGCGCTGGCGGCAGCGGCCGAGAAGGTCTCGTCACGCGGCTGCACGAAATTGCCGGCGGCGTTCTTCATGCGCGAGAAGGTCAGCCGGTTCTGCAGTGCGTAGGAGAACTCGACATAGCCGATCGAGCCGCGGATCTGCTTGACGTAGGCGGCGACGCCTTCGTTGCCCTTGCCGCCGATGCCTACCGGCCACTGCACCGAGGTACCTTCGCCGACGGTGGTCTTCCAGTCAGCATTGACCTTGGACAGGTAGTTGACGAAGTTGAAGGTGGTGCCCGAACCATCCGAGCGGTGCACGACGGTGATCTTGGTGTCCGGCAGGGTCAGGCCGGCATTGAGGGCGACGATGGCCGGGTCGTTCCACTTGCTGATCTTGCCCAGGAAGATGTTGGCCAGGGTCGGGCCGTCGAGCTTCATCGCGCCGGCGTCAACGCCCGGCACGTTCAGCACCGGCACCACGCCGCCGATGACCGAGGGGAACTGCACCAGGCCGGAGGAGGCCAGTTCTTCCGGCTTCAGCGGGGCATCGGACGAGCCGAAGTCCACGGTGTTGGCCTTGATCTGGGCAATGCCGCCGCCCGAACCGATGGACTGGTAGTTGACGCGCTTGTTGGTGGCGGCGCTGTAATCAGCCGACCACTTGGACATGACCGGGTAGATGAAAGACGCGCCAGCGCCGGTGACATCGGCAGCGTTGGCGGCGAACACGGACGACGCAGCGAGGATGGCGATGGCTGCGCGCGATTTGATGGCGTGGATCACGAATGGCTCCTGGGAGGTGAATGTGCGGTGAGTTCCGCCCGGCGCCTATTCCATAACCATTTGATGACAGTGCAGCGTCTGTCATATGACGCATGCGTGACAGCGTTTCATGCGCTCAGAACGCGGCTTTCACCGCGTCCGGCAGCGGGTAGTGCTGGCCTTGCGGGGTGAGGGTGTAACGCTTGGCTGGCAGTGAAGTGCGGGTTTCACTGCAGTTGCCGCCAGCATCCTCGCGTTGTTCGGTGTACTCGCCGCGTTCGCGGAGGTACAAGGTCGCCCAGCCTTGGGCCGGTGGCGGGCCGACCTCGAGGGTGCGGCTGCGTTGTTGGAATTCGCCGGCGCAGTTGGTGTCCCATTCGCCGCCGTTGCTTTGTATGACGATGGGGTCGGTGATCGCCTGCAGGCGGCTGCCGTCGTGCACGAACAACTGCAGTTGTTCCTCGCCGAACGGATTGGCGCGCGAGGAGCCGCTGCGGGTGACGCGCACGCCGAAGGCACGGGTACCGGCGTCAAGCCGGTAACGGGCGGTATCCAGATAGATGCCGTCAACCCGGATCGCATCGCTGCTGACCGCATCGGGCAGGCGCAGGGCGGCACGCGGCTGCAAGGTGTTGCTGTCAACGACCAGGATGTCCAGATCGCCGGCCTGCACGTCGCCATTGGCTTCTTCCGACCCCAGTAGTGGCACCGCCATCAAGGTCAGGCGCGTGTCGGCCGGCCACACCCGGCAGGCGCCGCGGATGGCATCGATGGCCCAGCCGGGCCGCGCGGGCAGGGTGGCCGTGTCGCGTTGTTGATAGGCCAGGGTGATGCGCGTGGCGGGGTCATCACAGTCCCGGGCGAGGCTGGTGAAGGGGAGGGAAAGTAGCAGTATGAGCAGGCAGGTGCGCATGGGTCCGTCCATTCGGTGTGCGCTCCACAAGATGTGTTGTGGGCGCGACGTGAGTGGCCAAGCTTACACAGCTTCAACCTGCGGAATCGCTCGTGCCTTAGTTCTCGTAGGAGCGGCGTCAGCCGCGAAGCCGACACGCCTACAGATAGCAATAATCGCCTGCGCATCGGCGGCGTAAGCTTCGCGGCTTACGCAGCTCCTGCAAAAGCGCAACCGCTGCAACGACAAACGCCCCTTGGGGGGCGTTGTCTATTGCTTGCGAGTTTGCTGTGGTCAAGCTACGGAACCTGGCCATTTTTGATCTGAAGCCCGATCTGCGTGTATTGATTGCGCAGTGCGGGCAAATCTTTGGTTCCCGGACACTGACCACCATTTTGAGTCTTCCACAAGAACGGCATCAGCAGGACGATTTTTCCGACCCATTGACGCTTGAACTCGGTGAACCAAGCCTGTGGGTTGTGTGGTGATCCATCGAGCCCGCACCCGCCAGTTGCTGCCTGAGGGACGAGGATGATCTTTGGCAAACGGCTCCAATTCCTGCAGTTCGTTTCCCACAGATGCTGGCCAACGCCCAGTGGCGGGTCGACGTCGTGGCAATAGGTGAGCATCCCTGAGAAATCGTTGTATCCAATCGAGGTTTGATCATCTTTGCCGTATGTATCTATGCCGAGCCAGTCAAAGTATCTCCCGCCGTCAGTCATAAGGTTGTGGCTGATCGTTGCTATCGGAATGTTAGCCGTGTTCGGGTTGGAGCGGATTATCCCTGTGGCATCCCGGATGGCCTGGTTGTCAGGGATGGAGAAAAATCCTTCGGCCCCGTTTTCTATCTGGACATAACGATCCTGTAGGCCACAAAGCTCAGGCTCGTCGATCAGGTAGAAAGCGACAACTGTCCCATTCGGTCCCAGGTGCCCCGCCGTGGTCAGTTTGTTGACGAAGTTCGTCCAGATCTGGCGGGTTGCTTCCAGGTCCCTTCGCGGGCTCGCCGGACATTGCCTGTTGGGAAAGTTAAAAAGCAACGTATCAACAGTCACCATTGCCTTGACGCCTAGCATCCGCGATTGATCCAGTTCACGGAGGATGAAATCGGTCGCCTGGACGGGATCTGAAGGTGGCCACATGATGTGATGAAGATTGATGTGGTCGTAGTTCTGGATCAGATCGCCGTCATTTCCGTAGTAGCCGAAATACCGCTGTGCTGAGGCGTCGAGGCAAAATAGTGAAAAAAAGCCAATAACGATTGCAGCCATAAATCCTTTCATGGGAACTCCTAATCGTCAGGTTTTGTTACGGAGGGAGACTTACCAGAAGAACTGCAGGCGGGCTTCCAGGATATTGGGCTTGTCGCTGACGAATGCCTGGCTGCTGGAGCTGTACTTCTTGCTGTCCACCATCACATAGTTCAGCGAAGCCTTGAAGTTGGAGCGCCAGTACCAGTTGGCACCCACGGTCCAGATGTCCATCTTGCCGCCAAGCACACCGTCCACCAGCGGGGCGCCGCCAACCACGGCCGGGGCACGCAGGCCACCGTCGTTCAGGTCGATGCTGTCAAAGCGCGCACCCAGCTGCCACATGCCACGGCCCGGCTCATCCGGCAGACCCAGGCTCGGAGTGCCACCCTTGTAGCCCCAGGTCTCACCGGTGACGTTCCACACGCCGCTGATGTAGTAGCCGTCGGTGCTGTAGTTGTCGTGGTCGTAGCGCTTGACCTTGGCGTTGTAGTACTCGGCCTGGGCCTTGAACGGGCCCTGCACGTACATGGCCTCGGCACCGATGGTGCTCAGGCGGTCGGTGTCCTTCAGGTCGCCGCTGTCGACCAAACGCACGGTGGCCAGGTCAGCGTTCGGGCGAGCGCGCAGGCGCAGCAGGTCAGCATCGGTGTCGTAATCGACGTAGCTCAGGCCCAGATGCAGGATGTTGCCCTTCTCATTGATCGGGGCGAATGTGCCGCGCACGCCGTAGCCGCTGCCATGGGCGAGGTTTCGGGTCAGCTCGCGGCCGAAGGCCGAGGCGGTGACCGACCAGTTGGCATCGCCGACGCCGTAGCCAACGCCGAGGCGACGGGCAACGGCGTAGGTGTTGGTGACGGCGGCCTTGGAGATGAAGTCGTTGTTCTTGGTGCTGGACAGTTCTTCCAGGCTGTTGGGCTGCTTGAATTGACCGGCCTGCAGGAAGTGGTTGCTGTTGCCACCCAGCTTGTACTTGAGGTTGGTGTCCAGGAACTTGTCGGCCTTGGCATCGTAACCCACCACCCACTCGATGTTGCCCGGGCCCTTGCCCTTCAGCACCAGCTCGGCGCGGCGCAGCTCGAACTCGCTGTTCTTGCCATTCATCGTGCCACGGTTCGGGTCGACGGCATTGCCGGTGGTGTTCAGGTCGGCCTTGTCATTGCTGAACCAGTTGCCGTCGGCCTGGACCAGGCCTTCGAAGGTGATTTCGGAACCGCCAATAACGTCGATGGCGACTTCAGCGTGTGCAGCCGGCGCGAACAGTGCAGCAGCCACGGCCGCGGTGAGGAGTTGGCGATGCAGTTTCATTGGGTGGGTAGCCTTGCAGGCAGGTTGAGGTTGCTGCGAAGGCTAGGCTGTAAAGATTGCGTAAATGTGACAGTCCGGCGACTGTTATGGCCCAGGCAGGGCAAGCACCTGCGCATTTGGCAGGTGCGCTGTTACCGGCAGGTGTCGTACAGATGGCAACTGCCGACGCTCAGGCGGCGTCGGCGGTCTTGTCCTTGAAATGGCAGAGGTCACGGATCACGCATTGCGGGCAATCCGGTTTGCGTGCCTTGCACACATAGCGCCCGTGCAGGATCAACCAGTGGTGCGCATCCTGCAGGAACTCGGCGGGAATCACCTTGACCAGGCCATCCTCGACCACCCGCACGTCTTTGCCAGGTGCCAGCCCGGTGCGGTTGGCAACACGGAAGATGTGCGTATCCACCGCCATGGTTGGCTGCCCGAACGCGGTGTTGAGCACCACATTGGCAGTCTTGCGGCCGACGCCGGGCAGGGCTTCCAGCGCGGCACGGTCGGCGGGTACTTCGCCACCGTACTTTTCAACCAGGATGGCGCAGGCGGCAATCACGTTCCTGGCCTTGGCATTGAACAGGCCGATGGTGGCGATGTAACGCTTGAGCCCTTCCTCCCCCAGCGCGAGGATGGCCTGGGCGGTGTTGGCCACCGGGAACAGCTTGCGTGTGGCCTTGTTCACGCCCACGTCGGTGGCCTGAGCCGACAGCGTGACCGCGACCAGCAGCTCGAACGGAGTGTTGTATTCCAGCTCGGTGGTCGGATGCGGGTTGAGCTCGCGCAGGCGGGTGAACATCTCCA
>DKPB01000080.1:27855-28135 GCA_002471015.1 Stenotrophomonas sp. UBA7346
GCAGGCGGGTGAACATCTCCAGCACTTGGGCTGCGCTCATGCGCTTGCTGCCGCGCGCGGTGCCGGCCTTGGCGGGTGTGGCCTTCCTTGCCGGGCGCTTGCTGGCGGTGGTCTTGCGGGCCGTGGTCTTCTTCGCTGCAGTGGTTGTCATTGCGGTGGGCTTCCTGCGGCCTTGGCCTTGGCCCGGGCCAGGATCGCCGCCGCCGCCGAGGGCAGGGCAGGTTTGCTGTTGGCCGCGGGCGCTGGCGCACGTCGCGCCTCACGCTCGGCGGCGCGGCGG
>DKPB01000090.1:0-19808 GCA_002471015.1 Stenotrophomonas sp. UBA7346
ATGCCGGTCAGCAGCGGCACGGTCAGCACCGCCGCCCAGAAGCGTGGTGCCACCGCCTTGGCCACCGGATCGATGGCCATCAGCTCCAGCGCCTTGATCTGGTCGGTGGCACGCATCAGGCCCAGTTCGGCAGCGATCGAGCTGCCGGCACGGCCGATGAACAGCAGCGCCGTCAGCACCGGCGCCAGTTCGCGGTACAGCGACAGGCCGAGCAGGGTGGACAAGGCATCGGAGGCACCGAAGGTGGTGAGCGTGCGGTAGCCCTGCAGGGTCAGTACCAGGCCAACGAATGCGCCGCCAACAGCAATGATCGGCAGTGAGCGTGCGCCGATCTTGTAGATTTCGCGGGTCAGCTCGGCCAGGAAGTCGCGGGTCGGCAGCGAGCCGCGCAGCACGGTCAGCGAGAACAGGCCGGCACGACCCAGCGAGCGGATGGAGGAGGTGAAGGGCATCAGCTAGCGTCCCTTGAGGTACTGAAGGTGCTGGACGACAAGCCCTTCTCCCGCAAGCGGGAGAACGAAGGGCCTGCCCCCGCTAAGGCGGGGGTGCCCGAAGGGCGGATGAGCGCAGCTTCTGCTCCACGTGCTTTAAAAGCGCCCTCACCCCAGCCCTCTCCCGCTGCGCAGGAGAGGGGGCCAAAAGCGGACTTCGCGCGCTGCTTCAGCATCACGCGTTCTCCAACCCGTAGTTGCGCGTCGGCGCATCGAAGGGGATAGGGCCGTCCGGCTGCCCGTGCAGGAACTGCCGCACCAGCGGGTCGGTGCTGGCCTGCAGTTCGTCCGGCGTGCCGGAGAACACGATGCCGCCATTGGCGATCACCACCGCCTGGTCGCTGATTGGCAGGGTTTCATGCACATGGTGGCTGACGATGATGCTGGTGAGCCCCAAGCTGTCGTTCAGACGCTGGATGAGGCTCATGATCACGCCCGAGGCGATGGGGTCCAGCCCGGTCAGCGGCTCGTCGTAGATCATCAGCGGCGGGTCCAGGGCCAGGGCACGGGCCAGCGCCACGCGTCGTGCCATGCCGCCGGACAGCTCGCGCGGCCAGGCATCGGCAGCGGCCAGCAGGCCCACCGCATGCAGCTTCATCTGTACCAGTCGTTGCAGCACCGGCTCGGGCAGCCGGGTATGGGCGCGCAGCGGCAGGGCGACGTTGTCGGCCACGCTCAGGTCGGTCAGCAGGCCATTACCCTGCAGCAATACGCCGACGTTCTTGCGCATCTCCAGCAGGTCGCGGTTGCTGTGCGGGATCTCGCGGCCAAACAGCTGGACGCTGCCTGTTACCGGCCGCAGCTCACCGGTCAGCGCCGCCAACATCGTCGACTTGCCGCTGCCCGATGGGCCGAGCACGGCGGTGATGCTGCCTTGCGGCACCTGCAACGAAACATCGCGCAGGATGGTGCGTCCGCCGCGGTCGATGCGCACGTTGGACAACTGCACCAAGGGAGTCCGAGCTGAGGGCATGGTGGCCTTTAACGGAAAACCAACGTTCTAGGATTGCCAGCAGCGCCTGAACATAAGCGTACTGGACCGTCCAGTATTGTCGCATTGCCAGCGCCCGGCGCCATGCACAGCATGCAGGCTTGGGAGCAACACAGTGTGCACGGGATGGGAGAGTAAGCCTGCGCAAAGTGTGCGCAATCCATTCAGGTCTCGCCGCCTGCGATACCACTGCGGCAAGATGGCGCGATGAGCAATGCCCCCGATTTCCGCCTGTACCACTCCAATGCCCTGGACGTGTTGGCCCAGCTATTGGCCCACGCGCTGCGTGAGCCGGCGCCCGGCCAGCCCTTGCTGGCCGCCGATATCGTGCTGATCCCGCAGGTGGCGATGCGGCGCTGGCTGCAATCGACGCTGGCCGCCGAATATGGCGTGTCGGCCAACCTGGAGTTCCTGACCCCTGGCGAGTTTGTCGCCAAGGCGCTGAAGGCCAACGTGCCCGGCGAGCGCGATGACCTGGGCGCCAGCGGCCTGCACTGGCGCCTGTATGGGGCGTTGACCGACAGCGCGCTGATGCAGAAACCGGCGATGGCCGGGCTGCGCGCCTACCTGGATCGAGACGATCCGCTGCGCCCCTGGGCGCTGGCGGCCGAGCTGGGTGGGGTGTTCGAGAAATACCAGGCCTGGCGCCGCGACTGGCTGCTGCGCTGGGAAGACGGAGCCGAGCCGGGTGACCCGCAGGCCATCCTGTGGCGTTACATCGCCGGCGGCCAGAACTACCGCGCGCGCCGCATCAACGACTACCTGGCCCGCTTCGAAGGCATGCACCAGCCCTTGCCGCAGGGCCTGCCGCAGCGGCTGTTCGCCTTTGCCACGCTCAATGTCTCGCCGGACGTGCTGCGGGTGATCGCCACCCAGGCGCGGGTCGGCACGCTGCACTTCTATATGCCGACGCCGACCCGCTCGTACTGGGGCGATCTGCAGACGCTGAAGGAAAAGCTGCGCAGCGGCCTGGCCGAGCCGTTCGGCATCGAGGCCGGCGAAAACCCCTTGCTGCAGGCTTGGGGCGAGGCCGGCCGCGACTTCATGGCGGTACTGGGCGACTACGAAGTGGTCCACCCCAGCGGTGAAATCGCCGCCTATGTGGACCCGGAAAGCATGCCGTTGCCGGGCCTGGACGCCGGCGGTCTCGGCGACAGCCTGCTGCACCGCCTGCAGGCGGACCTGTTCCACCGCCGCGCGCTGCCCTCGCCACCCCTGCGGGAAGCGCTGCGCCTGGACGATCCCAGCATCCAGATCCACGCCTGCCACACCCGCCTGCGCGAGATGCAGGTGCTGCACGACCAGCTGCGCGCGCTGCTGGAAGACCCGCGCTTCGACCCGCCGCTGCAGCCGCGCGAAATCGCGGTGCTGGCGCCGGATATCGATCCCTACGTGCCCTACCTGGAATCGGTGTTCGGCGGCCGTGGTGGCAACGATGCACATATTCCCTGGGCGCTGGCCGATGCCAGCCCGCTGCAGGGTGAGCCGCTGGCCGAGGTGTTCGTGCAGTTGCTGGGCCTGCCGGTATCGCGCTTTGGCCTCAATGAAATCCTCGACCTGCTGGCCAGCGCGCCACTGGCATCGGCCTCCGGCCTGGATGCGGCCGCCTTCGAACGCCTGCACGCCTGGTTGCAGGCGGCGGGCGCGCGCTGGGGCCTGGATGCCGGCCACCGCAAGCAGCACTTGGCACCGGCCGATGACGCCTACACCTGGCAATTCGCGCTGGACAGGCTGCTGCTCGGCCACGCCAGCGGCAGCGACGAGGACATCGGCAGTGTCGCGCCGTGGCCGGAGCTGGAAGGTAGCGGCCTGGCCGCGCTCGATGCGCTGATCCGCCTGTTGCGGGTCTTGGCCCGCCACCAGAAGACCCTGGCCGAAGCGCTGAGCCCCAACCAATGGCGCGAGCGCCTGCTCGGCCTGCTGTTGGCGTTGCTGCCGGAGACACCAACCGAACCGTCCGCGGTGCGCGCACTGGATCGCCTGCGCAAGCTGGTCAACGAATTCGCCGAGGAAGCCAGCAGCGCCGGCTTCGACGCGCCGGTACCGGCGGAAGTAGTACGCGCGCATTTCGCCTCGGTGCTGTCCGAGGCCGATACCCGCGCACCGCTGCTGACCGGCGGCATCAGCTTCGGCCGCATGGTGCCGATGCGCCTGCTGCCGTTCCGGGTGATCTGCGTGCTGGGCTTGAACGACGGCGACTTCCCGCGCCGCGACCCGGCCGCCGGCCTCAGCCGACTCACCGCCGAGCTCGGCACCGAACGCCGCCGTTACGGCGACCGCTCGCTGCGCGAGGACGATCGCTTCCTGTTCCTGCAGCTGTTCGCCTCGGCCCAGGAGGTGTTCTACCTGAGCTATCTGGGTGCCGATGCCCGCGACGGCAGCGTGCGCGAGCCCTCGGTACTGGTCAGCGAACTGGTCAATGCGGCCGCCGCCTACCACCAGGATTCCACCGCAGCGCGCAAGCAACTGGTGGTGCGGCACCCGCTGCAACCATTCGCCCCGGCGGCATTTGGCGGCGATGGCGAGCCGCGCCGCTTCAGCTACCGGCGCCAGTGGCACCCGGCCGCCAGCGCAGTGGGGGGCAGCCGGCAACGGCTGGCGCCGTGGTTCGATGGCCCGCTGGCCGCACCGCTACCGGCCGCGCTCAATGACGACAGCCTGTCGCTGGATGCGCTGCGGCGTTTCATCAGTGACCCCGCCGGGCAGTTCCTCAGCCAACGCCTGGGCCTGCGCCTGGCCGGCGAAATCGACGACAGCGAAGACATCGAACCGCTGCTGGTGCCCGGCGGCGGCCGCCTGCACTCCTCCCTGCAGCAACACGTGCTCAGCGCCTTGTTGCAGGGCCAGGAAGCCGGCCTGTACCCGCGCCTGCGGGCGCGCGCGCTGCTGCCGTCCGGTGCGCTGGGGCGGCAGCAGTTCGAGCGCATGCTCGGCCGCATCCGGCCCTGCGCGGAGGCGTTTTCGCAGTGGTACGACGGCCAGCCGCTGGACTCGCAACGCTATGAGGTAGAGGCGGATGGCGTGCGCCTGCACGGGCGTGTCGATCAAATTCATCCACAGGGTCTGATCCGCCTCCAGGCCGGTGCACCCGGGGTGGCGTATGTGCTGCGTGGTGGCCTGGATTGGCTGTTGCGCAACGCCGCCGGGGTGCCCACCGCGCTGCTGCAGTTCCATGACAACGGGCAGGCCGGCTATGGCCCACATCGTTTGCCGGAGCTGTCTCCGGAAGCTGCACAAACAGCTTTGAAAGCCTTGCTACGCCTGCGTTCCGAGGGAATGCAGGCGCCGCTGCTGTTCGCTCCCTATACCGGTTGGGATATTTACAACGCTGAAGAGGACAAGCGCGAAAACGCCGCGCAGTCGCGTTGGTTCGGCAGCGAACATAGCTGGGGCGAGCGCAACGGCGAAGCCCTGCAACTGGCCCTGCGCGGCAGCGATCCGTTCGCATCGCCAATCACTACTCACAGATTTATCCACAACGCCTTGTTGATATTCACCGCGCTGCGTGAGGGCCGCGTACTGCCTGATTTCGATGCCGAAACGGCTGCCGCCAGCGGAGGTGCCGCATGAGCGCCGAGCTGCAGCAGGACCCGTATCTGCACCTGCCGCTGGACGGCCTGCGCCTGATCGAGGCCAGTGCCGGCACCGGCAAGACCTTCACCCTGGCCACGCTGTTCACCCGGCTGGTGGTGGAGCAGGGCCTGCGCATGGGTCAGATCCTGGCGGTGACCTTCACCGACGCGGCCACCCAGGAACTGCGCAAGCGCATCCGCGAACGCCTGGAGCTGGCCGCGCGCGTGGTCGACAGCCATCCCGCAGAGGATGACAGCCCGGAAACCACGCTTACCCGCGCCATCCTGCAACGCCACCTGCAGCAGGGCAGCGAGAGCGCCGCGCAGCTGGGCCGGCGCCTGCGCATTGCCGCCGAAGAAACCGACCTGGCCTCGATCTTCACCATCCACGGCTTCTGCACCCGCGTGCTGGGCGAGTACGCACTGGAAAGCGGCCACACCTTCGCCGCGCCAGAGCTGCTGGCCAATACCCGTGCCCTGCACGACGAACTGGCAGCCGACCTGTGGCGCCTGCACGCAGGGCAGGGCGAGCACCTGGAGGCGCTGCTGGGGCTGTGGAAAAGTCCCGATGCATTGGCCCGCGATCTGCCCGCCCTGGCCGCCGAGCTGCCGCTTTATCCACAGCCGCCGCAAACCCTGCTCGAAGACCCGCGCCACTTCCGCGACGGCGCTGCGCAGCGCCTTGCTGCTGGCATCGCCGAGCATGGCGACACCTATCTGCAGCAGCTGCGTGGCGCGCTGGAAGGCGGCATCCTCAACAAGTCCAGTTACAAGTCCGACTGGATCGAACCGCTGTTCCAGCAACTGCTGCAGTGGAGCCGGCACCCGGACCCGGGCGCCGAACTGGACGAACGTCTGGAGCGGCTGACGCTGGAGGCGCTTACCGCCAAGACCAACAAGGCCAAGGCAGGCAGCACCCCAAAATCGCCGTTGCAGCTGATGATCGCCGATTACCTGCAGTCGCTGGCGCAGGTGACGCAGTGGCAGCGCCAGCAGTCCATCGTGCTCCTGCACCAGTTGCGCGGCGAGGTACGCCAGCGGCTGGCCCAGCTCAAGCAGCTGCGCCGCCAGCAGACCTACGACGACCTGATCGACAACGTCGCCAACGCCTTGCATGGCCCGCATGGTGCACACCTGGCCGAACGCCTGCGCGCGCAGTACCGCTTCGCCCTGGTCGACGAGTTCCAGGACACCGACCCGCGCCAGTGGGACATCTTCCGCCGTGTGTTCGCCGCCGATGATGGTGATGCCGCGCTGTTCCTGATCGGCGATCCCAAGCAGGCCATCTACGGTTTCCGTGGTGGCGACGTGCACACCTATCTGCAGGCCAAGGCATTGGCTGAAGCCGCGCCGGCACTGGACCGCAATTTCCGCTCACGCCCCGGTGTGCTGCGTGCGATCCAGGCGCTGTACGACAATGCCGGCCCCGAAGCCTTCCTCGACGAGCGCATCCAGTTCGAGCCGGTATTGCCGGGCAGCAAGCGCAGCGACGCCGATTACCTGTTCGACGGCAAGGCCGCGCCGGCCCTCACCCTGCAGCTGATTGCAGGCGACGCCGACGGCAAACCGCTGAAAGCCGACGCCTCGCGCGATGCCGCCACCGCCGCTTGCGTGGCAGATATCCACAGGGTGCTCAGCGCCGCCCGCGAAGGCCGCGCGCTGGTCGATGGCAAACCGGTGCAGCCGGGCGATATCGCCGTGCTGGTGCGCTCGCACAAGGAGGCCTCGCGCGTGCAACAGGCCCTGGCCGCGCTCGGCATTCCGGCCGTCGCTGCAGGCAAGCAGAGCCTGTTTGCCAGTACCGAGGCGCAGGAACTGCGGCTGCTGTTGCTGGCCCTGCTGCAACCGGCCGACGAAGGCCGCCTGCGCGCCGCGCTGGCCACGGTGCTGCTGGGCGAAAGCGCCGCCGCCATCGCCGCGATGGAACACGAAGGTGAACAGCAACGCCTGCACCAGGAGCGCCTGCTGCAATGGCGCGAACGCTGGCAGCGTGGTGGTGTGCTCGCCCTGCTGTCGGACCTGTGCGCCGAACAGGCCGAGCGGCTGTTGCTGCTGATTGACGGCGAGCGCCGCCTGACCAACTACCTGCAGCTGGCCGAAGCCCTGCAGGAAGCCAGCAATCGCAGCATCGGCCTGCATGGCTTGCTGGACTGGCTGCAGACCCAGATCGCCCACGCCGATGAAGGCGACGAGGCGCAGCTGCTGCGGCTGGAATCGGATGCCCGCCGCGTGCAGATCATCACCCTGCACAAGAGCAAGGGCCTGGAATACCCGCTGGTCTACCTGCCCTTTGTCGGCATCGCCACCAATGCGCCGGACAGCAGCAACCACCGCACCGTGCATGACGGTGAGCAACGCGTACTGCACTGGAAGATCGACAAGGAAGACCCGGCCTGGAAGGCCGTCGGCCAGCAGGTCAACGCCGATGAGGAGGCCGAAACCGCGCGCCTGCTCTATGTCGGCCTGACCCGCGCCGAGCATGCGCTGTGGATAAGTGGGGGTGCCTTGACTGGCTTGGGCAGCTCGCGGCTCGGGCCGATGCTGCAGGGCCTGCCCGGGCATGCCGACATCCGGGTGATCGAAGGCGAGAGCGCTGCGCTACCCGCGCGCCTGCCGCCCGAGCGCGAGCAGGCCTTGCCGCCGGTGCGCGAGGTGCGCCGCAGCGTGCCGCACGACTGGTGGGTGTACAGCTTCACCCAGCTCGCCCATGCCGAAGGCGGCCACGACACCGCCGCGGCCGCCACGGAAGACAGCGGCGGCGCCGCCGACGAACCGGCGCAGGTCGATGTGGATGCCGAGCCGGCCACCCAAACCGCAGCTGCACAACCGGAAGTGTTCGATCCGCGCTTTGCCGGCAGCCGCTTCGGCAACGTGCTGCATGCGGCGCTGGAGAACGTCGACTTCGGCATCTGGCGTGATTGGCAACCTGGCGGACACGCACCCGAAGGGCAGGGCGAGATCATCGCCAAGGCAATGCGCGCCGATGGCTATATCGACGAAGAGATCGAAGACGGCGTGGCGCTGCTGACCGAGCTGATCGGCCAGACCCTGACCGTCACCCTGCCCGAGGGCGGTGCCCTGCATTCGCTGGGCGAAGGCGAGCGTCGCGCCGAAATCGAGTTCCACTTCGCCATGCAGCCAACCACGGTGCCGGCCCTGCTGCGCGTGCTGCATGCCCACGGGGTGGTGCGCGGCCGCAATGGTTTTGGCCTGCGCCGCCAGTTGGAAGGGCTGATGACCGGCAAGATCGACCTTACCTACGTCCGCGAAGGGCGTTGGTATGTGCTGGATTACAAATCCAATCGCTTGCCGGATTACGCCCCGGCGCAGCTGGACGCGGCCATGCGTCATAGCGAGTACGACCTGCAGGCGCTGATCTACACGGTGGCCCTGCACCGCTGGCTGCGCTTCCGCATCGGTGCCGGCTACGACTATGCGCGGGATTTCGGGGGCATTCGCTACCTGTTCTGCCGCGGGCTGGATGCAACGCGCCCGCAGTCGCCCGGCCTGTACGCACACAACTTCGCGCCGGAACTGGTGCATGCGGTGGATGAGTTGTTTGCCGGTGGCCGCGATGGCCATGCGGCCTTGTTGGCACGACTGGGAGGTGAGGCATGAGCCTGCTGGCCGCATTGAACAAAGCCGGCGCGCTGCGCGCGCTGGATCACGCCCTGGCGCAGAGCCTGCGGCGGCTGGATACGAACACGCCGGACGCCGTGCTGGCCGCGGCTGCGCTGGCGTCGCTGGCGGTATCACAGGGCCATGCCGGCTTTGATCCAAGCCAGCCACAGCGCCTGGTCGATGCCGGTGTGGAATGGCCGGCCGCCGAAGAATGGATTGCGCAGCTGGAGGCCTCCAAGTGGATATCCACAGCTGTGGATAACAGCGAGGAGTCGCCGCAGGCGCCGCTGGTGTGGGAGCACGGGCTGCTGTATCTGCGCCGGTACCGTGAGTACGAGCGCCGTTTGGCGAGTGGGCTGCAGAAGATCGGGCAGGCGCCGGTTGCGGGTGGTGATGTGGCTGGCTTGGCAGCGGTGTTTGCTCGGTTGTTCCCGGGGCAGGCGGCACCTGAAAGCCAGCAGGCAGACCTGTTCGACGCACCCTCACCCCAGCCCTCTCCCGGAGGGAGAGGGGGCAACAGCCCTGCAGCCGAGTTGGATCTCTCCCTTCTCCCGCCTGCGGGAGATCAAAGGGCCTGTCCCCGCGAAGGCGGGGATGCCCGAAGGGCGGAAGAGGGTAGGGCTCCAGACCACCAAGCCCGCGCCGCAGCCACCGCCCTGCGCCACAACCTGCTGCTGGTCACAGGCGGCCCCGGCACTGGCAAGACCACCACCATCACCCGCCTGCTGGTGCTGCTGGCCGCACAGGCACAGGCCACAAACCAATCAGTACCGCGCGTCGCCCTGGCCGCGCCAACCGGCCGCGCCGCCGAGCGCATGGCCGAAAGCCTGCGCCATGCCCTGCAGAAGCTCTCAGCGGAAGGCATCGACAGCACCCTGTGCGAACAGCTGCCGACCACCGGCACCACCTTGCACCGCCTGCTCGGCGTGATTCCGGATTCGCCGCGCTTCCGCCACCACGCCGACAACCCGCTGCCCTATGACGTCATCGTGGTAGACGAAGCCTCGATGATCGACCTGCCGCTGATGACCAAGCTGGTCGAGGCCATCGATCCGGGCACCCGTCTGGTGCTGCTCGGCGATCCCGACCAGCTGCCCTCGGTGGAGGCTGGTGACGTACTCAGCGCCATCCTGCGTGCCGCCGGCGAGGGCCAGCGCACGACGGCTACCGATGCGGATGCACTGCGCCCGCTGCTGGGCGAATTGCCCGCCGACGCTGTGGAAACCAACCCCAAGGACTTTGCCGGTGCCCGCGTGCAGTTGCAGCGCGGCTATCGGCAGAGCGAGGCCCTGCAGCTGGCGCCGCTGGCCAGCGCCATGCGCGATGGCGATGCGCTGCAGACCTTGCAACTGCTGCGCGACGCGCAACTGACCGGGGTGCATTTCCACGAAGGCGATATCGACCCCCTGCAGGCCTGGCGCGAGCCGTTGCAGCAGTACTGGCAGGCCCTGGCCGATGCGCCCACGCCGGCTGACGCGCTGGCGCTGGCCGGCCGCATGCGCCTGCTCACCGCCGTACGCGAGGGCCCACAGGGCGCGCGTGGCCTCAACGCCCGCATCGAGGAACTGCTGGGTGGCACCCGCGGCCGTGCGTTGGGCCCGGGCTGGTTCCACGGGCGCCTGCTGATCATTGGCGAAAACAGCTACCGCCATCGCCTATTCAACGGTGACGTCGGCATCTGCCTGCGTGATGGTGACGGCCGCAGCGTCAGCGCCTGGTTCCCCGGCGACGACCCCGCCAACCCGCGTGCGTTCCACCCGGCGGCGTTGCCGCTGCACGAAAGTGCGTTCGCGATGACCGTGCACAAGGCGCAGGGTTCGGAGTTCGACCAGGTCTGGCTGCAGCTGCCACGCCGCGACAACCGCGTGCTCAGCCGCGAGCTGCTGTACACCGGCATCACCCGCGCCCGTAATGGCCTGCACCTGGCCGGCAGCGCCGAGGTCATCGAGGCCGCCCTGGCCCGCCATGCCAGCCGTTGGTCGGGTCTGGCACAGCGGCTGGCGCCGTAGTCGCGTAGCCCGGGTAAGCGCAGCGCACCCGGGAGGCGGGGCTCTCGGCGTCTTTCAGGCGGTCAGCCAACAGCCCCGGGTGCGCTGCGCTTACCCGGGCTACGGTGTTGCGCCAAAGGGAGGGGCGCAGCGCTTGTCTCCCTCCCTTTCGCCGTAGGCGAAGGGGAGGGCTGGGGAGGGGTTGGCTCTGCAGCCTTTGCTTTCCCCAACAGCCCCGCCTAAAAAGACCCGATCACAGAACACCGCAAGGACGCCCATGAAAGCCCTGATCGCCACAACGCTGCTGCTGGCCCTGACTGCCTGCAACAAGGACGCCCCCGTCAGCGCCACGCCAGAACCCAACCCGGCAGCGGCCAGTACCAGCGCCGATGACATCCGTTCCGCCCGCGCCTTCCTCAGCCACATCTACGCCGGCTACCACCCGGATGCCGGGCTGGACGCCATCCTGCCCGACGAAGAGGTCTACACGCCGGCCCTGATCGCCGCGATGCAGGCCAATAGCGACGCGTACGCTGGCGAAGTTGGCTATCTGGACGGCGATCCGCTCTGCGACTGCCAGGACACCGCCCAGGACCTGCGCCAGCTCAGCTTCGACATCCAGCCACTGGCAGACGGCCAGCTGCGTGCCAGCACCCAGCTCGACGACCCCCAGTACCCCTTGCAGCTGCAGTTGACCCTGCAGCGCCAGGGCAGCAGCTGGCGCATTGCCGACATCGCCACCTCGCGTGCGCCCAGCCTGTTGCAGGCACTACAGCGCGACACCCAGGGTGTTATGCGAAGAAAATAAAGTCTGCTTTAGTTTTCGTGAGTATTTGATGCTTCTGAAGGAATATATAACGTATACGTTAGATTTCCGCGCTGCGACGGCCCGAAAGGGATATTTCTAATGTTTGCTTTAGATTTTTCTTGAGCTGGAGGCTTTCATAGAGCAATCTAAAGCCTGCTTTATATTTCAGAGGGCCAGCCATGCAGGTGCAGATCGACCAGGCGTCAGACATCGGCCAATACGTCCGCGCTGTACGCAAGGCGCAGGGCCTGCGCCAGGATGATCTGGCAGCAATGGCGGGTACCAGTCACGTGGTCCTGGGCAATGTGGAGCGGGGCAAGGACACCGTGCAGATCGGCCGGGTATTCGAATTGCTGCGCCAACTGGGCATTCGCGTGCAGCTTGATCTGCCTGTGGAGCTGCCGCCGCCGGAGCGCGGCTGATGGTGACCGAGATCGAGATCGAACCGCGTCAGCTCGATGTGTGGCTGGAACACCAGCGCATCGGTGAGCTGTACGAACAGGGCAACCTGTGGGCGTTCCATTACGATCCGGTCTGGCGCGACACCGGTTTCGACCTGTCGCCGGCCCTGCCGCGCACTGCGGGCGAGATCCAGGACGGTGGCAGCCAGCGTCCTGTGCAGTGGTTCTTCGACAATCTGCTGCCGGAGGAGGGCGGGCGCCAACTGGTTGCCGCCGATGCCGGTATCAATGCCGCCGACGCATTCGGCCTGCTGCAGCGTTTTGGCCCGGAATCGGCAGGCGCATTGACCTTGTTGTCGCCCGGGCAGCAGTTGCCGCCGCCGGATCTGCGGCCCTTGCCCGATGCCGAGCTCTCGGCACGTATCCAGGCGCTGCCACGGCAGCCGCTGTCCCATGGCGCGCCAAAGCGCATGTCGCTGGCCGGCGCGCAGCACAAGCTGGCCGTGGTATTCGACCACAACCAGCTGTGGGAACCGATCGGGCAGGCCGCCTCTACCCACCTCCTCAAGCCAGACCACGAGCAGGTGGATGACTACCCGCACAGCGTGGTCAATGAGTGGTTCTGCATGCGCCTGGCTGCCGCTTGTGGCTTGCCGGTACCGGAGGTGCAGGTGCGGCGGGTGCCGGAGCCGGTCTATCTGGTACGTCGTTTCGACCGTGTAGGCGAGGGGCTGCAAGTTCGGCGCCGTTATGCGCTTGATGGCTGCCAGTTGCTGTCGCTGGATGCGGCGTTCAAATACCAACAAGCCAGCAGCCCGGCCCTGCGGCAGCTGTTGGATATCACCCGAACACCGGCGGCTACACGTTTGGCGCTGCTGCGCTGGCAGTTGTTCAATTTCTTTGTTGGCAATGCCGACGCCCATTTGAAGAATCTCAGCTTCCTGTGGGGTCAGAACGGCTGGGAGCTGGCGCCGCATTACGACCTGCTCAGCACCACGGTGTACCGGGCGCCCGAGTGGGGTGCCGAAACCCTGGTGTTCCCAATGGGCAGTGCCACGCGTTTTGCTGATGTCACCAAGGCGGAGGTGGGGGCGTTTGGCCAGAGCATCGGGATTCCGGTGGGCCTGACCCTGCGGGAGCTGGAGCGCCTGGCCAAGGACCTGTGGCGGGAAGCGCAGGCACTGTTGCAGGCCTATGAGCAGGGCATCACCCATCAGGTAGATCCGGGGGAGGCGCGGCTGCTGCGGCAAATCGTGTACGGCCCCATCACCGACGCGCTGGCCTGGGCGTCCCGATGGAGCCGCCCCTGAGGTGTGCCGCATGTTCAGAGATAATTTAATTAAAAACAATAACTTGCAATAGCTCCGGAATGAGCGGGCAGGCGCTTTGCCGGCCTCTCCATGCCCTCCACACCCCCGGCTGGTAGCATGTCTACCCCGTAATCCAAGCGCAGTTCTGTAATGGCCGATTCCAAGAACCCGTCCGTCACCCAAGCCCAGGCCGAAGAGGCCGTGCGCACCCTGTTGCGCTGGGCCGGTGAAGATCCCACCCGCGAAGGCCTGCTCGATACCCCGCGCCGGGTAGCCGAGGCCTATGGCGACTGGTTCAAGGGCTATAACGACGACCCGCGCGAGTACCTGGCCCGCACCTTCGAGGAAGTGGCCGGCTACGACGAGATGATCGTGCTGCGCGACATCGAGTACGAAAGCCACTGCGAGCACCACATGGCGCCGATCATCGGCCGCGTGCATGTCGGCTATGTGCCCAACGGCCGCGTGGTCGGCATCTCCAAGCTGGCGCGCGTGGTCGAGGCCTATGCGCGCCGCTTCCAGGTGCAGGAAAAGATGACCGCGCAGATCGCCGACGTGATCCAGGACGTGCTGCAGCCCATGGGCGTAGGCATCGTGGTGGAAGGCGCGCACGAGTGCATGACCACCCGTGGCATCCACAAGCGTGGCGTCAGCATGGTCACCTCGCGTATGCGCGGCACTTTCCATGACGACGCGCGTACCCGCGCCGAGTTCCTGCGTTTCATCGAAGTCGGCCACGCCCGACGCTGAGCCCAGGGAACGCGCGCGCTCGATGAAGTACCGCCAACGTATCGCCAGCTACCAGCGCCTGCGCGAGCAGCCGCTATGGAAACTGCTGGCCTCCGACCGTGCGCCCGTCCTGGTCGGCCTGTTGCAGGGCCTGCTGCTGGAGGCGGACCGTCGCATCCCCGGCTCCATCCTTGCCGAGCGCCTGCAGCAGCAGCTGGATGCGCTCAATGGCGAAGAGCTGGATGTGGAGCTGCCGCGCACCGCGCAGGCCTACATTGCGTACTGGCTGGCCCAGGGCTGGTTGGAGCGGCGCCTGCCCGAAGGGGCCAGCGAAGAGGAATACGAACTGTCGCGGCAGGCCACGCAGGCCATCCGCTTCATCGCCGGTATCGAACACAACGCCAGCCTGGCTACCGAGAGCCGGTTGGCGATGGTCATGCAGCAGCTGTCGCAGCTGGCCCAGCAGACCGAATCCGATCCGGAAGCACGCCTGGCCGCCCTCAAGGCCGAGCGCGACCGCATCGACGCCGAGATTGCCCAGGTCGGTACCGGCAAGGTCAGTGCGCTGGATGGCAAGCGCGCGCTGGAGCGCACCCGTGACGTGATCCGCCTGGCTGATGACCTGGCCGAGGATTTCCGCCGCGTGCGCGACGACTTCGAGCAGCTCAACCGCCGCTTCCGCGAGCGCATCATCGACGACGAGGGCGCGCGCGGCGATGTCCTCGATCGCTTGTTCAATGGCGTAGACGTGATCGGCGAGTCCGATGCCGGGCGCAGCTTCCAGGCGTTCTGGGACCTGCTCAACGATCCGCAGCGCAGTGCCGAGCTCGATGCCGCGCTGGACACCGTGCTCAACCGTGGCTTCACCCGCAAGCTGGACCGCAACGAGCGCACCTTCCTGCGCAACTTCACCAGCACGCTGCTCGAGCGCGGTGGCCAGGTGCATGAGGTGATGCAGCATTTTGCCCGCAGCCTGCGTGGCTTCGTGCAGAGCCGTGGCTACCTGGAGCAGCGCCGCCTCAACCAGCTGCTCAAGCAGGCCCAGGGCCAGGCCCTGCTGCTGCGCGACGAGGTTCGGCCCACCGCGCCCACCGGGTTCGTGCTGCCGTTGTCCTCCACCCGCGTGCGTTCGATCGGCCAATGGCGCCTGCACGACCCACGCAGCCACCAGGTGGACACGGCTATCTACTACGCCGAGGCCGCCGAGATCAGCCTGGACAGCGTGGGCGATCTGGTCGCGCAGTCGGAAATCGACGTGCGCACCCTCAAGGACAATCTCTTCATGCTGCTGGGCAACCGCCCGCGCCTGAGCATCTCGCAGGTACTGCGCGAGCGCCCGGCGCGGCAGGGCCTGGGCAGCGTGATCGGCTATCTCTCCATCGGCACCCGCCACGGCAAGGTGATGGCCGACCAACTGGAAACCGTGGAATGGACCGGCGGCGATGGTGTGGTGCGCCGCGCCCGCGTGCCGCTGGTCTGGTTCCTCAAGGAAAGACGCGATGAACTGGTCTGAGACCGAAACCGAAAACGACATCGAGGCAACGCCGGCCCCGGCTGCGCCGGTATTGAGCGGCGGCGCCCTGTTTGTCGGCGACACCGGCAGCCTGCCGCTGGAGGCACGCCGCGCGCTGTGCCTGCTGCTGGCCGGCCCCAGCGTCGACGCCCAGCGCCAGCCGGCGCAGTGGGCGGCATTGCTGCGCAATGAAGACGACGTGCGCAGCCTGCTGTGCGAGCTGTTCCTGGAGCTGGTGCTGGACCGCGACGGTGGCGTCGCCTTCACCCGCCAGTACGACACCGCCGAACTCGACTCGCCCACGCTGCTGCGTTCGGCGCCGCTGACCTTCATCGAGTCGGTGCTGCTGCTGTTCCTGCGCCAGCAGTTGGCCGAGGCTGATACCCGCGGCGAACGCGCGGTGGTGGCCGAGTTCCAGTTGGTGGAGGCGATGAGCGTCTACCAGAAGAACGTGTCCACCGACCAGGCCGGTTACGGCAAGCGCGTAGCCGCCGCCATCGCCAAGATGCGCGAGAACCAGCTGCTGTCCAAGCTGCGTGGCAGCGAGGACCGCTACGAAGTATCGCCGGCACTCAAGCTGCTGTTCTCGGCCGAGGACGTGCAGGCCCTGGGCGAGGCTTACCGGCAGCTGCGCGAAGGCGACAGCTCGCTGTTTGCCGCCAGCGACGACGCCGACGAATGAGGCGCGGCGCTCGCGCCACGTTGACCAAGAATGACCGCCGCCGCGCCCGGCGCGGCGGTTGAAGGATTAGCCGCATGGACACCACTTCCAAAACCCTGCTCCCCACTGCCGCGTTGTTCAACGACCCGGCCAGCGATGCGCGCGCCAGCCAGTTCCGCATGCGCCGCCTGCAGGTGCTCAACTGGGGTACGTTCTCGGGCCTGACCGAAGTGCCGATCGCCGAGCGCGGTTTCCTGTTCGTCGGCCGCTCCGGCTCGGGCAAATCCACCCTGCTCGATGGCATGAGCGCGCTGCTGACGCCGCCCAGCATCGTCGACTTCAATGCCGCCGCCCGCGAAGCCGAGCGCTCCGGCCGCGACCGCTCGCTGGTGTCCTATGTGCGCGGTGCCTGGGCCGACCAGCAGGACAGCGAGTCCGGCGAAATCGCCACCCAGTACCTGCGCAAGGGCGCTACCTGGAGCGCGTTGGCACTGGAGTACCACAATGCCCGCGGCGACGCGGTGTCGATCGTGCGCCTGTTCTGGATCGCCGGTGCCGGTACCTCGGCCAACGACGTGCGCAAGCACTACATGGTCATCCCGCGCCGCTTCGACCTGGCCAGCGAGCTGGATGGGTTCGACCTGGACCTGCGCAAGCTGCGCGCGCGGCTGGCCGACGACGTTGCCCACTTCGATACCTTCACCGGTTATGCCGAGCGCTTCCGTCACCTGCTGGGCATCGGCAACGACATGGCGCTGCGCCTGCTGCACAAGACCCAGTCGGCCAAGAACCTGGGCGACCTCAACGGCTTCCTGCGTGGTTTCATGCTGGAAGAGCCGCGCACCTTCGAGGCCGCCGACCGCCTGGTCGATGACTTCGCCGAACTCGATGGCGCCCACCATGCTGTGGTCACCGCCCGCCGCCAGGTCGAGACGCTGACCCCGGCCCGTGACTTCCACCACAACCTGATGGAGCTGCGCAAAGGCGTGGCCACGCTGCGTGACCTGCAGATCGGCATCGACGGCTTCCGCGAAGAGAAGCGCCTGGCCCTGGTCAACGAGCGGCTCAAGGAAGTGGAGATGCTCGACCGCGGCCTGATGGGCGAGGAAGGGCAACGCCGCCAGGCTTTGGACAACCACGAACAGAAGCTGGTCGACCTGGAGCGCCAGCAGCGCGAGCAGGGCGGCGAGCGCGTCGAGGAGATGGAGCGCGAGCGCGCCCGCCTGGAACGCGAAGTGGAAGAGCGCGGCCGCCGCCGCAAGCAGTTGGAGCTGGCCTGCCGACACCTCGGCATGTCCCTGGCCGACACCGCCAGCGGCTTCTCCGAGCAGGTGGAGCAGGCGCGGGCGCTGATCGATGGCAGCCGCGATGGTGCCGGCACCGTCGATGACGCCATTGCCGAGCGCATGGCCGAACGCCGTGATGACGAGAAGCGGTTTGCCGCCCTGCGGGTGGAGCTGGAATCGCTCAAGGCTGCGCCCAGCTCGATCCCGGCGCCGCTGCAGCAGATGCGCTCGCGCCTGTGCGAGGACACCGGCCTGTCCGAAGCAGCAGTGCCGTTTGTGGGTGAGCTGATCCAGGTGCGTGAGGACCAGATCGGCTGGCGCGGTTCGATTGAACGTGTGCTGCATGGCTTCGCGCAGTCGCTGCTGGTGGACGAAAAGAACCACCAGCAGGTGGCCGAATGGGCCAACCGCACCCATCTGGGCACCAAGCTGGTGTACTTCCGCGTGCGCGACAACGAGTTGCTGCATGCCCGTGAGCCGGACAAGCGCTCGCTGATCCACAAGCTGCAGCTGCGCGACCACGCTTACGGCGACTGGGTTTACAACGAGTTGCTGCGCCGCTTTGATTACACCTGCGTGGAGAACGCAGGGCAGCTGCGCAACGAAGACCGCGCGATCACCCGCGAGGGCCAGATCAAGCACCCGGGCGACCGCTACGAGAAAGACGACCGCCATGCCGTCAACGACCGCAAGCGCTGGATGCTGGGTCACGACAATCGTGACAAGCGCCGCGTCTACGAGCGTGAGGCACAGGAACTGGCGCAGCGCATCGCGCGCAGCGAGGCCGACGTGGCGATGCTGCGCAAGCAGCGCGAGAGCGGCCAGGAAAAGCAGTTGGCCGCGCACTCGCTGGTCGAGCGCGAGTGGGATGAGATCGATGTCAGCGCCCGCCTGCAGCGCATGGCCGACATCGACGAGCAGCTGATCGACCTGCGCGAAGGCGACAGCGCACTGGCCCGTATCGGCCAGCAGATCGAATTGACCCGCGGCCTGCGTGACCAGGGCAAGCGTACCTACGAGGACGTACGCCTGGAGCGCGGCCAGTTCGCGCGCGAGCGTGCCCGTCTGGAGCAGCTGCGCGACAACGGCCAGGCGCGTGTCGCCAGTGCACCGTTGACCGAACAGCAACGCGAAGGCCTGGAAGCGCGCCTGCAGATCCTGCCGGGCTTGAACCTGGACAGCCTGGAAAGTCACTTCCGCGTGGTCGAGCGCGGTCTGGCCGAAGAGCTGGGGCAGAGCCAGGGCCGCGACGCCAAGCTCAGCCAGCACCTGCTGGACTGCTTCCGCAAATACATCCAGCAGTGGCCGGAGGATTCGGGCGACTTCACCGTGTCGCTGACCAGTGCCGATGATTTCCTCGCCCGTCTGGCGCGCCTGGAGAGCGACGGCCTGCCGCGCCATGAGGGCCGCTTCTTCGAGCTGCTGCAGACCCAGAGCAAGAACAACCTGCTGGCCCTGCAGCGGCACACCGCCGAAGCGCACAAAGCCATCAAGCAGCGCATGGACGAGGTCAACGCCTCGCTGGAACAGGTGGCGTTCAACCGTGGCACCGTGCTGGCGATCGACGTCAGCGACCGTCGCCTGCCGGAAGTGCAGGATTTCCAGCTGCAGCTGCGCGCGGTGCTGACCCACCAGCAGACCGACGACCGCTCGCTGGCCGAGTCGCAGTTCAACGTGTTGCGCGAGCTGGTGCGGCGGTTGGGTGCACAGGAGCCGGAGCTGCGGCGCTGGCGCGAGCAGGTACTGGACGTGCGCATGCACGTGGAGTTCATCGGCGTCGAGCTGGACGCAGAAACCCGTGAGCAGGTCGAGATCTATCGCAGTGGCGCTGGCAAGTCCGGCGGCCAGCGGCAGAAGCTGGCCACTACCTGCCTTGCGGCGGCGCTGCGTTACCAGCTGGGCGGTGAGGACGGCGAACTGCCGCGTTACGCAGCGGTGGTGCTGGACGAAGCCTTCGACAAGGCCGACAACGAGTTCACCGCACTGGCGATGAACATCTTCGAGAACTTCGGCTTCCAGATGGTGGTGGCGACGCCGTTGAAATCGGTGATGACGCTGGAGCCATTCATCGGTGGCGCCTGCTTTGTCGAGATCAGTGGCCGCCACGATTCGGGCGTGCTGCTGATCGAGTACGACGACGAAGGCAACCGTCTGAAGCTGCCGGCGCGCGCACGTGGCGCGATGGCGCAGGCAACGGCTGAAGAGGTGGTGGATGCGGCAGCGGTCGAGGCGACGGCAGTAGCTGGCGATGCGGCGGCTGAAGCACCGGTTGCCGAGGCCACCGTGGAAGTGGAAGCCGAGCCGGTGGCGAAGAAGGCCCGAAAGAAGGCTGCAGCGAAGAAAAACATTCCGGCCTGATGGGCTCTGGCGGGAACGCGGGAGTCATCGCGAACGCCGGAGCCATCCCTCTCCCGCCTGCGGGGGAGGGTGCCCCGAA
>DKPB01000090.1:20070-20294 GCA_002471015.1 Stenotrophomonas sp. UBA7346
GGGGGCGCTTTTGCTTTTGCTGTTGCAGGTAGCACCAAGCCGTAATGCCAAAGCCCCCCTCCCCAACCCTCCCCTATGCTGCGCATAAGGGAGGGCGCAGGTAGCCGCTGTTTGCGGAGCCTGAGACAACGTCACGACGCGCCAGCCCAGAAAAGCGCCAGTGACACGACGCACCAGCCAAGCCACTCGTCCCCTCTCCCGCTTGCGGGGGAGGGTGCCCCGAA
>DKPB01000090.1:20545-32269 GCA_002471015.1 Stenotrophomonas sp. UBA7346
GGGGGCGCTTTTGCTTTTGCTTTTGCAGGTAGCACCAAGCCGTAATGCCAAAGCACCCCTCCCCAACCCTCCCCTATGCTGCGCATAAGGGAGGGCGCAGGTAGCCGCTGTTTGCGGAGGCTGAGACAACGTCACGATGCGCCAGCTCAGAAAAACGCCAGCCACACGACGCACCAGCCAATCCACTTGTCCCCTCTCCCGCTTGCGGGGGAGGGTGCCCCGAAGGGGCGGGTGGGGGGCGCTTTTGACCTTGCTCGCAGGCAAGGCAAGAGCCGGAGCGATTCCCACCTTTGCGGGATTGACGGTAAAAGATCAAAGCCAAAGCCGCCCGTCGCGCTCATCAACTGCCGGCAGCTTGTTACCCTCGGCACATCCCACACCGCATTCGCCACGGAGTTGTCCATGCACTATGTAGAAATCGTCGCCATGCTGGTCGTGGCCCAGTTCCTGTTCTTCGGCGCGATGGTAGGCCGTGCACGTGGCAAGTACGGAGTGAAGGCCCCGGCCGTCACCGGCAATGAGGGCTTCGAGCGTGTCTACCGCGTGCAGATGAATACCCTGGAATTGATGGTCGCGCTGCTGCCAGCCATGTTCGTGGCGGCACGCTTCTGGCCGGCGGCATGGGTGGCAGGCATCGGCGCGGTCTACCTGGTTGGTCGCTTCATCTACTGGCGCGCCTACGTGCTGGCACCGTCCAGCCGCGCACTCGGCTTTGCATTGTCGATGCTGCCGGTGATGGTGCTGCTGCTGATGGCGCTGGCGGGCGCACTGCTGCGCTGAGCAAGCCGTAAAACCTGCGGCCTCCCTCCATCTGCAGGCGCGACAACGCATAGGCACCGGGTCTGCAGCAAATCCACAAAAACCAAGGGAGCCATGCGGCTCCCTTGGTTGTCTCACCCTTAGAAATCCATGCTCAGCCTGGCATAGGTGTAACGGCCGGGCAGGTCATAGGTGCCCGGGTCATAGCCATTGAGCGTGCAGCTCAGGCAGATCGGCGGGTTCTTGTCGAACACGTTGTTGACGCCAACGCTCACCTTTACCCCCTTCATCCACGCATCGGTACGCCAGCTGACCTGGGCATCGTGATAGGTGGTGGCGCCCAGCCAATGCTGGTCGGCAGCGCTGTCGGTGCAGATCGCAAAGCCATTGGCACCGGCGCAGCTTTCACGCAGCCGGTCGATGTAGCGCATCGTCCAGTTGACGTTCCAGTTGCGGTAGTCCCAGTTGGTGGCCAGGGTCGAGCTCCATTCCGGGATCGAACTGTCGTTGACCTCGATGCCCGGGCCCTTGGGCTCGGCTTGCCCGGACTCGTTGACCAGCTCATAGCGGGTCACCCAGGTTGCCTTCCAGTCAAAGCCCAGCTGGCCCCAGCCGGTTTCCGGCAGCAGCCAGTGCGCGCTGAAATCCCAGCCACTGGTGTTGATGGTGCCCAGGTTGGCCAGGATGTCCTCGAAACGGATGATCTGGCCACGGTCGTTGCGGGTATAGCTGGCACAGGCAGTGGCATCGCGGGTATCGATGCAGCGGTCCATGATGGCCTGCGCATCCGGTGCCTGGATCGCCTTGTCGATGGTGTGGCGGTAGAAGGTCACCCCCAGGTCCAGGCGGCTGGCCCAGCTGCTGTCTTCGGCCCAGCTCGGGCTCCACACCGCACCGGCCATGAACGAACGGCTTTCTTCCGGCTCAAGATCACGGTTGCCGGAGGTGACCACCGAGATCTGCGGGTTGGCCTGCTCATAGCCCGGCGGCACGCCGTCGGCGACGCACTTGGGGGTGGTGGAGGCGGCGTTGTTGCAGGGGTCGACGATGGTTGCGTCGAAGCGGCTCAAGGTGCCGTACAACTCGCCGATCGACGGTGCGCGGAAGCCCTGCGCGAAGGACATGCGCAGCAGCAGCTCATCGGCCGGCTGCCAGCGCAGGCCGATCTTGCCGGTGCCGGTGCCGCCGAAGGTGGAGTAGTCCGAATAGCGGCCGGCAATGCTCAGGTCCAGGCTCTTGCCCCAGAAACCCTCGCGCGCCAAGGGCACGTCGAATTCCACATAGGCTTCCTTCACCGAATAGCTGCCAATGGTCACGCCGGACGGGACGCCGTTGTACTCACCGGCCACGGTGATGGGGTCGGGGTGGTATTCGCCCTTGTAGCGGCGCCATTCGGCGCCGGCGGCGAAGGACAGCGGCCCGGCCCACATGTCGAGCAATTCACCGGTGATGTTGGCCGAGCCCAACGACAGCGTGTTCTTGCTGCGATCACGCACGATCGGCGAGATCCACGCCAGCATCTCGGGGGTGATGGTGCCGGGGCCGCCAAACAGGTTCAGCGGTACGCAACCGGCAATCGCCGCACACGCTGCCGGATCGCCCAGGGCCTGGTTGATGTGTTTGATGTTGTAGCTGCCGGTATTGGTCTGGGTAGCCTTGCTCTGGCTGGACATCACGTTGATGTCCCAGTTCCAGGTGCGCTGGTTGACCTCGAACACGCCATCCAGACCGCCAGCGGCGTACCAGGTCTTTACGTCCTGCTCGTAACGGCGCGGGCCGCCCTCGACCGGTCGCCGGCCCAGCAAAAACAGGTTGGGGTTGGCCCCCATCGTGGTGAGGTCGAAGCCGAACGGGTTGTAGGGATTGTTGGCCGAGATCACCAGCCTGGTTTCGGCCCAGTCGTTGTACACGCCGGCATCGGTGCCGAGGAAGATCGGCTCCGGCGCGGCCTGGTTGGCCGATTCGCGCTCGCTGTACAGGCCGCGGAGCCAGCCGCTTACGTTGGCATTGAACTCGAAGCGCACCTGCCCGAACACCGACTTGCGCTCGTTCGGGGTCAGCAGCAGGTTGTTGGGCGCGAAGTTGTAGCGGTTGGCGGTACCGAAGGGGATGAAGTCACCGGGGAAGCCGGCAGCGCCGCCAAAGCTGGCGCCATTGGGCAGGGTGATGTTGCAGGTTGCCGAACCGGGGATGGGATTGTCGTTGGCGTCCCTGCCCAACGGGCACAGCCCGCCGTAGGTGTTGTTGCCATCCGGTGGTGCAAACACCGTGCGCCCGCCGGGCGTGGCCGAGCTGCCGTTGGCCAGCCCGGTACCAGGCACCGGTTCGGTTGCCCATTTGTACTCGGACGAGCCGATTTCCTTCTGCTTGAACCACGAGGCACCGACGATCCACTGTGCGCGGTCACTGCTGCCACCAAAACTCAGGTCGATGCTGCTGGTGTCGCCACCCTTGAGGTTGTAGTCGCCGTGCTGCACCTCCACATGGCCGCCATCGGCCCCCTTCCTGGTGATGATGTTGACCACGCCGGCAATGGCGTCGGAGCCGTAGATCGAGGACGCACCGTCTTCCAGTACTTCGATGCGGTCGACGATGGCCAGCGGAATGGTGTTCAAGTCCACCGATGAGCCCACGCCCGAGCCGGAGGATTCATTGACCCAGCGGATGCCATCGACCAGCACCAGCACGCGCTTGGGCCCGAGGTGGCGCAGGTCCACCGTGGCCGCACCTGCGCCGACACCGCCGCCGTCGGGGGGAAAGCCGAAGTTGCCGCTGGAGTTGAGCTTGGTGCTCAGCGACGCGCCGCTGGCGGTGAGGTGCTGCACCACATCGGCTACCGAACTGTAGCCGGTGCGTTCAATGGCTTCGCGGGTGAGCACCTGGACGGGAACCTGGGTCTCCAGTTCGGCCTTCTTGATGCGGGTACCGGTGACCTGGATGCTGTCCAGGGTCTTGGGGGTAGTGTCGACGCTCTGTTGCGCCAGGGCGGTGCCTGGCAGCAGACACAGCAGGGAAAAACGCAGGGCGTGGGTCAGGCGGTTGGGCCGGGGCGAAAACGACGTCATCGAATGCTCCTGGTGATTGCCGGACTACTGCCCGCCACCATGACGGGCGTAGCCGATTTGTAAGCAATCCGTTACGCGCCGACAAGCAGCCAGGTCTCAAGTTGCTGCCTAAATGCGCGCCGATGACGACAAATGAACAAATCAGCGTGCTGAATAGCCGCCGTCAACCAGATGGTAGCTACCGGTGATGAAGGACGCCCGGTCCGACAACAGGAAGCAGGTCAGCTCTGCTACCTCCGCCGCCGTGCCCAAGCGCCCGGCCGGGTGCAGCGCGACCAGCCCGGCGTAGGCCTCCTGGTCCATGCTCTTGAGCAACGGTGTGTCGATGAAACCGGGGCCGACCGAATTGATCCGCAGGCCGCGCGCGGAGTATTCCAGCGCCGCGCTCTTGGTCATGCCCACCAGGGCGTGCTTGGCGGCGACATAGGCGGCCGAGCCGGCCCAGCCGTTGCTGCCCAGGATCGAGGCCATGTTGACGATGGCACCGCCGCCGCTGGCGAGGATGGCCGGGATTTCATACTTCATCGAATAGAACACGCCGTGCAGGTTGACCCCGAGCACGCGGTGCCATTCCTCCAGCGGATAGTCGGCGGTCTGCAGGCTGGCACCACCGATACCGGCATTGTTCACCGCCAGGTGCAGGCCACCAAAGCGCTGCTGGCAGGCGTGCACCATGTGCCGGACGGCATCCGGGTCACTGACATCCACCTGCAGCGGCTGTACCCGTTCGCCCAATGACAAGGCCACGGCGGTAGCGGCGTCGCCGTCGATGTCGGCGGCCAGCACGCGGGCGCCGCCGGCTGCCAGCTGCCGTACCACCGCCTCACCGATGCCGGAGGCGGCGCCGGTTACCAGCGCGATGCGCCCCTGGAAATCGTGTTGCATGGTCTGCTCCCGCAGTGCGGCTGGGCCGCGACCGGTACAGCATCGGCCTTCAAGCCGGCCCCGTCATTGCGCCAGATCAAGCCGCTGACCACGGGCCTTGCTCAGCCTGGCCGCGGTTGCAGCCCGGCCGGGGGTGCCGGCGCCGTGACGTTGTGCGCCGCGAGCTGCCCGGGGCGGCTGTGCAAGGGCAGGAAGTCGGCCAGCGCACTGGCCGACATGGGCCGGCCAAAGTAGTAGCCCTGGCCGTAGATGACACCCTTGTCGCGGAAGAAGATCGCCTGCTCTTCACTTTCAATGCCTTCCACCAGGGTCTGCATGCCCAGGCTGGCGGCCAGCTCGATGATGTGAGTGGCCACCTGGCTGGTCACCGCCTCGGTGCAGGCGGTGGAGGTGAAGCTCTTGTCGACCTTGAGGATATCGAAGGGGTAGGTGGTCAGGTAGGCCAGGCTGGAATAGCCGGTGCCAAAGTCGTCAATGGCGATTTCTATCTCCAGCGCATGGATGGCTGCCACCACGTCCTGCGCACTGGCTTCCTCCAGCAGGCCGCGCTCGGTGGCCTCCACCACGAACTGGCCGATGCCGGGGCCGATCGCACGCTGCATGTCCGCCAGCAGCTGCGGCGTCTCCATGGATTGCAGGTCACGTGGTGACAGGTTCACCCCCAGGCGGAAGCGCGGGTACTGGCGGAGGAAGCCGCTCAGGTCCTTGACCACCAGCTCCAGCACCCGGCGGGTGACCAGCTGGATGAGCCCGGCATCCTCGGCGAACGGGATGAAGCGATCCGGCGGTACCACGGTGCCGTCTTCGTGCTGCCAGCGCAGCAACGCCTCGGCACCAATGCAGGTGCTGTCCTGCAGGCAGAACACCGGCTGGTAGAGCAGGAAGAAATGGCCCTTGTTGATGGCGCGCAGCAGTTCGGCGCGCGTGGACCATTGGCGTCGGATCATCGCCAGCGCCATGCCCAGCACCACCAGTCCGGCAATGATGCCGATCGGGATGAACCAGTGGGCGAACTGGTTCATGCGTGCATCGAGGGTGGCCAGTGGCGTGGCCACGATCACGCCGGTGCCGCCCGGCCGCAGTACGCGGCGTACCACCAACGCGTCAGCCTGCTTGTCGATGAAGTGGCCCTTGTCGTCGCTGGCGGTGCCATCGGTGGCCCAGCGCTGTGGCAGATCGCCTGCGCGTGCGGTGTAGCGGCCGTCCATGCTGTTGAACAGGCCCAGCGACAGGCCAGGGCGCACGAACGGCGAGATCAGGCCTTCCGGGTAGACCAGCAGGGCATAACCGTCGCGCTCCAGCAGCACGTACTCGTGCCCGCTCAGGCCCGGTACCTGCACCTGCGTATAGACCCGCACGCCGTCGGGCGCACGCGCGCTGTACGGGCCGAGTACCAGCGACTGCATCAGCGCGCCGCTGGACGAGCAGGCCACCTTGCCGTCCTGCAGGTACAGCGTGCTCTTCACCAGCTGCGAGCGCATGCCGAAGCGCTGCATGCGCAGCAGCCCGTCCGCGCTGCAGGGGGCTTCACCACTGCCGCGCATCTCCCTGTGCAGCTCCTGCAGGATGCCGATGGTGCTGCGGACCTGGCGCCCGATGCTGCTGGCCACATCGTCCAACTGCACGTACTTCTCGCGGATCGCCTGGGCGCGTGCCTGGTGCAACGAGTACAGCACCGGCACAGATGCCAGCAGGGCCGCAGCAAGCAGCAACAGTGCAGCGGTTCGATATCGTCTGGTCATGTAGGCGCCATCCCCGGGTTGGCTTGTCTGCGCACGATATGTGACGTGCGTCACCTATTCCAGTGGGGGGAATTTAGCTATGTGCAGGTGCCCTCACACCGGCCGGAACGTATCCCAGGCCATGCGCGCGATCAGCACCACCACCAGTGCGACAAAAAGCTTGCGGATCAAGGGTGTACCACCGCGCAACGCAAGCCGGGTGCCGGCGACCGCACCCAGCACGTTGGCCACCGCCATCGGCACGGCCACCGCCATCAGCACGTTGCCGCTGGGGATGAAGAAGGACAATGCCGCCACATTGGTGGCCAGGTTGACCACCTTGGAGGCCGCCGAGGCGCGCAGGAAGTCCAGCCCGAAGAAGCGCACGAACAGGAAGATCAGGAAGCTGCCGGTGCCCGGCCCGAAGAAGCCATCGTAGAACCCGATCACCCCGCCCATCACCACGGCGATGGTGAGCTCGCGGCGGCCCACTTCGCGCGGCCGGTGCAGGGCGCCGAAATCCTTCTTGGCCAAGGTGTAGCCCAGCATCACGATCAGCAAGGTCAGCACCAGTGGCCGTACCGCGTCCTTGGAGAGCAGGGAAACGGCGGTAGCGCCCAGGAAGGAGCAGGCAAAGGCCGCAGCGGCCGCCAGCAGCACCGGACGCCAGGGAAAGCGCACCGAGCGTGCGTAGCGCCAGGCCGAGGCGCCGGTGCCGAACATCGAACTGAACTTGTTGGTACCCAGCAAGGCCGCCGGTGACTGCTGCGGCAAGGTGGTGAACAGGCCGGGCAGCTGGATCAGGCCGCCGCCGCCTACCGCCGCATCCACCAACCCTGCGATGAAGGCAATCACCAGCAACCAGGGCAGTTCGGGCGGCAACAGTTCCAGCATGGTGGTTCCACGGCACGAGGGGGGCGCCAGCATACGCGCCAATGGCGACAGCCGCAGGCTTGGAAGCAGGGCGACGCTCACCGACAATGCGGGCATGCAGATATCAGCCAACAGCGCCTGCCCATGCGGGTTGCCGCACAACTACAGCCAGTGCTGTGGCCGTTACCACGGCGGCCAGGCCGCGCCCGATGCCGAAGCCTTGATGCGCTCGCGCTATAGCGCCTACGTGACCAAGGATGTTGCCTACCTGCTGCGCAGCTGGCATCCGCAGACCCGGCCGCAGGCGCTGAGCCTGGACGATGCACCCGGGCAGCGCACGCAATGGCTGGGACTGAGCGTGCAGCGCCACCAGATCACCGGCGCCGATACCGCGGAGGTGGTGTTCATTGCGCGCTACCGGATCGGGGGTGGCAGTGCGGTCAAGATGACCGAGCACAGTCGCTTTGAACGCATCGATGGCCAGTGGTATTACCTTGATGCGCTGAGCTGAGCGCATTGCCGTGGTTCATCCCCTGGCGACAACGGCAGCGTGCCGCAGCGCTTATGATCGGGCTCCGGTGCAAGGAGCGTATGGATGAAAGCAATCAACCTGCTGCGCGCAGGCCTGCTGATGGCGGTTGCCAGCATGGCCGCGCCGGTGCTGGCGGCCACCAGTGACTTTGGCAGCTGTGGGGCGGCGTTGCGGACCAGTGCCGTCGCCCAGGGCGTCAGTGCGGAGCGCTTCGACCGGGTCTTCGCCGACATCACCCCCGACCTCAGCGTGCTGCCCCTGCTGGATGCACAGCCCGAGTTCACCACGCCCATCTGGGACTATCTCGCCGCCTTGGTCGACAGCCAGCGCGTGGATGACGGGCGCACCCGTCTGGGCCAGCACGCTGCGCTGCTGCAGCAGGTATCCAGCCAGTACGGCGTGGACGCGGCCACCATCGTCGCGGTGTGGGGCGTGGAGAGCGACTACGGTCGTGTGTTCGGCAAGCGTCCGCTGTTGCAGTCGCTGGCCACGCTGTCCTGCAATGGTCGCCGCCAGCCCTTCTTCAAGGGGGAGTTGCTGGCCCTGCTCAAGCTGATCGACAAGGGCGACCTGGATCCGGCCGGTTTGACCGGCTCCTGGGCCGGTGCGTTCGGCCACACCCAGTTCATGCCCTCGACCTATGCGCGCATTGCCGTCGATGGGGATGGCGATGGCCGGCGTGACCTGGTGGCCAGCATTCCCGACGCTCTGGCGTCCACTGCCAACTACCTCAAGCAGGCCGGTTGGCGTAGTGGCCAACCGTGGGGCGTCGAAGTGCGTATCCCGGCGGGTTTCAACGCCACCCTGGCCGGCCGCGGCAAACGCAAGCCGCTGGCTGACTGGCGCGCGCTGGGCATCACCCTGGTTGACGGCAAACCATTGCAGGTGCCGGCCATTGCCGATGACAGCAATGCCGCCTTGCTGCTGCCGGCCGGTGCCAAGGGCCCGGCGCTGCTGGTCTTCCGCAACTACGACGCGATCTATTCCTACAACGCCGCCGAAAGCTATGCCCTGGCGATCGCCACGCTGGCCGACCGCCTGCGTGGGGGCAGCGGTCTGGTCGCCGCCTGGCCCACCGATGACCCGGGCATCGGCCGCCAGCAGCGGCGTGAGCTGCAGACCCTGCTGCTAGCCCGCGGCCACGACATCGGCGCCGCCGACGGCATGATCGGCAACGCCACCCGTCGTGCCATCCAGGCCGAGCAGCAACGGCTGGGGTGGAAGGACGCCGACGGCCGTGCCGGCAGCCGCATCCTGCAGGCACTTCGGGCCGCGCCGCCGGCCCAGCCCACGGTATTCAGGCTGCCTGCCAACTACCCGCAACTTGTCCAATCACCGATCGTACGGAGCAATGTTTCAATGAAGGATGTGCAGGGCCTGAGCACAGGCGATTTCAAGGGATTCACTGCCTGGAAGGTGGAGACCCCGTTCTCCACGGCGGCCATCAGCGTGTTCGGCGGCCAGCTGTTGTCCTTCGTCCCGGCCGGTGGCCAGGACGTCATGTGGCTTTCGCCCTCCGCCAAGCAGCCACCCACCCCCATCCGCGGCGGCGCACCGGTGTGCTGGCCCTATTTCGCGCGCCAGGGGCAGGGCAATGACGTGCCCTCGCATGGCTTTGTGCGCACCGTGCCCTGGCAGCTGCGCGACGCGCGGCGCGAGGCCGACGGCAGCGTCGTGTTGACGCTGGTCCCGCCGGTCATCGACACCCTGGATCTACGCCTCCAGATGGTGGTGCGGGTTGGCCGCACCCTGGAACAGGAGCTGATCACCGAGAACACCGGCGGCCAGCCGGTCAGCATCACCCAGGCCCTGCACAACTATTTCAATGTCAGCGACGCCTTGAAGGTGGACGTCAGCGGCCTGGACGGGCTTACCTATCTGGACAAGCTTGATGGCGGCGCCGCCCATGTGCAGCAGGGCGACTGGAACCTGCGTGATCCGCGCGACCCGGGCCGCAGTGACCGCATCTACACCCAGGCCGGTGGCCATTACGTCCTGCGCGACCCAGGCTTCAAGCGCATCATCGACATCACCACCAGCGGCAGCCGCAGTGCCGTGGTCTGGAACGCCGGCGAAGTGGCCGCGGCCAAGATGGACGATATTGGTGCGGCCTGGCGCAACTATGTCTGCGTGGAAGCCGGCAACGTTGGCCCGGATGTGATCGCACTGGCTCCAGGCGGCCGCCATACCCTCAAGCAGGTGTTCGCGGTAAAGCCGCTCTGAGCCTGGAAGCCCCTCTCCCATCGGGAGAGGGGTTGGGGAGAGGGTAGGCGGAACTCGCTACCCTTGACTGCGGCAGTGGCGTCGCCCGCCACCAATCAGCGGCGCAGCGCCAACAAGGTGATCACACCGGCGACCAGCCCCCAGAACGCCGAACCGATACCGGCCAGCGACAGTCCCGAGGCGGTGACCAGGAAGGTGACCAGCGCCGGCTCGCGTTCGGCCTCTTCCCTCATCGCCGCCGCCAGGCTGTTGCCGATGGTGCCCAGCAGGGCGATCCCGGCCAGCGTCGCGATCAATTCCTTGGGGAACGCCGCGAACACCGCGGCCACCGTTGCCCCGAACAGGCCGATCACCAGGTAAAACACCCCCGCACTGACCGCAGCGGTATAGCGCCGGGCCGGGTCCTCGTGTACGTCACGGCCCATGCAGATCGCAGCCGTGATTGCGGCCAGGTTCAGTGCATAGCCGCCGAACGGCGCCAAGGCGGTATTGACCACGCCAATCCAGCCAATCACGGGCGACACTGGCGCGTCATAGCCGGATGCCTTCAGCACTGCCACACCGGGCACGTTCTGCGAGGCCATGGTCACGATGAACAAGGGCAGGGCAATGCCGAACACGGCGGCCCAGGACAGCGTCGGCAGGGTGAACACCGGCAGTGCCATCTGCAGCTGTACCTGCTCCATCTGCATCAAGCCCTTGCCGGCGGCTACCGCCACACCGACCAGCAAGGTTGCGATGACCGCATAGCGCGGCAACCAGCGCCGTCCAAGCAGGTACGTTGCGAACATCAACAGCACCAGCAGCGGCTGGGCCTGCACCGAGACAAAGACATCCAGGCCGAAGCGCAGCAGCACACCGGCCAGCATTCCCGATGCCAGTGACACCGGGATGCGCCGCATCGCCTTCTCGAACACGCCGGAGAAGCCGGCCAGCGCGCCCATCACCGCGGCCAGCACGAAGGCGCCGATCGCATCGGACATCGGCAGCGTGGTCGCCCCGACCACCAGCATCGCCGCGCCGGGCGTGGACCATGCAGTCACCACCGGCACGCGATAGCGCAGTGAAAGGCCGATGCAGGTCACGCCCATCCCCATGCCCAGCGCCCACATCCACGAGGCGATCTCGGCCTGCCCGCCGCCCACCGCCTGCGCGGCCTGGAACACGATCACCGCCGAGCTGGCAAAGCCCACCAGTACCGTAATGAAGCCGGCAACGATGGCGGGCAGCGAAAGGTCACGAAAGAAGGAGCGCGGCGCAGGATCGGTCATCTATCTGGAGGCGTGCGATGGATCAGACCGCATTGTCGCCCAGCTGCCGCAGGCGGGGGACCGTACAACAAGTGGAGGGACGCAGAGACTTGCCATTGAAGTCCGGCCCATCGGGAAGGCGGGTGACAATGCCTGCGAGCCAAGCGGGAAAGGCACACACTGCAGGCAAGCGAGTCCTGCAGGGGCCAGCAGGCATCGAAAACCTGCCTTGGGCGGCCATCACTTTGCCGAGTCTGGCCCCAGCGGCCGATTTGCGGCCCTGCAACAAAAAGTGATTGCACTTTTCACAAAGATGTCTAGAATTCGCCTCCTCGCTTCACGGCGCCGCTCACACAAGTGACCGGGACCACGAAACGACGTCAACGGCCTCGAAAAAAGGTGTTGACGGAAACGAA
>DKPB01000092.1 GCA_002471015.1 Stenotrophomonas sp. UBA7346
GTAGCCGATCTTCGGGGTGAAAGTTTCCCACTTGGCGATGGCCTTGGCCTTGGTCTCATCGCTCATCCAGGTCAGGTTCTGGATGCGGTCCTTCAGTGCGTCGGCCAGGTTCTTGACCAGCACTTCCATCTTGGCCTTGGCTTCCGGCGAGAAGGCAACCTTGACGTACATCTGGCCGAAGGCATCGCCGGCATCGTTCTCGATGGTGCCCAGCACCTGCTTCCAGCGCGGCTTGATTTCCTTCTGGCCGTTCAGTTCCTTGCCGTAGAACGCGTAGTTCTCCTGCACGAACTCATTGCTCAGGTACGGTGCGGCACCGTCCACGGTGTGGAAGCGCAGGTAGGCGCGCCAGGCCGCCGGGTCGGTATCGGCCAGCATCTTGCTTACTTCCGCGTGGAAGGCGGGCATGGCCAGCGAGAATTTCTCCGGCGCGGTGATGCCCTGGGCCTTGAAGAACTCGGTCCAGCTGAAGTTCGGGGTCAGCTTGTCGGCATCGGCGACGGTGACCGGGTTGTAGTACAGCGAGACGTCACGCGACAGCTCGACGCTGGACTTGGAGGCCTTGGCCAGGCGCGTCTCGAACTTGATCACGTCCTCGGCCTGCTTGGCGGCGTCGGCCGCGGCCACACCGCTCAGCTCCAGCACCTTGGCCACGTGGGCCTTGTAGGCGTTGAGCTTGTCGGCCTTGCTGGCGTCGGTGTAATAAGTGGTGTCCGGCAGGCCCAGGCCGCCCTGGCTGGCGTAGGCCATGTTCATGGTCGAGTTCTTGAAGTCCGCTTCCGGACCGAAACCGAACAGGAAGTTCTCGCCCTTGGCAGCAGTGCTGCGCAGGTAGTCGGCCAGTGCGGCGGTGTCCTGCAGGCCGTCGATGGCGGCCAGGTCGGCCTTCAGCGGGGTGATGCCCAGGCTGTTGATCTTGGCTTCGTCCATGCCCGAGGCCCAGAAGTCACCGACGATCTTCTCGATGCCGGTGGCGTCCTTCATCGCCGCGGCCTGCTCGGCCAGCTGGTGCTGCACGGCCACCGAACGCTCGTCGAGGATGGTGAAGGCGCCCCAGCTGGTGCGGTCGGACGGAATTTCGTTGGCGGTGAGCCACTTGTCATTCACATAGCCGCCGAAATCGGTACAGGCGTCCTTGCTCGGGTCCAGGTCGGCGGCGGTGAAGGCGTTGTAGGCCGGCAGCTTGGACTCGTCCAGCTTCAGTTCGGTGGCGGCCGGCGCAGCGGCGGTGGCGGCGGGCGGGGACTGCTCTTCCTGCTTGGGGCAACCGGTCAGCGCGGCGGCGACGGCCAGCGACAGCAGGAGAATCTGGGGTTTGCGAACGATCACGGGAAAGGCCTCCAGGCCGATTTCAGAGCATGAGTGAGGCCCCGAAGCCGGGACCGAAGCAGGAAGATACGCCTGAAACCGATGAGGAAAGGGTGTAGAAGGTCATGGTCGCTCCCGGGTCTTTCCTATGGGCGGCAGCCGCTCGCCGGTGCTATACAGCGGGAATGACCAAGACATCAAGCAAGCAGTGGGATGCGATCCTGATCGGCGGCGGCCATAACGGCCTGGTGTGTGCGGCGTATCTGGCCAAGGCCGGCAAGCGCGTGCTGGTGCTTGAGCGGCGGTCCGTGGTTGGGGGCGCGGCGGTCACCGAGGAGTTCCATCCCGGGTTCCGCAACTCGGTGGCCTCTTATACGGTGTCGCTGCTGCAGCCCAAGGTGATTGCCGAGCTTGAGCTGGAGCGGCATGGTCTGCGGGTAGTTCCGCGCAAGCTCAACAACTTCATGCCGCTGGGCAATGGTGACTATCTATTGGCCGGTGGCGGACGCACGGCAGAACAGGTCGCGCGTTTTTCCGCACGCGATGCCGCGCGCCTGCCCGAGTACGAGCAGCGCCTGGAGCTGTTTGCTGATGTGCTGCGCGCACAGGCCCTGCAGGCTCCGCCCAACCCCAGCGGCCAACGTGGCCTGGCGGCGATGCCTGAGTTATGGAAGATGGGAAAGCTGGGCTGGCAGTTGCAGGGGCTGGCGCCGGCCCTGCAGCAGGAGTTGATGGACCTGTTCACCATCTCCGCGGCCGAGTACCTGGACCGCTGGTTTGAAAGCGCACCGATCAAGGCCTTGTTCGGCTTTGATGGCATCGTTGGCAATTACGCCAGCCCGTACGCGCCGGGCACCGCTTATGTGCTGCTGCATCACGTGTTTGGTGAGAGCAACGGTGTCAAAGGTGCCTGGGGGCATGCCATCGGCGGCATGGGCGCCATCACCCAAGCCATGGCCCGGGCCGCCCGCGAAGCCGGCGCGGAGATACGCACCGATGCCGCGGTGGACAAGGTGGTGGTCGAGCACGGTCGCGCCGTGGGGGTTGCGCTGGCCGGTGGCGAGGTGCTGCGCGGCAGCGCCATCGTCGCCAACGTCAACCCGAAGCTGCTGTACGAGCGATTGTTGGACCCGGCCGAGGTGCCGGCGGCCACGCGTGAGCGCATGGCCAACTGGCGCTGCGGCTCCGGCACGTTCCGGATGAATGTCGCCTTGTCACGGCTGCCTGAGTTCAGCGTATTGCCGGGGCAGGGCGATCACCTGACCGCCGGCATCATCATCGCGCCCAGCTTGGACTACATGGATCGTGCGTATCTGGATGCCCGCCAATATGGTTGGTCGCGTGAGCCGATAGTCGAGATGCTGATCCCCAGCGCGCTGGATGATTCACTTGCACCGCCAGGACGACACGTCGCCAGCCTGTTCTGCCAGCACGTTGCCCCGCAGCTGCCGGATGGACGCAGCTGGGATGATCATCGCGAAGAAGTCGCGGATCTGATGATCGCCACGGTTGAGAAGCACGCGCCCGGGTTTGCGGCCTCGGTTCTGGGCCGACAGATCATGAGTCCGTTGGATCTTGAGCGGACCTTCGGCTTGATTGGTGGCGACATCTTCCACGGTGCGTTGAGCTTGAACCAGTTGTTCAGTGCGCGGCCGATGCTGGGTCAGGCGGGGTACAAGGGCGCGCTGCCGGGTTTGTATCTTTGTGGCTCGGGTGCGCACCCTGGCGGGGGTGTTACTGGCGCGCCGGGACACAATGCAGCAGTGGCAATACTGGCGGATTTCCGCAGCCTTTAAAACTGGGCTAGAGCTGCGCCCCGCCCTTCCAGAGGTGGCAGGACGTATGGCGCCCTTGTTGGGTCGTCAGCTGCGGCCCCCGGTATCCGACGTGGTGACCGGCCCTCCGGATCCCCAGAGCTACGCCGGGCTGACAGCAGCGGAAAGGCGATAAGAGCGGATTTCCGACACTATCTCCGGTTGCGCGTCTGGTGTTTCAGAACTTGCCCCATTGCGAAATGAATCGAGACGATCGCATTGATGCCGTGCGCAGTGCCGGTTGCGAACACCTGCGCGATCCGAACTGCAGGGTGAATGGCATCAGGTAAGTGTGATGAAATGACTTTATTTCTTCCAGGGTGTGGAAATGAGCTTTTATTTTGGGACACAGGGCAGCGATGAAACATTGAAATCGCTGTATGGTCGGGCAGTTCACGCGTTGAATGAAGGTCGCTGGAGTGAAGCGGCGCTTCTATCTCAGCGGTTGTTGCCCTTGGCGCCGGACCATGCAGGTGTGCAGTTCGTGGCTGGAGTGGCTGCGCTCAATCAGCAGCAGCTTCGGCCTGCAGTTGGGCACCTGCGCGCAGCAGTGAGGCTGAATCCTGCGCGTGTGGACTACATGGCGCAGCTGGCTCGTGCCTATGCTGCTGCGGGTGGATTACGCGAAGCAATTGAAATCGCCTCGAAAGCGCTCGAGCTGCCGACAGACGACCCATTGGCCTGCGATACGTTGGGTGTCGTGCTCACCCGCTGCAATGAACACCGGTTGGCAGCACAGAGTTTTGGTTCTGCCGTCAGTCTGCTGCCCGGGCGGGCTGCGTATCGCTACAACTTTGCGACTTCGCTCATGTTTCTTGGGAAAATCGAGGATGCAGAGCGAGAGTATGAGGTCTGTGTAAAACTTGACCCTGGTCAGTGGCGAGCTCACCTTGCCCTCTCCCAACTCCGCAAGCAAGGGGAGCTGGATAATCATTTGCCGCGATTGCAGAGGTTGTTGCTGGATAACGCCGGCAATGGCGAGGCCAGTTTGTACCTGAATCTTGCCGTGGCCAAAGAATTGGAGGATCTTGGTCGATATGTCGAATCGCTGGAATATCTGGCGGCAGGCAAGAAGACAGTGGCGTTGGCACGCCGTTACGATGCAGGTAGGGACAAGGCGCTGTTCGAGGCATTGGCCGAAAATTTCGACGGCAGTGCTCCGCAAGATGCGGGTTTTGCCAGCAGCGAGCCGTTTTTTGTGGTGGGGATGCCGCGATCCGGTACGACCTTGGCTGATCGAATCCTCTCCAGTCATCCTACTGTGCATTCTGCGGGCGAATTGATGAATTTCCCTATGGCTGTTCGGCGCTTGAGTGGCGTAGACGGGCGGGAATTGCTGGATGCAAATGTCGTTGGGCGGGCCTCATCCATGGATTGGGCTCGCCTGGGCGAGCTGTATATAGGCTCCACGCGCCCTGGAACGAGTGAGCTGCCACATTTCGTGGACAAGTTGCCGCACAACTTCCAGTACATCGGATACATCCTGCACGCTTTGCCTGGAGCGAAGGTTGTGCTGATGCGGCGCAATGCCATGGATACCTGCCTGGGAAATTTTCGGCAGCTGTTCGCCATGGAGTCATCTTTCTACGACTACTCATTTGATCTTCTGGATGTCGGGCGCTACTACATTCAGTTCGACCGCTTGATGAAGCATTGGATGCAGGTGTTCCCCAGCCAGATACTGCAGGTAGAGTACGAGAACCTGGTCAGTGATCAGGAAAGCGTGACCCGAGGATTGCTGGATTACTGCAACCTGACATGGTCGGCAGACTGTATGCGTTTTCATGAAAACAGCGCGCCAACCGCCACCGCCAGTGTCGTCCAGGTCAGGGAGCCTCTGCATGCGCGGTTCATGGGCCGCTGGAGACGGTATGGTGATGCGCTAAAGCCATTGCGCGAGCTGCTTGGGGAAGCTGGTATAGCGGTCTAAGCGGGTTTCGTGAAGCGTGGTTCCCGACCAGAGCTGATCAGACATTTCAAGATTCTGCCGTGAAATATCATCCGGGCCGCCGCGAAGGCTTGCACTGGCTGCCGAGTAGGTGCTGGCTCAAGTGTCATGTCTTTGGTCAACATTCCAGTGGCCCCGTGTCTGGGGTCCGGTTGGCATGGTGCACCGCATCCTGCCCAGGTGACGCTTTTGACACGGCGGCATGGGCCGCGTGTGGAGTTTTCATCTTCAACGCTTGGTATGGGCGTGGTTGGGTGTAGAAAATGATCCCGTCACCAATCTCTCTTGGGGAGTGGGGAGGGGCTCTTGCCCAGTCCTTCGGGGTAGGCGGCACTGCCCGCTTCTCATGCTGGGTTTGCCGTCCTTGACCCGGCTCTCGATCTCGACCGGGGTCAGGTCGAACTGACGATTGGCCGCGGCCACCATCGTGTTGTTCTGGGGGACCTCAATGGCCAACGTCAACGTGCGCTGGGGGCGTTCCAGCGCCTGATCTCATCTTTCATCGTCTCGCTCGTCGGCGTTTCCAGCATGGGAATCATCACCTGAGCAGGTCTGCGGTGGCCCCCTAAAGAAGGCCCACAAATCAGGCACAAAAAAGAGCCCCCGAATCAACGGGGGCTCTTCATGGTCATGCCGCTGTTACTTGGAAAAGTCGTAGCGGATCTCCGCAAACACAGAGCGGCCAAGCGCGCTGTATAGGGCAGAGTTGTACGGCGTGGTGGACGTGCCCGGATAGTTATGCGCCTGATCGTCCGGCATCTTGTTGGCGACGTTGTTTACTTGGAACGACAGCTTCAGGTTCTCCATTGCCTGGTAGTCGACGCCAAGGTTGAAGGTGGTGTAGGTACCCCACTTGCCTCCACGCGCGCCGGAGGAATGCACGTAGCCAAAATCGTCGTTGGCGTACGCCAGGTAGTTTGGCGTGGAGCCGAGCATGTTGGCATACAGGGTGGAAGTCCACTTGCCGATGGCCCAGCCAATTGCGCCGTCAGCCTTCCACTTCGGGCCTGAATCGTAAACCCAGTTTGCGTTCGGTTCGTTGATCAGATCAATGAACGGCTGGGATGGGTCGGTCTGCAGCTTATGCTTGCGCTTGGAGGTGTAGTTGGCCGAGAAATTGAGGGCGCCCCAATTGCCAATGTCCCACATGTAGTTCGCCGACGCGGTGATCAGCTCCAGCTTTTGCTTGGCGACGTTGACCTTCGGCGTGAACACCGAGACAAGTGCCTCATTGCTGGTATTACGCTTCACCCATGCGTAGACGTTGTCGCACGAGGTGACGCCCGAACCGGGCTCATTGCGGCGGCAATAGTATTCCTGCTGCAGGATCTGGTCCGCGGACAGCTGCTTGACTTCATCCTCGATATCCCAGAACAGGTAGTCCGCGCTGATCGAGAGATTGGGGGCGGGTGCCCAGACGAAGCCGAGGTTCCACGTCTTGGCGTTGATCGGCTCCAGGTCCGTATTGCCGGCCTGGGTGCCGAAGTACTGCACGGAGTCGTAATCGCAACCCTCTACATCGCCGGGCGTGTAACCATCCTGGCCGCAGCGGTAGTAGTCGGTATCAAAGGTGTAATAGCCGCTGAGCCCCTGGAACTGGTCGGACAGGGTCGGTGCCTTGAAAGCGGTGCCGTATTTGCCACGGATCAACAGGCTCTCGATCGGTCGGAACTCAAGACCTGCAGCCCAGGTGGGCTTGTCGATCGTCTGGCCGTAAGCTTTGAAAGCATCGTAGCGGCCCGACAGCGTAGCGGTCAGCATGCTTGCTACCGGCAGGCGCAGTTCGGACATGGCGGCGTAACGCACGCGGTGCCCAGCGCCGCCAACGTCGGTCTGTCCCCAGATTTCACCGTCCATGATTCCGGGCATCGGCGTGTAAACCCAGCCCTCGTTGCCTACTTCAACGGCCACTGCCAGGCCTGCCGGGCCAGCCGGGAGAGCGAACAGGTCGCCGTTGGTCAGCTGCACACGGCCCAGGTTGTCCCAGGTCTTGGCGTGGGCAGTGCCAAAGCCGGTAAAGCTGGCGAACTGCTCCGGGGTCAGCTGGGTCGAATAGAACGCGTCATAGTTGGGACGGAAGATTGGATAGTTGCCGAAATAGGGATCCATACCCAACTGTTCGCCCAGGATGGTCTGGTCGAAGAAGTCGTTGATCTTGTCTGCGAACCGGACCCAGCTGCGTGAGGACAGCTTGCTCTCGTTGCGGGTGAAGCTGACGTCGTAGTCCCAGGACTCACCGAAGCTGCCGTTGCCACCCAGGGTGAAGGTGTAGCTCTTGGTGGTGTCCTTGTTGAGCAGGTTGTTGTAACCGCCACCACCGATGTCCTCAGGCGAGAACGCGCGCTGCATGTTCAGCAGGGAGTCGTAGTCCGGGTCGTAGTAGTAGCCGTACTTGGTACCGGTTCCCCACCAAGTGTAGGAGCTGCCGGTTGCGAACTCGGCAGCCTCACGGCTGTACAGTACTTCGCCATAGAGCTGGAAGCTGTCGCTGACGTCGAAGGTCGCGCGGCTGTAAAGCTGCGCGCTTTCCTTGCCATTGCGGATGGTCTTGTAGCCGGGGGAATAGAGCGAGCCGCAGTACTGGCCGCTGCCCGGGCGTGACTGGAAACCTTCTGTGCCGCCGAACTGCGTGGTGGTGTTGGAGCAATCGATGCCGTCGGGGAGCAAGTAACCATTCTTGCCAAGCCCATTATTGGCAATGTCCTGGTAGCCGTAAACCAGATAATCACGGGAAGCTACCGGTGCGCTGTAGCCGTGCAGGTTGACAGTCTTGGTCAGGTCGCGCTGGTAGCCCCAGACCGGATCGCGGTTTTCATACTGCAGGGAGGTGACTACGCTGAGGCGATCGTCAAAAGCGCGCAAGCCGTTGGACAGGCTGGCGCGGATGCTGGAGCCGCCACCTTCGGTGTAAGTACCACCACGGACGCGCAGCGTGGTGCCATCGTAGTCCTTCTTCAGGACGAAGTTGACGACGCCAGCCAGTGCATCGGAGCCATACAGGGAGGAAGAACCGCCCGGCAGGATCTCAATGCGCTCGACGGCGTCGATCGGGATGCCGCTGATGCTGTTGAATACATCGCTACCGTTATATAGCGCCGGATAGTTGGACATCGGACGGCCATTGATCAGGTACTTGGTGTACCCCGGGTCCAGGCCGAACATGCTTACTGCCTCGGCGCCCTGGGTAAAGGAAGCGGATGTTTCGCCGCCTTGAACGCCGCCGCTGGAGAAACTGTTGGCGCGAAGCGCATCTGCGACGCTGGTGAAGCCGCGCGAGTGGATGTCTTCGGCCGAGATGGTGATCACCGGGGTGACGGTCTCGACTTCGGTCTTCGGGATCAGTGAGCCAGTTACAGTCACTTTGTCCAGTGTTTGTGCACGGGAGGTGTCCTCCTGGGCGAAAGCTGCGGCTGGAACAATGATCGCGGCAAGCAAGGCGCTTGTCAGCGCACTACGTTTGATAGGACTGCGGTTCTGCTTCTTCACTGAATGGGCCCCTACTGTGTTGAAGATGTTGTCCACGCCAAGTCCAGCATGAACGTAACTTGACTTTAACGAATAATTTCCGGATATGCACCAGCTTTGCATAAAAAAATCAATGGAAATCTGGTAGCGATAGGGCGCTGGTCGGTGTTTTTCGTCAAATTGCTGCGGTTTCGGCTGATCAGCGCGCAAGAATGAACCCGACTGTCCGGCAGTGAGGGGGCTTGAATTGGACTTTCAAGGTCCCGCATGCCTTCGATAGCCGGCCTTGCCGGGTGGTTGGTCCACGGCCGGGGTGGGGGTTCTGAAAGCCGTTTCCGGGCACGGGTACCTGCCTGATCACGCTGTGGCTGCGCAATGCTCCGCCGGTATCTTGCTTGCGGCATGCGGCATGCGGCTGATGCAGCGGCATAGGGCATGGGATCGCCATCTTCAACGCCTGGTGCGGGTGCTGGTGTTACGTGTTGAGGCTGATTCAATCGCCAACGGCCCGGAGGGCATGTGTTTGGCTCTCGGAGCGATGCCGATGCCCGCATTGCTCCTTAAGCATTCGTATCACCCGTTCCACCATCCCGTTTTGTTGGCGGAGTCGGGCGTGATGAATTCCTGTTTCAGCCTTGGCTGCATACTCGGCGGATGTGATCGCGACGGGTGAACGCCAAGCCGTTGGCTGCGCGGCGGGAACGGCTCGGACAAATGCCCCGAGGAGCCGTGGCCGCTGATCAGCGCATGTTCCAAGGAGGAGGCGATGCGGGCGCGGCTGTGACAGCAGATGCCTGCCCAGCAGTTGCCGGTTGTGGCAGTCGATCAACAGTGCCAGGCTTGGCCAGCCATTTTTCCCGCTCCATGAACGGCGCAGTTCTTTTGCCCTGCGGGGCAAACCTTTGCCTCGACCCCACGTCTTGACCCAAGGCCCGCTTGAGACCCTGCCAGCTCATGAGCCGGAGCATCCGCTGCGCCGACTTCTTGCTCATGCCAGGTAGCGTCGTCACCGCGCGGCAGCAGAATGAGGGTCCTGCCTCGATCATTTGCTGACCGGGTCGGCCAGCTTGGCGTTGATGCTTTCCGGCGCTTGACTGAGCTTGTAGGACGTTGTGCGGCGGGCCAGCTCAAGCCGGCGCCACAGCTTGGTCATCGGGACCGCGAAACCTTCGTCCTTCAGGGCCTGTCGGAATGAGCGCATCTGCTCCCGTCCTTTCATGGCAGGGAGGCCGGGTTTTTGTGGGCGGATGTCCCGCATCGCCTCGTCATGCGCGTCCTGCAGATCTTTCAGTAGGCACTCTTGCTGCCAGTGCATATCGCCTGGCTCGGCACGCAGCTGGCTTCTCATGTTGCGTTTGCGGTTTTGGACCCCGCTTTCGGTCTTGGCCAATGCCAGGTTGACCGATCGACTGCTTGCGACTACGTCCGTCATGTCCTGGGAATTTCAAAGGTCAGCGCCGTCTTGAAGTGGACGATCCGGTGCTTGATCTCCTGTTCCCTCTTTTCACTTATCGGTGTCTTTTTCGGGATCAAACACCTGAGAAGGTTTTCGATGGGTCATTGCAAGCAGCGGCAGTTGGGTGAAGGCAGGGCCATCTGGAACTCGTAGATCGGCGAGCCTTCCGTGAGCTGAAATTGAAGGAGCGACCCCGCCGTCATCCTGGCCCCAACGTGATCAGGGCAATCTGCTCCTGCCTGGGTGTTCTGATGGATCTGGGCCAAGTTGGTCGATTCAAGAACGGTGTAGCGGGGCGTGGCCCATATGACTTGAAATCCGGATCGGGCGCGGGACGGCGCCCTGCCACTCGCGTGCCCCGGCAACCAGGCGCGATGACGTCCCGAAGGGTGGACCGAACCGACAGGCTTGAATCAATCAGACGCCCAGATATGCCCAGTTCCATGGGCAGGCGGTCCTGCAGCGAAGGGAACCCGGATTTGCGCTGTTACAGGCATCGGCCGGGTTCCTCGGTCAGTCTATAACCCCGTTCCGCCACACCCCCTCGCGAGATAGGTATCGATGAGACGCAGCTGGTCGGCCATGATGGCGCGTGTCCAGGCGGGGCCGTGTGCATAGTCCGCCAGGGCATGGTACTCAACCGGTTGCCCCGAGGTCTTCGCTTTGGCGACAAACCATTCCGACTGCTCGATCGGCACGGTCTGGTCACGGTCGCCGTGATAGACCATCAACGGGATCTTGATCTTGTCGGCATGATCCAGTGGGTTGAGGCCATCAACCGTAGGGGCCTGTGCCTGACGGAAGAATGCATTGGTGTAGAAGCGTGACCAGATCCGCTTGATGTCGGACACGCCTGCTCCGGCGATGGCGCATTTGTAGATCCCTTCGGGCCGTACGGTCGCGGCGAATGCAGCGTAGCCCCCGTAGGAAAAACCAAACATGGCGACATGGCCGGGCCTTGCGATGTTCTGGGCCATCATCCACCTGGCGCCATCATCCTTGTCGTCCTGCATCTTCTGGCCCCACTGGGCATCACCCGCCATCCACAGTTTTCGCCCCCAGTCGGCACTGCCGCGGTACTGCGGACGCAATACGGCCATGCAGCGTGAGGCCATCAGCGGCGTCCACATCGAGCCATCGAAACCCATATCGTCGCGGGCCCAAGGACCACCGTGGGGATGAACAACCGCGTTCCACGGGCCGGCGCCGCACAGCTCGGTGTCTGGCGTGGTCAGGAAGGCCGGTATCGGCAGGCCGTCGCGTGCGGTGTAGTAGACCAGTCGGGTCGTGCCCAGTGCACGTGGATCGATATCCGCGTAGCTGGACGACAGCAGCCGCACCTCGCCGTCCTTGTAGAGGTAGTACTGCGGCGGGGACGATGCGCCGCTCACATAGAGCAGCATGGTCTTCATGTCCGGGGTGAAATTGATGATGCGGTAGTCCCGCTGGGTTGGGTAGTTCACCCGCGCGGACTGCCCGGTAGCCGGGTCTACCAGCTCCAGCGGTTCGCTGGTGATTGCCAACGCCTGTCGCAAACCTGCATCGATCGCGCGCATGCTGGGCGATGTCCATTCGATATCGTCGCCTCGTGGACCCAGGTATTGCAGGCCGAGGATGCTGCCGAATGCGGCCCCCGCGTCCTTGTACGGATTGGTGATGATGCCGCCGGCGTCGAAGAAGCGGTGCTGGAAAAGAATCTCCTTCCGCTTTCTGCTGGCTATGTCGTACTCGTAGATCAGGTTCTTGTCCTGGCCTTCGTTGCTGAGGACGAAGGCGATGTTGGGCTCGGTGCCAAACCCGATGATCCGGGTCTGGTTTCTATCCTTTACATAGGAGCGGAAGTGCTCCTCCCAGGCTGTCGACCCGGGGTTCCGTATCTCGGCGGAGATATAGGCGCCGGTGCCGTCAATGTCGGATTTCAAGCGGGCTCGAAGTTCGCCGTTGGCGTCCGTGATGTAGCCGCCCACCTTCTCGTCGGACATCTGGATCCTGTCTGCCGAGAAGTCACGCAGGTCCACCCGATAGATGTCGCCGGTGTTGATGCCGGAGTTGTTGGTAACCAGGATGTGGTGAGGGTCGTTCGGCAGCACATCGAGTACGCCGGCATTGCTCAGCGCCTGTTGCAGCTTCTCCATGTCGCTGCGTGGGCGCGGCGCGGGCAGGGGTTCATGCCATTGCTTTCCCTCCAGGTCGGTGATCATCAACTTGCTCAGGAAGCTCTTGGTTGGGCGGTCGATGCGCAGATCGTAGGGCTGCCACAGCAGCACCGCCAAGCGGTCGTTCTTGATGAACTGAACGCTTTGGATCTTCATCCGCGAGGCACCGATCAGAGTGGGTGCTGTGTCGATGGCGTCGCTCTTCCAGATGGCGATGGTGCGCTCTTCGCCTTTGCTGCGCAGTGCCGCGATGTGCTTCCCATCCGGGGAGAGGCTGAAACTGGAGTACTGCGGAAATGCAGCGAGCTGCTCGATGGTGGGCGGTTGGGGTGCGAATGCATGCGCCGGCGCGAGTAACGTCGCCGCCCATGCCAGAAGGGCCAATAATGCTGTTGTTCTCATGCTGTTGCTCCAGGTGATGGCTTGGTTCTTGATTTCATATCCGCAGTGGCCTGCCCGGGTTGTAGCGGCCGATGCGATTGGCAATGGCGATGGATGCCGGCTGCGGCCAGTCGTGCTTCCAGCCCCGACAGTTGCTGCAGGTGATTGCGGCTGATGGTCAGTGACCGCTGGTGGATGGGCTCTCGCACTTGTGCGGCGCTGGCCGTGCTGAAGGTGGCGCTCGGTGGAGGGGGCAGGAGTGCCTTGTCATTCCAGTCGAGTCCGCACCATGCATACATGCGCCTGGATTGGTCGCGGGGGTCGCGTACCAGGTCCTCATAGGAAACTTCCAGAATTTTCCCTGGCATGACGTTCTGCCAGTGATCCATCAACCGGCGGTAGGCGATGAAATAGTCGCCGAGCTCGGTCAAGTCACAGGCGTAGCCGCAGCCGTCGAAGAACTGGGTTTTGTGGATCGCATAGCAGTTGTCCAGCGGGTCGCGAGTCACGTGGATGATACGTGCCTGGGGCAGGGCCCTTGCAATCATTCCGCAGAACATGAAGTTGCCTGGCAGCTTGTCGACGAAGTATTTGCTGCCGTTGGCAATCTGGCGCGCTGCATGTACATAGCGCTGCCCCAGCGCGCGGAAGTCGATATGCAGGGAGGCGCTGGCGTTGTTGGGTTGGCTTGTGTGGCTGGCTGCAGCGATGGTGTGCCGGGTCAGTTCGTTGCCAAAGATGTGCAGTTCACCGGCAGCGACAGCCTGGCCGGTTCCGCAGAGCAGGCGTTCGCACAGCGTTGTTCCGCTGCGGGGCATGCCGACAATGAAAATCGGCCCGGTGTCAGTGTGGCCTGTGCCGTTGCCGCACTGCTCCTGCGTATAGGCCTCTGCAATTTCTGCAAGTGCAGCTGTTTCGCTGCGTATGTCGTAGGTATAGGAGGCGCGTTTTTCCCGTGTTGCCAACGTCAGCGCAGCGAAGGAACGTGTGTGGTCACCACAGTCTTCCAGTTCCTTGGCCAGTGCGTACAGGATCCCGGGGCGGTCGGTGCTGGCCGCAGGCAGCGTGGCCAGGCGCTGTTCGAGATCGCGGATATGGTTGTCCTGCCGCGACTGTCGTTTCAGGGTGGACCGCAGATACAGCGCAGGGCCTGCATGTGGTGTAGCTTGAAGCAGGCATTCCAAAGTCTGTTCGGCCCCTGGCGCATCACCACGGAAGTGGCGTGCCATGGCCAGCTCGTACAACAGGCCCGGTGGTGGATCCATCAGGCGCGAAGCCTGTTCGAACAGCGTTATGGCACGCTGGTGCAGCTGATTGTGATGGCAGAGCGATGCGCTCTGCCATAACAGGATGGGGTTGTCCTGGGCGTGCTCCAGCACGTGATCGAGTTGGTCGATGAATGCCTGGCGCTGGTGGTCCAGGGCGAGCAGACGTGCCTTTTTCAGCAGCAGGAACGGCTTGTCGGCGGTGGTCGCCGCGGCCTGGTCGATCAGCCGCAGGCTCTTTCTGACATCGCCGCAGGCCATGCAGGCCTCCGCGGCAAAGGCCAGTACGTGAGGGTTCTGGTTGTTGGTGGCGACGAGCCGCTCGGCCAGTCGTCCGGCCTGCTGGTAGTGGCCCTGGCGAAGCAGGCGATACCCGTCCCGGATGCTGGGCAGCAGCATTGGATCGGTCGGTGGCAAGGTCATCTGGGTTTCGCAGATAGGGCCGGTGATCCCCCTGGCGAAGGATCACCGGCAAGAGCGGTGGATCAGAAATCCTTGGTGAAGTTCATGAAGTAGCTTCTGCCCAGCAAGTCGTAACCGCTGTAGATCGGCGCGTTGGCGAACGTGGACACCACGCCCGTGGACAGGCTGGGCGGCTGACGGTCCGAGAGGTTCCGTATGCCGGCGTTGAGGGACCATTTGTCCGCCTTGTAGCGGACCGCGATCGACGACTTGTAGTAGTCCCCGATCTTCATGTCATAGGTGTCCTCGTATGACGCCAGTAGATCGGCATCGCCATCGGCCATGTAGGCATAGCTGTCCTGGTCGTCGATCCATTCAAGCCCATACCACAGCAGCCAGTTCCTGAACTCGTAGGAGAGCTCCAATACACCGGTTTTCTGCGGCGAATTTACGGTGCCGGTCCAGTTGACCATCGGGTCGCCCGGGAAGGTGCGGCCGGACTGATCCATGAAGTTGGTCATATTGGCGGTGGCGCGGAACTCACCCGGGCCGATATCGCGCACATAGCGGGCGGTGAAGTCCCAGCCGCGGACCCGATTGCTGGCGATGTTCACGTAGTTCTGGTTGACGGTCAGCGTGTTGTTCTCGTGTCGGGTCACCATCCGGCACCAGCCGGCATCGGCATTGAAATCGCTGGCGTTGCTGCCGTAGCAAAGATTGAGGATGGCGGCGCCGCTGAGCTGGGCAACGCTGTTGTCGACCGTGATGTTGAACCAGTCGGCGGCAAGCGACAGGTCACCAAACCAGCCAGGGAACTCTGGCTTGAGCACGATTCCCACCGTCTTGGCCTTTGAGGTTTCTGCCTCGATCCCGGTGGATGCGCCACCCATTCCAGCGACAGTGATTGAACTGTTCTGGGTGAAGCGATCCGGTATGTTTTCGCTTACACAGTTGATGCGTACCGGGCTTGCTTCGGGCAAGGATGTCCAGTCCTCGCACGGGTCGGAACCGCCGCCGATGAAGCCGGTGGTTGCGCCCAGGAACTGTTCGTACAGTGACGGTGCGCGGAACGATGTGCCATAGGAGGTGCGCACGGACAGCCAGGACGCCGGGGAATACAGCAGGCCTATCTTGTAGGTGGTATCTGAACCGTAGGAGTCATAGTCGGTGTAGCGCCATGAGGTGTTCAGGGTGAGCTCCTGCGCAGCCTTCATGCCGGAAAGCAGGGGTATCTCGACCTCGGCAAATACTTCCTTGACGGCGTCCGTGCCGCGCGTGGCCTCCGAAGAGGTCAGGCCGTAGAGGTTGTGTGCAACCGAATTCGGGTCCGGGCTGTCATCGATCTTCGAGCGGCGGTACTCCGCACCGACTGCAGCGCTGACCGTGCCATAGGGCAGGTCAAACAGTGGTCCTTCGACAGTGAAGTTGCCGGTTGCTTCAGTAAACAGGGTGTGGCCGACGACCGGGCGGAAGATGTAGTTGATGTAGTCCGCCGGCAACTGGCCGCCGATGACAGCAGGCGTCAATGCCGGGGCGGCAACACAGCCATCCGAGGTGTCACGGCAGACGAAGCCACTGCCGCTCGCCACGACGTCCTGGGTCTTGGCCATGCGGTCGGAAATAAATGATTGCATCGAATAATCAGCGTCCGATCTCGAATAGCCGAGGAAGAGGTCATAGTTCCATTCGGCGCCAAGGTGACCACGCAGGCCACCGGTGAAGCGGAAGAAATTGACGGTCTGCTCGCTCTTGTCGTTGCCGAAGCCGATGAAGGTGCGCACGCCCACCGGCAGCCCGTTGGTGGTGCCGTCTTCCGGCGGCGCGGCGGTGACGAAATCACGCATGGACTCCGGCAGCAAGGGGCTGCCGGTCGGGTAGTCGATGAGCAACTGCCGGTAGTTGGTCTGCCTGGACTCGCGCCGGTGGGCCAGCAGGTCGAAGTAGAGCTCGGCGTCACCCAGTGCATTCAGGTCGCGGGCACCTTGCAGGAAGCCGGTGACATTGGTGGTGGGGGAGTACATCGACTCGTTGAGCATGCGCGGGTCGAACGTGTCGCGGCCGAATGCATCGACGCCTTCAAAGTCGTCCAGGTTGGCGCCGGTGGTGCCCGGCCGCGGTCGCCAGCGATTGAAGAAGTCCATGCCAGGGGGCAGGCCGACATCCTCGCCAGGAAAGTTGGTGCCATAGAAGCCCAGGTTGCCGGGGCCCGGTCGACCAAGGATGAACGGCGTACCGATGGTGTTCATCGTCACACCGCCCGCATCCAGCCCCCAGCAGCCTGGTTCGCCGGTAGCTGGGTTGATCCAGTCATCCCGGCCGTAGCTGCCGTCGGTGTTGCGACCCCACCGGGGGCGCGGGCATTTGCTCGACCAGTCGCGGTCGCCTACGGTGAGTTCTGCGCGGTTGTAGAACTCCACCGAGCCGGACAGCCACCAGTTGTCATGGCTGGTGCCAGCCGCCGCTGACCATTGGAATTCTTCACCGCCACCGGCGGAGGGGGCGTTGTAGTACACCTCCACGCTGGGCGAGTCGATCTTGGTGCGTGTGATGATGTTGACCACGCCGGCGACCGCATCGGAGCCGTAGATGGAGGACGCGCCGTCTTTCAGGATTTCGGTGCGGTCGACAATGATGCTCGGCAGCGTATTCAGATCAACCGCGCCTACGGAGCCGCGCGAGCCCGCCGGGCCGATGCGACGGCCATTGAGCAGGGTCAAGGTACGGTTCGGGCCCAAGCCACGGAGTGACAGCGTGTTGACACCGCCGCCGCCGTCCACCACGAAGCCGCCGAAGGATGCATTGATCTGCTCGGAGCCGGCGGTGACCGCAAGGCTCTGCAGGGCCCCCGTGGTGGTGGCGATGCCAGCAATCTTGGTGGCCTCACGGTTGATCACCTGTACCGGTGAAACGGAGTTGAATGTGTCACGGCTGATGCGTGAGCCAGTGACCGTGACTGCGGCCATATCGGTCGCCGCTTGCTTGGATTCGGCAGATTTGGCATCTGTCTGCTCGGTGTCCTCCTTTGGTGGCTCGGTACTGGCTTGTTGTGCGGCTGCCGGCAGTGATGTGGCTGCGAGCAGGGCTGAAACCAGTGCATAGGTCAGTTGATTGCGCTTGGGTGTTTTTGGGCAGTTCATTCATATCCCCTAGTCGAGAACCCGCTTGGCCCCGGATCGGTGCGGAAGAGGCCAGATTGGTTGCAGGCGAGACGGTTCGATCGCCGATCGAGCCGATTAACGTCGGCTGAACTTTTGGGGTCAACGGCAAAAGGCAGGCTCAGCAACAGCAGCACATCGGCTTGGTCAGTTCGGTACACACAAGGGGCCTGACTGGACCTGGTGAAGCCAAAAACACCGTCGTGCCGCGTTGGCGGACGGCCGCGCTATAGTTCGCGCTTGGAAAAATGCAGAGGTTGTACGTGAGTCGGTCGATTCCGCTGGGCGGTGCCCACAAAGTGCAGAAGGGGCTGTCGCCTCATCCGCGTATCCGCAATGTCATTGCGGTTGGCTCGGGCAAGGGCGGGGTGGGCAAGTCCACCACGGCGGTGAATCTGGCCCTGGCGTTGAAAGCGCAGGGTGCCAGGGTCGGCGTATTGGACGCCGATATCTACGGCCCGAGCGTGCCGGCCATGCTGGGCCTGAGCGGGCGCCCGGAAAGCCCGGACAACAAGAGCATCGAGCCGCTGCGGGCATTCGGGGTGGAGGCCATGTCGATCGGCTTCCTGATCGAGCCGGACTCGCCGATGATCTGGCGCGGGCCGATGGCGACCTCGGCCTTGACCCAGCTGTTCAACGACACCCTGTGGGATGACTTGGACTTCCTGTTGATCGACCTGCCGCCGGGCACCGGCGACATCCAGCTGACCCTGTCGCAGAAGATCCCGGTGGCCGGCGCGGTCATCGTCACCACGCCGCAGGACATTGCCACGCTGGACGCGCACAAGGCCTTGAACATGTTCGAAAAAGTCGAGGTGCCGGTGCTGGGTATCGTCGAGAACATGGCCGTGCATACCTGCAGCAACTGCGGCCATGTCGAGCATCTGTTCGGCGAGGGCGGCGGACAGCGCATGGCCGAGCAGTACGGCGTGCCGCTGCTGGGCTCGCTGCCGCTGGATATCGGCATCCGTGAACAGGGGGACGTGGGTGCGCCGATCGTGGTGGCACAGCCGCAGTCGGCGGCAGCCCAGGCCTATCTGGCGGCGGCGCAGCGCCTGGCCGAGGAGCTGGCAAAGCGGCCGCGGGCCAGCATTCCCATCGTCTCCTCGCTGCTCTGAGCCGGGCGGGTGGTTGCCGGTGGCGGCCGGTATGGCGCCCTGCGGCCGCTGCCCGAGCTGGGCTAGAATCCATCACCCCCGGCCGCGGCACCGCCCCGGCGCCCCAACCAGGACCAATGAATGAGTATCAAGAGCGACCGCTGGATCCGCCGCATGTCAGAGCAGCACGGCATGATCGAGCCGTACGAGGCCGGCCAGGTCAAGCAGGTCGACGGCCAGCGCATCGTCAGCTATGGCACCTCCAGCTACGGATACGACGTGCGTTGCTCGCGTGAGTTCAAGGTGTTCACCAACATCAACTCGACCATCGTCGACCCCAAGCACTTCGATCCGAAGAGCTTTGTCGATATCGAGGCGGATGAATGCATCATCCCGCCGAACTCCTTTGCGCTGGCGCGTACGGTGGAGTTCTTCCGCATCCCGCGTGACACCCTGGTGGTGTGCCTGGGCAAGAGTACCTACGCGCGCTGCGGCATCATCGTCAACGTGACCCCGCTGGAGCCGGAGTGGGAAGGCCATGTGACCCTGGAGTTCTCCAACACCACGCCGCTGCCGGCCCGCATCTACGCCAACGAAGGTGTGGCGCAGATGCTGTTCTTCCAGGCCGACAAGGACGATATCTGCGAAACCTCGTACAAGGACCGCGGTGGCAAGTACCAGGGCCAGACCGGGGTGACCCTGCCGCGCACCTGAGTGCGCCCTGGCGGGAAAGAAAAAGGCGCCGTCAGGCGCCTTTTTTTGTGCAAATCCCGGCGGAGCGGCTTACTTGCCGCGTCCGAACAGCATGCCAATGCCGACGGCCACCAGGATGGCGGGCCACCAGGTGGCCAGCATGGCGCCGATGTTGCCGTTGATCCAGCCAAGGTTCTTGGCCAGGAAGAACAGGCCGACGATGATCAGAATCAGGGCGGCGATCAGATTGGAGCGCATCGGCTTGCGGGTTCCGTAAGTGGGTAGGCGCTTATCGTAGCCGCTGACGCCAGATTTCGACACGCTCGGCCAGCACATCGGCATCAAAGCGCTGTGCCTTGCCGCTGCCCCATACCGGTCCCGGCCAAGCGGCGTCACCCTCGTGGCGACCGATCAGGTGCACGTGCAGTTGGCGCACGATGTTGCCGAGCGCGCCGATGTTGATCTTGGTGACGCTGGGCTTCTGCTTCAGGTGCTGCGAAATCTGGTTGATCTCGGCCAGCAGCAGGCGTTGCTGGGCGCCGTCCAGGTCGATCCACTCGCTCGCATCCGGTACGCGCGGTACCAGCACGACCCAGGGGAAGCGGTCGTCGTTCATCAAGCGGATCTGCGACAGGGGGCCATCGGCAATCAGCACGCTGTCGGCGGCAAGGCGGGTATCAAGTACGAAATCGGACGTCACAGCTTCGGTCATCGCAGGTTCTCGCTGAAGAAGGCCAAGGTGCGTTCGCGCGCCAGGTTGGCGCTGGCTGGGTGGTAGTGCATGCCGACCTCGCGGTTGAAGGCGTGGTCGGCTGGATAGACATATACAGGCAAGTCGGGTTGCTTTTCACGGTGCGCTGCAACGGCGGCGGCCGGGATCGAGGCGTCCTGGTCGCCAAAGTGGAAGATCGCCGGGGCTTTGAACGCTGCATCCAGGAACGGTACGTTGCGTGCGCCGTAGTAACTGGCCGAGGGCAGGCCCAGCCGTTGCGCGGCCAACATGGCGATGGTGCCGCCCCAGCAGTAGCCGACCGTGCCGACCTTGCCATAGGGCGCTAGCACGGCGGCGGCGGCTTCGACCACGGTTACCGCGCGGTCCACGCCCAGCTCGTCGACCAGCGCCTTGCCGCGGCTGACGCCGTCCGCGTCATAGTCCAGCTGCAGGTCCGGTTCGATCAGGTCGAAGAAGGAGGGCGCCAACACCGCATAGCCCTCGCCGGCGTACTGCTCGGCGACATGGCGGATATGCGCATTGGCGCCGAAGATTTCCTGTATGACCACCAGGCCGGCGCGCGGGCTGCCGGAGGGCAGGGCCTGCCAGGCGCGGACCGGGCCGAGTGGGGTGGGGAGGGTGATCCAGTTGGGCATGGGGGAGGCTCCGGATTGATACGGCGAAAGGCGGTGTTCCTTCTCCCGCCTGCGGGAGAAGGTGCCCCGCAGGGGCGGATGAGGGGAGCTCTTAAAGCGGCGGGTCTGCTTGCCAGAAGCTTCCCCTCACCCCAAGCCCCGCTCCGCGCCCCGGCCCTTGCGCTGGCGCAAGGGCGTTCAACAGGGCAGGAACCGGTGGTTCGTAAGCGCCCCTCTTTCACCCCGCAAGCGGGAGAGGGGCTTAAGCAGGGCATTGCTGCGGTTTGATTGATTATCAACCCCAGCGCCTATTAAGCCAGCCGCAGGGCGCCGCGCCTTCGGCCCGGTATACTGCCCGGCTTTCCGGCCCCGCTGCCATTCCGGCCCGGCCCCAGGATTTCCAGATCATGTCCCAGCTGAACCCCAAAGTCGGCTTCGTCAGCCTTGGCTGCCCGAAAGCCCTAGTCGATTCCGAGCGCATCCTCACCCAACTGCGGGTGGAGGGCTATAGCATCGTGCCGTCCTACGACTCGGCCGACGTGGTGGTGGTCAATACCTGCGGCTTCATCGACTCGGCCGTGGCCGAATCGCTGGACGCGATCGGCGAGGCGATGAACGAGAACGGCAAGGTCATCGTCACCGGCTGCCTGGGCAAGAAGGGTGACATGATCCGCGAGCATTACCCGGACGTGCTGTCGGTGTCCGGTCCGCAGGACTACACCACGGTGATGGAGGCGGTGCATGCCGCGCTGCCGCCCAAGCACGATCCGTTCGTCGACTTGGTGCCGGACTACGGCATCAAGCTGACCCCGCGCCATTACGCCTATCTGAAGATTTCCGAAGGCTGCAACCACCGTTGCAGCTTCTGCATCATTCCCTCGATGCGTGGCGACCTGGTGTCGCGCCCGGTCGACGAGGTGCTGCGTGAGGCCGAGCGCCTGGTCAAGGGCGGCGTGCGGGAGCTGCTGGTGGTGTCGCAGGACACCTCGGCCTATGGCGTGGACCGCAAGTACGCGCCGGGCACCTGGCGCGGCAAGGAATACGCTACGCGGATGAAGGCGCTGTGCGAAGGCCTGTCCGAGCTCGATGCCTGGACCCGCCTGCACTATGTCTATCCGTACCCGCACGTCGACGACGTGGTGCCGCTGATGGCCGAGGGCAAGATCCTGCCGTACCTGGACATCCCGTTCCAGCACGCCAGCCCGCGCATCCTCAAGCTGATGAAGCGCCCGGGTGCGGTCGACAAGACCCTGGAGCGGGTGCTGCGCTGGCGCGAGATCGCGCCGGACATCACCGTGCGCTCCACCTTCATCGTCGGCTTCCCGGGTGAGACCGATGCCGAGTTCGAACAGCTGCTGGAGTTCCTCGATACCGCCCAGCTTGATCGCGTCGGTGCGTTCGCCTATTCGCCGGTGGAAGGCGCAACCGCAAACCAGTTGCCGGATCCGGTGCCGGAGGAAGTGAAGCAGGAGCGTCTGGCCCGTTTCATGGAAAAACAGGCCGCCATTTCCGCCGCCAAGCTCGAAGCCAAGATCGGCAGCGTGCAGCAATGCCTGGTCGATGCCATCGAAGACGGCATCGCCGTGGCCCGCTCCAAGGCCGACGCGCCCGAAATCGATGGTCTGGTGCATATCCAGAATGCCGATGAAGCCAAGCTGCGCGTCGGCGACTTCGTCAACGTCGAGATCACCGACAGCGACGAGCACGATCTGTTCGGCGATGCGCTCATCGAAGCCAAGGCTGCACCGTTCGACCTCAAGGTGCTGTGACCACAGCACCGGTCGCAAGCGATGCCGGCGTGGGCCGGCGTCGTTTTATAGCGCCATTGCGCGGGCAGGTGGATCCGCGCTGCTTTGATCATCCGCTGTTTGCGGATTTCCACGGTTCTGAAGCAATGATGCATTCGGTCGATTGGCCGGGCATCGATGCGTTGAATGCGCTGTTGCCCGTGCAGGGCAAGCGCTTCGTGACCCAGGACGACGCGCTGCTGGATGACGGCTTGCACTACGAACAGCGTATTGCGCAGGGCCGTATCGCCACCCGCGCGCAGAACTGGCATGACCTGTTCAACGCGCTGGTGTGGGCACGCCACCCCGTGATCAAACGCGCACTCAATGCGCAGCAGTGCCGGCATATCGCAGTGATGGGGGCAAGCCAGCGCAATCGCGCGCAGGCGGCGTTGACCCAGTTCGATGAAACCGGGCTGATCGTGCGTGTCCGCGATGCAGGCTTGCTGGCGGCATGGGATCGACATGACTGGTCAGCACTGTTCGATCCGGATGGGTGGTGCGAAGGCGATATCGCGGTCTGCGCGGTGATTGGCCATGCGCTGATGGAGCAGGCCTTGCTGCCCGATCGATTGCTGGTCGGGAAGTGCCTGGTTGTCGTTGGCGATGACGAAGTGGCTTGCGTTGCCGCAGTGGCTGCGGCCATCGAAGGCGATGCCTTGCTTGTGGATCCTGCCGAGTTGCGGCCGCTGCCGCTGGCCGGCATCCCCCATTGGCATGCGACTCAAGATGCGGCCTTTTATCAATTGACCGACTACTTTCGCCCGCTACGCGAAGGGCGGGTTTATCCGCCGCCGCTCAGGCTCAGCCGTAGCTGACGTCGAGGATCGCGAAGCGGGTCAGGCCGCCGGGCAGCTCCACCGCGAACGCGTCATCGATGCGCTTCTTGAGCAGCGCCCGTGCCAGCGGCGAATCGATGCTGATCCAGCCCGCCGGCGCATCGGTTTCGTCGGGGCCGACGATCCGGTAGATGACGGTCTGTCCGGAGTCGACGTTCTCCAGCTCCACCGTCGCGCCGAAGAACACGCCCTCCGGGTCGCTGGGGGTGGTGTCGACCACGCGCAGGGCTTCCAGCCGCTTGCTCAGGTAGCGTACGCGGCGGTCGATCTCGCCCAGCTGTTTCTTGCGGTAGGTGTACTCGGCGTTCTCCGAGCGATCGCCTTCGGCGGCGGCCGCCGCCAATGCCTTGACCACTTCCGGCCGTCGCTGCCGCCACAGTTCGTCGAGCTCGGCCTTGAGCCGGGCGTGGCCCTGTGCGGTGATCAGGGCGGTGCTTTTTTCTGCAGGGGGACGCCAGCGGCTCACTTCTTCACTCGATCAAGGGTGCTGCGCAGGGAGGTGGGGCTGCCATCGGCGTTCAGCAGTACCAGTACATCGGCAGATTCCACACCAAACAGCAGATCTTCGCTCTGCCGGTGATCGCGGCGCAGGCGCAGGTGGGTGCCGCCTTGTTCCAGCGCCCAGGTGCTTTCCACCAGATCCCAGACCGCGCCGCCCTTGAGCGCGTAACGGCCATTGGGTTTGAGTTCCAGGGTGCGGGTTTCCACGCCGCCCACGCTATAGGTGCCCTGCAGTGCAGCCGGAGTTGTGGCGACGTACGCAGGCGTAAGAGCGGACGGGACGGTGGTCGCCTGGCTTTCGTTGCCCACGCCCTCCGCCAGCGCCTCGGCCTGCGTCGTTGCCGCTGCTGCAGACGGTTCCCCGGTTGGCTGCGCCGGCGTGCAGCCAACCATCAGCATTGCCAACAGCAAGCCGGTGCCCGCGCCATGGGGAGCGCTGCTGCGCATGCTCAGCGCTTGCCGCCGAAGATGCTGCCAAGGATGCCGCGCACGATCTGGTTGCCCAGCTTGGTGCCGACGGTGCGCGTGGTCTGCTTGGCCATGGTCTCGATCATGCCCTGGCGGCGCTTGGTGCCGAAGATGGCGTCCTTGATGCTCTGGCTGAAACCGCCTTCCTGTGCCTCGTCCTGCTGGCGGCTGCGTGCGGCTGGCGCCTGCGCCTGCTCGGCGGCCTTCTCCGCGCGCTGGGCCAGCAGTTCGGCGGCCGACTCACGGTTGATGGCGTTGTCATAGCGGGTGCCGACCGGGCTGCCGGCACGCACCTGGGCGCGCTCGGCATCGGTGATCGAGCCCATCCGGCAGCGCGGCGGTGCGATCAGGGTCTTCTGCACCGGCGAGGGAATGCCCTTGTCCTGCAGCGTGGACACCAGTGCTTCGCCGGTGCCCAGTTGCGACAAGGTGGCGACCACGTCGAGCTTGGGGTTCTGCACGAAGGTCTCGGCCGCGGTCTTGACTGCCTTCTGGTCACGCGGGGTGAAGGCGCGCAGTGCGTGCTGTACGCGGTTGCCTAGCTGACCAAGGATGTTGCCGGGCACGTCATCCGGGAACTGCGAGCAGAAATACACGCCCACGCCCTTGGAGCGGATCAGGCGTACCACCTGCTCGATACGCTGCACCAATGCCGGTGGCGCATCGTCGAACAACAGGTGGGCTTCGTCGAAGATGAAGACCAGCTTGGGTTTCTCCAGGTCGCCCACTTCCGGCAGCTGCTCGAACAACTCGGACAGCAGCCACAGCAGGAAGGTGGAATACAGGCGCGGCTTGAGGATCAGCTGCGCGGCGGCAAGGATGCCGACCACGCCACGGCCGTCGTGGTTGACCCGCATGATGTCGGCCAGTTCCAGCGCCGGCTCACCAAAGAAGGCTTCGCCGCCGTCCTGCGACAGGCGCAGCAGCGAGCGCTGGATGGCGGCCACCGACTGCGCGCTGACCAGCCCGTACTCGGTGGAGATGTCCTTGCGCTCCTCGGCCACCAGGCCAAGCAGGGCGCGCAGGTCGTCCAGGTCAAGCAGCAGCAGGCCGCGGTCGTCGGCCAGCTTGAAGACGATGTCGAGTACGCCGGCCTGGGTGTCGTTGAGTTCGAGGATGCGCGAGAGCAAGGTGGGGCCCATCTCGCTGACCGTGGTGCGCACCGGGTGGCCGAGCTTGCCGTACAGGTCCCAGAACACCACCGGGCTGGCGGCCGGCGCATAGCCGTCCACGCCGATCTCGGCCGCGCGCTGGGCCAACTTTTCGCCCCCGTCGCCGGCCACGGCCAGGCCGGCCACATCCCCCTTCACATCGGCCAGGAACACCGGCACGCCCAGCCGCGAAAAGCCCTCGGCCAGCGTCATCAGGGTCACCGTCTTGCCGGTACCGGTAGCACCGGCCACCAGACCGTGGCGGTTGCCGAAACGCGGGAGCAGGGTGACGGCGATGTCGTCGGTGACGCCTTTGCCGAGCAGGATCGGGTCCATGGAGGCACTCATTGATGAATGAAGGGGGGATTCTAACGGCCCACTGTATCGGCGCGGTGGCAATGTTGCCCCCGGGTGAGTCCGGCGGCTACCCTGCCTAACCTTTCGCCAGTTGTGCCCCTGATGCCCGTTTCCCTGTTTGCAGTTCGTCCGTTGCCGCTGCTGGTGGCAGCCGGTTTGTTGGCCGTGGTCCCGGCGGCGCAGGCGCTGTCGGCGCGTGACACCGCCAGGGTGCAGGCGATCGAGGCACGCATGGCCGCCGCGGAGAAGCGTTATTCCGATGCGCTGGTGCTGGTCAACAACGCCGACCCCAAGGGCACGGCCGAGGGCAACGCGGCGCTGGAAGACATGGAGGACGTGATCAGCGCCTGCATCGCGCAGAAGGGCTGCCAGGTCAGTGCCCTGCTCAGCACCTACAAGCGCCTGCTCAAGGCGCAGTCCGACAACGCCGGCGCGGAGCAGGGCGACGAGGATGTCGGCCCGCTGGAGGCAGACCCCGACCATATTGCTCCGCTGGTGGCCGACGTGCCTGAAGCGGCGCGTGCGGCGGCCCTGCTCAATGACCACCGGCATGCGTTCGACGACATGGTGGAATACAACCCGGCCATCCAGGCCGGCATCCGCCGCTGGCTGACCGACATGCGCCCGGCGCTGCTGACCAGCTACGAGAACTACATGAACCTGCGTGCGGTGATGTGGCCCGAGTGGGAGAAGGGCGGGCTGCCGGAAGCCATGTTGTTCGGCATCATGGCCAAGGAATCCAATGGACGTGTACATGCCTCCTCGCGGGTGGGGGCTGCGGGGCTGATGCAGTTCATGCCAGCCACCGGCCGTCGTTTTGGCCTGGGCCCGGACGGCACCGGCTTCGACACCCGTTTTGATCCCCGTAGTGCGGCAGAGGCCAGTGCGGCCTACATGAACGAGCGCATGCGCGGGCTCAACAAGAACATCGAATATGCCTTGGCCGCCTACAACGGGGGCGAGGGCCGTGCCGCCCGCATCTACCGCGAGACCGGTGGCCAGAGCTTCTGGACCGACTCCTCGTACAACCAGTTCCCGGGCGAGACCAAGGATTATGTGCCGATGGTGATTGCCGCGGCCTGGATCTTCCTGCACCCGCAGCAGTACGGCGTGGAGTTTCCCAAGGTCAACGCGCAGCCGGCGACGATCCGCCTGGCCAAGTCCACCACCATCTACGAACTGACCATCTGCCTGGGGAGCACTGGTACCCGTGACGGTTACATGCGCGCGCTGCGCAACCTCAATCCGCGTTATGAGGCTGACGGCTGGATCCCGGCCGGCACCACCATCAACGCCACCACCCGCATTGCCGGCCTGTACAGCCGCTATTGCGTCAGCGGCCCGCGTGCCGATCTGGCCCGCGCGCTGATCACCGCCGACCTGAACGCGGCGATCAAGCGGCCCTCGGCGGCGACCTTCACCGGCAGCGTGGCCGTGGGCGACGTACAGGCGATGCAGGCGGCGCAGGCCGCCTCCCCGGTGGTTGCCCCGGTTGCGGCGCCGCGCCCGAGATCGG
>DKPB01000081.1:0-521 GCA_002471015.1 Stenotrophomonas sp. UBA7346
CTGGAACTCGCATCATTTGCTTTTGCCCCCCTCTCCCTTTACGGGAGAGGGGTTGGGGGAGAGGGCGCTCACAGTTGCAAGTATCACTTCCAGCACCGCATCGCCGTTCCCAAGAATCTCGTTGTTCCAGAACCGCAGAACCGTGAAGCCCTGATTCTCCAGCCAGGCATCGCGCCTTGCATCCTGCCTGCTCTGGTTGTGTTGCCCACCATCAGCTTCAACTATCAGCCGCGCCCCAAAGTGCACGAAGTCCACTACATATGGCCCCAGCGGCTGCTGTCGGCGGAATTTCTCACCCAGCAGTCGATGTGCCCGAAGGTGGCGCCATAACCGATGCTCAGCTTCGGTCATGTTTTTTCGTAGCGATTTTGCAAACTTGAGCTGCTGCATGATTGCGGGCCTCCCTTGCCCTCCCTCTCCCCAACCCCTCTCCCGTAAAGGGAGAGGGGCTCAGGCCTCATGCAGTCTCATCAATATCGTGAAGCAGTTGGATCACCACTCCCCTCTCCCTTTACGGGAGA
>DKPB01000081.1:728-119990 GCA_002471015.1 Stenotrophomonas sp. UBA7346
CTCCCTTTACGGGAGAGGGGTCGGGGGAGAGGGTAGCTTCAGCCCTCAGGCAACCGAGCCCTCCAGGAAATCCTGCGCAAAGCGCTGCAACACGCCGCCGGCCTCGTAGATCGCCACTTCCTCGTCCGAATCCAGACGGCAGGTCATCGGCACCTTCAGCACCTCGCCGTTGCGACGGGTAATGACCAGGGTCAGGTCCGTGCCCGGAGTGCGCAGGCCGATGACGTCGTAGGTCTCTGTGCCGTCGATGCCCAGCGTGTTGCGGTTGGTGCCCGGCTTGAACTCCAGCGGCAGCACGCCCATGCCGATCAGGTTGGTGCGGTGGATGCGTTCGAAGCCCTCGGCGGCAATCGCCTCCACGCCCGCCAGGCGCACGCCCTTGGCCGCCCAGTCACGCGAGCTGCCCTGGCCGTAATCGGCACCGGCGATGATGATCAGCGGCTGCTTGCGCTCCATGTAGGTCTCGATCGCCTCCCACATGCGCATGACCTTGCCTTCCGGCTCCACCCGCGCCAGCGAGCCCTGCTTCACGCTGCCGTCCTCGTTGCGCACCATCTCGTTGAACAACTTCGGGTTGGCGAAGGTGGCACGCTGCGCGGTGAGGTGATCGCCGCGGTGGGTGGCGTAGGAATTGAAGTCTTCCTCCGGCAGGCCCATCTTGGCCAGGTATTCGCCGGCCGCGCTGGACAGCAGGATGGCATTGGACGGGGACAGGTGGTCGGTGGTGATGTTGTCCGGCAACACCGCCAGCGGGCGCATGCCACGCAGCGTGCGCTCACCGGCCAATGCGCCCTCCCAGTACGGCGGGCGGCGGATATAGGTGCTCTGCGGGCGCCAGTCGTACAGTGGGCTGACCTTCTCGCCATGCTCCACGCGCACGTTGAACATCGGGTTGTAGACCTTGCGGAACTGCTCCGGCTTCACCGCGGCCTTCACCACCGCATCGATCTCGGCATCGCTCGGCCAGATGTCCTTCAGGCGCACTTCCTTGCCGTCGGCGTCCACGCCCAGCACGTCCTTCTCGATGTCGAAGCGCACGGTACCGGCGATGGCATAGGCAATCACCAGCGGCGGCGAGGCCAGGAAGGCCTGCTTGGCATACGGGTGGATGCGGCCGTCGAAGTTGCGGTTACCCGACAGCACGGCCGTCGAATACAGGTCGCGGTCGATGATCTCCTGCTGGATCTTCGGGTCCAGCGCGCCGCTCATGCCGTTGCAGGTGGTGCAGGCAAAAGCGACGATGCCGAAGCCCAGCTTCTCCAGATCCGGCAGCAGCCCAGCTTCTTCCAGGTACAGCTGCACGGCCTTGGAGCCCGGCGCCAGCGACGACTTCACCCACGGCTTGCGGGTCAGGCCACGCGCATTGGCGTTGCGCGCCAGCAGTGCCGCGGCAATCACGTTGCGCGGGTTGGAGGTATTGGTGCAGCTGGTGATGGCGGCGATGATCACCGCGCCGTCGGGCATCCGACCTTCGGCTTCCTCGCCCCGGCCGCTTTGCAGCTTGGCTTCGTCGGCGATGCCGCGCTCGGCCAGGTCCGACACCGGCAGGCGTTTGTGCGGATTGCTGGGGCCAGCCATGTTGCGCACGACGCTGGACAGGTCGAAACTCAGCACGCGCTCGTACTGCGCGGTTTCCAGCGCGTCGGCCCACAGCCCGGTGGTCCTGGCGTAGTTCTCGACCAGCGCCACCTGTGCCTCGTCGCGGCCGGTCAGGCGCAGATAGTCGATGGTCTGCTGGTCGATGTAGAACATCGCCGCGGTGGCACCGTATTCCGGGCACATATTGGAGATGGTGGCGCGGTCACCGATGGTCAGCGCGGCCGCGCCTTCACCGAAGAACTCCAGCCAGGCCCCGACCACACGCTCCTTGCGCAGGAACTCGGTCAGTGCCAGCACCACGTCGGTGGCGGTGATGTTCGGCTGCGGCTTGCCGGTCAGCTTGACGCCGATGATGTCGGGCAGGCGCATCCACGAGGCGCGGCCCAGCATCACGTTCTCGGCTTCCAGGCCACCCACGCCGATCGCGATCACGCCCAGCGCATCCACGTGCGGGGTGTGGCTGTCGGTGCCGACGCAGGTATCGGGGAAAGCTACCCCACCCTGCTGGTAGATCACCGGCGACATCTTCTCCAGATTGATCTGGTGCATGATGCCGTTGCCCGGCGGGATCACATCGACGTTCTCGAAAGCCAGCTTGGTCCAGTCGATGAAGTGGAAACGGTCTTCGTTGCGGCGGTCTTCGATGGCGCGGTTCTTGGCGAACGCGTCCGGATCGTAGCCGCCACATTCCACCGCCAGCGAGTGATCGACGATCAGCTGCACCGGCACCACCGGGTTGACCTTGGCCGGGTCACCGCCCTTGTCGGCGATGGCGTCACGCAGGCCGGCCAGGTCGACCAACGCGGTCTGGCCGAGGATGTCGTGACAGACCACGCGTGCCGGAAACCAGGGGAAATCGAGGTCACGCTTGCGCTCGATCAGCTGCTTGAGCGAATCGGTGAGCGTGGCCGGGTTGCAGCGGCGCACCAGGTTTTCGGCCAGCACGCGCGCGGTATAGGGCAGCGTGGCGTAGGCGCCAGACTGGATGGCATCGACTGCGGCGCGGGCGTCGAAGTAATCGAGCGTGCTGCCGGCGAGGTGTTTGCGGTAATCGGTATTCATGGCTGGCCTGTGAGGGTCTGGGCTTGCTGGTGTGCTTTGGGCTTTGCTCGCAGCTGCCTGCGATTGCATGAGCCACACAGCAACACATGGAACCAGTGGCTTCCCTTCTCCCGCTTGCGGGGGAAGGTGCCCGAAGGGCGGATGGGGGGAGCTCTTGCTCTCGCTTGAGCTCCAGCTTTGCTTCGCTTTTTCTACGGGCTTGAAGCGGGCTGTACGTGCTAGAAGCTTCCCCTCACCCCAACCCCTCTCCCGCGAGCGGGAGAGGGGCTTTGTCTCGCTTGCGGGAGGTTATCCGCGAGCTTTCCGCGCGCTTTATGCGCGCTTGTCCAGCGGCACGAAGGTCTGGTCTTCCGGACCGGTGTAATTCGCGCTCGGACGGATGATCTTGCCGTCGATGCGCTGCTCGATGATGTGCGCACTCCAACCCGCAGTACGCGCAATGACGAACAGGGGAGTGAACATCGCGGTCGGCACGCCCATCATGTGGTAGCTGACAGCGCTGAACCAATCCAGGTTCGGGAACATCTTCTTGATGTCCCACATCACCGACTCCAGGCGCTCGGCGATGTCGTACATCTTCATGTTTTCCTGCTCGGCCGACAGCTCGCGCGAGACCTCCTTGATCACCTTGTTGCGCGGATCGGACACGGTGTAAACCGGGTGGCCGAAACCAATCACCACTTCCTTGCGCTCGACGCGGGCCTTGATGTCGGCCTCGGCTTCGTCCGGCGTTTCATAACGCTTCTGCACTTCGAAGGCGACTTCGTTGGCGCCACCGTGCTTGGGACCGCGCAGCGCACCGATGCCACCGGTGATGGCGCTGTACATGTCGCTGCCGGTGCCGGCGATGACGCGGCAGGCGAAGGTCGAGGCGTTGAATTCGTGTTCTGCGTACAGGATCAGGCTGGTGTGCATGGCCTTGACCCAGGACTCGCGCGGCTGCTCGCCGTGCAGCAGGTGCAGGAAGTGGCCGCCGATCGAATCATCGTCGGTCTCCACGTCGATGACCTTGCCGTTGTGGCTCCAGTGGTACCAGTACAGCAGCATCGAGCCCAGCGAGGCCATCAGCTTGTCGGCGATGTCACGCGCGCCCGGGTGATTGTGGTCGTCCTTCTCCGGCGACACGCAGCCCAGCACGGAAACACCGGTACGCATCACATCCATCGGGTGCGCCGACGGCGGCAGCTCTTCCAACGCAGCCTTCACCGCTGCCGGGATGCCACGCAGCGCTTTCAGCTTGGCCTTGTAGGCGCGCAGCTCGGCCTTGTTCGGCAGCTTGCCGTGCACCAGCAGGTGGGCGATTTCCTCGAACTCGCTGGTGTTGGCCAGGTCCAGGATGTCGTAGCCACGGTAGTGCAGGTCGTTGCCGCTGCGGCCAACGGTACACAGGGCGGTATTGCCGGCAGCGGTGCCGGACAGGGCGACGGACTTCTTCGGCTTGAACGCGGGTGCGGCAGTGGATTCAGACATGGTGTGAACCTCGATCAGATGCGGGATTTAGCTCCCCTCTCCCGCTTGCGGGAGAGGGGCTGGGGGTGAGGGCCGGCAACTGCAGCCCCGTCAATCACTTCTTCGCAGCAAACGTCTTGTCCAGGCTGCGCTCGAATTCGTGGTAGCCAATGCGGTCATACAGCTCCTCGCGGGTCTGCATGCTGTCCACCACATTACGCTGGTGGCCGTCACGACGGATGGCTTCGTACACGTTCTCGGCCGCCTTGTTGGCCGCGCGGAACGCCGACAGCGGGAACAGCTGCATCGCCACACCGGCCGAGGCCAGTTCATCACGGCTGAACAGCGGCGTCGCGCCGAATTCGGTGATGTTGGCCAGCAATGGCACCTTCACCGCGTCGGCGAAGCGCTTATAGGTTTCCAGGTCGTAGGCCGCCTCGGCAAAGATGCCGTCGGCACCGGCTTCCACGCAGGCCAGGGCGCGCTCGATGGCCGCGTCCACGCCTTCCATCTGGATGGCGTCGGTGCGGGCGATCAGGAAGAAATCCGGATCGGTCTTGGCATCGGCGGCAGCCTTCACGCGGTCAACCATTTCACCCTGCGAGACGATTTCCTTGCCCGGGCGGTGACCGCAGCGCTTGGCGCCTACCTGGTCCTCGATATGGCAGGCAGCGGCGCCGGCCTTGATCAGCGATTTCACCGTGCGCGCGATATTGAACGCGCTGGGGCCGAAGCCGGTGTCGATATCCACCATCAGCGGCAGGTCGCAGACATCACTGATGCGGCGCACGTCGATCAACACATCTTCCATCGTGTTGATGCCCAGGTCCGGCAGGCCCAGCGAGCCGGCAGCAACACCACCGCCGGACAGGTAGATGGCGCGGTAACCGGCGCGCTTGGCCAGCAGGGCGTGGTTGGCATTGATCGCACCCACCACCTGCAGCGGGGATTCGGCGGCCAGTGCGGCGCGGAAGGCAGCGCCGGCGGAAGAAAGACTCATGGGTTGGCTCCTGGCGTGTGGCTGGGCGGTGGCGAGCATGCCATTCCGCTGTGACGGTTAATCTGGCACCATCAGATGCATTGATCAATCTTGATTCAATAAATCAACCTATTGAATACGCCATGTCCGACGCCCTCGACCCTGAACTGATCCCCGCCAACGAAGCCTGTGCCCTGCTCGGCATCAGTGCCGCCACGTTGTATGCCTATGTCAGCCGCGGCCAGCTGAGCTCGCGGCCCGGCACGTCGGCGCGCAGCCGGGTGTACCTGCGGGCGGAGGTGGAACGGCTGGCGCAGCGCAAACGGGCCGGCCGTGGTGCCGAGCGCGGCGCGGCGCAAAGCCTGGATCGCGGCCTGCCGGTACTGGAAACCCGCATCTCGCTGATCCGCCCGGATGCGCCCTATTACCGTGGCCGTTCGGCCGTGGTCGCGGCGCAGGCCGGCGCCACGCTGGAGGACATCGCCCGCCTGCTGTGGGAGTGCGAGGAGCAGAATCCCTTCACCAGCACCGCCCTGCCCGCCTGGCCCGAGCGCATTGCCGGCCTGGCGCTGGACGCCAGCCTGCCGCCGGTGGAACGCACCATGGCCTGCATCCCGCTGCTGGCCCTGGAGCAACGCCAGTCGCTCAATGCTGCTGCGCCGGTCCGGCGCGAAGTCGCCGCCTTGCTGCTGCGGCAGAACGCCGCCCTGCTGGTCGGCACCGCAGCGGACACACGGCCCGTGCACCGGCTGCTTGCCGATGCCTGGGTGCCGGGCGATGCGGCATTCGCCGAACTGGTGCGCGCGGCGCTGGTGCTATGCGCCGACCATGAACTGAATGTGTCCGCGTTTGCCGCGCGCGTGGTCGCCTCCACCGGCGCGCACCTGCATGCAACGGTGAGCGCGGGCCTGGCGGCGCTGTCCGGGCCGCGCCATGGCGGCGCCACCGCGCGCGCGCATGCCCTGCTGGTGGATGCCGAAGCCAGTGGCGCGCCAGCGGCCTTCATTGCTGAACGCTGGCGCCGCGGTGATGAACTGCCGGGTTTCAATCACCTGCTGTACCCCGAGGGTGATCCGCGCGGCGCGGAGGTATTGCGGCAGCTACGCGAACGCTGTGGCGATTCGCCGCGCATGCGCCATGTGGAAGCGGTGCTGGCGGCCACCGAGGAAGTCAGCGGCCAGCGGCCGAACATCGACGGCATGCTGGGGGCCATCTGCTATGTCTACGAGTTGCCGGGCGCACATGCGCTGGTGATGTTTGCTACCGCGCGGCTTACCGGCTGGCTGGCGCATGCGTTGGAACAACAGGCGCTGGGCACCTTGATACGACCGCGTGCGCGCTATACCGGCTTGGCACCGAGGGGGTGAGCGTGTGCTCCCTCCCTTTTGCGCAGCAAAGGGGAGGGTTGGGGAGGGATAAGCTTTTGCGGCCTTTCCCGCATTGCCAGCTTCGCGGCTTACGCCGCTCCCACATCCGAACGGCGATGCGCTTCCGCCCCCTCCCTTTTGCGCAGCAAAGGGGGAGGGTTGGGGAGGGGTAAGCTTTTACGGCCCTTCCCACCTTGCCAGCTTCGCGGCTTACGCCGCTCCCACATCCGAACGGCGATGCGCTTCTGCTCCCTCCCTTTTGCGCAGCAAAGGGGAGGGTTGGGGAGGGGTAAGCTTTTGCGGCATTTCCCGCATCACCAGCTTCGCGGCTTACGCCGCTCCTACAAGGCCCCTGCCCGCTTCGACCATTGATCGATGATCTGCGCGATGGCCTGCACGCCATCGGTCAGCGCCGCTGGCCCGGGCTGCAGGATCAGCGGCGACTTGATCTCATGCAGCTCGCCATCCCGCACCGCATTGATCGCCTCCCAACCGGGACGTGCCGCCACCCGCTCCGGGCGGAACTTCTTGCCGCACCAGGAACCTATGATGATGTCCGGGTTGCGCGCAATCACCGGGTCGCCATCGGCAAGAATGCGCGCCTTGGCCAGCGGCTCGCGCGACAACTCCGGGAATACATCGATTCCGCCGGCAATCTCCACCAGCTCCGCACCCCACTGGATGCCGGTGATGATGGGCTCATCCCATTCCTCGACATAGACGCGCGGGCGCTGCGGCAGCGTTGCCGCCTGCGCGGCTATTGCATCCAATCCGCGCTGCAATTGGTCGGCATAGGCGTTGGCACGCGCTGCCACCCCCACCAGCCCGCCCAGGCGGCGGATGTAATCGAGGATGCCGGCCACGCTGCGGTGGTTGGCAATCCACACCTCCACACCGTTACGGATCAGCTCGGCGGCGATATCGGCCTGGATGTCGGAAAAGCCAATCGCCAGGTCGGGCTTCAGCTTGAGGATCTCGCCGACTTTGGCGCTGGTGAAGGCACTGACCTTGGGCTTGTCGCGGCGCGCCTGCGGCGGTCGCACGGTGAAACCGCTGATGCCGACGATGCGGTCCTGTTCGCCCAAGGCATACAGCGTTTCGGTAGGTTCTTCGGTAAGGCAGACAATGCGACGCGGGCCGATCATGCGACGGCAAACTCCGTTGTATCGACGAAAACCGCCGGGGTATTCCATGGATGATGCGCGGCGATGGCGTGCAGCAAGCGCTGCAGGCGCTGTGCATCACGTGCTATGCAGAACTCCAGCCGCACCGTGGGCTGCTGCACCCGTTCACCGCCCTGCCCCAGCACGCTGCGGGTGCCGGGCAGTACCCGGTACTGCTCATCGGCAGCGCTCTCCCACATGCCCTCGGCGTAACCGCCTGCGGCAAGATCATCAACGGCAAGAATGCCCTGTTTCAGTCGCGCCAGATCCGCTGGCGGCACGAATACGGTGATGCGGTAGACCGGCTGCAGCTTCACGCTGCCGGGCCCGACAGGGGCATGCGGTAATAGATCACCCGCTCGGTCTCGGTGAAACCGCTGCCCAGATGCGCGGCCTGCGCCACCGCATTGTCCAGCGCCGTGTCCGATGCCAGCTCACTGCATCCCTGGGCGCACGCCCAGCGCGCAACCTCGGCTACCAGCGCACGCCCGATGCCCTTGCCACGCCACGCCTCAACCACGTACCAGCCTTCCAGAAAGCCCACCGGTGAGCTGGCCGTGCCATTGACATAGTCGTGGCGCAGATTGGCCTCGGCCAGACCCACCGGCCGGTCCTGGTCGAAGGCAAGCAGCACGGTGCCACCTTCTTGCAGCAACTGTTGCAGCTCGGCCAGCTCGGTCCCGCAGTCCGGCCACAGCGCGCGCCGCAGCTGCGCCCATGCCGGCCAGTCACTGGCCAGCGCGCGGCGGATCACCGGCCCGGCTGTACTCACGGATACAGCATCCGCTTGCCCCACTCACCTGCAGCGTCGGCTTCGTAGCACCAGCGCTCGTGCAGACGGAAATCGGCGCCGTACCAGAACTCGATGCGTCGCGGCACCACGCGCACGCCACTCCAGCCTTCCGGACGCGGTACGTCGCGGCCTTCAAAGCGCTGCTCGAAGTTGGCCAGGCGCTGCTCGAACTCCTCGCGCGAGCCCAGCGGCTGCGACTGTACCGACGCCCAGGCACCGATCTGGCTCATGCGCGGGCGGCTGGCGAAATAGGCGTCGGCCTCGGTGGCGGAGACCAGCTGCGCATCGCCCTCGATCCGCACCTGGATGCCCGCCTCGCGCAGGCTGCGCCAGAGGAACAACAAGGCGGTCGCACGGTTGTCATGCAGCTCACGGCCCTTGCGGCTGTCCAGATGCGTGTAGAAGACAAAGCCACGCTCATCGAAGGCCTTGAGCAGCACGGTACGCGCCGAAGGGCGGCCATCCAGGTCAGCGGTTGCCACCGTCATCGCGGTGGCATCGATCTCCTTGCCAGCCTTGGCCTCTTCAAACAATGCGGCGAAAGTCGATAACGCTTCTGCATAAAGATTGGTCATGGTCCTGCTTCGTACGGCACGGGTTTGGGCTATTGTGGCGGCATGTCCCCCGTTCCGCACAGTTTTTCCCCGCGCCGCTTTGCCCCGGCCCTGGTCGCACAGGCGTTGGACGAGGCATTGACCAGCGCCAGCGGCACGCCGGTATTGGCGATCAGCGGTGTGCAGGGCAGCGGCAAATCGACCCTGGCGGCCCAGGTGGTGGACCTGGCCCGCAGCCGCGGCCTGTGCGCTGCTGCGCTGTCCATCGACGACACCTACCTCACCCGTGCGCAACGCCAACGCCTGGCTGACCGCATCCATCCGCTGCTGGCCACCCGCGGCCCGCCGGGCACGCATGATCTGGCACTGGCACTGAACACGCTCGATGCCGCCAAAGCTGGCCAAGCCTTCGCATTGCCGCGCTTCGACAAGCTGGCTGACGAGCGCGTGGCCGAGACACAGTGGAAGCGCATCGAGCAACCGCTTGATCTGCTGGTATTCGAAGGCTGGTTCCTGGGCACACCGGCCGAGGATGCGCAGGCCCTGCAGCAGCCACTGAACGCACTGGAACGCGATGCCGACGCCGATGGCCGCTGGCGGCAGTGGTGCAACCAGGCGCTGGCCGACGATTACCCGGCGCTGTGGCAGCGCTTCGACCGGCTATGGATGCTGCAGCCGCCCAGCTTCGCGGTGGTACCGCACTGGCGTTGGCAGCAGGAACAGGCATTGCAGCAGGCCTCGCCCGGTCGCAGCAGCATGACCCGGCCGCAGTTGGAACGCTTCGTACAGTTCTACGAGCGCATCAGCCGGCAAGCGCTGCGCACCTTGCCGGCCATCGCCGACCGGGTCATCGCGCTGGATGCACAGCGCCAACCGCTGGCTACGCCCAGCGCGGAGTGAGCCTGGCCCCGGGCGGCATGACCACACCGGGGCCGGACAGACGTTGATCCCCGTCGCGGCATGGCGCCGGGGACGCACGGTTTACTGCACCAGGAAGGTCACCCGCATGTTCACCCGCCACTCGGTGATCTCGCCGTTGCCGTCGGTAACGACCTTGGTTTCGTTGACCCATGCTCCCTGGATGCCCTTGACCGTACCGGCCACCTTCTTCAGGCCCGTACGCACCGCATCTTCAACACTGGTCTTGGAGGACGCGCTGACTTCAATGATTTTCGCCACTGACATGTACGACTCCTTGGTTGCACCACGAACCATTCGTGGAGTCATCCAGCTTGGCTGCTACCTTGTTAAGGCGCCGACATGAGGTGCTAGCATCGTTCAGCAATGAATCCCGCCCCCAATCTCATCCTGGTCGGCCCCATGGGCGCCGGCAAAACCAGCATCGGCCGCCGCCTGGCCGAGCGCTTCGGCCTGGCCTTTGTCGATGCCGACCAGGCCATCGTCGACGACGTCGGGTCCAGCATCCCTGCCATCTTCGAACATTCAGGCGAGGCCGGCTTCCGCGCGCATGAAAAGCGGGTACTCGCGCAACTGCTGCAGGGCAGCGGCCAGCTGATCTCCACCGGCGGCGGCTGCGTGCTGGACCCGGACAACCGCCAGGCCATCCGCACGCAGGGTTTCGTGGTCTACCTGCGGGTCAGCGTGGCCTCGCAGCTGGCACGCCTGCAACGTGACAAGACCCGGCCGCTGCTGCAGCGCCCGGACCGTGAACAGGTGCTGCTGGAGATGGCCGGCATCCGCGATCCGCTGTACCGCGAGGTGGCCGACCTGACCATCGACACCGACCTTTACTCCCCCGCCGACGCCACTGCCAACACCGTGCTCAAGCTCGCCGCGCAGTGGCAGATCCTGGAACCCAAGCGCATGACGCCCTCCCCCCGCACCGTTGCCGTCAGTGGCGACCGTCCCTACCAGATCCATATCGCCCCCGGCCTGCTCGGCAACGGCGAGCTGCTGGCCGCCCCCATCCGCGGTCGCCACGTGCTGCTGCTCAGCGATGACAATGTCGCCCCGCTGTACCTGCAGCAGGTGCGTGCCAGCCTGCAGGCGGCACGCCCGGAGCTGAAGCTTGCCGAGTACATCCTGCCGGCCGGCGAAGCCTCCAAGACCCTGGACAACTTTGGCGCCGCCATCACCGCACTGGCCAGCCTGGGCGCCACCCGTGACGCCTGCGTGCTGGCCCTGGGTGGCGGCGTGGTCGGCGACCTGGCCGGCTTTGCCGCCGCCTGCTGGATGCGCGGGGTCGACTGCGTGCAGTTGCCCACCACCTTGCTGGCGATGGTGGATTCCTCGGTCGGTGGCAAGACCGCGGTGGACATCCCGCAGGGCAAGAACCTGGTTGGCGCCTTCCATCCACCGCGTGCGGTGATTGCCGACACCGCCGCGCTGCGCAGCCTGCCGCTGCGCGAGTTGCGCGCCGGCCTGGCGGAAGTCATCAAGTACGGCGCCATCCGCGACCCGCTGTTCTTCCAGTGGCTGCAGGCCGAACGCGAGGCGCTGCTGGCCGGTGACGACGGCGCGCTGGCGCAGGCCATCGCCCGCAGCTGTGAGCACAAGGCCGAGATCGTCGCCCGCGATCCGCTGGAAAAAGGCGAGCGTGCCCTGCTCAACCTCGGTCACACCTTCGGCCATGCCATCGAGACCGCGCAGGGTTACGGCGCGCCGGGCAACGACAACCTCAACCATGGCGAAGCGGTGGCGGTAGGCATGGTGCTGGCAGCGCAGTTGTCGGCCGCGCTCGGCATGGCCGATGCGGCTGACACCGAGGTCCTGCGCGAACTGCTGCAGGCCTACGGCCTGCCGACCACCATCCCCGCCGGCTTGGATGCCGAGGCCTTGCTGGGGCATATGCGGCTGGACAAGAAGAACATCGCCGGCCGCCTGCGGCTGGTGCTGTGGCGCGGCATCGGCAAGGCCGAGGTGGTGCCGGATGTGGATGAGGCGGCGGTCTTGGCGGTGCTGCGGCAGGGCTGAGCGGGAAGCCGACCAGCGCTTTGAAGCCGCTCTCCCCGCGGGGTGAAAGGGGCAGCTTGCGAACCACTGGTTCGCTGCCCAGTGAACGGCCCTTGCGCTGGCGCAAGGGCCGGGGGCATGTAATGAGGGTTGGGGTGAGGGTCCGGGCGAAGCCGGGTGCCGTCAAATGAGCGCGTAGCTTCGCCCGCACCCTCATCCGCCCTTCGGGCACCTTCTCCCGAAGGGAGAAGGATGGGACGGGCTTCACCCGCCCCAAAACCAGCCCAAAATCCGCACAACGGCTACAATCGCCGCCATGCGCGTCCTACTGCAACAGCCGCCCAGCGGCAATGAAGCCCCCCGCTACGTTCAATTGTCCCTGGTGCCGGATCTGCTCGGCGGCTGGGAGTTGCTGCGTGAGAGCGGCCAGACCGGTGGCCGCATCCAGCTGCGCCGCGAGCTGTTCCTGCAGCATGACGAGGCCGTGCATGCCTTTGAGAAGGCCCGCGACGGCCAGATCAAGAAAGGCTTCCAGGTGATGTTCACCGCCGGCCAGCCCGCGCCCTGAATCCCGCATTCCCGGCAGGTGCGCCGCAGCGCGCCTGCGGTTCCTACCCCCAGGAGTTCCATGTGACCAGCCCACTTCGCAATGACCGCTTCCTGCGCGCCCTGCGCCGCGAGCCCGTGGACTACACCCCCGTCTGGCTGATGCGCCAGGCCGGCCGCTACCTGCCGGAATACCGCGCCACCCGCGCCCGCGCCGGCAGCTTCCTGGGCATGGCCAAGAACCCGGAAGTCGCCTGCGAAGTGACCCTGCAGCCGCTGGAACGCTTCGACCTGGATGCCGCGATCCTGTTCTCGGACATCCTCACCGTGCCAGACGCCATGGGCCTTGGCCTGTACTTCGTCGACGGCGAAGGCCCCAAGTTCAAGCATCCGGTGCGTGATGTCGCCGCGGTCGCCAAGCTGGCGGTGCCGGACATGGAGACCGAACTGCGCTACGTGATGGACGCAGTGCGCCTGATCCGCCGCGAGCTCGACGGCAAGGTGCCGCTGATCGGTTTCTCCGGCAGCCCGTGGACGCTGGCCTGCTACATGATCGAAGGCGGCGGCAGCAAGGATTTCGCCCGCATCAAGGCAATGGCGCTGAACGAGCCCAAGGCCCTGCACCAGCTGCTGGAGGTGGTGACCGATGCGGTCATCGCCTACCTGTCGGCACAGCGCGCGGCCGGTGCGCAGGCCCTGCAGGTGTTCGACACCTGGGGCGGCGTGCTCGGCCCGGCGATGTACCGCGAGTTCTCGCTGCGTTACCTCAACCGCATCGCCAGCGAACTCAAGCGCGGCGACGGCGCCGAGCGCACCCCGCTGATCCTGTTCGGCAAGGGCACCGGCCAGTACGTGGCCGAGCTGGCCGCCAGCGGTGCCGAAGGCGTGGGCGTGGACTGGACCATCACCCTGGAAGACGCCGCCCGTGCCGCCGCCGGCAAGGTCGCGCTGCAGGGCAACCTGGACCCGACCACGCTGTACGGCTCGCCGGAGGCGATCAGCCGCGAAGTCGGCAAGGTGCTGGACAGCTATGCCGCCGGCAACGGCGGCTCGCGCGAAGGCCACGTGTTCAACCTGGGCCACGGCATGTCGCCGGACATGAACCCCGAGCACGTCGGTGTGCTGGTGGACGCGGTGCATCGCCTCAGCCGCCGCTGATTCACACGTAGCGTCACAACGCCATGGCACCATCGGCGGCAATCAACACCGCCGGAGGATGCATGTCGAAATCGTGCTGGTTCAAACTGTCAGTACCGCTGTTGCTGCTGGCCATCGCCGGGTCGGCGGCAGCGCAGAATGCCGGCCAGCTGCAACTGGGGCCAAATGAATTCCCCGCCCTTGACCGTGCTGCCGACAGCTCTCGCCTTGTCGTATTTGCCGCCGGGCTGACAGGCTTCCCCGGCAGCTGCTCACAACTGCGCGCGGCCCGACTGGCCGAACTGTCAGCGCGCTGGCAACCCGTGGTGGAGCAGGTCACGCTGGCATCCTGCGAAAAGGGCATGCCTGTCATCGGCGACAGCTACCTGTCCTACAACGTCAACGCCCGCTTCAAGCAGGGCATGGTGCGGCTGCAGGGCCTGCCAGTGGAGGCTTATGAGGAAAGCGGCGGCCCCATGCACCGGGCGCAAACCTATACCGTCGCAGCCCCCCTCACCACGCTGCTGAGAACCGTCGGGCCGGTGGTCCAGCGCGACTGCCTGCCGTTGCGGCAACGCAACCCCGAGGCCGTGCCCACCTGCAATCTGCAGCAAGAGGGCGATGCCTGGGCGTTGATGATCGGTGGGGTCAACCGCATGGTCATGCTGAAACCGGCATCTGGCGATCCAACACGCTCGCAATATGTGCTCAGCAGCAGCGGCAGCCGCTGACCTGCGCGACATCTGCACACGCAACGGAGGACAATGGCTGTACGTTCCCGCTGAGTCGTCCTGATGCCAGCACCGCCCCTGCCCAGCCCCCTGCCGGCCGCCTCGGCACAGAAACCCCTGCTATGGCTGGTGTCGCTGGCCATTTTCATGCAGATGCTGGACTCGACCATCGTCAACACGGCACTGCCGGCGATGGCGCGCAGCCTGGGCGAAAGCCCGCTGCAGATGCAGTCGGTGGTGTTCAGCTATGCGCTGGCGGTAGCGACCTTCATCCCCGCATCGGGCTGGATCGCCGACCGCTTCGGCACCCGCCGCACTTTCCTGTCAGCGATCGTGCTGTTCACCCTCGGGTCGCTGGCCTGTGCACTCTCCCCCACCCTGCAATGGCTGGTGGCCGCGCGGGTGTTGCAGGGTGTCGGTGGCGCGATGCTGTTGCCGGTAGGCCGGCTGGCGGTGATGCGCAGCGTGCCGCGCGAGCAGTTCCTGTCGGCGATGAGCTTCATCGCCATCCCGGCGCTGATCGGCCCCCTGCTCGGCCCCACCCTGGGGGGCTGGCTGGTGGAAGTCTGGTCCTGGCACTGGATATTCCTGATCAACCTGCCGATCGGCGTGATCGGCATCGTCGCTGCGTTGCGGATCATGCCCGACCACTACGGGCAACAGCAGCACCGCTTCGATCTGGCCGGCTACCTGATGCTGGCGCTGGGCATGATCGCGCTGTCACTGGCGCTTGACGGCATCTCCACGCTGGGCTCCTCGCACGTGCTGGCGGTGGTCGGCATCGCCGCCCTGGCCGGGTACTGGCTGCATGCGGCCAACAGCCGCAACGCCTTGTTTCCGCTCAGCCTGTTCAAGGTGATCAGCTTCCGCATCGGCATCCTTGGCAATCTGTTCTCGCGCATCGGCAGCGGTGCAATGCCCCTGCTCATTCCCTTGCTGCTGCAGGTGGGCATGGGCTACAGCCCGATGACCGCCGGCATGATGATGATTCCGGTGGCCTTGTCCGGCATGGCCGCCAAACAGGCCGCGGTCAAGCTGGTGGAACGCTTCGGCTACCGCCGTATCCTGATGATCAACACGGTCTGCGTGGGCCTGGCCATGGCCAGCTTCGCGCTGATCAACGCCGACCAGCCGCTGTGGCTGCGGCTGCTGCAGCTGGCGATCTTCGGCGGAGTGAACTCCATGCAGTTCACCGTCATGAACACCGTCACCCTGCGCGACCTGGACATGCGCCAGGCCAGCAGCGGCAACAGCCTGCTGTCGATGGTGATGATGCTGGCCACCGGCTTTGGTGCCGCCACCGCCGGCAGCCTGCTGTCGACCTTCGGCGCACACCTGGGCGGCCACGGGGCCACTGCAGCCCTGCATGCCACCTTCCTGTGCGTGGGTGCGATCACGCTCAGCTCGACCCTGGTGTTCTGGCAGCTGCCTGACAACCGTCCGCACCCGCGGGCGGTCGAGAACGTGGCGGAGTAGCAACGGGGAAGCTGAAGCCCGTGCGGATGCAGATCCGAGGCAGCTATCAGACCAGGCCCTCGCGCCGGCGGCGCTGTGCAGCCAATACCGCGGCGATGGATTCCAGCAGCATCTGCGCGGTCACCGGCTTGCGCAGGAAGTCAGCAAAGCCGGCAGCGCGCGCGGTGGGCTCGGCATCGGCGTCGGAACGGGCAGTCACCGCCACCAGCGGCATGTCATAGCCCATCGTCTGCAACTGCCGGGCCAGGCCAATGCCATCCAGGCCGGGCAGGTCCAGGTCAAGCAGTGCGACATCAAACTCGCTGGCCGACACTTCGGCCAATGCTGCCAGCCCGTGCGCGGCATGGCTGACCTGGTGGCCGTGCACTTCCAGCAGGCCACGAATCACTGCCGCGATGGTGGGATCATCCTCCACCAGCAACACGCGCTGTGGCGGCAGGCTGGCCCAGGCTGCCGCCGCCTCATCCTCGGCACTGCGGCTACCGACTTCCCAGGCCAACGGCAGGCGCACCGTGAAGGCCGTGCCCTCGCCCAACGCGCTGTCCACGTCGATGGAGCCGCCCATCGCCATCGCCAGCTCGTGGCAGATCGCCAGTCCCAGGCCGCTGCCGCCATAGCGCGCGGTCGTGCGCGCACCATCGGCCTGCTCGAAACGGCGGAACAGGCGTTTGCGCTGCTCCGGGCTGATGCCCGGGCCAGTGTCGGAAACTTCCAGCCACACGCCCCTGCCGCCGGGCTCCAGGCCAATGCGCAGGCCCACATGGCCGTCACTGGTGAATTTGATGGCGTTGCCCAGCAGGTTGAGCAGGATCTGCCGCAGGCGCATCGCATCCCCCACCACACGGGTGCGCGCGGGCGCCTGGTTGTCCAATTGAAAGTCCAGTCCACGCCGCTGCGCCAAGGGTTCCATCAAGCCGCGCACATCATCAAGCAGCTGCTGCAGTTCCAGCGGCTGCGATTGCAGCTCCAGCTTGCCGGCCTCGATGCGGGCCAGGTCAAGTGCGTCGTTGACCAGCCGCAACAGGTGCTCGCCGGCGCGACGGATCGATTGTGTGTAATTGCGCTGGCGCTCGTCCAGTTCGGTGGCCGCCAGCAGTTCGCTCATGCCCAGTACGCCGGTCATCGGCGTACGTACCTCGTGGCCCAGCGTTGCCAGGAAGCGGGTCTTGGCCAGCGAGGCCTGCTCGGCCAGCTCCTGCTTGTGCAGGGCAAGCTGCCATTCGCTGCGCCGGCGCAGGCGCCGCCGGTACAGCCATGCGCCCCACAGCAACACCGCCACGCCAAACACGATCAACGACATCATGCCCGGCGCGCTGCGCCACCACGGCGGTTGCACCTGGAAGGCCAGGGTACGCACGGCCGACCACACGTTGTCCGAGGTCGCCGCCTGGATCTCAAGCTGGTAGTTGCCCGGCGGCAGGCGTGAGAACACCCGCTCGCCATTGGCGCCGGCCTCCACCCAATCCGGGTCATAGCCGCCAAGACGGAAACGGTAGCTGTTGGTTGCCGAATCGGCGAAGGACAGCAGCCGCGCGACAATGCGCAGATCGCGGTCGCCTTCGCGGATCAACAACGGGGTCTGGTTGGTCAGCTCCTGCTCCTGATCGCCACGGCGCACGCTCACCCGCTCCACCACCAACGGCGGCTGCCGGCTGGAAGGTTTGACCAGCCCCGGCTCGAACAGCACCACGCCTTCCGGCGTGCCCCCGGCAACCTGGCCACTGCGCGCCTGCACCAGACTGCGGCGGCGGAACTCCTGCCCAGGCAGGCCATCGTGCACGCCGTACAGGCGCACCGAACGGCTGCCCGGGTCGATCCGGATCAGACCGCGGGCACTGCTGGCCCAGGCCACGCCATCACTGTCGATGACCAGGCCATTGGGGGCCAGCATGGGGAAGTCACGCCCGCTGATGCTGTCCAGCGGCGACAGGCTTTGCCCGTTCCACAACAGCCTGTCCACCCGCCCTTGGCCGGCAACCCAGGCCACACCACTGTCGGAAAGGGCAAACGTGGAAACCCGGCTTCCTGGCGAGCCGGGTACCGGCGCGAAGCGTTGGCCCTGTGGCTGCCAGAGCAGCAAGCCGGTGCCGCTGGCCAGCCACAGGTGATCGCCCGGACCACACTGCATGTCCTCGATGGTGGTGGCCGGCACCCCGGCCTGGCCAATGGGCAGCTGCAACTGCACGCGGCCTTCGCCATCGCGCAGCTGCAGTCCAGCGATTTCCGAATACACCCACAGGCGGCCGCCATCGCAGACGCGCAGGATATCGGCATCCCCCTGCATGGCCGGGTCCTGCGTGTCGGTGTGGCGCCAACGTCGTACGCTGCGGTCACGCGGGTCGTAGCGCACCAGCCCGTCCAGGCTGCCGATCCAGACCCTGCCCTGCGGATCTTCGGCCAGCGACTGCGGCCAATTCTTGTCATCGATGACCGTCAGGTGATGCTCGACCGCGCCGGTGGCCGGATCAAACCTGTCCAGGGCACCACGGGTACCCACCACCCACACCCCACCCGACAGTGACGGGGCCATCGCCAGTGGATAGGGGTTGCGCAGGGATTGCGGATCGTCCACCAGGCGCGACAACACCGAGAACTGCCGCCAGCTCGGCGGCAGATGCCAGAGCCCGGCATTGGTGCTGGCAAACCACAGCCCGCCTTCACGGTCCTCGAATGCACTTGACCAGTTCGGTCGCACCAGCCCGCGCTCCTGCGCGCTGAACAGCGGCACATTGCGCACCGTCGAATTGCGGAACCGCCCCAGGCCAGTGCGCGTGTCCAGCCAATAATTGCCGTCGCTGGAATACTGCAGCACGTTGAGCACTTCGCCCGGCGGCGCGCCTGGCCACTGCGCCGGCGCAAATTGGCCCTCCGCGCTGCGCACCACCACGCCGCCATTGGTCGCAACCCACATGCGCCCTTCACGATCCACTTCCAGCCCATTGATGCGGCTGGACGGCAGCAGCCGTTCATCGACCGGCTCGAAGCCATCGCCACGCCAGCGGGCCAGTCCGCCCTTGGTACCTACCCACAGGTTTCCATCGCGGGTGACTGCCAGATAGCCCACCGCCGCCGCGGGCAGGCTGCGCGGATTGCCGGGCTCGGGCATGAAGCGCGTGATCTGTCCTTCCGGGCTGAGCCGGTGCAGGCCACCGGTGGCCGTGCCGAACCAGACGCTGCCATCGGGTGTGGAGGCAACCGACCACACCGTGTTGCTGCCAATCTCCGGATGGGTCTGGTGATTGAAGAAGCGGAAGCTTCGTCGATCGGCGGAGAGCATCGCCAACCCCATGTTCTGGGTGCCTATCCACAGCTGGTTGCGCGCATCCACATGCAGGCTCCAGACCAGGTTGTCACGCAACCCGTCCTCGGCCCGCCAGATGCGGTAGTTGCGCCCGTCATAGCGGGCCAGGCCATCGCGGCTGGCCAGCCACAGATAGCCCATCTTGTCCTCGGCAAAGGCATTGATGTTGCTGGAGGGCAGTCCGTCGGCCACGGTCAGCTGGCGTGGCTGCGGGGTGGCAGGCACCTCGGCCGCAGCGGTTCCGCACAGCCACCCTGCACACGCCAGCAGCCAACACAGCCGCCAGATCATGCCGAAAGCTCCGCATTGTTGTTGCGTGCCTGGGCGGCTCGCAGCGCCTTGAGCATGGCGTCATGCAACAAGGGCCCGGTCACTGGTTTATGCAGGAAACCGTCCATGCCTGCCGCCATTGCTCCCGTCTCGGCGCTGGCGTCGGAGCGTGCGGTGACCGCGACCAGCGCAAAGCCGTGGCCCATGTCACGCAGCTGGCGGGCCAGTGCCATGCCATCCAGCGCTGGCAGGTCCAGGTCGAGCAGGCCGATATCAAAATCATGCAGGCTTGTTTCCGCCAAGGCCGCCAACCCATGCGCTGCGTGCACCACATGGTGTCCGCGCACGGCCAGAAGGCCGGTGATGACCTGGGCCACGGTGGCGTCGTCCTCCACCAGCAACACCTTGAGTGGTGGCAGCGCAGGCTGTACCTGCTGGGCGGCCTCTGCGGCCGCCGGCGACAGGCGCTCCCACGGCAACGGCAGACTCACGCTGATACGTGCACCCTCGCCCAGGCGGCTGTCCACGCGTATGGTGCCGCCCATTGCCACCGCCAGCTCATTGCAGATCGCCAGACCGAGGCCGCTGCCGCCATAACGCGACGCAGTGCGCGGCCCGTCGGCCTGCTCGAAGCGCTCGAACAAGCGCTCTTGCTGCTCGGCACTGATCCCCGGACCGGTGTCATGGATGCAGAACAGTACGCTTTCAGGCTGCAGGGTGGTGCTCAACCCAACACTGCCCTGCTCGGTGAACTTGATGGCATTGCCCAGCAGGTTCATCAATATCTGGCGCAGACGCATGGGATCCCCCTGCACCTGCACCCCCTCCAGCGCCAGGCCATCGCCGACGAAAGCAAGGCCACGGCGTTCTGCCATCGGTGCCATCAGGCCGATGACCTCCTGCAGCAGCTTGCCAAGATCAAAGGCCTGGGTATCGAGCTGCAGCTTGCCAGACTCGATGCGGGCAAGGTCCAGTGCATCATTGACCAACCGCAGCAGGTGCGTGCCGGCCTGCTGGATGGCGCCCGCGTAGCTGCGCTGGCGCGGATCCAGCTCGGTATCAAGCAGCAGTTCGCTCATGCCCAGCACACCGGTCATCGGCGTGCGTACCTCATGGCCCAGGGTGGCCAGGAAGCGCGTCTTGGCCTGCGATGCCTGCTCGGCCAGTTCTTTCTTGTGCACCGTCAATTGCCATTCACTGCGTCGGCGTAGGCGCCGCCGATAGCCTAGCATCGCCGCCACGATGGCCGTCAGCACAAGCAGCACATAGACAGCGATTGCCGCCGGGCTGCGCCACCACGGGGGGGTTACCGCCACCGCCAGGGTCTGCGCCGCCTGCCACGGGCCATCGCCTACCGCGCCCTGTACCTGCACGCTGTAGTTGCCCGGTGGCAAGCGCGACAGGACACGCTCGCCATCACTGCCCAACATCACCCAATTCTGGTCGTATCCGTCGATACGCATGCGGAAGCGGTGCTGGGCGGGATCGGCGAAGGCCAGCAGGCGCGCCTTGATCCGCAGATCACGGTCGGCCGGCCCCAGCCACACCACGTTGCCAACCAGCAGCTGCGCCTGTTCGGCGTCATCGCGGCGCACACTGATCAATTCGATCACCGGTGTGGACACCACCGGTGCCGGGGGCACCGCATCCGGGTCAAAACCCAACAGACCCGAGGCCGATACCGCCAGGGCGGTGCCACAGCCGGCATGTGCGGGAGGCCGCGAGGTGAACTCCGCATCCGGAACACCATCGCCGACGCCCAGCACCTTCACTTCAGCAGCCCCCGGTTGCCACCACAGCAGCCCACGCGGTGTGGTGGCCCACAACTGACCGCTGCAGCCCAGCACCAGCCCGCCCATTGCCGCCATCGGCACGCCAGCCTCCGCGCCCAGACGCTGGTCCAGGGTGTAGCCGCCCGCAGCGGGCTGGTAGTGCTCCAGCGCGCCCTCGCGCGCCACCCACAGCCCGCCGTCCGCAGCCAATGCCAGTCCATACGCCATGCCAGCAGGGATACCTGGCACCGGGACAAACCGCTGCGAGGAGGCATCGAAGCGCAGCACCCCTGCGCCGCCTGCCACCCACAGCGTGCCATCGGCGCTCATCAGCAGTTGCTCGACCAGCTTGTCCGGCAAACCGGGAGTGCTGCCGGCCGGGTAGTCGGCCAGCAGGCGGCCGTCAATGCCACGATGCTGCAGACCATGATTGATGATGGACAGCCACACACTGCCGTCAGCAGCCCGCTGCATCTGATCGGCACGCAATTGGGGGTCTTCGCCAACGCCAAGATCGACGACACGCAGCTGCCTGTTTTCCGGGCGGTAGAGCAGGACCTTGCCGGCACGCCCCATCCAGATCACGCCATCGGCACCGCGCAGTACCGACCAGGTGCTGCCACTGCCCAAGCGCGTGCTGTCTGCCAGGTGCTGCAGCTTGCCCGCCGCATCCAACCGGTACAGTCCATGCCCGCCCACGACCAGATAGCCATCGCCGTCCACCGACGAATTGAGCAGGTACTGGCTTTCCAGTGACTCCCCATCCAGTTGCTCATGACTGGCAAAACGTGCCCAATCCGGGCGCAGGTAGGCCAGGCCCTGGGTCAGCAAGGCAGTCCAGATGCCACCTTCACGGTCCTGCAGAAGATCCAGCACGCCACTGTTGCCGGTCAGGAATCCGCTGCCGAGCTCGCCCTGCAACAACTGCAAGCTGGCCCCACGGCTGCGGTAAAGGCCATTGGAGGCCCCCACCCAGTAACCACCGTTACGATCGTGCAGCACCACCGCTGCACGCATCTGCGCCGCATCCGGCCACGGCGCGGCCTGCACCGTGCCATCGTCCAGCACGCGCAACAGGCCATTGCCCGTACCCGCCCAGACCCCACCCTCACGGTCGCGGCTCAGTCGGATCACGACCTTGCCCTGCAGCAGCGGCGAGTTCACCGCAGCAAAACCGGCGGCGGCGGTCCAGCGCACCAGGCCCTCGGCGGTGCCGATCCAGATGCTGCCATCGGCACCGGCCAGCAATGCGTAGATGGTGTCGTTGGGCAGACTGTGGGGATCGTCGGGCTCGTGCTGGTAGTGGCTCACCGTGCCATCGTCATGCAACAGGCAGATGCCCGAGCCGCTGGTCCCCACCCACAGGTCGCGGCCGTGTTCGGCCAGCGCCCACACCTGCTCGCTGCAGCGCTGTTCCAATGCAGCAAACCGGGTGAACTGCCGGCGCTCGCTGTCCAGCATGGCCAGCCCGGCGCCATTGATGCCGACCCAGACCCGGTCCCGGCTGTCCACCAACAAGGTTTCCAGAGCGTTGCCGGGCAAGGCGCCCGGCTGCGTGGGGTCCTGCCGCCACACCTGCAACTGCTGCCCGTCATAACGGGCCAGGCCGTCGTCAGTGGCCGCCCACACATAGCCCCGGCGGTCCTGTGCCAGTGCCAGCACCATGCGCGAGGGCAAACCTTCGGCCACCCCCAGGCGCCGCATGCGCGGGGTTTCGGCCACGCCCTGCGCGGCCGCCAGCCACGGCAGGGCCAGCAACAGCAGCAGCGCGCCCATCCAGGCGCATCGCAGCATTCGATTGATCAACGTCCGCCTCTCCCTGCTACCGTCGGCATTGCCCTCAACCCCCACGGTGGCGCTGGCATCCCCTGATCCGGTCGACTTTAACGCTGCCCCCCGCCGTCGGCAAAACGCGGGACACGGAGGGTGCGTCGGCAGCGCCGTAACAAACCGTTGCGCAATATGGGCACAAACCAGGCCGAACATCCGCCTAGAATCCCCTGCAATCCATAACGGAGCCGAACCTTGCTGCGACTCCTGCTAGTTCTGACCTGCCTGCTGCCGTTTGCCGCGCTGGGCGCCAATGCGCGCTACCAGCTCGATCCAATCCACACCCGGGTGGTCTTCGCCATCGAACATGCGGGGTTCTCCAAGGCGCTGGGCGCCATATCGGGCAGCGAAGGCGTGCTGGAGTTCGATCCGGCGGACTGGAGCAACGCACGCCTGGACGTGGTGGTGCCGATCGCCCGCCTGGACCTTGGCGATGACAAATGGAACCAGGCTACCCTGGCGCGCAATCTGCTTGATGGCCAACACCATCCGCAGGCGCGCTTCGTCTCCAGCCGGGTCGAACCGATCGATGCCACGCATGCGCGCGTATACGGCCAGCTGACACTGCGCGGCGTCACCCGCGAGGTGGTATTGGAGGTAACCCTCAACGCCCTCAAGCGCCATCCGCTGCCGCCGTTCCGGCGCACGGCGGGTTTCTCCGCAAGCGCCGTGCTCAGCCGCGCCGACTTCGGCATCGATGCCTGGAAGTCTGTGATAGGCGACCAGGTGGAACTTCGCATCGAAGCCGAGGCCGTGCGCGATGGCAACGCCCAAGCTCCCGCCGCCCCGCAACCCGGCGACAACACCCAACAGCCATCCACGGACGCCGATCTGCAGGACGCCGCAGACGCCGCCCTGAAAGCAGCCACCGAGACGGACCACCACCCATGACCCTCAAGAACACCGCCCAACGCTGGGGCAGCCTCAGCAAAAGCCTGCACTGGCTGATCGCCGTGCTGATCCTCGCCCTGGGCATCGTCGGCCTGACCATGGGCGAGTTCCCCAAAACGCCCAAGTACTTCTGGATCTACACGATGCACAAGTCCATCGGCATCACTGTATTGGTGCTGGTGGCAGTGCGCCTGGGCTGGCGCCTGTATGCCGGCGCGCCCGAGCCGGTGCCGGGCACGCCCAGCTGGCAGGAGCGCATTGCCTCGGTCACGCATTGGTTGCTGTACGTGCTGATGTTCGCCATCCCCCTGTCCGGCTGGTTGTACGACTCGGCCAGCGGCCTGCGCCCGTTCAAGCTGTTCGGTCTGGTGGAGATGCCCAAGCTGGTGGCGCCCAGCGAGCAGGCCAGCCAGATTTCCCATGCCATCCATGAGTGGGGCTTCTGGGCCCTGATCCTGCTGGTGCTGGCGCATGCCGGTGCGGCGTTCTATCACCACATTCATCAACGCGATGCCACGCTGGCACGCATGCTGCCGCAAGGCTGGCTCAATACCCCGCAAAAGGATCCCGCATGAACATCAAGCTCTCTTCTCCCGCCGCCGTCGCCGCTGCACTGGTCGGCATGCTGGCCGCCGCCCCGGCAATGGCCGCCGATTACGTGCAGGCACCGGGTGCCGGCTCGATCCTGGTGTTTGCCACCAAGTACGACGGCGAAGTCTTCACCGGCAGTTTCCCCGGCTTCCAGACCCAGGTCAGCTTTGATCCGGCCAACCCTGCTGCCGGCAAGCTGGACGTGAACATCCCGCTGGCAGGCGCCAAGAGCGGCAACAGCGACCGCGACTCCACCCTGCAGGGGGCGGACTTCTTCAACGTCGCGCAGTTCGCGCAGGCCCGTTACACCGCCAACGGCTTCCGTGCGCTGGGCAACAACGAGTTTGCCGCCGACGGCACCCTGCAGCTGCGCGGCATCAGCAAGCCGGTGACCCTCACCTTCACCTGGACCGATGGCGCGCAGCCGGTGCTCAAGGGCAAGGCCACGGTCAAGCGCCTGGACTTCGGCGTGGGCGCCGGCGACTGGGCCGACACCAAGACCATCCCCGACGAAACCGCAATCAGCACCATCGTCAAGCTCAACGCCAAGTAAAAGCGCCCTCACCCCACCCCCTCTCCCGCAAGCGGGAGAGGGGATGTAGTGCCGAGCCATGCTCGGCAGAGGCCTTCCCGCTAACGCCTCAACCTGTAGTGCCGAGCCATGCCCGGCAGAGGTCTTCCCGGTAACGCCCGCAGCCGAGCATGGCTCGGCACTACAGGCGTGGCGGCAACCATGCGGCAACCCTTGCAGCATCAAAAGGCCACTCCAGCTCCCTGCCACCAGCATCCCGCAGCACCGGCACGCGCGTGCCATAGCGCGCTTCAAGCACCTCATCGTCATCGATGAACACACTGTCGAAATCGGGCGCACGCACCTGCGCCAGCACCGCCAGGGCGAGGTCGCACAGGTGGCAATCGTCACGCTGGTACAGGGTCAGTCCCATCGTCCATCGGCTCCGGCAATGCTGCGCTGCAGACATGGCCTGCAACAAGGAACACGTAGAATAGCGGCCATCTCAACGCAGTACGCAGAATCAGCATGTCCGTCAGTACGTTCGACCTGTTCAAGATCGGCATCGGCCCGAGTTCGTCACACACCGTGGGCCCGATGCGCGCGGCCGAGCGCTTCGTCCACCGCTGGCTGCTGGACCCGGGCCAACTGGACAACACCGTGCGCATCCGCGCCGAAGTCTTCGGCTCGCTGGCCCTGACCGGGCGCGGCCACGGCACCGACAAGGCGGTGCTGCTGGGTCTGGAGGGCAACCGCCCCAACCTGATCGACCCGGACATCATCCCGGCCACGCTGGAGCGCATCCGCAGCAGCAAGCGCATCCGGCTGATGGGCCAGCGTGAGATCGCCTTCGACGAGAAACGCGACTTGGCCTTGAACAAGCGCCAGAAGCTGCCGTACCACACCAACGGCATGCGCTTTACCGCCTACGATGCCGATGACCAGATCATCGCCACCCGCGACTATTACTCGGTCGGCGGCGGTTTCGTGGTCAACGAGGACGATGCCGCCGACGATCGCATCGTGCCCGACCAGACGCCTATCCCCTACCCGTTCAAGAGCGGCGACGAGCTGCTGGCGCAGGCCGCGCGCAGCGGCCTGAGCATCGCCCAGATGATGTTCGAGAACGAGAAGTGCTGGCGCAGCGAGGAAGACATCCGCGCCGGCCTGCGCGAGATCTGGGACGCCATGCAGTCCTGCGTCACCCGCGGCATCCGCTCCGAAGGCACCCTGCCCGGCGGCCTGCACGTCAGCCGCCGCGCGCCCACCCTGTACCGCGAATTGTCCTCGCGGCCGGAAGCCGCCATGCGCGACCCGCTGACCACGCTGGACTGGGTCAACCTGTACGCACTGGCAGTCAACGAGGAAAACGCCGCCGGTGGCCGCGTGGTCACCGCACCCACCAACGGCGCGGCCGGCATCATTCCCTCGGTGCTGCATTACTACGACCGCTTCTGCCCCGGCAGCAACGAGCAGGGCGTGTTCAACTTCCTGCTGACCGCCGCCGCCATCGGCATCCTGTACAAGGAAAACGCCTCGATCAGCGGCGCCGAGGTCGGCTGCCAGGGCGAAGTGGGCGTGGCCTGCTCGATGGCCGCCGGTGGTCTGATGGCCGCCCTGGGTGGCAACCCCGGGCAGATCGAGAACGCCGCCGAGATCGGCATGGAGCACAACCTCGGCCTGACCTGCGACCCGATCGGCGGGCTGGTGCAGATCCCCTGCATCGAGCGCAACGCGATGGGCGCGGTGAAGGCGATCAACGCCAGCCGCATGGCCATGCGTGGCGACGGCAAGCACAAGGTCTCGCTGGACAAGGTGATCAAGACCATGCGCGACACCGGCCGCGACATGCAGGACAAGTACAAGGAAACCAGCCGCGGCGGCCTGGCCGTCAATGTCATCGAGTGCTGAGGCAGGCAACAACCGCCGCCGCTTCCCCGTGAACCGGCGGCTTTTCATCTGGCCCTTCTTCCACCCCGGAGAGAAGCGGGCGACTGGCACCGCTCAGCAGAATCCCGCTCCCCGGACATCGCTGCCGGTAGCGGAAAGCTGCCAGCAGCCGGTTCGTTTTCATTGGTATTGCAGCAACCCTGGACGCACCCCAGACTACGCAGCGGATTTGACCCAAGGGGCAGGCAATGGATGCTGGACAAGGACCGCGATCACCACGGCAACTGCCACCTGTGGCCAACCCGCATGCACGCTCACGCACTGCGGCACGGCCGGTGCGCCGGTCCGGCGGCTTGACCCTGGGCAAGCTGGTGCTGGGGGCCCTTGCCCTGTTGCTGCTGGCCTACTTCATCGGCAAGCGCAATGGGCGTGATTCGGCCACCGACCACGTTACCCAGGACACATCACCCGCCGCCGCACCGGTCTCCCAGACCCCTTCCCCGCGCGAAGCGACCATCCTGCAGGGCGAGAAATCCACCACCCTGTCGCAGGTAGACGACGCACGCATGCAGGTGCTTGAGCAGGGCACCGTCCTGCGCATCGATGGCGGCGTGGGCCGCCGTTTCGTCACCGACCTGCAAGCGCAGCTCGACGCCAACCCCGGCCTGCAACGCATCGATATCAGCAGCGGTGGCGGCTATGCCAACCCGGGCCTGGAGGCGGCACGGATGATCCGCCGGCGCAACCTGATCGTACGCGTGCACTCGCATTGCGCCAGCATGTGCGTCGCGCTATGGGCCGCAGCCGCACAGCGGCAGTTGCAGGTGGACGCGGTCATCGGCCTGCATGCCTGGAATGCCCAATGCGAAGCCATGCCCTCGCCCCAGCGCGAGGAGTGCCGCTACCAGATCCAGTTCGCCACCGCCCACGACGCCAGCTATACCGCCTGGCTGCGCGATGCCGGTTTCAGCCAACGCCTGCTGGACCTGCAGACCAGCACCGCCTCCGAGAACATCGCACTGCTAAATGCACCGCAGCTATGGGCCAATGGCGTGGATTTCAGCGTGGTCGATGGCAACGGCGTGCGCATGCCCCGCGCCGAGGTGGAACGCCTTTTCAGCGAGAGGGCGCAACGTCGCTGAGCCGCGCCCCCGGGCCAGGCTCAACGCACGCCAGCAGGCCGTGACCTGAGCCGCAGCACGCCTTCCAGCGCCAGCAGGGCCACGGCCACCCAGATCGCGACGTAGGTGGGCCACTGGCCGTGCTGCACGCTTTCACCCAGCAACAGGGCGGCCAACATCAACAGTACCGGCTCGACATAGGTCAACAGCCCGAACAGGCTGAAGGACAGCATCTTCGAGGCCAGCATGTAACACATCAATGCCGCCGCACTGACCAGCCCCAACAGCGGGATCAACAGGTACAGCGAGGGCCGCTGCGCCAGCTGCTGGGCCAGCAGGTGGCCATCGCCGATCGCCGCCCACGCCGCCACCGGCAGCAGCAGTACCAGCTCCACCCAGAAGCCGCCGAGGTGGCCGATGCGAAGGTGCCGGCGCAGCAGGAAGTAGGCCGGATAGCCCAAAGCCACCAGCAGCATCTCCCAGGACAGGCCATGACTCTGCAGCAACGCCCATGCCACCCCCAAGCCGGCACTGACCACTGCCAATGTCTGCAGCGCAGACAGCCGCTCGCCGTAGACCACCCGCCCCAGCAGCACCATCACCAGCGGCAACAGGAAATACCCCAGTGACACCTGCAGCGCCCGCCCATGCAGCGGCGCCCACAGGAACAACCACAGCTGCACGCCGACCATTGCGGCGCACAGTGGCATGCCCCACCACAGCCGGGGCTCACGGCGCAGGCGCCGCAAGGTGTCGCGGATCAGCGCCTTCTCACCGCCCAGGTGCAACATGAGGGCAATCAGCGGCAGGGCAAACAACACCCGCCAACCAAAGATCGCCTCCCCCTGCAGCGGAGCCAGCTGCGGGCTTGCGTAGTACATGAGGCCAAACAGCAACGACGCCGCCAGCGAAACCAGAACACCCTTGGACACGAACCACCTGCCTGACATGTGCCTGCGCAAGTGGCAGGCCGTGAAATGATGCAGCGCATGATAGGGCGAGCAGATCCATGTTTCACCGCGAATGACACCGTGGCGGGCATGGGCAATACTGCTGGCCACGGACGCGCTTTCGGGGGAGATCGCTTGGCGGCCTGGTATCCATTGCAACGCTCATCGCTTTACCTCTTGCCGCTGGCTCTGCTGCTGGCCCTGGTCCCGGTCCGGGCGGCGGCCCAATCCGGGGCCATGCAGGCCAAACCCCTGTCGCAATACGCGCGTGACCACTGGACGGTGGCCGACGGCCTGCCGCAGCTCGGCGCCGATGCCATCGCCCAGGACGGCGACGGCTATCTGTGGTTCGGCACGCTGGGCGGCCTGGGCCGTTTTGATGGCACGCACTTCACCAACTTCTACCCCTCCGATACCCCTGCCCTGCGCAGCGCGTCCATCAATGCACTGCTCGCCGACGGCCGTGGACGCCTGTGGATTGCCACCCCGCGTGGCCTTGCCGTCCACAGCGACGGCAGCTTCGACCAGGCCCGCATCCAGCCGGGGCAGCCAGCACCTGACGATGTCACCGAACTGGCGCTGGACCTGGACGGCCGTGTACTGGTCGGCAGCAACCGTGGCCTGTATGTGCACGAGGAAGGCAAGGGTCTGCGCCTGCTGTCGGCGACCGGACCGGTGGCCGCCATCGCTGCCACCGAAACCGGCATATGGATGGGGGCCCAAAGCTCGGTCTACCAGCTCATCGGCGACAAGCTAACCCCGCACCCCCTACCCGCAGCCCCCGAACAACGGCTGATTTCGCTCAACGTGGTGGACAACCAGCTGTGGGCTTCCAGCACCGTCGGCGTCTACCGGTTCGACGGCAGCCAATGGCTACCACTCACCGACCCACGCGTGGGCGGGCCACGTTACCGCCGCCTTGCCAAGGGCGAGCACAACAATCAATGGCTGATCGAGTCCTCGCGCCTGCTACGCCTGTTGCGCGGCCAGATCGTCGAGGAGATCCTGCTGGCACCGGAGTTCGCGCACGCCGCGCGCACCCTGCGTGACCGCGACGGCAACCAGTGGTTGAGCAGTGCCAACAGCGGTGTGATGCGCCTGTGGCCAGGTGTCGCCCGCCACTATCCGCTGCAGGGCGAGGACATCACCAAACTGGTCTGGACCACCGTGCGCACCGCCGACGGCCACATTCTGGCCGGCGGCAATCAAGGCGTCAGCGTGGTCCGCGACGGCGCCGTCCAACCCTACCTGCACGACGCGCAACTCAGCACCGTCTATACCCTCATGAGCGAGGGCGATGACCTGTGGGCAGGGACGGTGGAGGGGCTGGTGCTGTACCGCAAGGGCCAGCGCGTGGCGCTGCCGGAGCTGGCCCCGCTCCGCAACACCCGCATCAATGGCATTGTCCGTGACCACGCGGGCAACCTGTGGATCGCCGCCAATAGCGGCATCTATCGTCTGGACCCGCAGCGCGTCCTGACCCATATCCGGCCATCTGCCAACGTGGTCAGCCCGATGATGCGGGTGCTGCTGGTTCGCCGCAATGGCCAGATACTTGCCGGCGGACAGGATGGCTTGTTCAAGATCGAAGGTGAGCACCTGCTCGCCCTGCCGACCCCGTTGAGCGATCCCAAGATCCTCGCCCTGCATGAGCTGCCCGGCGGCGAAGTACTGTTCGGAACGCAGTCCGAGGAAGGCCTGCGCTTGCTGCGGGAAGACGGCAGCAGTGTCCATCTCGGCGCAGGCCAGGGGCTGCCAGCACATCACACCCCCTATGCCATCACCGACGATGGCCAGGGCCATGTGCTGGTGACCGGCTTCCTGGGTGTCTACCGGGTGGACGAGCAATCCTTGCTGGGCGCGGCCAACGATCCCTCGCGGCAGGCACGCGCGCAGATGTTGATCAGCCAGAACAACCGCACACATGCCGGCCAGCGCGCGCAATGCTGCAATGGCGGCGGCCTTGCCCGCGCCTTCATCTTTGAGCAGAAGCTATGGGCACCGGCATCCGACGGCCTGTACCAGATAGATGCCGATATCGACACCGAGGTCCACACGGCGCCGTCGGCACTGATCGAGCGCGTGCGGGTGGGCGAACAGTGGCGCAGCGCACAGGGCGACAACTGGAAGCTGCCCGCCAGCGGGCGTGACCTGCAGTTCGATTTCAACGTACTGGGATTCAACCCGATGCACCTGGCCCAGGCCCGCTATCGCCTGCTGGGCTACGACGACCAATGGCACGCACCTGGCGTACAGGACAGCCTGAGTGCCCACTACACCAATCTGCCGCCGGGCTTCTACACCTTTGAAGTCAGCGGCAGCTGGGGCGGCAAACCGCCGGAGTCCAGCGCCCGGCTATCCTTTGAAATCCAGCCCTATTTCCATGAAACCTGGATGTTCAAGGCTGCTCTGGCGGTGGGGCTGCTGATGCTGGGCGGGCTGGCAGCGAGGCTTTTCTCGCAGTGGCGCAAGCGCCGCAACGCGGCGTTGGAAACACTGATCGAACAACGCACACGCGAGCTGAGCAGCGTCAACCGGGAACTGGAATCACTCAGCCGTACCGACACCCTGACCGGCCTGTACAACCGCCGCCATGTCTCCGAGCAGATCCCAGGCAGCCTGGCGATGCTGGAAAGTCACCGCCATCCACGCCGCGAAGATCGCGTCACCGTGTTCGCCCTGATCGACATCGATCACTTCAAGGCCATCAACGACAGTTTTGGCCATGAAGCCGGCGACGATGTGCTGGTGGAAGTGGCCACCCGCCTGAGCCGGCAGATGCGCAGCGGCGACTACATTGCCCGCTGGGGCGGCGAGGAGTTCCTGGCGGTCCTGCACGAACAGCCTCGCGGCCGCTACAACGTGGTCGCCGAGCGCCTGCTGGGCTGCATCCGCGACGTGCCATTCCAGGTAGGCGGTGCCAGCCGCACCTTGACGGTGTCGATCGGCCTGGCCGAAACCCCCTTGTTCAGCAGCGCGCCCAACCTCTGGGACTGGGAGCAGAACGTGGCGCTGGCCGACATGGCGATGTACGCCGCCAAGCACGCCGGCCGCAATGGCTGGGCCATCCATCAACCGGTGGACCCGGCCGCCCAGCCTTCCGCCGAGGCATCGCCACGCCTGCTGGTAGCGCGTGGCGATCTGGTCATCCTGCATTCCGCACGCGATTAACGTGCGGTGCGGTGTGGCGCCGCGTTCAGCGACTGACGATGGCCAATACGTCATCCAGCAAGGCCGCAGCGGTGACTTCAGCGCCGGCGCCAGGGCCCTGGATCAACAGCGGCTGGGTGCTGTAACGATCGCTGTGGATCGCCACGCGGTTATCGGTGCCACTGCCGCCAGCCAGCGCATGGCCTTGCGGCAAGGCACGCAGGCCAACACTGGCACCCTGTGCATCCAGCCGGCCCACAAAGCACAGCTTCAAGCCCTGTGCCTTGGCCTGTTGCAGGCGCTCGGCCAAGGCTGCGTCCAGTTGCGGCAGCGCTGCATCCACGTCGCCCGCTGACAGCGACGCCAGCGCTGCCGGCACCAGCGACTCCACCTTGACCTGATCAGCCTCCAGCGGCACGCCGGCCGCACGCGCCAGGATCAGCAGCTTGCGGCGCACGTCCTCGCCCGATAGATCGATGCGCGGGTCCGGCTCGGTGTAACCGGCCGCCGCCGCCTCACGCACACAGGCCGAGAACGGCTGGCTGCCGTCATAACGGTCAAACAGCCATGCCAGCGAACCGGACAGCACGCCTTCAATCGCATGCACATGGTCGCCACCGGCGACCAGCGCACGAATGCTGCGCAACAGCGGCAGCCCTGCCCCGACCGTGGCCGCATCGCCATAGCGTGCGTCGCCATCGCGGGCGGCATCGGCAATTGCACGGGCGCGCGCAAACGCAGTGCCATTGCCCAGCTTGTTGGCGGTGACCACGTGGATGCCCTGTGCCAACCACGGCGCATGCTCGGCCGCCACGTCCTCACTGGCGGTGGCGTCGACCACGATATCGCCGGCGCCCAGCCGCCCCACCTCCAGGCGGTGCACCGGCTCGCCGGCACCCGGCCGTGCGTCGCGGGCGCGGCTCAGGGCCGCATCCGGTGCGTCATCGCAGGCCAACGCGATACGCGAGTTGGCCACCACCTGCAGGGTGGGCAGGTTCAGTTGCCGCCGCTGCAGCGCCTGGTAGCGCGCAACGAAGGCTGAGCCGACCGTACCGGTACCCAACAACACCAGCCGCGCCTGCGGCAGTTCCTGCGGACGCAGCTGAGCGCTCATGCATCCACCGTTTTTTTACATGCGACCGAAGCGGCACCAACGCTGGCAATCACCTCGGCGGCGCGCGCCAACCCGGCCTGCAGGTCGGCCAACAGGTCCTCGCTGGACTCGATGCCCACCGACAGGCGCAGCAGGCAGTCGCTGATGCCGGCATTGGCGCGTGCATCGGCGCTCATCGCGGCATGGGTCATGGTTGCCGGGTGCGCGACCAGGCTTTCCACACCACCCAGCGATTCGGCCAGGGTGAAGTAACGCAGGCCGTCCAGGAAGGCACGCACCGCGGCATACGGATCCTCGCCCTGGCACTGCGCCAGTTCAAACGACAGCATCGCACCAAAGCCCTTCTGCTGGCGCGCGGCAACGGCGTGGCCGGGGTGCGATTCCAGGCCCGGGTAATAGACGTTGGCAACCGCATCGCTGCCCGCCAGCAACTGCACGATCGCCTGGGTGTTTTCCTGGTGCACGCGCAGGCGTGCATCCAGCGTGCGCAGCCCGCGCAGGGTCAGGAAGGCATCGAACGGCGAACCGGTCAGGCCCAGCGCGTTTGCCCACCACACCAACTGCTGGTGCACCTCGGCCTCACGGGCGATCACCGCGCCGCCCACCACGTCACTGTGGCCATTGACGTACTTGGTGGTGGAGTGCAGCACCACGTCGGCGCCAAACGCGATCGGCGTCTGCAGCGCCGGCGACAGGAACGTGTTGTCGACTACAACCTTGGCGCCGGCCTTGTGCGCGGCGTCAATGACGAAACGCAGGTCGGTGATGCGCAGCAGCGGGTTGGACGGGGTTTCAATCAGCACCAGCCTGGGGCCCTGCGCCAACGCATCGGCCAGCGAGCGCGGATCGGTCAGGTCGGCGGTGATCAGCTCGAAGTGACCCTTGCTGGCCAACGCATTGAACAGGCGCCAGCTGCCGCCGTAGGCATCGTGCGGCACCACCAGGCGCTCGCCCGGCTGCAGCAGCGCGTTCAACACCAGGTTGATGGCGCCCATGCCGGTGGCGGTGATCACGCCACCAGCGCCGCCTTCCAGCTCGGCCAAGGCTTCGCCCAGCAGATCACGGGTCGGGTTGCCGCTGCGGGTGTAGTCGTACTGGCGCTTGTTGCCGAAGCCATCGAAGCTGAAGTTGGACGACAGCACGATCGGCGGGGTGACCGCACCGTAGGCAGTGTCACGATCGATGCCCGCACGTACCGCGGCCGTGGCACGGCTGCAGGAGATATCGGAAGTATGGGACAGGCTCATGCGGTTTCTCCAGGCAGACGTAGGGCGGTAGTGAGGATGGCGTTGATGCGGTCGGTTTCTTTCAGGAAGGCGTCGTGGCCATACGGCGAGCGCAGTACGCGCAGGCTGCCGCGCGGGCCCAGCCCTTCCACCAGCGAGACGAGATCGGACAGCGGTACCAGTCGGTCACCTTCCACGGCCACCACCAGGGTGGGCACGCTGACCGCAGCCGGGTCCACCCGATGCAGGTCGATGGATTCGGACAGGCGCAGGTAGGCGTTGACCTGGGTGCGCGCCACGTACTGCGCACCGGCAGCGTCCAGATAATCTTCGGCGGCAACCCGCACGCGGCCGTTGATCACTTCCGGCGCGGCATCGAAGCGCTCGCCGAATTCTTCCGGGGTGCGGTAGCTGAGCATCGCGAACTGGCGCGCCAGCGCCAGGCCATGGGATTCGGCGCACTGCAGCTGGCCCAGCGCCACCGCGCGGCGCTGCAATGCGCGCCAGGCCGCGGCATAGGGATGCGGGCGGTGCGCGCCGCTGACCGCGATCAGCTTCTGCAGGCGGTTTGGATGAAGGATGGCCAGTTGCAGCCCGACCAGCGCGCCATAGGAATAGCCGACGAAGCCATGCAGTTGTTCTATCTGCAACGCATCGAGCAGCGCAGCGATGGCATCGGCCTGGTCGGCGGTATCGATCGGTGCATCCAGCGCGCCATCGGCGCCGATGAAGTCAAAACCCAGCAAGCGACGACACTGCGGATCCAACGCCCGGCCTGCGCCAACCAGACCTTCGGCCCAGCCTTTTTCGGCAAAACCCGGGTTGGCCGCGATATGGCGATGCGCGGAGATACCGCCGGCCACCAGCACCACCGGTGCGTCAGCCACGCCCACCAGCTCATAACGCAGACGCAGCGTGCGCTGGCCTGCATGACGCATGCGCAGCTGCACCTCGACTTCACCACGCACGGCAGGCGCGCTGTCGGCAGGGTCGGTCGGTGCGACGGGATAGAGCTGGGCGGCGGTAGCGGTGGCGAAACTCATGGCGGTATCCGGTAAGGAGCGGCCATCGAGCTTTCGCGGAGCTCGTGTTCGCCGTACGCAAGGTACGGAACGAACCATCTTTCGGCGGACACAGAGGTCACCGCAGGATTTGGCACCAAACGCAGCCGCTTGCGCGTCCGCTGGTTGCCCCGGCTTCAAAGGGCCTGTCCCTCTGCCGGTCTCGATGGTGGCGCTACATTGCCAGCCCCTCCGAAGGCTGTCAATCGCTTTATTCGCATAAAGAGATGGATAGGTTTCCGGCGCAACCAAAACAGGCACAATCCTCCTGTCCTCGCTAACGTCCGTACTGTGCCCCGCGCTCTCGCCCTCCTGCTCAGCCTGACCCTGCTGTGTGCCAGTGCGGCCTCGGCAGCCCCCAGCGGCCGCTGGCGCGAGGCCTGGGGACTGGCGAGCAGCTCGCCGAGCAGCACGGCAGCGAGTTCCGATGCCTTCGCCAGCCTGCAGTTGCAGGCGCGTGGCGGTGGCCGCAGTGCCGTCGTCCACAATCTGCTGGCCGGCCCGCTGCAGGTGCACCTGCTCGGCGACAGCCGCGCGCCCGCCGCAACCGTGTTGCGGGCGGGCGAGCACCGCAGCCTGCTGTGGCTGGCCGACGACGGCGCGCCGCTGCGGCTGGTGCTGGATGCCTTCCCGGGCGATCCGGCGGCCCGCCCGCAGGACCATCTCTATCTGCTGCCGATGCAAGTGGCGGCGGTCCGGGTCAGCCAGGCTTTCGCTGGCCATTACAGCCATAACGATGCGCAGAACCTGTATGCGGTGGATTTCCCCCTGCCCGAAGGCACGCCGGTGCTGGCCGCGCGCGCCGGCACGGTGATGCAGGTGGTGGACAGCCACGACCAGGGCAGCCTGCTGCGCGTATTGCACGACGACGGCAGCATGGCCCTGTATGCGCACCTGCAGGCGGCCAGCGCGCGCGTGCGCCCCGGCCAGGCCGTGGCTGCCGGGCAGGCCATCGCGCTGTCGGGCAATACCGGCCACAGCAGCGGCCCGCATCTGCATTTCGTGGTGCAGGCCAATACCGGGCTGGACCTGCGCTCGATCCCGTTCCGGATGGGCAGCGAACGCGGCGAGCTGAAGTTCCCGCGGCAGGCCCCCTAGGGGCCCGACGAACCTGTAGTGCCGAGCCATGCTCGGCAAGGGGCTTGCCCGGTAGAGCCGCTGCCGAGCGTGGCTCGGCACTACCTGTTGGGATTTCTGGGCAGGCTCCTGCCGAGCATGGCTCGGCACTACAGGTCGGGGATTCCTGGGCAGGCCGCTGCCGAGCATGGCTCGGCACTACAGGGCCGGGATTCCTGGGCAGGCCTCTGCCGAGCATGGCTCGGCATACAGGGCCGGGATTTCCGGGCAGGCTCCCGCCGAGCGGGGCTCGGCACTACCCGGTCATCCTTGCCGGGCTGGCGGCAGGTATAATCGCCGGTTCATTCGTTTCTGATGCGCCCGGGCGGGCGCCCCTGCCATGTCCGAAGTCGCCACCGAAGCCGCGCGCCGCCGCACCTTCGCCATCATCTCCCACCCTGACGCCGGCAAGACCACGCTGACCGAAAAGCTGTTGCTGTTCGGGGGCGCGATCCAGATGGCCGGCTCGGTCAAGGGCCGCAAGGCCGCACGCCACGCCACCTCGGACTGGATGGCGCTGGAAAAGGAGCGCGGCATCTCGGTCACTTCGTCGGTGATGCAGTTCCCGTACGAAGACAAGATCGTCAACCTGCTCGACACCCCCGGCCACGCCGACTTCGGCGAGGACACCTACCGCGTGCTTACCGCGGTGGACTCGGCGCTGATGGTGATCGACGTGGCCAAGGGCGTGGAAGAACGCACCATCAAACTGATGGAAGTCTGCCGCCTGCGCGACACCCCGATCATGACCTTCATCAACAAGCTCGACCGCGAGGGCAAGGACCCGATCGAGCTGCTGGATGAAGTGGAAACCGTGCTCGGCATCCAGTGCGCTCCGGTCACCTGGCCGATCGGCATGGGCCAGCGCCTGAAGGGCGTGGTGCACCTGCTGACCGGCGAAGTGCACCTGTACGAACAGGGCCGCAACTTCACCCGCCAGGACTCGACCATCTTCCCGTCGCTGGACTCCCCCGGCCTGGCCGAGAAGATCGGCGAGAAGATGCTGGCCGACCTGCGCGACGAGCTGGAACTGGTGCAGGGCGCCAGCCATCCGTTCGACGTGCAGGCCTACCTGGCCGGCAAGCAGACCCCGGTGTTCTTCGGCTCGGGCGTCAACAACTTCGGCGTACAGCCGCTGCTGGACTTCTTCGTCAAGCACGCGCCGGCACCGCAGCCGCGTGCCACAACCGGCCGCGACATCGCCCCGCAGGAAGACAAGCTGACCGGCTTCGTGTTCAAGATCCAGGCCAACATGGACCCGCAGCACCGCGACCGCGTGGCCTTCATGCGGGTGTGCTCGGGCAAGTTCACCGCCGGCATGAAGACCTTCCACGTGCGCACCGGCAAGGAAATGAAGCTGGCCAACGCGCTGACCTTCATGGCCAGCGACCGCGAGATCGCCGCCGAAGCGTGGCCGGGCGACGTGATCGGCATCCACAACCACGGCACCATCTCCATCGGTGACACCTTCACCGAAGGCGAGGCGGTGACCTTCACCGGCATCCCCAACTTCGCCCCGGAACTGTTCCGCCGCGCCCGCCTGCGTGACCCGCTCAAGCTCAAGCAGCTGCAGAAGGGCCTGGCCCAGCTGTCCGAGGAAGGCGCCACCCAGTTCTTCCGCCCGTTGATGAGCAACGACCTGATCCTGGGCGCGGTCGGCGTGCTGCAGTTCGACGTGGCTGCCTATCGGCTGAAGGACGAGTACGGCGTGGAAGCGGTGTTCGAGCCGGTGTCGGTCAATACCGCACGCTGGGTCAGCTGCAGCAACGCGAAGAAGCTGGAAGAGTTCCGCGAGAAGAACGCCAACAACCTCAGCATCGACGCTGCCGGCCACCTGGTCTACCTGGCCCCCACCCGGGTCAACCTGCAGTTGGCCCAGGAGCGCGCACCGGATGTGCGCTTCTCGGCCACGCGTGAGGCCGCGCACACGGTTTCGGTGACATAAGTCCAATGGCGGCGTGCATGCGCCGCCATTCGGGGTGATGATAGCGGGCACCGGGCCTTCCCCCAGCCCGCGCCCCTACCCCACATGACCGCAACTGCTGCATCCATCCGCGAAGAAATCGCCAGTGCCCTTACCCACGGCCTCGGCGCCGTCACCGCTCTGGCTGCCGGCGCCGTCCTGATCACCCTGGCAGCGATCTATGGCGATGGCTGGCAACTGGCCAGTGCCATTGTCTTCGGCGTTGCCCTGCTGTTGCTGTACACCGCCTCCACCCTGTACCACGCCATCCAGCACCCGGTGGCCAAGGGCCGGCTGAAGATCTTCGATCATTGCGCGATCTACATCCTGATCGCTGGCACCTATACCCCATTTACCCTGATCGGTCTGCGCGGCCCCTGGGGCTGGGGACTGTTCACCGCGATCTGGGCGCTGGCCGTATTCGGCGTGATCTTCAAGTTGTTCTACACCGGCCGTTTCAAGAAACTCTCCACCGCGATCTATATCGCGATGGGCTGGCTGGTGATCGTGGCGATCAAGCCGATGTGGGCCTCGCTGGATGGCTGGACCCTGGGCTGGCTGTTTGCAGGTGGTGTGTTCTACACCCTTGGCACGGTGTTCTATCACCGCGAGCAGCTACCGTACTCGCACGCCATCTGGCACCTGTTCGTCATCGCCGGCAGCGTCTGCCACTTTGTTTCGGTAACCGAACAGATCCTGTAATCCAACGCCGGCGTGGCCATGCACACCCTGCCAACATTACGTGCACGCCGCGCGAATGCATGCTTCGCGTGGCGTGCACGATGAACGCGCGATCATCGATGCGTGAATACCTCCACGCCCCCCGCCATGCAGCGCGCGTCGCGCTGGCGACTGCAACGCCCCGGCAAACGCGGCCAGCGCTGGCTGATCGCCGGTGCTGCGTTGGCGGTGGCGATCCTCGTGCTGATCCTGCTGTGGGACTGGAACTGGTTCAAAGGGCCGGTCGAGCGCGCGGTGCAGGCACGCACCGGCCGGGTCCTGCAGATCGGCAATCTGGATGTGGACCTGGGCCGCACCACCACCATTCGTGGCGACCGCATCCGCTTTGCCAACGCCAGCTGGGCCAAGCAGCAGCAGATGGCCAGCGCCGACCGTGTCGAGATCGATGTGCGCCTGTGGCCGCTGCTGCGCGGCAGCGTGCAGTTGCCGGAGATCCGTCTCAGCCGCCCTGATGTGTTGCTGGAAACCGCCCCGGACAAGGGTCAGCCCGGCAACTGGGCCTTTCTCAACGGTGGCGGCGGTCAGCGCCTGCAACTGCAGCGCCTGCGCATCAGCGATGGCCGCCTGCAGTTCATCGATACCCTTGGCCGCAGCAATATCGACCTGGCCGTGCGCAGCGGCCAGGCAAAGCAGGCCGATGCCGCGCCGCCGGTACAGGTGCAGGGCAAAGGCCGCTGGCGTGGCGCCGCCTTCACGCTCAAGGGCGGCACCGAGTCGCCGCTTGAATTGAGCAAGAGTGATCACCCCTTCCGCATCCACCTGGATGCCCATGCCGGTGCCACCCATGCCATTGCCCATGGCAGCCTGACCAATCCCTTCCAGTTGCAGGTATTCGACCTGCAGTTCCAGCTCAGCGGCCAGGATCTGGATGATCTCTATCCACTGATCGGCATCGCCATCCCTTCGTCACCGCCGTATCGACTGGATGGTCGGCTCAAGCGTGACCACGAGCGCTGGCGCTACGAGAAATTCAGTGGCCGCGTTGGCGACAGCGACCTGGCCGGTGATGTCGAGATCGATGTGGCCGGCGAGCGCCCCCGGCTGACCGCCAACCTGCTGTCCAGGCGATTGGACTTCGATGACCTGGCCGGTTTCATCGGCGCGCCGCCCCGGACGGGCGGCAGCGAAACGGCCAATGCCGAGCAGAAGGCACAGGCCGCGCAGTTGGCCGCCAAGCCGACGGTACTGCCGGACACACCCTACAACCTCGGCAAGCTGCGTGCGATGGACGCCGATGTGCGTTGGAAGGCGGAGCGCATCAATGCGCCCAGGCTGCCACTGGATGACATGGACGCGCATCTGTTGCTGGACAACGGCCTGCTGCGGCTGGAGCCGCTCAATTTCGGCGTGGCCGGCGGCGATATCCGCAGCACCATCCGCATGGACGCGCGCCGCCCGCAGATCAGTACCACGCTCAACGCCAGCCTGCGCAGGGTGCAGCTGGGGCAGTTGTTTCCGGACGCCAAGCTGGCCGAGCAGGCCTCTGGCGGAATCGGTGGCGACATCCGCCTCAGCGGCACAGGCAACTCCATCGCCGCGATGCTGGGCAGCAGCAATGGCGATGTCGGGCTGGGCATGGGCCGCGGTCATATCGGCAACCTGCTGATGGAGCTGGCCGGGCTGGACGTGGCCGAATCGCTGAAGTTCCTGTTCACCGGCGACAAGCAGATCCCGCTGCGCTGCGCGTTTGGTGATTTCAGCGTGCGCAATGGCCTGATGCAGTCGCGCACCTTGGCTTTCGACACCACCGATACCCTGGTGATCGGCGAAGGCACCATCAGCCTGAAGCAGGAACAACTGGACCTGCTGCTGCGCCCACGGCCCAAGGACAGGAGCATCCTGGCGCTGCGCTCGCCGCTGCATATCAGCGGCAGCTTCAAGGACCCATCGTTCCGCCCAGACTTCAAGGCCTTGGGCATCCGTGGTGCCATCGCCCTGACCCTGGCCAGCATCACCCCGCCGGCGGCCCTGCTGGCCACCATCGAAACCGGGCCCGGCAAGGACGCCGACTGCGGCGGACACTACGCCAAGTAACGCCCAGCTCAGCCGCCGGTGATGTATTCCTGCAGCTGGCCCAGTTCCTGGCGCTGCTGCGCGATCACCGATTTGACCAGGTCACCGATGGAGATCACCCCCACGACCTGATCGCCGTCCAGCACCGGCAGATGGCGGATGCGGCGGTTGGTCACCAGTTCCAGACATTGTTCCACCGACACCGTCGGTGCCACGGTCACCAGTTCGGCGGTCATGATCTCGCGCACCGGCGTGGTCGCCGAGGAGCGGTCCATCAATACGATCTTGCGCGCGTAGTCGCGCTCGGAAAGGATGCCAACCAAGGCGGCTCCTTCCATCACCAAGACGGCACCGATGCCCTTCTCGGCCATCAGCCGGATGGCCTGCACCACCGCAACGTCCGGTGGCACCGCATGGATCTCAGGGGACTTGGCCCCAAGCAACTGTCGAACGGTCTGCACGGCGTTCTCCTGCGCTGGTGGATGGGGCAGATACTGCCACGTTCGCAGGCTGCCATGTATCGACCAGGTACAACGGGCGCTGCTTGACCTCCATGTACAGGCGGCCCAGGTACTCACCGATCAAGCCCAGGGCAATCAACTGCACGCCTCCCAGGAACAGGATCACCGCCATCATCGTCGGCCAGCCGGCGACGCGATCACCGTACAGCGCGGCCTTGGCCACCACCCATGCTGCAAACGCGAACGCGCCGGTCGCAGTGAACAAGCCCAGGTAGGTCGCCACCCGCAGTGGCGCGGTGGAAAAGCTGGTGATGCCTTCAAGCGCGAAGTTCCACAGCTTCCAGAAGCCGAATTTGCTGCGCCCGGCCACGCGCGCCTGGCGCCGGTACGGCAGAGCCACGCGGTTGTAGCCCACCCAGCCAAACAGGCCCTTCATGAAACGCTGCCGCTCGCGCAGCTGCCGCAGCGCTGCCAGTGCACGTGGCGACAGCAGGCGGAAGTCACCGGTATCGGCAGGGATGGGTGTCTTCGACAACCGCCCCATCACCCGGTAAAACACCGCTGCAGTGACCCGCTTTAGCCAACCATCGCCGTCGCGCTCTTCACGCACACCATATACATCGTCGTGGCCCTGTCGCCACAAGGCCACAAAATCGGGAATAAGCTCCGGCGGATCCTGGCCATCGGCATCGAGCAGGATCACCGCACCATCCTCGACAAAATCCAGGCCCGCGGTCAGCGCGATTTCCTTGCCGAAGTTGCGCGACAACCGCAGCACCGCCACCCGCGGCTCCTGCGCCGCCAAGGTCTGCATCACCTGCCAGGTAGCATCACTGCTGCCGTCATCCACGTACAGGATGCGGCCATCGACATCCGCCAGTGCCCGCAACTGCGCGCACAGCCGCGGATGCAACAACGGCAGCGCCTCCTGCTCGTTGTAGGCGGTGATGACAAGGGTCAGGCGATCATGGGCAGTCATGTGCTGATTCTACGCAGGCAAGGCCCTCAATCGGCCTCGTCCAGATAACCGGCGCCACCGAGCTGACGGGCCTGGCGCTGGATCCAGTTCGCGCGGCGCTGCACGTAGGGACCCGGATTTGCCGCGCTATAGCGCCGCGGCGCCGGCAGCACCGCCGCCAGGCGGGCACTTTCGGCCGGATTCAGCCGCGCTGCGTCCTTGCCCCAATACGCCTGGGCCGCGGCCTGCACACCGTAGATACCGTCGCCAAACTCGGCCACATTGACGTACATCTCGATGATCCGCTGTTTGGGCCAGAGCGCTTCGATCAACAGCGTGTACCAGACCTCCAGCCCCTTGCGCACCCAACTGCGGCCCTGCCACAGGAACACGTTCTTGGCCGTCTGCTGGCTGATGGTGCTGGCCCCGCGCAGGCGCCCACCACGCTCGTTGTGTTTGCGTGCCTTCTCTATGGCCTGCAGATCGAACCCATTGTGCTCGGGGAACCGCTGGTCCTCGGCGGCCACCATCGAGATCGGCACGCTACGTGCGACCTGGTCAAGATCGCGCCATTCATGGCGGATGCGGAAACTGAAATCGCCCTGCCCCCATGCTTCCAATTGGCGGAACACCATGACCGTGGAAAACGGCGGGTCGAAGAACCGCAGCCATGTCACCTGCAGCACACTGAAACCGGCCAACAGCACCGGCAACCACAGCAGGCGCCGCAGCCAAGGCCGTCTGCGCCGTCCTTCATCCGCCTGTCCAGCCTTGCGCTCGGCCTTCTCCGCCCCCATATCCGTCACCTGATCAAACTTCTGTCCGGCGCATTATCCGGCACCGGCCCCCACCTCGCGCAGATGCAGCCCATGACCGACACCTCCGACCTGCTTGTCCGTTTTCTCCTGCCCGACGCCGGTGTCCGTGGCGTGCACGTCCGCCTGGGTGACAGCTGGCGGGAGATCCTTTCCCACGGTGACTATCCGGCCGCAGCCACCCGCCTGCTCGGCGAGGCCAGCGTGGCCTCGGCGCTGTTCACCGGCCACACCAAGGTTGACGGCCGCCTGTCGATCCAATTGCGCAGCAGCTCGGCGCTGCGCGCACTGTTCACCGAGTGCACCTCGGCCGGCACCCTGCGCGGCATTGCGCAGCTGGCCGACGGTGAGGACGCACCGGCAACCCTGGCCGGCCTTGGCGAAGGTGCCTTGCTGGCCATCACCATCGAGAACCCGGGCCTGGACCCGCGTGAACCGCAGCGTTACCAAAGCATGGTCGCGCTGAGCGGCGACAGCCTGGACGATGCCTTCGAGGACTATTTCCGTCATTCCGAGCAGTTGCCGACCCGCCTGCTGCTGGCCAGCGATGGCGAGCACGCGGCTGGCCTGCTGCTGCAGAAGCTGCCCGGCGACGAAGGCGACGAGGACGGCTGGATCCGCACCGGCGCGTTGTTTGACACACTGGGCCGCGAGGAACTGCTGGCCCTGCCGGGCAGCGAACTGCTGCACCGCCTGTTCCATGAGGAGCAGCCTGAGCTGGTCGGCGACAAGACCTTGCGCTTTGGCTGCTCCTGCTCGCGCGAACGGGTGGTCAGCATGCTGCAGTCGCTGGGCGAGGACGAAGCCCGGGCCGCCGCCGAGGCTACCGGCCAGGTCGATATCCGCTGCGAATTCTGCGGCCAGGAATATCACTTCCCATTGGCGGAATTCGGCGTATTGTTTAGCTCCACACCGGCCAACCAGCCCGCCCCCGAGCGGCTGCAGTAACGGCACAGGTCCAACGAGTAGCGTTCTGGGGAGGGCGGAGACTTGTTAAGAAACCATAAACCGCATAGGATCGGGATCGCATGTGCCGGGAACTTCCCGGTGCACCCGGGGTCTGACTGAGTCCATGAACGCCTTCCTGCGCCTACCGCTTGCCCTGTTGATCGCCTTTGGTGCGGTCACGTCAGTGCATGCCCAGAGTAAAGCCGGCGCCGAAAGCACTGTCCTGCCTGTCTGGAACCGTGGCAGCGGCAAGGTCGAGGCCCTGCTCTACCTGGAACCCACCGGCACCCAGAACGCCGGTGCCCGCTGGCATTTCGGCCGCAGTTCGCTGGATGCGGCATTCGGCCTGTCCTCGGGCGACTCGCTGGGCCTGCTGTGCAACAGCAGCCGTGGCAGCAGCATTGGCGGCCTGGCCAGCCACTGCATGCTGGCCAGCCTGGGCGATGACGATGACGACAATGGCCGGCATATCTCCGCCACCACCGCGTTCAACCGCCCAGGTGGCCGCGTTGGCGTCAGCGTGGGCAGCGGCCGTGACACCCTGCCGGCATGGCTGTCCGGTGGCAGCAAGAGCGGTGCCGCGCGGATGGAACAGAACGACCTGACCGTCTTCGGCCAGAAGAACATCGGCCGCGAAGGCTTCGTATCCATTGGCGGCACCTATGCCAAGGCCCGCCTGGTGCCTCTCACCGACGCCGCACCGGCAGTAGTGGACCAATGGGACAGCAAGAGCCTGAGCGTTGGTGGCGGCTACGGCGCCTTCAGCGCCAACGTCATCGGCCGCGTGGTCGACGCACCCGGCCAGAGCGGCAAATGGGAAGGCCTCGGTCTGGGCCTGACCTGGCGCACCCCCTGGAGCGGGCAGCTGACCGTGGGTGCAGAGAACGTCATCACCCGTGGCAAAAACCCGTTCTCGCCACGCAATGAGAGCAATGACGACGGTGCCGTGCCGTACGTCCGTTACGAGCAAGACCTCTAAATTTTCGTTTTGCTACGGTTCATGAACGCCCCGCTTGTCGGGGCGTTTTCATGTCTGCAACCCGCAGAACCATTGAACTTTGCCAAATTCAAGCAAATCATCACCCTTCATTAACCAATCTTTAATTTATTTGCAGTCGCAAGTACTATCGAACCAAGCCTTTGGTATTGGATCCGCCTTTCGGATTCCCCAGCGGCCTTCGCAGCTATACCAAGTCCACTTGGCAGAGAGAGAGAACCAATGATTTGCAAGACCAACAAACTGCGTGACGCAGTTGTGCTTGCGCTTGTCGCAAGTGCCGGCACCACCGGTGTCGTATACGCTCAGGATGCAGACAAGGGCGCAACCAACCTGGATCGCATCCAGGTCACTGGCTCGCGCATCCGCTCGGTTGATGCGGAAACCTCGCAGCCGGTTCTGACCCTGACCCGCGAAGCCATCCAGCAGACCGGTCGTACCAGCGTTGCTGACGTGCTGCAGCAGATCGCCACCAACGGCGCTGCCATCAACACCCAGTTCAACAACGGCGGCGACGGCTCCTCCGGCGTCGACCTGCGCAACCTCGGCTCCTCGCGCACCCTGGTGCTGGTCAATGGCCGCCGCTGGGTCTCGGCCCTGGACGGCAGCGTCGACCTGAACACCATCCCGTCGGCCATGGTCGAGCGCATCGAAGTCCTGAAGGACGGCGCCTCCTCGATCTACGGTTCGGACGCCATCGCCGGCGTGGTCAACATCATCACCCGTGACGATTTCAACGGCGGTGAAGCCCATGTGTATCGCGGCCAGTTCAGCAAGGGCGACGGCGAGCGCGAAGGCTATGACCTGACCTTGGGTACCAGCAGCGACCGCGGCAACCTGGTGTTCGGCGCCAGCTACGTCAAGGAAAAGGCCGTGATGGCCGGCGCACGCAAGATCTCGCGCGATCCGGTGTATGGCCTGGGCTCCAGCCAGTACAGCGGCCAGACCGCTGACGGCGGCATCTGGGACCTGACCATCGATGGCAAGCCGACCGATGACTATGCTGCCTGGTCCGACATCGCCGGCAATGAAGATCCGGACATTGCCGAACGCGCAAGCTACGACCGTTGGGTAGTCAACAAGGGGGCCGATGGCCGCAACCTTGCCAACTACCACGCTTATGGCAATGCGGACAAGTACAACTACGCTGCCGACAACTACCTGCGCACTCCGCAGGAACGCAAGTCGATCTACATCCAGGGCCGCTACGACCTGACCGATTCGATCGCACTGCGTACCGACGCGCTGTACAACCAACGTAATTCGGCCCAGCAGCTGGCCGGCTTCCCTCTCAGCGCCGGCAGCTACATGGACGGCTCCCTGGGTCTGTCCAAGGACAGCTACTACAACCCGACCAAGGGCGCTGCCGACGCACGCAACCTGAACTGGAACCGTCGCCTGGTCGAACAGGAACGTTTCTATGAGCAGGACGTCAAGACCCTGCATTGGTACGGCGGTCTGGAAGGTTCGTTCCAGTTTGCCGACCGGTACTTCAACTGGGACGCTGGCCTGAGTTACAACTCCAACGACCAGATCGACACCCAGGTGGGCGACGTCAACATGGCCAACCTCTACCAGGCCACCGGCGCGTCCTTCATGGACACCGATGGCGTGGTCAAGTGCGGCAGCCCGGGGGCGGTGATCGAAGGCTGCGTGCCGTTCAATCCGCTTTCCAGCGCCGGCAACATGCCGAAGGAAATGCTGGACTACATCCTGTTCACCGCCAAGGACAAGTTCCAGAACAAGAGCAAGAGCTTCACCGCCAACCTGGCCGGCGACATCGTCGAACTGCCGGGCGGCATGATGGGCTTCGCAGCAGGTTACGAGCACCGCAAGGAATCCGGCTACGACCTGCCGGACGCCTTCGTCTCGGCCGGCATGAGCTCGGGCAACGCCCGTCAGCCGACCAGCGGTGATTACAGCCTGGACGACCTGTACCTGGAACTGGCCATCCCACTGCTGAAGGACCTGCCGGGTGCTGAGGTGCTGGAATTCAGCGTGGCAACGCGCTACTCGGACTACAGCAACTTCGGTGACACCCTCAACAGCAAGTTCGGCTTCAAGTGGAAGCCGTACGCTGACCTGCTGGTCCGCGGTAACTGGGCCGAAGGTTTCCGTGCACCGTCGATCTCCAACATGTTCGGTGGCGGCGCGGCTTCGTACGAAGGCTACGGCGACCCCTGCTCCAGCGACAGCCCGTTCATCAGCAATGCCGCTGTGGCCCAGCGCTGCGCCGCAGCCGGCATTCCTGCCAGCTATACCCAGCGTGAAGCCTATGGCGACCAGACCGCATGGCCGTTCGACTGGGTCTCCAACAAGGACCTGACCCCGGAGACCTCGACCTCGAAGACCTTGGGCTTCGTGTTCAGCCCGAGCTTCCTGAAGGGCTTCGACGTGTCGCTGGACTGGTGGCAGATCAACATCAAGAACGTGATCAGCCGCCCGCAGGTCACCTACATGCTTGATCAGTGCTATGTGGAAGGCAACCAGAATTGGTGCAACATCGTCAATGATGGCCTGACCCGCAACGCGTTGGGTCAGATCACCTACCTGAAGATGGGCCTGGCCAACCTGGGCGAGACCGAAGTGGAAGGTTACGACCTGACCATGCGCTACTCGCTGCCGGATACCAGCATCGGCGCCTTCACGTTCGTGTGGGACAGCACCTACATGTCGTCCTACCGCACCAAGGCAACCCCGGAAGCTGACTGGGACGCCTCGGAAGTGGGCACCTACGTCAAGGACACCCCGATCTGGCGCATCCGCTCCAACCTGACCGCCAACTGGACCTACGGTGATTTCGGCCTGACCTGGACCACGCGTTACTTCTCCAGCCTGGTCGAGAACTGCAAGTACCCGACGGTTGCCGCACTGTGCAGCGATCCGAACCGCGTCACCGCTTCTGGCAAGGACCCGCAGAACAAGCTGGCCGCGACCACTTATCACGACCTGCAGGCACGCTACAACGTGCCGTGGAATGCAACCGTGTCGGTGGGCGTGAACAACGTGTTCGCGAAGGAACCGCCGGTGGCGACGCAGGCGTTCGCCAACAATTTCGACTACCAGTACGACACCCCGGGGCGCTACTACTACATGGAGTACCGTCAGCGCTTCTGATCGTAGTCTGATCGGTTGAAACAGAACGGCCCGGGATTCCCGGGCCGTTTTCTTTTGCAGATTGCGATGGTCCGGCAATGCCCTGAACCGATCCCCGCACATCCACTCGTTGGACGCCGATCTCGCGAGCAAGCGCGCACCATGGATCTCGGCGCCGCGCCGATCCGGGCTACGCAGCGGCCGCATCATTTGCGGCCATCGTCACCTGCACGAGGGGCCTCACTGCAAAAGAAAAGGCCGCATTGCTGCCGCCCGGCTTGCTCATGCGCGGTCAGGCGATTCAACCATTCGGGATCAAGGTCTCGATCACATGCTCGACATAGGCCTCGAAATCCTCGCGCGCCTGCTTGGGCTGCTGCAGCTGCAACGACAGCTGCAGGAAGCCGACATACGCCGCATAGGCCAAGCGCGCGCGGTGACGCGCATCGGTAGAGCTGAGCCCTGCCTGGCGGAACGAGGCGATCAGGTACTCCATGCGCCGCTGCGACACCCGGTCGATCACCGGCCGAACCATGGGATTGTCCAAGGCCTTGAGCAGTTCGCTGTAGATCACGTGCGGGGTTACTTCGTGCGCGACCAGTTGGAACAGCGCGCGCAGACGGGTGCGCGGGTCCGGCACCTCCTCCAGGCTGCCGAACACCTGCTGCTGCTCCACCACTTCCCAGCGTTCCAGAGCCGCTTGCAGCAACGCGTCACGCGACGGGAAATGCCAATAGAAGCTGCCTTTGGTGACCCCCAGGCGACGAGCCAAGGGCTCCACCGCTACCGCACCAACACCTTGTTCCGCAATCAGATCCAGCGCCGCCTGCGCCCAGTCATCAGCGCTGAGTCGGCTATGGCGGTTACTGCGGGAATCGGCGGCGGGAGTCGTTGTGTCGTTCATGCCACAGATTTAACCATACGCCGGGGACTGGTTGCAGTATGCGCCAGCGAAATTGGCAATCAAACATACCTACCGCCGCTGCCTGAGAACCATTGCAGCGCAGGCAAGAACGGAACCATACCGGTGGGTATTGACATGACTCCAAACCGGACCATACCATCTGGTATGGTTAAATTCGACAGTGCCCCCATGCGCAATGAAGACATCCGCCTGCAAGGCGCGCATGGCGCTGTGCTGGCGGCCACGCGTGCTCCCGGCCGCCGTGCCCCTGTGCTGTTCGCCCATGGCTTTGGCCAGACCCGCGGCGCCTGGACCGCTACGGCCGACGCACTCAATGCCGCCGGCCACGCCACACTCAGCTATGACGCACGCGGCCATGGCGATTCGGACTGGAATGCCAGCGATCTGCCCTATCACGGCGATCAGTTCACCGATGACCTGATCGTGGTCGCCGGCGAGCTGCCGCGCCCGCCGGTGCTGGTTGCTGCCTCGATGGGCGGCCTGTTCGGGCTGATGGCCGAAGCGCGCTGGCCGGGCCTGTTCTCGGCAATGGTGCTGGTGGATATCACCCCGCGCTGGGAGACCCGCGGCGTGGAGCGCATTCTTGCCTTCATGAGCGCGCACCCGGACGGTTTTGCCTCGCTGCAGGCCGCAGCCGACACCATCTCCGCCTATATGCCGCACCGCCCACGCAAGAGCGAAGATTCGCTGCGCGCGTTGCTGCGCCCAGGCAAGGATGGCCGCTGGAACTGGCACTGGGATCCGCGCCTGGTCGATGAGCTGGCACGCGACAGCGAGCAGCACCAGGGCGTGATTGCCGACGCTGCACGACAAGTGCAATGCCCGCTGCTGCTGGTCAGCGGTGGCCGCAGTGACCTGGTCTCGCCACAGACCGTTGAAGAATTCATGGCGCTGGTGCCGCACGCGCAGCATGTCCATCTGCCCCACGCTACCCACATGGTGGCCGGCGATGACAACAATGCGTTTACCGCCGCTGTGTTGAACTATCTGGACGCACTGCCTTCCGCAGCGTCCGCCCGAACCGAGCACGTTACCGGAGCACGTCCATGAGCATCGTCATACCTTTCCTGGCCCTGCTGCTTGCAGGTGCCTTTGTTGCCTACCACCGCATGCGACTCGTCGTATGGACGGCCATCAGTGTCGTGGCCCTGGCCATCTGCTGGTTTGCCGGCGTCAACCAGACCGCGATCATCGTCGCCGCCGCCATCGTTGCGCTGGTCAGCGTGCCGGTGCTGCTGCCGTTCCTGCGCAAGCCGCTGATCACCGCGCCGTTCATGGGTGTGTTCCGAAAGGTGCTGCCGCCGTTGTCCAAGACCGAGCGCATCGCTCTGGAAACCGGCTCGGTTGGTTTTGAAGGCGAGCTGTTCACCGGCGACCCGGACTGGAACATCCTGCTCAACTATCCCAAGCCGCAGCTCAGCGCCGAGGAACAGGCCTTCCTGGATGGCCCGGTGGAAGAACTGTGCAAGATGGTCAACGACTTCGAGATCACCCACGTCCACGCCGACCTGCCGCCGGAACTGTGGGACTACATCAAGAAGAACAAATTCTTCGGCATGATCATCCCGAAGGAATACGGCGGCCTGGGCTTCAGCGCGCTGGCCCACCACAAGGTCATCCAGAAGCTGGCCTCGGTATCGAGCGTGGTCAGTTCCACGGTCGGCGTGCCCAACTCGCTGGGCCCGGGTGAACTGCTCAACCATTACGGCACCCAGGAGCAGAAGGACTACTACCTGCCGCGCCTGGCCATCGGCCAGGAAGTGCCGTGCTTCGGCCTGACCGGCCCGTTCGCCGGTTCCGATGCGACCTCGATTCCCGACTTCGGCATCGTCTGCAAGGGCATGTGGAAGGGCGAGGAAGTGCTGGGTCTGAAGCTCACCTTCGACAAGCGCTACATCACCTTGGCGCCGGTCGCGACCCTGATCGGCATGGCCTTCCGCATGTACGATCCGGACGGCCTGCTCGGCGACACCAAGGACATCGGCATCACCCTGGCGCTGCTGCCGCGTGACACCGACGGCGTGGAAATCGGCCGCCGCCACTTCCCGCTGAACTCCACCTTCCAGAACGGCCCGATCCGCGGCAAGGATGTGTTCATCCCGCTGACCCAGCTGATCGGCGGCGCCGAGAAGCGTGGCCTGGGCTGGAACATGCTCAACGAGTGCCTGGCCGTGGGCCGCTCCATCACCCTGCCCTCCACCGCGTCTGGCGGTGCCAAGGCCGGTGCGGTGGTGACCGGTGCCTATGCGCGCATCCGCAAGCAGTTCGGCCTGTCGGTCGGCCGCTTCGAGGGCGTGGAAGAAGCGCTGGCCCGCATCGGCGGCAAGGCCTACAAGATCAGCGCGCTGTCGCAGGCCACCGCCGCTGCGGTTGACCGTGGCGACGTGCCGTCGGTGCCGTCGGCGATTGCCAAGTACCACTGCACCAACATGAGCCGCGAAGTCATTTCCGACGTGATGGACGTGATCGGCGGCAAGGGCATCATCCTCGGGCCGCGCAACTTCGCCGGCCGCAGCTGGCAGGCCGCACCGATCGCCATCACAGTGGAAGGTGCCAACATCATGACCCGCTCGCTGCTGATCTTCGGTCAGGGCGCCATCCTCTGCCACCCGTGGGTGCTGAAGGAAATGAAGGCCGCGCAGGATGAAGACCGCAAGGCCGGCCTGCGTGAATTCGACCAGGCACTGTTCGGCCATGTCCGCTTCGGCATTTCCAACGCCGTGCGCTCGCTGTGGTTCGGCCTGACCGGTGCGCGCTTCGGCGCCGCCCCGGGCGACGCCTACACCCGCCGCTACTTCCGCAAGCTGGACCGTTATTCGGCCAACCTGGCGCTGATGGCCGACATCTCGATGATGACCCTGGGCGGCAAGCTCAAGTTCAAGGAATCGCTGTCCGGCCGCCTGGGTGATGTGCTCAGCCACATCTACATGACCAGCGCCATGCTCAAGCGTTACCACGACGAAGGCGCACCGCAGGCCGACCAGCCGCTGCTGGCCTGGGCCTTCCACGACAGCGTGCACAAGATCGAGGAATCGCTGTCGGCGGCACTGCGCAACTTCCCGATCCGTCCGATCGGCTGGCTGATGTGGGCGCTGATCTTCCCGTTCGGCCGTCGCGCCGAGGCCCCGGGCGATCGCCTGAGCCGCCGCGTTGCGGCAACGCTGATGGCACCGGGCGAGGCCCGTGATCGCCTGGCCCAGGGCGTGTTCCTGACCCCGTGCGCCAACAACCCGGGTGGCCGCATCAACAGCTACCTGTCCAAGGCGATCATGGCCGAGCCGGTGGAGCGCAAGTTCCTGAAGGCGCTGAAGACCAAGGGTATCGAAGCGCTGACCTTCGCCACCCAGCTCGACGAAGCGGTGGCGGAAGGTGTGATCACCCAGGACGAGCGCAAGCTGCTGGAAGAGCTGCGCGAGATCACCATGGACACCATCACCGTGGACGACTTCGAGCCGCACGAACTGCGTTCGGCCGGCTACTACGACCTGCCCGGCAAGCAGCGCCCGCAGCCGCAGCAGGCCGCGTAAGCCACTACCCAGCAACAACAACGGCGGGCTTGGTGCCCGCCGTTTTCATATCAGGACGCCCTACCCCATGACCGCGCCTTTGTTGTCGCTCTACCGTCGCTGCACCCGCTGGCCCGCCGGCAACTGGCTGTTCTCCCGTGCGGTGTGCTTCAAGGCGCCCTATTTCGCCAGCATCTCGCCGCGGATCACCGTGCTGGAACCGGGCCGCTGCGAAGGCGTGATCCGCCAGCGCCGCCGCATCAGCAACCACATCGGTACCGTGCATGCGATCGCCATGTGCAACCTGGCCGAACTGGTCGGCGGGGTCATGGTCGATGCCAGCCTGCCGGCCGACATGCGCTGGATCCCCAAGGGCATGGATGTGAAGTACCAGGCCAAGGCGCTGGGCGTGCTGACGGCGGTGGCCACACCCGAGCTACCCATCATCAGCGCCGAGCACGGCTATGACCTGCCGGTGCGCGTGCGCGTCTGCGATGCGGCCGGGGTGGAAGTGTTCCAGGCAGTGATCGCCATGTGGGTGTCACCACGCCCACGTCGTACGGATCGCTAGGGCATGCAGATCGCCGAATGGCTGTTGCGCATTGGCGGCCTGCACTGCCTGGCCTTTGCCGTATTCCATCTGGCGTTCTGGCGTTTGTTCCACTGGAAGCATGAACTGGCAAAGCTCGGCACCGCCAACCGCGCGATCATGCAGATCCTCAACCTGCGCCTTGTCTATGTGTTTCTGGGAATGGGCCTGCTGTCGCTGGCGTTCACCCGCGAACTGCTCGATACCCGGCTGGGGCACGTGGTGTTGGCTTTCATGGCCTTGTTCTGGCTGGGCCGCAGCGTCGAGCAGCTGGTTTTCCTGCGCATCAATGACTGGCGTGTGCACCTGCTGACCGCCTTGTTCGTGCTTGGTGCGGTGCTGTACGCAGTACCGTTGTGGCTGGGATTCTCGCTTTACATCAACCGCTGATTACCGCCAATGCCACTGTAGTGCCGAGCCATGCTCGGCAGGGGCTCTACAGGTGATCTGTCGGGAACGCTCTTGCCGAGCATGGCTCGGCACTACCGGTGATCTATCAGCGAGGCCTCTGCCGAGCATGGCTCGGCACTACAGCGTGCGTAGCAGCAGCGCTGCGATTGCGGGTACCGCCTGCACGTAGAAGATGCGCGGGCTGACGCTATAGGCCCCGTAGGCGCCGGCCACCACTACGCAGAGCAGCGAGAAGGTCACCAGCATCGGCTGTGCCAGTACCAGCCCGGCGATGATGCCGGCCGCCAGGAAGCCGTTGTACAGCCCCTGGTTGGCCGCCAGCACCCGCGTGGCCTGCGCCTTTTCCGGCGTATTGCGGAAGGTCTTCAGACCCAGCGGCCGGGTCCACAGGAACATCTCCAGCACCAGGAAATACACATGCAGCGCCGCCACCAGCGCGGTCACCAGCACGCCGCAGAAAGCCAGTACGTTCATCGGAAAATGGTCCTGTAGGCAGGTAGCGGCCAGCCGCCGCCGGGAATAACTCAGCGATCCTGCGGCAGCTTCTTCTCTTCGCGCAAGACGCCCAGCGCTGACAGCGTCATCAGCACCGCAACCGCTGCGCCGCCCACGAACACCGCCTGTGACCCCAGCAGTGACAGGCCCTTGTGCACCCAGGCGAAGGTCAGGTCGCCACCGCGGTACACCACCGTGTCGATCGCCGCACCGGCCTTGTAACGCCACTGCCGGTCCACCCGCGTATAGATCGTCTCGCGCGCTGGCTTGCCCAGCGAGAACTCGCTGGCACGCGTCAGCACCTGGATCACCGCCACCATCACCGGCAAGGGCGAGGCCGCCGCTATCGAGAAGCCGATGATGATCGCAATGCCCGGTATCAGCAGCGCCGGTGCCACGCCATAGCGCGACAGCAACCAGCGCGTCAGGCCCAGCTGGATGATCAGGGTCAGTGCGTTCACCGCCAGGTCGATGCGCGAATAGAACGCCGTGCTGGCCGCCGGGTCGGTGATCAGCCGCCGCACGATGGCCGCCTGCTCGTTGTACAGCATGGTGCCCACGCCCACGCCGAACAGCACCATCAAGGCCAGCCAGCGCAGCAAGGGCTCGCGCGCAATGAGCTTCAAACCATCGAACACGCTGCCGCCCATCGGCTGCTCGCCGTCGGCCAGTTGCTGCTCACGCTCACGCTGCACTGCCCACGGCCGCAGCCGCCAGATGCAGAACAGACAGATCGACAGGAAACCGGCCGAAACCAGCATCAGGTTGGCGATACCCACCCGCTGCACCAGCGAACTGGTGATGATCGGCCCGAGGAAGGCACCCACCGTGCCGGCCGCGCCGATATAGCCGTAGAAGGCACGCGCCTGCACGTTGGAGAACACGTCGGCCATGAAGCTCCAGAACACCGCCACCGCAAACAGGTTGAATACGGTCGTCCAGAAGAAGAACGCCGCACCCCGCCCCGGTACACCCGCATTGAACATCCCGTAGAACACGAACAGGGTGACGATGAAGAAACCATAGACCAGCGGCAGGAATACCCGCCGCGGATAGCGGCTGACCAGCCAGCCGTACAGCGGCTGCAGCACCAGCATGATCACGAACACGCAGGAGAACAGGAACTGCAGGGTGAAATCCTTCAGCGGCATGCCATGGCCAGCGAACCAGGCAATCAATGCCGGCGGGAACAGCGCCTCCATGTCCGCCGACGCCGCCATCGCCTCGCGCACCGGGCGCAGTACGTAGTAGCCGCTGAGCAGGCAGAAGAAGTACAGGAACGACCACCACAGCGGCGGCGAGCCACGCAGGGCCTGCAGCAGCCGCGACAGCGGCCCGGAACTGTTGGCAGCAGTCATGCGGCACCCCGGAGCAACGGGCAGCAGGAAGACGGCGGCATCTGGAACTCCGGGGGCGACAAAGCGCGTACGGTATCTAATGCACTGCAACATCGCCAGTGCGCCAAGGCTTACTCGGATACAACGTGCCGTTCTATCCTGAGTGACCTGGGAGGGGGAACGCTGTGAAGGAATTCGACTACATCATTGTCGGCGCAGGTTCGGCCGGCTGCGTACTGGCCAACCGGCTCAGCGCCGACCCGCAGCGGCGGGTGCTGCTGATCGAAGCCGGGCCGCGCGACTGGCACCCCTTCATCCACATGCCGGCCGGCATCGCCCGGCTGGTCAACAACCGCCGCCTCAACTGGAGCTACGACACCGAGCCGGAGCCGGCGCTGGGCAACCGCCGCCTGTGGTGGCCGCGCGGCAAGGTATTGGGCGGCTCCAGCTCGATCAACGCCATGTGCTACGTGCGCGGCGTAGCAGGCGACTACGACCGCTGGGCGCAGGCCGGTGCCAGCGGTTGGCACTGGGACAACGTGCTGCCCTGGTTCCGCCACAGCGAGGGCAACGCACGTGGCGCCGACGCCCTGCACGGTGCCGGCGGCCCGCTGCAGGTCGCCGACCTGCGCCACGTCAATCCGCTGAGCGAAGCCTTCATCGCCGCCGGCCAGCAAGCCGGCCATGTCCACAACACGGACTTCAACGGTCCCCGCCACGAAGGCGTCGGCCTGTACCAGGTCACCCAGAAGAACGGCGCGCGTTGCTCCTCAGCGGCCGCCTACCTGGCGCCAGTGCGCACGCGCAGCAACCTGCAGGTACTCACCGGCGCACTGGTGGAACGGCTGCAGATCGACGCAGGGCGCGTTACCGGCGTACAGCTGCGCGTGGGGGGGCAGCGCCAGCAACTGCATGCCGCCGCCGAGGTGCTGCTCAGCGCCGGTGCGATCAACTCACCGCAACTGCTGATGCTGTCCGGCATTGGCCCGGCCGCTACGCTGCGCGCGCACGGCATCGGCGTGCAGCTGGACCAGCCCGGCGTCGGCGCCAACCTGCAGGACCACCTGGATATCTGCACCCTGTACCGCAGCGTGCCCGGCGTCAGCTACGACCGCGCCAGCGAAGTGATGATCGGCCTGAACTACTTCCTGCGCGGCCACCGCGGCGCCGGCAGCAGCAATGTCGCCGAGGCCGGCGGCTTCGTTCGCTCGCGTTTCGCACCGGACGAGCGCGCCGACATCCAGTTCCATTTCGTCCCGGCAATGCTGGACAACCACGGCCGCAACCGCCTGCCCGGCGATGGCTACACCCTGCACGCCTGCTACCTGCACCCCCGCAGCCGCGGCCACATCACCCTGCCCAGCGCCGACCCGGCCGCACCTGCGCGCATCCACGCCAATTACCTGAGCGATGCCGAAGGCTTCGATCTGAAGATGATGGTCGAGGCGGCGCGGCTGAGCCGCGACATCCTGCAGCAGCCGGCCTTCGCGCCGTGGCGGAAATCACCGCTGTTCCCTGCCGACGAGCAGCTGGACGATGCCGGGCTGGAAGCCTTCATCCGCGCCAAGGCCGAGACCATCTACCACCCGGTCGGCACCTGCCGCATGGGCAGCGATGACGGCGCCGTGGTCGATCCGCAGCTGCGCGTGCGCGGCATCGATGGCTTGCGGGTGATCGATGCTTCGGTGATGCCGACCCTGGTCAGCGGCAACACCAATGCGCCAACCATCATGATTGCCGAGCGGGCTGCGCAACTGATCCATCCGGGCACGACGCGGCCGCACTGAACCCCTGGACATGCCGGATCCTGCGATGCTGGCCGACGTGTGTCAGCCCGCCAGCCACCAGCTCCACCGGCTCCAAGACGCCCTCGGCCAGAATCGCACGCCGCCCGGTCTGACCAAGCACGCCATCCATCACAGAAAAGGCCTGATATATCAAAGCGATGCCCATTCATTCTGCTGCCGTTTGTGCAATGGAGAAAAGCGGCGCTAGAATCACCGCCAGCAGTAGCAAACGGGCACCGATCACGATGAAAGACAAGAGCAAGCGCCGGCACATCCGCCCGGTGGCATCGGGATTGCTGGGGGTATTGATGCCCTTCGCATTGTCGTCTACCGCGCAGACACCGACGCATGCCAGCCTGCCTACCGTGCAGGCGGCTACGGCATTGCCGGTGAACCTGGAAAATGCCCCGCAGCAGTCACCCACCCAGCCCATGCCCTACCGCGTCGCACTGCGGCCGGACCAGGTGCAGCCTTTGCCCGCCGATTTCAATGTCGCGGCGATCGAATCGCTGGCCGAGCAGCTGACCTACGGCAACCGCGTCCCCGGCATGGCCATGGCCATCGTCCAGAACGGCCGCATTCTTTCCGCGCGCGGTTACGGCGTTACCGATATCAGCAACCCGCAGCAGGTGGACGCACATACGGTGTTCCGCCTGGCCTCGCTGTCCAAGGCCTTCGCCGGCACCATGGCCGGCCTGCTGGTCAACGATGGCACGCTGCGTTGGGACAGCAAGGTCACCGATTACGTGCCGGGCTTCCGCCTGGCTACACCGGAGGCAACCAACAAGCTGACCGTGGCCGACGTGCTCAGCCAACGCGTTGGCCTGACCAGCAATGCCTATGACCGCGATGTCGAGGCCAATGCCGACTACTACACGCTGACCCAGAAGCTGGCCACCGCACCGCTCAGGTGCGCTCCGGGCGAATGCTATTCCTACCAGAACGTCGCTTTCAGCCTGGTGGGTGACGTGGTGTTCGCAGCCTCCGGCAACTTCTACGAGCAGGCGGTGGAGAAACGCATCCTCAAGCCGCTGGGCATGAATGACGCCAGCCTGGGGCTGGCCGGCATCCAGGCCAGCTCACGCTGGGCCCGCCCGCACGTGCGTAGCCGCAATGGCTGGGTATCGCTGACGCCCAAGCCCACCTACTACCGCGTCGCACCGGCCGCTGGCGTCAACGCCAGCGCCAGCGACATGGCGCAATGGCTGTTGGCACACACCGGGCACCGCCCGGATGTGTTGCCGGCGCCGCTGCTGGCCACCCTGCACGCGCCGCTGGTCAACACCCCTGGCGAAATGCGTTCGGGCTGGCGCCACCAGCGACTGGATTCGGCGGGCTATGCGCTGGGCTGGCGCGTGTTTGATTATTCGGGCCATCAAGTGGTCTTCCACGCGGGTGCTGTCCAGGGCTACCGCGGCCTGGTCGCACTGCTACCCGAGCGCGACCTGGGCATCGCCATCATGTGGAACGGCGAGAGCACCCTGCCCAGTGGCATGATGCCAACCATCCTGGATCGGGCCATCGGTCTGCCTGCACAACGTTGGTTGGATGTGGACACCGATTTCGGCAGCGACAACCTGATGGCCGAGGACGCTGCGCCTGCACGTGGCGGCAAGAAGGGCGCCTCGTCCGACCGTGCGGTGGCCTCACCACGCTGAGCTGACGGTCCCGTATCCGCACTACCCGGAAGGCGGCCAATGGCCGCCTTTCTTTTCGACAACCTGCAACCGGCCACTACAACGGCGGAGCAGGCGCGTGCATGGGTGCGCCAAGCGCAACGTGGGCAACCCCTCCCAACTATCCCCTTGTCTGCGGCAAAGGGAGGGCCAGTACGTCGGCGTCGGCCAACCCTGTAGTGCCGAGCCATGCTCGGCAGAACTGTCCGCAACATCGCAACGACGGAAAAGCACCAATGCAGGCGTAGCACCAGCCGCGAAGCAGACGCCGCAACCGCCCCTCCCAACCTCCACGTGCCTGCGGCAAAGGGAGGGCAAGTGCGCCGGCATCAGCTAACCCTGTAGTGCCGAGCCATGCTCGGCAGAATTGTCGGCAACATCGCAACGACGGAAAGGCAACGATGCAGGCGTAGCGCCAGCCGCCAAACAGACAGCGCAACCGTACCCCTCCCAACCTCCGCGTGCCTGCGGCAAAGGGAGGGCCGGCACATCGGCGTCGGCCACCTTTGTAGTGCCGAGCCATGCTCGACAGAATTGTCCGGCAACATCGCAATGGCGGAATAGCTTCGATGCCGGCATGGCGCCAGTCGCGAAGCGGACGACGCAACCTTCCCCTCCCCGCCTGGGCCGCATGAAAGCGAGCGCAGGACGCCACCGCTACCAGCACGCGGGAAGGACAATGGACACGACGCATCCGCTCGGCGACCACCTCTCACCAACCTCGCGGCCAACGCCGCCCCCATCCGGGTAACGCGCATAAAAAAACTCCCTCCCCGCTGGGCAGTCGGGGAAGGAGTTTCAGGTGTTACCTAGCGCTGGATCAGATCAGCGGCGCCGGGGTTGCCGGCAGAGCAACCGGAGCGGCCTTCTTCTTGCGAGCGGCCGGCTTCTTCTTGGCAGCAACCTTCTTGGCTGCCGGCTTCTTGGCAGCAACCTTCTTGGCGGCCTTCTTTACGGTCTTCTTGGCAGCTGCCTTCTTGGCAACCTTCTTCACGGCCTTCTTGGCAGTTGCCTTCTTGGCAACCTTCTTGGCGGCCTTCTTTACGGTCTTCTTGGCCGCTGCCTTCTTGGCAACCTTCTTTACGGCCTTCTTCGCGGTCTTCTTGGCAGCTACCTTCTTGGCAACCTTCTTCACTGCCTTCTTCGCGGTCTTCTTCACTGCCTTCTTGGCAGCTGCCTTCTTCACGGTCTTCTTGACGGCGGCCTTCTTGGCAACCTTCTTCACTGCCTTCTTGGCGGTTGCCTTCTTGGCGACCTTCTTCACAGCAGCTTTCTTGGCAACTTTCTTGACCGCCTTCTTGGCGGCCGGCTTTTTAGCGGCTTTCTTCGTGGCCATGGGATGTTTCCTCGTCAGTGATCTATGGAATTGAAATGCCCAGTTGAAACAAATCCGCGGTGGGCTGCGGAGGACCGACGACGCGTCCTAGCGCGTCGTGACGGATACAGAAACACCCGCAACGGGTCCCGCTGCGGGTGCCGGTTTGAAGTCGGGGGGGTGTTTCGCGGAAGGAAGCGAGTCCTGCTCCACCATCAAGAAGATCCTGGCGGACGTCCAAGTTGTGCTTCGCGTCTGAATGTTGATCCGGCTCACTCGCTTCCGCAGGAAAGGTCTGCTGGGCGAAACCTAATCACGGTTTTTTTTACTGTCAACTACTCCGACGAAAAATTTTTCGTCCCTCCGGCCGGCGGACATGCCTGCCCCTGCCCGCCATGAGCAATTGCCATGTGCATCGAACACGTCCACAACCCCAACAAAAAAAACACGAATGCAAAAAATCCCCGGTAAAAGCGCACTATTTTTTTTTTGCATGCGTGCGTCGCACGCGCATGGACATCGTTCTCCGGCAGCATCCAATGCCAACCACAGGCGCCACCGGCATCGACAACCGCCCCTGAATTTTTTTTCCTGGCGGTGAAGCTTTGACCAGCAACAGCATCGATTTGCGCAAACTTTTTAGCACCCAGGCACCGTGTACAACCGCACCGATGACACGCGCCGCGCGCGACGGGGCACATGCATCGAGCGCGCATCGACCTGTCTGTTCCCTTCCCCGCCGGCGACCACATCATCACGCGACGCTGACAACAACGCATAAAAAAACGGCCGCACCAGGCGGCCGTTTTTCTGCGAACGCAGGACTCAGTGGTCCTCGTTCTCCAACATCTCGGCATAGTCGTCCGGGCCGAGCAGGTCATTCAACTGTTCCGGTTCGGACAGCTCCACGACAAACAACCAGCCTTCGCCGTAGGCATCCTCGTTGATGGTTTCCGGCTTGTCAGCCAGGGCTTCGTTGACTTCCAGCACGGTGCCGGACACCGGGCTGTAGACGTCCGATGCCGCCTTGACCGACTCGACCACGGCCACGCCGGTGCCGGCCTGGATGCTGTCGCCCACTGCCGGCAGCTCGACATAGACCAGGTCGCCCAGCAGGCCCTGGGCATGATCGGAAATACCAACGGTGACACGGTTGCTGCCTTCAACACGGGCCCATTCGTGGGACTTGAGGAACTTCAGGTCGCCGGGGATCTCGCTCATGGAACTACTCCGAAAAAACGGTGGTCGGGAAGGATTGCTAGTTTAACCAACCGGGCGCGGGCTGGCGCCCGCCCCGGTCCTGCATCACGGATTGATACCGGCCTGTGCCTGGCCGTCACGCACGAACGGGAACTTCACCACGCGCACCGGTACTTCCTTGCCGCGGATGTCCACGCGCACATCGCCCGGCTCGCCGCCCGGCACGCGGGCAAACGCGATCGCCTTGCCCAGGGTCGGCGAGAACGTGCCGGACAGGATCTCACCCTCGCCATTGGCGGTGAGCACCTTCTGGCCATGGCGCAGCACGCCCTTCTCGTCCATCACCAGGCCGATCATCTGCCGCGCATTGCCTGCGGCTTTCTGCGCTTCCAGCACGCTGCGGCCAATGAAGTCGCGCGGCGTGCCATCGGCCAGATCGTCCAGCGCGACCGTCCAGGCCAACGCTGCTTCGAAAGGGCTGATGGCTTCGTCCATGTCCTGGCCATACAGGTTCATGCCCGCTTCCAGGCGCAGCGTGTCGCGCGCGCCCAGGCCGGCCGGCTTCACGCCTGCGGCAAGCAGCGCATTCCAGAAGGCGACGATCGCATCCTGCGGCAGCAGCACTTCGTAGCCGTCCTCACCGGTGTACCCGGTGCGCGCGACAAACAGCTCCACGCCGTCGGCCGCCTTGATGTCCAATGCCGCAAAGCGGCCCAGCTTGGCCAGTGCCGCGCGGTCGCTTTCCGCCACCAGCCCGGCCACCAGCTCGCGCGCCTGCGGTCCCTGCACCGCGACAATGGCCAGGTCTTCGCGTTCGATCACGTCCACGTCAAACGCCGCGGCGTGCTGACGGATCCAGGCCAGGTCCTTTTCGCGGGTGGAGGCATTGACCACCATGCGGAAGAAATCCTCGCCCAGGAAATACACGATCAGGTCATCGATGACGCCGCCCTGCGCATTGAGCATGCACGAGTACAACGCCTTGCCGGTGACCTTGAGCTTGTCGATGGAGTTGGCCAGCAGGTGGCGCAGGAACTCGCGGGTGCGCGCGCCCTTCAGGTCGACCACGGTCATGTGGCTGACGTCGAACATGCCGGCGGCGCGGCGCACAAGGTGGTGCTCATCGATCTGCGACCCGTAATGGATCGGCATGTCCCAACCGCCGAAGTCGACCATCTTGGCGCCGAGTGAGCGGTGGGTTTCGTTGAGCTTGGTCTGCAGGGTCATGGCCGTTCCACGAAAAGGGGGCTGCCATTATCCCAGATGGTTACCGTTAAAACCTGCGGCACTGCCACAACGGCAGTGCCGCCGCCGGTTCAGACCGGCTGCACCTTCAGGGTCATGCCATCCACGGCCACCACCCGCACCCGGCTGCCGCTGGGCAGGTCTGGCCCGGACACCACCCACAACGCATCGTCGGCCTTGGCCCGGCCGGTGCCATCGATGATGGCCTGCTCCAGCTCCAGCACGCGTCCGACCAGTTGTTCGGCGCGGCGGTTGAGCAAGGGCTGGTCGCTGGGCCGTGCGCGTTGACGGAACCAGGTGCGGTAGACCTGGATCGCAACAAAGCTCAGCACCACGAACAGGATGACCTGCAGCAGCATCGTCATGCCCTCGAATGCCCATACCAGCAGGAACACGATGGCCGCGGCGATGCCCATCCACAACATGAAGGCACCTGGTGCCAGTGCTTCGGCGGCAAACAACCCCACCGCCAGCGCCGCCCATACCACCACTTCCCAGCGCATGGCTCAGCGCCCCAGCGGCGGCGGGTTGCCGCGTGTGGTCGGCTTGGCGTCGGCCTGCTTGGCGAAGGCTTCCTTGGCCAGTTCGGAGATGCCGGCAATGGAGCTGATCACCCCGGTGGCCTCCATCGGCATCAGCACCAGCTTCTGGTTGGGCGAGCTGGCCAGCTCACTGAACGCTTCCACGTACTTCTGCGCGATGAAGTAATTGATGGCCTGCACGCTGCCATTGGCGATGGCATCGGAGACCATCGCGGTCGCCTTGGCCTCGGCCTCGGCCAGCCGCTCGCGGGCCTCGGCATCGCGAAACGCGGCTTCCTTGCGGCCCTCGGCCTCCAGCACCGCGGACTGTTTCTGGCCCTCGGCGCGGAGAATTTCGGACTGACGGATACCTTCGGCCTCAAGCACCGCCGCACGCTTGTTCTGCTCGGCCATCTTCTGCTGCTGCATCGACTGCACCAGGTTGGCCGGTGGCTGGATGTCCTTGATCTCGATCCGGGTGACCTTGACCCCCCAGGGGTTGGTGGCGTGGTCGACCACATTGAGCAGCTTGGCGTTGATGGTCTCTCGCTGGCTCAGCGATTCATCCAGATCCATCGAGCCGATCACGGTACGGATGTTGGTCTGCACCAGGGCGATCATCGCCACTTCCAGGTTGGCGACCTCATAGGCGGCCTTGGCCGCGTCCAGCACCTGGAAGAACACCACGCCATCCACGCGTACCACGGCATTGTCCTTGGTGATGACGTCCTGGCTGGGCACGTCCAGCACCTGCTCCATCATGTTCACCTTGCGCCCCACCCCGTAGACGATGGGAATCAGGAAATGCAGGCCCGGGGTCATCGTGCTGGTGTACTTGCCGAAGCGCTCCACCGTCCATTCATAGCCCTGCGGCACCATCCGTACCGTCTTGAACAGGATGATGATCCCTGCCACCGCCACGACCAATGCCAATACCGCTGCGCCACCGCCCATCACCCACTCCCTGTGCCGAGTCTGCTGTCTGGCGAGTATAGGTCGCCGGCTGCGCTACAGGCGTACGCGCCCGCGCAGGATGTCGATGAACATCACCCAGTCACCGGCAAATGAATAGAAGGGGTGGCGGAAGGTGGCCGGGCGGTTTTTCTCGAAGAAGAAATGCCCCACCCAGGCAAAACCGTAGCCGCACAGCAGCGCGGCCAGCAACCAGCCCCACTGACCACGCCAGAGCGCCATCGACACGCAGCCCAGCACGCCCCAGCTGCCGATGAAGTGCAGGCGCCGGCTGACGGCGTTGCTGTGCTCCTGCAGGTAGAACGGATAGAACTGGCGGAAGCTGCTGAAACGCGACATGGCCGGCCCCGGCGTCAGGAACGGCCAGCATAGGGCTTTCAGCTGCTGCGGGGCGCGAACATGATCACGGCCATGCCCAGCAGGCACAGTGCGCCACCCAACAGGTCCCAGCGGGTGGGCTTGACCGAATCGACCAACCACAGCCACAGCAGCGCCACACAGACATAGACGCCACCATAGGCGGCATAGACGCGCCCGCTGGCAGTCGGGTGCAGGGTCAGCAACCAGGCGAACAACGCCAGACTGGCGGCGGCCGGCAGCAGCAACCATGGGCTGCCCTGCTGGCGCAGCCACACCCATGGCAGGTAGCAGCCGACGATCTCCGCCAACGCGGTCACCAGGAACAGGGCGAAGGTCTTCACTGGCCGCGGCCCTTTTCTGCCTGTTTCACCGCCTGCCACAGTGCTTCTTGCTGCTCCAGCGACAGCGCCTGCATGCCACCGCTCGATTGCGCCTGTGCTTCCATGGCACGAAAACGGCGCTCGAACTTGTGGTTGGCCAGGCGCAGCGCGCTGCCCACGTCGACCTTGGCATGGCGGGCCAGGTTGGCGCAGACAAACAACACGTCGCCCAGTTCCTCCTGCAGGCGCTGACGGTTGTCGGCACCCGCGGCGGCGGCATCGAATTCGGCCTGTACCTCGTCGACTTCCTCGCGCAGCTTGTCCAGCACCGGCGCGGCGCTGGGCCAATCGAAACCGCTGCGCGCGGCCCGCGATTGCAGTTTGGTGGCGCGCTGCCACTCCGGCAGGCCACGGGCTATGCCGGCCAGCACGGAGTTGTCCTGGTCACCTTTGGCCGCCCGCTCGGCACGCTTGATCGCTTCCCAGTTGGCGCTGACCTCACCGGCGCCACTGACCGCCGCATCGCCAAAGATATGCGGGTGGCGACGCTGCATCTTGCTGCTGATCGAGGCCACCACATCGCCAAAATCGAAGGCCCCCTGCTCGCTGGCCATCTGCGCGTGGAACACCACCTGCAGCAGCAGGTCGCCGAGTTCGTCCTTCAGCTCCACCAGGTCATTGCGATCAATCGCGTCGGCCACTTCGTAGGCTTCTTCCACCGTATACGGTGCGATGCTGGAGAAGTCCTGTTGCAGGTCCCACGGACACCCGCCCTGCGGGTCACGCAGGCGCGCCATGATCTGCAGCAGGGATTGGATATCGGTCAGTTCGGCCATCTGTTACCACCTTTCATGACGACGACGCCGGCGGAGGCCGGCGCGTTGTATGTGTCAAAGCAACACGAGGCAACCGGCACTCACAGCCCGGCCACCCAATCGCGCCACGGCAACGACGCATCGCCCAGGGCAACGAAATCACCGTTGAGCAGGCGCGGACGCTGGTTGTACTGGAACGGTTCGCCACTGTCGGCCGCCAGCACCACGCCACCGGCCGCCTCCAACACGCACTGGCCGGCGGCAGTATCCCACTCGCTGGTCGGGCCCAACCGCGGGTAGACGTCCAGCGTACCTTCGGCAATGCGGCAGAACTTCAACGAGGAGCCCTGCGCTATCAGTTCGATGTCGCCCATGCGCGCCAGCAGTTCTTCGGTCCGCGGGCTGCGATGCGAACGGCTGGCAGCCACCCGCAGCGGCAGCGCTGGCGGCACGCGGGTGACAATCGCGTCCTCGCTGCTGCCATCGCGCCGGTAGGCCTTGCCGCCCCGCTGACCGTGCCAGACCACGCCGGTCACCGGCGCCTGCACCACGCCGAACACGGGCAGGCCCGCATCGATCAAGGCGATGTTGACGCTGAACTCGCCATTGCGCTTGATGAACTCGCGGGTGCCATCCAGCGGATCAACCAGCCAGTAGCGCTGCCATTGGCGGCGGGTTTCCCATGGCAGCTGGGCCGACTCCTCCGACAGCACCGGCACATCGGGGGTCAGCGCACTGAGGCCCTGCACGATCAGCCGGTGCGCGGCCAGGTCGGCGCTGGTGACCGGGCTGTCGTCGTCCTTGCGCTGGACATCGAAACCATTGGCATAGACCTGCAGGATCGCCGCACCGGCACGATGGCTGATGTCGATGACCGCTTCGCGCAACGCCTGGTTGATGATCATGCGCCGCGCCCCAGCCATTCACGGGCGATGAACAGCGCCGCCAGCGAACGCCCTTCGGAAAAATCCTCACGCAGCATCAGCTGGTCCAGTTCAGCAAGTTTCCAGGGCACCACTTCCAGCTCCTCCGGCTCGTCACCGGGCAATCGTTCCGGGTACAGGTCACGCGCCAGCACCAGCCAGGACTGGTGACTCATATAAGTAGGCGCAAGGGTCAACGCCCGCAGCGTATCCAGCTGCCGGGCCCCATAACCGGCTTCCTCCTTGAGCTCGCGGTCGGCGGCCTGCAGCGGCGTTTCACCGGCATCGATGCGGCCCTTGACCAGCCCCAGTTCGTAGCGATGCAGCCCGGCTGCGTATTCACGCACCAGCAGCACGGTTTCATCATCCAGCATCGGCACCACCACCACCGCACCATGGCCACGGCTGACCAGGCGCTGGAAATGGCGGCGTTCGCCGTTGGAGAACTCCAGGTCCAGCTGTTCCTGCTGGAACGGACCGATGGTTTCTTCGGTGATGCCGTGGATCTGCGGAAGCCGGCGGCTCATGCGCCACACCCGGCACGACGGCGGTAGACCGATAGAATGTGCATTGGCAGATACGTTTCCATGAACCTGAAATGCTAACAGACCCAGCCCTCCCCCCGTTGCCCCGCCGTCATGAGGATGCCGCATGCGCCTGACCCGCTGCCCCATCGCGCTGCCGTTGGCCGTGGGCCAGACCGTGGCCCTGCCCGAAGATGCCGCCAACCACCTGGTGCGGGTGATGCGCCTGCGCGAGGGCGATGCCTGCGTGCTGTTCAACGGTGACGGCCACGACTACACCGCCGTGGTGGTGGGTCTGGGCAAGCGCGAGGTCACGCTGCGGATCGATGCGGCCCAGCCCGTGCAGAACGAATCCCCGCTGGCCATCACCCTGCTGCAGGGCATTGCCCGCGGCGAAAAGATGGATCTGATCCTGCAGAAGGCAACCGAGCTGGGCGTGAACGCGATCATCCCGGTCAATGCCGAACGCACCGAGGTGAAACTGGATGCGGCGCGTGCGGAAAAGCGCATCGCCCATTGGCGCAGTGTGGTCGCCTCGGCCTGTGGCCAGTCCGGGCGGGCGCGCATTCCCGCCATCGCCGCACCGCAGGCGCTGGCCGCTGCGGCAGCATCCTTGCCTGCGCAGACCCTGCGCCTGACCTTGGACCCGGAGGGCGAGCATCGCCTCGCCGGGCTGTCCGCTGCCCCGGCCAACGGCGTGGTGATTGCGATCGGCCCGGAAGGAGGCTGGTCACCGCGTGACCGCCAGGTACTGGCCGAGGCCGGTTTCCAGGGCCTGCAGCTGGGTCCGCGCATCCTTCGCACCGAGACCGCCGGCCTGGCCGCGATAGCTGCCCTGCAGGCGCGGCTGGGCGACCTGTAACCCCAATCGGCAGGCACGCCGCAAGCCGCGAAGCCCGCATGACCGGGCCGCCCTTCAAACGCAGGCATGACTTGCGCACTTCACGGCTCCCACCACGCATGCAGTCAAGAAAAAGCCCGGGCTGGCCCGGGCTTTGGCGTTGAGCTGATCGACGGACGCTGTGCCTGTCCGCTCAGGCCGCGATAGTGGCCAGCGCGCTGGTTACTGCCGCCTCGATCGCATCCAGGTCCGGCAGCAGGGCACTCTGTTCGCCCAGCAGCACACGCATGTGCACGCCATCGGGCAGGTTTTCTTCCGATGCGTCGGCCAGCAGGCCGTCGCGCGGCACCGCGATCAGTTGCGGGAAGCTCTGGGTCAACAGCGCGAAGTACGGCAAGTCCGGGTTACCGCCCAGCGCCTTGAGCACCACCACCTTGTTGTTGCTGCCCAGCGACTCACTGCCGTGCCCGCTCAAGCCCGCGTAGGACAGCAGCGGCACGCTCCAGCCATGCCAAGCGATCTGCCCGACCAACCAGGCCGGCGCGTTGGCCAGCGGCTGCACCGATACACGCGCCATCATTTCGGCCACGGTAGCGTTGGGCAACAGCACCCGCTCATTGCCCGACTGGATCAGGACACCGCGTACTTCGTCTTTGTTTGCGTAGCTCATCGTCAGTTCCTAGGCCGGAGCGATTTCAGTTGCCGCAATGGGCAGCCAGTTCCGCCACCAGATGTTCGGGATCACCCGCCAGCATGCCGGCAACCGCCAGCTGGCTGGCAGCGGCCGGGTCATAGCACCCCTCGCCTACCTGGCCGGCAACCCAGCCGCCGCTGCCGGCAAATGCCAGCACCGGCTCGACCATGGCCACGTCCGCACCGCTGAGCAGCAATACCGCGCTGCCTTCGGGCTGCAGTGCTGACAGCAGATCGGAGGTCGCGGTGCTGAACACCAGCCCCGTCGCCTCGGACGCCAGGCCAACGCCATCCGGCAGGATGTAGATATTCCCCTGCTGCAGCCCCTGGCCCGGGTCGGCAAGCGCCACCGGCAGCGCTGCGGCACGCGACATCTGCTTGACCAGATTGGCATAGCGGCCGCCATCCAGACGCAGTTGCACCAGCACCGGGCGATTGAAGTCCTCGGGCAGGCCGGCCAGCACCCGGCGCACCGCATCCGGGCCACCAATACCGGCAACCAGCAGCACCGCACTGCGGCTACCACCGTCGCCGGCTTCTTCCAACTCCACCAGCGACAGCGAACTGTTCAGCAGGCTGGCCAACGCAGGCGGCGGCTCGGCCGCCAGCTCCACTGCCGGTGTGGCTTCGGTATAGGCATCGTCTTCCAGCAGCGACCATTCCGAGAAGCCCTTGCCCGCAACCGGTGTTGCCGGCGTACCCACAGGCTGTTCGGTTGCCAAGGGCAACGGTGGCGGCATGCCGCGCGCGCCTGAATCAACCGATTCCTCTGCGAACTGTGCCGGGGGTGCCGCCGAGGCGATCAGTTCCTCGAACGACAACACCTCAGCAGGGGCTTCGCGCTGCACCGGCGGCGGAGAGAAAGCCGCACTGGCAGAATCGTCTGCCTCGGCCAGGGCCGGGTCGAACTGCAAAGCCCCGTGCGATTCCGGCTGCGCCGGTTGTTCCTGTTCCTGCGGTTGTTCCTGTTCCTGCGGTTGTTCCTGCCCCGGCGCTGGCGCCTGTTCTGGCGCAGCAGGCGCAACGTCCGCATCGTTTTCCGGGCCTGGCGGCAGCACGTTGGCATGGCCCTGCAGCTTGGCTGCCAGATGGCGTACCCAGCGTTGTGCCTCCCAGCCCTCACGCCGCGCGGCCAACTCAGCCTCCTCGAACATCAGGTTGTACTGGCCGCTTTCCAGCACGGTTTCCAGCTGTTCCAGCGCGTCTTCGATGGCCGGTTCCAACGCCACCAGCACCACCTGTGGTGCGGCGGCCTGCAGTGCGGCCAGATCCAGCGTATTGGGGTCTTCCTCCAGCACGATGTGGCCACCCGCAGCGCTCACCCCTTCGCGCAGGCGATCGCGGGCGACGCCTGCGCGGGCCAGCAAGGCAACCAGGCAGGCAGTGTCATCAGTCGCGTGCACGGGCGATCCCCAGCAGGTCATAGACATTGCGCATCAAATCCAACTCCTGGTACGGCTTGCCGAGATAGCGCTGCACACCGATCTCGAAGGCACGCTGGCGGTGCTTGTCACCGCTGCGCGAGGTGATCATCACGATCGGCACGTCCTTGTAGCGCGGATCGGCGCGCATGGCGGTGGCCAGCTCGTAACCGTCCATGCGCGGCATTTCGATATCCAGCAGCATCAGGTCGGGCACGCGCTCCTCCAGCAGCTCCAGCGCCTCGACGCCGTCGCGCGCGGCGACCACGTCCAGGTTGTGGCGCTCCAGCACGCGGCCGGTGACCTTGCGCATGGTCAGCGAGTCGTCGACCACCATCACCAGCGGTACATGCCGCTGGCTGCTGGCGGCGGCCACTTCCACCGGCTGCTGCGGCTGGGTGAGATGACGGCGCACCAGCGGTGCCACGTCCAGGATCACCACCACATTGCCCTCACCGGTGATGGTGGCGCCGTAGATGCCCGGTACCGAGGCGATCTGCAGGCCCACCGGCTTGACCACGATTTCGCGGTTGCCCAGCACCTGATCGATCGCGACCGCTGCGCGCAGGTCACCCGAGCGCACCAGCAACAGCGGGATCTCGCTCTGGCCTTCGGCCTTGGCGGCCGCCAGGCCGACCAGCGCGCCGAGGTTGTACAGGCTGAAGTCTTCGCCGTTGTAGTGGTAACCACCCTCACCGGACTCGAAGCGCTCGCGCGAGATGCGGCCGATACCGCTGACCGACGCCACCGGTACCGCGTAGGTGGTTTCGCCAATGCGCACGAACACGGCCTGGGTGACGGCCAGGGTCTGCGGCAGGCGCAGGGTGAAGGTGGCACCGTGGCCGCGCTCGGACAGGATGTCCACCGAGCCGCCCAACTGGCGCACTTCGTTGCGCACCACGTCCATGCCCACGCCGCGGCCGGCCAACTGGCTGACCTGCTCGCTGGTACTGAAGCCCGAGGCGAAGATCATCTGATCCAGGCGGGCGTCGGCGATTTCCTCGTTTGCGGCCAGCAGGCCGCGCTGCTCGGCGCGGCGGCGGATCGCTGCGCGATCCAGGCCGGCACCGTCATCGGCCACTTCCAGCACGATTTCCGAACCTTCCCGGCGCAGGCGCAGGGCGATCTCGCCTTCTTCCGGCTTGCCGGCGGCAGCACGCGCCTCGGGCACTTCCAGGCCGTGGGCGACCGAGTTGCGCAGCATGTGCTCCAGCGGCGCGACCATGCGATCGAGTACGTTCCGGTCCAGTTCGCCGTGAGTGCCTTCCAGCTTGAGCTGCACTTGCTTGCCGGTGTCCTGGGCCGCCTGGCGGACCACACGACGCAGGCGCGGCACCAGGCCGTCGAACGGCACCATGCGCGCACGCATCAGGCCGTCCTGCAGTTCCGAGCTGACGCGTGACTGCTGCTGCAGCAACACGTCATAGTTGCGCGACAGGTCGTCCAGCACGCTCTGCAGGCCACCCAGGTCGGCCGCCGATTCGTTCAGCGCACGGCTGAGCTGCTGCAGGGTGGAGAAGCGGTCCAGTTCCAGCGGATCGAAGGTCTGGTCGGCCTGCTCATGCTCGCGGCGGTAGCGCGCCACGATCTGCGCTTCGGTTTCCAGGTCAAGACGACGCAACTGGTCGCGCAGACGCGCGTTAGTGCGGTCCAATTCGGCCATGGCACCACGGAAGGCACCCAGCTGCTGTTCCAGGCGCGAGCGGTAGATGGCCACTTCGCCGGCGTGGTTGACCAGGCTGTCGAGCAGGTCGGCGCGCACGCGCACCTGTTCCTGGCCACGCGGCGCAGCGTCATCCTCGCTGCTGGCCTCGTCGATGACCGGCGCCGACAACGGCACGCTCTCGGCCAGCGGCTGCGGCTGCACGTCCAGCTGTTCCACCGCAACCTGCGGTGCACTGTCGCTGACCGCCGCTTCGACCGGGGCCGGCGCGGCCTCGGCACGGCCATCGGTACGCGCCTCGAACGCCTCGATCAGATCCGCCGGCATCTGCACCGCGCGGTGTTCGCCGGTACGGATCAGCAACTGGTGCAGGCGGTCGAAACCGCGCTCCAGCAACTGCAGATCGCTACGGGTGATCTCGGTGCGGTTGGCAGCCACGGCTTCCAACAGCGATTCGATGCCGTGGCCGAGGTCGCCGATGGCATTGATGCCGGCCATGCGTGCGCCACCCTTGAGGGTGTGCAGGTCACGCTGCAGGCCAGCCAGCACTTCGCGGTCTTCCGGCGCAGCGCGCAGTTCGCTGATCAGGCCGTCGCAATGGTCGAGCAGGTCCTTGCCTTCCTCGACGAAGATGTCGACCAGTTCGCGATCCAGCTCGTTGAAGTCGAGGTGACCTGCGTCGAACTGACTGCCTGACGGTTCCAACACCGCAGCCGGCACGCTCTCGAACACCGGCGAGGTCAGCGGCGCCAGCTCGATCTTCGAGACCGTGCTGCCATCCGCGTCCACGGAAACCGGCGCTTCCGCCGCGGCTTGCTGGCCGGCTTCTGCTTCGCCCAGATCCAACCCGGCGGTATCCGCCTGCGAAGCGTCTGCATCGACGGCTTCTGCCTCGACGGCTTCTGCCTGGACAGCTTCTGCTTCGACGGCTTCTGCTTCGACAGCTTCTGCTTCGACGGCTTCTGCTTCGACAGCTTCTGCCTCGACATCTCCTGCTTCGACGGCTTCTGCTTCGACGGCTTCTGCCTCGACAGCTTCTGCCTCGACAGCTTCTGCCTCGCCAGCTTCTGCTTCGACGGCTTCTGCTTCGACGGCTTCTGCTTCGATAGCTTCTGCCTCGATGGCTTCTACTTCGATGGCTTCTGCCTCGACAGCTTCTGCTTCGATGGCTTCTGCCTCGACAGCTTCTGCTTCGACGGCTTCTGCCTCGACAGCTTCCGCTTCGACAGCCTCTACTTCGACAGCCTCTACTTCGACAGCCTCTACTTCGATAGCTTCTGCTTCGACGGCTTCTGCTTCGACGGCTTCTGCTTCGACTGCTTCTGCTTCGACGGCTTCTGCCTCGACGGCTTCTGCCTCGACAGCTTCCGCTTCGACAGCCTCTACTTCGATAGTTTCTGCTTCGCCTGCCTCTACCTGCAGGGCTGCGACCCCAACGTCGTCCGCTTCAACCGCTGCTTCAGCCGCGGTCGCTTCGACAGCATCCACCGGTGCTGTGACCTCGGCCTGATCAGCCGGGCGGGCGCTCAAACCGGCAACGATGGAAAGCGCGGCAGCGACCGCATCCGACGGCGCGCTGGCAGCAGACGGGGTCGGTTCGCCCCAACGTGCAGCGGGTGCTTCGACCAGCGGCGCCGGGATTGACTCCGGCACCTCGGGCGCCGTAAACGACGGCAGCTCGCCAAGCGTGTCTTCCAGCATCGACTTGTCGAAATAGGCAGACAGGTCTTCCATCGCGACCAGTTCCGCCTTTGCCGGCGCGGTGACTTCGGCGGTTTCCGGCACGGTGTCCGCCGGCACCGGCGGCAGTTCGTCGTCCAGCGCCATCGGCGGCCACTTGGCATCCGGCAAGCCATCGACCAGGGCTTGCAGGCGTTCAGCCAGGCCCGGGAACGCAGGAATGCGCGGTGACGGTTGGCGCAACGCGCTGATGGTTACATCCACCGCGGCCGCCATCTGCGCCAGCGCAGCCACACCGGCCACGCCCGGCACGATGCCGGCAGCCAGCGAACGCTTGACGAAGGATTCGGCCGGGGTGGTGATGCCGGTGATGACCGGCACATCGGTCATCGCAAAGGCACCACTCATGGTATGGACCGCACGCAGCAGATCTTCCGATACCGCCTGCGGCTGGGTTGCCGACTGCAGCAACCAGGCGTTGACCGTACCCAGATGCACGCCGATCTCGGCTTCCAGGATTTCCCGCAACACGCTGTCCACCGAAGCCGGCGTGCCATCGAGCACGTCGGCAACGTCCGCCGGCTGCACCGGCACTTCCGTCTGCGGCACCGCTGCAACAGGCGGTGCCGCTGCCTCGCTTGCGCCAGCCACGTAGAACGCCTCTTCACCGGCGGCCACACGGTCGGCCACATCCTGGATCGCCAGCAGGTCGGAATGGATGCTGCCGCTGCCGCGCAATGCCGCATTGAGCTCGGGCAACACGTCGTAAGCCTGGCCCACCAGTGCAAGCACCGCCGGGCTGGCCGGGCGGCTGCCATCCAGCACGCGGTTGAGCATGCTCTCGATCTTCCAGCTGAACTCACCCAGGGTGCGCGCACCAACCAGGCGGCCGCTGCCCTTGAGCGTATGGAACACGCGGCGCACCGGGCGCAGCCTTTCCATGTTGGCCGGCGCCGCGCGCCAGGCCGGCAGCAATTTGCCGAGGTTCTCCAGCTCTTCGTCGAATTCCTCGATGAAGACATCACGGATGTCCTGGTCGATATCTTCGCCGTTGTCGATGAAACCACCGTCCAGTGCCGGCACCGTTGCGGCTGCCACGGTCGTGGTGGCGACAGCGGCTGCGGCGGCTTCCTGCGGCGCCACGGCTTCGACGGCGGGCTGCACGAAGGGATCGAAGGCCGCCGCAGCGGCATCCAGCTCGGCCAGGAAGGCCGCTGCTTCGGCGTCTTCCAGTACGGGTTCAGGCACGTTGTCTTGAGCAGAGGCGGTCACGTCCGGGGCAGCTACCGCATCGCCTTCGGCAATGACACCCGCCGGCAACGAGCCGTCGGCATCGCGCGCATCATCGTCCGAGGCAACAAACTCCGGCTCGATGTCCTGCAACTGCCAATCGGTCGCCGCGCTGCCTGCGCTGTGTTGCTCCAGCTGCAACGCGCCATCGTCCTGCACGCTGGCGGTGATCTCTTCCAGCTGCCAGGCACCCGCGTTGGGCGAGGCCTCAGCCACAGCGACCGGTTCTTCCAGGTCCGCCTCGAAGAAACCGTCGGCCAACGACATTTCAACGTGCGCCGGTGCGTGGGTGGCGCCGACCGAAGCGGCTACCGGTTCCATCTCCAGTTCCAGCAGGCTGCTGTCGAAGCTGTAGGTGTCGCCGGCAACCGCTGCTGCATCGCTTTCGGCCGCAACCGGATCGAAGCTGCCGTGCAGCGCATCACCCGCCCGGCTGGGCTCGGTGTCCAGATGGCCTTCAAGGGCGATCGGCGCAAGGGTATAGGCGCTGTCCTGCTGCGCCGGCGCTTCCGCTGCAACCGGATCAAATCCGGTGTTCTGCGTCGCGTGGGGCAACGACTCCGTCGCGGTCTGCGCAATGACCGGCGGTTCGGCAACCGGCAACGGCTTGGCGTTGATGGCGGCACCAAACACCAACGGATATTCCTGACGTGCAGCTGCCGGAGCTTCCGCCAAAGGCGGCAACGGCGGCGGCCCGCTGGGCGCTGCGACGGCGGCCTCGGCCACCGCATCCAGCCCTGCGGCGGGGGCTTCTTCGACACTGCCCTGCTGCATTTCGGCAGGCGCCAAGGCCTCTACCACCGGCTCGACGTTCCAGTCGGTAGTGGGCGCTGCAACATCCACAGTTTCGGCGGCATCGCGCAGCGGTTCGACGGCGGGCGATGCCGCAACCGGCGCCACGCTCCATGCGCTGTCCGGCACGTCAGCCTCAATGGCGGCAGATGGCACGTCCTGCACCGGTTCGACGGCATCCTGACGCGCCATCGGGTCCAGGCCCCAGGCCGGCGCGGCTACCGTTTCAATCGCCGGCGCAGTCGCCACCGGCGCGGCCGATGCACGGGGCAGCGGCCAATAGTTCAGCGCTTCCAGGCTGCTGCGGGTGATGTCGAGGATGTCCTCGCGGCCCGGGCGGCGATCGCGCAGGGCTTCCAGGTAATACTCAAGGCTGGCCATTGCGTCGGCCAGGGTGTCCAGCTGGCGGCCACTGGGCACGCGCTGGCGCTCGACCAGTTCAACCTTGATGTATTCGCGCACCGCCTGCAGGTAGTCCGCCGGTGCCGGTAGGTCCAGCATGCGCAGCGCACCGGCAACCTCGCCAAGCAGGCGTGGCACTTCGGTCAGGCGCTGGTGGTCCCAACTGGTTTCAATGAAGGCGACAAAGGATTCGCGTGCCGCGGTGAAGTTGGCGATGGCTTCGTGGGCCAGCACCTCCACCGTGCGGCGGGTTTCCACCGATGCAGGATCGTCCTCACCCGCAGTGTTGGCGCCAAGGTGGGCAACCTGGTCGTCCAGCGATGCATCCACATAGAGCAGCGCGCCGGCGATATCCAGCAGCAGGTTGTCGTCGATGTTGCGGTTGCCCGACACCACGTCGCGCAGCGCATCGCGCTGCTGGGCGACGATGCCACGGGCCACGCCCAGGCCCATCACGCCGAGGGTGTCGGAGACAGCACCAAGTTCGTTCACCTGCACCTGCAGGTCGACAGGGTTGCCGCCAGTACGCACGTGCAGGTCCAGCGCATCCTTGATGCGCATCAGTTCTTCCTTGACCGCACCGCCCACCGTGTCCAGCAGCTCGCGGTTGCGTCCGCTCAGGCTGCCACGGGCGTGCTCGAGCTCGGCCGGGCTGGCGTCGCCGGCGTCCGGGTTGAAGGCGAACAGCACGCTTTCGTTGATGCCTTCGGCACCGCGCGCAGCGCGGATTTCATTGAGCAGTGGCAGCAACACGATGGGAATGTCGCGGTGACCGTTCTGCAGGCGCTCCAGATAGTCTGGCAGCAGCACGGTGCCGCGCATCAAGGTGGCACAGGCCTCCTCGCGGTCGGGCACGGCGTCCTCGCGCACGGCATTGGCCAGCAGCTCCATTTCCTCGGCAACCATCGCCGGGGCATACAGCTCCACCATCCGCAGGGTGCCCTGCACCTGATGCAGGTAGCCGGCGCAGAAACGCATGCGGCCGGTGTCGCTGGGTTCCTCGACATAGGCCTCGACCTCGCTGCGCACCTGGCGCAGGGTCTCGTCCAGTTCGGGCTTCACCCAACCCAGTGCCGCGTGGCTCATGGCATCGCGCAAGGTACTCATTGCACTCCCCCGTGCAGGATCATCTGCATGCCGTCCTGGCGGCCCTGCATTGCGGTATGACGAAACTTCATCTGCTGGTTCCTTTGCATCCCCACCTGCTCAGCGCGCCGACGATCAAGCCGGCAGCTTGAAGTCGGCCACCGAACGGCGCAGTTCCGCTGCCAACTGGTTCAGCTGACCCAGCGAATCGGCGGTCTGCCCGGCACCCTGCGAGGTCTGGCCGGTAATCTGCCGGATCACGCCCATCGTCTGGGTGATGTCGGTAGCTGCCGAGGCCTGCTGATGCGCGGCGATGGAGATGTTCTTGATGAGGTTGTTGAGCGCGTTGGACACGCGTTCGATTTCAGTCAGTGCGGTACCGGCGTCCTCGGCCAGGCGGGCACCGGACACCACTTCGGCGGTGGTCTGTTCCATCGAGGTGACCGCTTCATTGGTATCGGCCTGAATCGCCTGTACCAGGCCTTCGATTCGGCGGGTTGCGCCGGAGGTACGTTCTGCCAGCCGTTGCACTTCGTCGGCCACCACGGCGAAACCGCGGCCGGCCTCACCGGCTGACGCTGCCTGCACGGCGGCGTTCAGTGCCAGGATGTTGGTCTGCTCGGAAATGTCGTTGATCAGTTCCACGATCGAGCCGATCTCCTGCGAGGACTCACCCAGGCGCTTGATGCGCTTGGAGGTTTCCTGGATCTGGTCGCGGATCTGGTCCATGCCCTGGATGGTCTGGCGCACCACGCCGGCGCCCTCGGTGGCGATCACCACCGAGCGCTGTGCCACTTCAGCGGACTCGCTGGAGTTGCGCGACACCTGCTCAATGGACGATGCGATTTCGCCGATACGGTCCGATGCGCTGGTGATTTCGTCGGCCTGGTGGCCGGCGGCCTCGGCCAGCTGCATGGCCGTTGCCTGGGTTTCCTGTGCCGACACCGCCACCTTGCTGGAGATGTCGTTGATGGTGGTCACCAGGTGGCGCAGTTCATCCACGGCGTAGTTGATAGCGTCGGCGATGGCGCCGGTCATGTCCTCGGTCACCGAGGCCTTCACCGTCAGGTCACCTTCACCGAGCGAGCTGATTTCGTCCAGTAGACGCATGATCGCCTGCTGGTTGCGGCTGTTGAACTCCACCTGCGTCTGGTAGCGCACTTCCTGCTCGCGCGAACGGCTGCGCACCGAGCTCCACACGAAGCCGATGATCGACAGCACCGACAGGCCACCGAAAATCACGCTCCACCAGAAGTTCGGGAAGATGCGGGTATCGCGGGCCGAACCGAAGGCCGAGAACGCATCGAACAGCTTGCGGCTGCTTTCCAGCATCTTGTCCGAGCCGGTCGCCAGCGCGGCGGCCGAGGACTGTGCGGCGAACAGGTTGCGCGAGCTGGCCAGGATGGCGTCGGCGTCCTTCTTCATCTTGGCCCACTGGTTGGCCGACTGCTCCAGGGCAACCTGGGCATCGGCACTGCGCACGGCGGCAATACCCATTTCCTGGTTGCCGTGGCGCAGGCCTTCAAGCACCTGCGAGAACACCACCATGTCGCGGGCCAGTGCGTCACCGGCGCCGCTGGCGGCAGCGCCACCGGCGCGGATTTCAGTCACGCGGCGGGCCATGGTGCCCACCACCACCACCTGCTGCAGACCGTTGTAGACCTGCGAGGACTGCGCACCACCAGCGGTCATCGCGCGCACCACTTCGTTCAACTGCGCCTGCAGCTGCGGCACTGCACCCACGAAGCTGTCGGCGTTGCCGGCCAGTGCCAGCACTGCCGGCTCGGAGGCGACGATCTGCTCGGCGTTCTTGGACAGCGGCTTCCAGGTGTCGACCAGGTTGCCCAACGGACCGGACACGCCGCTCTCGTTGCCGTAGCGGCCCTGCAGCTCGCTCACGGTGCTTTCGACCTTGCCGCGGGTGTCCTTGAACGCAGCGTAGCTGTCACGGCTGCCGGCCACCGCCTCACGGCCCTGGTTGGCCAGCTGCTGCGACAGCACCTGCAGGTCGGCGGCGCCGGTACTGGCGCCTGCCAGGCGGCTGCCCTGCCATGTCGCCACGCCGGTATTGGCGCCGAACACGACCATCGACAACACCAGCAGGCCCAGCCAGAAGTTGGTGCCCAGATTGCCAAGCTTGCCAGTCCTGGCGGCTTCGGGAGCAGTACTCATCGTTCGACCTCGGTATCCAATGCGAAGTGGCAAGCCGCCGGTCAGGCGGCGGCTTGCCGGAATTCAGGAGTGCGGGAAAGCAGCGACAGCGAGAACACGCCCCAATCGCGGCCCTCGTCATGGAAGCCGCGCTCGACGAAATGCGCGTAGCGGCCCTGGGCGATATCGCCGGCGGGCACGCCCATCTGCGCCTCGAAGCTGCGCTGGCCATAGAGCTCGTCGATGACCAGCGCCACGTCGCCGCCAGCCTGGCGCATGATCAGCACGCGCTGGCCTTCCTGCTGCGCGGTGCGCTCGCCTTCGAGGAAGTACTTCAGGTCCACCACCGGGAACAGGTTGCCGCGCAGGTTGCCCACGCCCAGCAGCCAGGGCTGTGCGCCCGGCACCGGGGTGACCGGCGGCATCGGCACGATTTCCACCACTTCGCGGAAATCGGATACCAGGTGGCGGCTGCCAACCCGGTAACCCACGCCACGCCAGACATCCTGCGAGAAGCGCCGTTCCGGCAACTGCACCGCATGCGCCAGGCTGCGCCGTTCGTAAGCTTCAAGGATGTCGAATGGAGAGCGCATCAACCCACCAGTTTGTTGATCCGCGCGATCAGTTCGTCCTCACGCGGCGGCTTGACGATGTAATCGGTGGCCCCTTGGCGCATGCCCCAGGCCTTGTCGGTTTCCATGCCCTTGGTGCTGACGATCAGCACCGGGATGTCGCGGGTGGTCTCGTCACGCGACAACGCGCGGGTGGCCTGGAAGCCACTCATGCCCGGCAGCACGACGTCCATCAGCACCAGTTGCGGTCCCTGGCTGCGCGCCAGCTGCAGCCCTTCCTCGGCATTGTCGGCAGCCAGCACCTCGTGCCCGGCCTTGACCAGCCATTGCGTAAACACCGCCCTGTCGGTCGGTGAATCCTCGATCAACAAAATTCGAGCCATTGTGCCTTACCCCCTGGTCAGGCGTTGACGTATGTGCGGATGGCACCCAGTAGTTCGTCGCGGGTAAAAGGCTTGGTCAGGTACTGCTCGGAGCCCACGATGCGGCCACGTGCCTTGTCGAACAGGCCGTCCTTGGACGACAGCATGATCACCGGGGTGCCCTTGAACAGCTGGTTGCCCTTGATCAGCGCGCAGGTCTGGTAGCCATCCAGGCGCGGCATCATGATGTCGACGAAGATGATCTGCGGCTGTTGATCGGCGATCTTGGCCAAGGCCTCGAAACCGTCGGTCGCGGTCACGACCTCGCAACCTTCCCGCTTGAGCAGTGTTTCAGCCGTGCGACGGATGGTCTTCGAGTCGTCGATGACCATCACCTTCAGCCCTGCGAGTTCCCCACCCGCAGCCATGTTTTCAACCATTAGCAATTTCCCCGGACGCGCGGCCCACACCGAACGTGATGCCGCCGCGAAAGCGCATCTATATCCCAGTCCTGCCCCGAACTGTCAAGCAGGGCACATTTGGCCCGGCTCTGCTGTCAGCCTAATGTGATACCAATCCCATTTCGAGCGCAGCTCCATTCAGGCTCCACTGTTCCGTTTTTCCGGCTGTGCGCCCCACGCCCGAACCGCTACCATGACCGCTGCACTGCCGGATTCAAGTCATGCCATTAGATGTCATCGTGGTGATGGACCCCATCGCCCACATCAAGATCGCCAAGGACACCACGTTTGCCATGCTGCTGGAAGCCCAGCGCCGTGGCCACCGCCTGCACTATGTCCGCCCCGGCGGGCTGTCGCTGCACGGCGGCCAGGCCCAGGCCGAGGTTGCCCCGCTGCAGGTGCGTGACGACAAGGCAGGCTGGTTCAGCCTGGGCGAGTTCGCGCCACTGGCTTTCGGCCCTGGCCAGATCGTGCTGATGCGCAAGGACCCGCCGTTCGACGGCGAATACCTGTACGACACCCACATCCTCAGCGTCGCCCAACAGGCCGGCGCGACCGTGGTCAACGACCCCCAGGGCCTGCGCGACTTCAATGAAAAACTGGCCGCGCTGCTGTTCCCGCAATGCTGCCCGCCCACCCTGGTCAGCCGCAATGCGGCCGAACTGAAGGCTTTCGTGCTGGAACATGGGCAGGCCGTGCTCAAGCCGCTGGACGGCATGGGTGGGCGCTCGATCTTCCGCAGCGGCACCGGCGACCCCAACCTCAACGTCATCCTGGAGACGCTGACCGACGGTGGCCGCCACCTGGCGCTGGCGCAGCGTTTCATTCCGGACATCAGCGCCGGCGACAAGCGCATCCTGTTGATCGATGGCGTACCGGTGGACTACTGCCTGGCACGCATTCCGCAGGGCGATGAATTCCGTGGCAACCTGGCTGCCGGCGGCCGCGGCGAAGGCCGCCCGTTGAGCGAGCGCGATCGCTGGATCGCCGCCCAGGTGGGCCCGGAAATGAGGCGCCGCGGCATGCGTTTCGTGGGCCTGGACGTGATTGGCGATTACCTCACCGAGGTCAACGTCACCAGCCCGACCTGCGTACGTGAGCTTGACGCCCAGTACGGCCTCAACATCGCCGGCCAGTTGTTCGACGCGCTCGAGGCTGGCCTGGCCTGATGTACTCCCAGCCTGACGTTCTGCCGGCCGCACCCCGGGTCACCGAGCAACAACGCCTGACCGCCACCTTGGTGCTGTCGGTGCTGGTGCATGGGCTGCTGATCCTGGGGGTGGGTTTTGCGGTCAGCGGCAACGCCCCGCTGGTGCCGACCCTGGATGTGATCTTCAGCCAGACCAGTACGCCACTGACACCCAAGCAGGCCGATTTCCTGGCCCAGGCCAACCAGCAGGGCGGCGGTGACCATGACAAGGCCCAGCGGCCGCGCGATGCGCAGTCCGGCATCGTGCCGCAGGCCCAGGACGGGCTGGCTCCGATCCCGCTGCAGGCTCAGGCTGCCGCCGCACCGCCACCGCCACAGGCACGGGTGATCACCAGCAGCACGGCCAAGGACGTGGTTGCCAACGCGCAGTCGCAGCCTCTGCCCGAACGACCCGATGCCGATGCACCGATGACCGCGCGCGAACAGCGCGATGCCGAAATGGCCCGGCTGGCGGCCGAGGTGCACCTGCGCTCGGAACAGTATGCCAAGCGACCCAACCGCAAGTTCGTGTCAGCCAGCACCCGCGAATACGCCTACGCCAACTACCTGCGCGCCTGGGTGGACCGGGCCGAGCGCGTGGGCAACCTCAACTATCCCGACGAAGCCCGCCAGCGCCGGCTCGCCGGCCAGGTGGTGATCACCGTCGGCGTGCGCCGCGACGGAACCGTCGAGAGCAGCCGCATCCTGCGCAGCAGCGGCGTGCCCCTGCTTGATGCCACCGCGCTGCGGGTGATCGAACTGGCGCAGCCCTTCCCGGCCCTGCCCAGGACCGAGGACAACATCGACATCCTGCAGGTCACCCGTACCTGGGTCTTCCTGCCCGGCGGACAGCTGCACGACGATCGCTGAGCAACCGGGCCTGCTAAAACAAGCCGTATGGCGGCCATGCTGAAGGCGCGTACAGCTGCAACATCATTCAGGCGCTGAGTGCGGCCTGCAGCAGATCATCGGCAACGGCCAGCAGCATCGCGGCGTCATGCAAGGTTTGCCGCCACCCCGCCGGAATGCCCTCCAGTCCGTAATAGGCGCCGGCCAACTGGCCGCAGATGGCTGCCGTGGTATCGGCGTCATCACCGAGATTGGCGGCCTTGAGCACAGCGCTGGCGTAATCGTCGGTGGTGGCAAAGCACCATAGTGCAGCCGACAACGCGTCCACCACATAGCCGCTGCCACGGATTGCAGTCGCGTCCACAGCCACATGATCGCGCAGTGCGAGCGCTGCAATCGCCGGCGCATCCGGCGTTGCCCCATGCCCCAGCAGGATGGCCTGTTTGTCGTGACCCGCCAGCGCCATGCGCAACTGCGCGGCAAACAGCATGCAGGCATCCACCGCTTCGGCGGCGGCATGCGTCGTGCGGGAACTGTCAGCAGCCATCGTGGCCACCGTCGCCAGGGGGCTGTGCGCGTAGTACATCGCCACCGGCGCAAGACGCATCAACGAGCCATTTCCCGCACTGCTTTCTGCCTGGCTGCCGCTGAACGGATCACCGCTGCGCAGATAGGCTTCCAGCGCTTGGCTGACGGTGCCACCGATATCGAAACATTCGCCGGTACTGCTCATGTAACCGTGCCGGTACCAGTTGCAATAGCGGTTCATCTGATCGACCGCATCGAAGCCCCGGCAGTGCAGCAGGCTGTGCGCAAGGCACAGTGCCATCGAGGTATCGTCGGTCCACTGCCCTGGCTGCAGGCCGAACGGGCCACCGCCGATCATGTCGGTGAGCGGCGCGAAACTTCCCGGGGCGCGGAACTCCAGGGTGGTCCCAAGCGCGTCACCTACCGCCAAACCCAGCAGGCAGCCGCGGAAACGGGACCGTGCAGGCGCGCGCGCGATCACCCCTTGGCGGCGCGCAGCGCCTGCTGCTCGACCAGGGTCAAGGCGACGTTGTCACGCAGGTAGGCCGGCTGCACCAGTTCCGGTGCGATGCCCTCGCCGCGCGCCATCGCCGGCACCGCAAGCTTGAGCACGTCCGAAGCGCGCGGCAGCGCCTGTGCGTCAACGCTGTGCAGGCGCACCTGCAGGCGGCTGGCAAGCGCGCCTTCGCCTGCACCAAAGCCGGTGCCCACACCGGCCCAGGCACGGCCGTCATCAGGCAGTGCATAGGCATCCGGGGCGATCAGCAGTTCGCGGTCCTGCAGCTGCAGGCTGCCATCGGCATCACGCAGGTAACGCGCGGCATAGATCTCGCCCATGCGCGCATCGATGCTGGCCAACACGCAAGGCGCATCCTGCGGCGCACGCAGCGCCAGGGTCTGCAGGGTAGAGACCGGTAGCAACGGCTTGTCCAGCGCCAGGGCAATGCCCTGGGCAATGGCAATGGCCAGCCGCACGCCGGTGAAGGCCCCCGGGCCACGCCCCAGGGCAATGCCATCGAGCTGGCTGCGGCTGATGCCTGCTTCGGCCAGCAATTGCTCGGCCCACGGCAGGCTCAATTCGGCATGCCTGCGCGGCGCCACCTCAAACCGCTCCAGCACCTGCCCATCCACATACAGGGCAACGGAACAGGCTTCGGTGGCGGTTTCAAAGGCAAGCAGCTTCATGGCAACAATCACGACAGGGAAAAGGGAGGGGCAGCAGGGGCCGTGGCTTCCGGCACCGGTTCGGCATCGGCATCGGCCGGCGGCCCATGCTCCGGCGCCCATTGTCGCGCAAAGAAGGCCTGCACATCGGCCAACTCGCGGGTGCGCCGGAACGGCGGCAGGGAATCCAGGAACACGCGGCCGTAGCCGCGTGAAAGCAGGCGGGGGTCGCACAGCACCAACACGCCGCGATCGCTTTCGCTGCGGATCAGCCGGCCCACACCCTGCTTGAGCGCGATCACCGCCTGTGGCAACTGCTCATCACGGAATGGATTGCCGCCCTCGCGGCGGATCGCTTCCAGCCGGGCCTCGAACACCGGATCGTCGGGCGCGGCAAAGGGCAACTTGTCGATCACCACCACACTGAGCGCATCACCAGCCACATCCACGCCTTCACGGAAACTGGCCGAACCCAGCAGCACGCCGTTGCCGGATTCGCGGAAGCGCTGCAGCAGACTGGCGCGCGGCGCTTCACCCTGCACGAACAACGGCCACGGCCCACCGCGCAGTGCCTCGGCGGCCTCACGCAGCGCGCGGTGCGAGGCAAACAGCAGGAACGCCCTGCCCTGCGACGCCTCCAGCACTGGCCACAAGCTGGCGATCAGCGCCGCCCCGAAGCCACGTGCCGCCGGATCCGGCAACTGCTGCGGCAGGTAGCACAGTGCCTGCTGCTGCCAGTCGAAGGGGCTGGGTTGCAGCAGGGTATCCGGGTCGTCCAGCCCCAGGCGCGTGGCCAGGTGGCCGAAATCCCCATTGACGGTCAGCGTCGCCGAGGTGAACACCCAGGCCGCCATCGAACGCTGGCGATGCTCACGCAGCGGACCGGATACATCCATCGGCGTGCGCTGGCAGCGGAACCCGCGCGGGGTCAGCTCATACCAGAGCACATCATTGCCAGGCGCGGCCTGCGGGAACAGCGAATCAGCCTCGGCTGCCACCAGCTCGGGCGTGGCAGCGTCCGTCGGCGCGGGGTCGACGTCCCATTCGTCCACCGCCGCGATGCTGTCGCCGTCCAGCCAACGCGACAGCCGTGACACCCCTTCCAAGGCACGGGCATGGCAGGCATCCAGTCCCGGCGAGGCCTCACGCAGCAGCGCCAGTACATCGCGCAACTGCGCGAGCGCTGCCGCCACGTCGTCAAAACCGTCGGCCACGGCAGGGTCCGCCAACGCCCGCCAACGGGTGCCGCGTGCGGGCAGCTTTTCCATTGCCTCACGCAGCGCGCGCAGCGCCAGCTCCAGCGTCGCCACCGGTTGCTGCAGGCTGGCCTGCGCGCCCGCCACACTGCGGCACTCGGCCAGGCAATCGCGCGCCAGTTCCTGCCATGGGCGCATGCCGAAGCCCTCGCCGAAAAAATTGGCCGCCAGCTCCGGCAGCTGGTGCGCTTCGTCGATGACGAAGGCCTGCGCCCCCGGCAGGATTTCACCGAAGCCTTCCTGCTTGAGCGCCAGATCAGCCAGCAGCAGATGGTGGTTGACCACCACCAGGTCGGCCTCCTGTGCGCGCTGGCGGGCGCGTACCACGAAGCAGTCGTTCCAGAACGGACACTCCGTGCCCAGGCAGTTGTCCACGGTCGAGGTGACCATGGGCAGCAACGGCGAATCGTCGGCCAGGCCTTCCAGCTCGGCGACGTCGCCGTATTGGGTGCGCCCTGACCAAGCCACGATGCGCTGGAACTGCGCCACCTGCTCGGGGCTGCTGAAACGCGGCTCGCCGCGCGCCTGGTCCAGGCGGTAGCGGCACAGGTAGTTGGCACGCCCCTTCAGCAGCGCCGCACGATGGCCAACGCCCAGCGCCGCGCGCACCCGTGGCAGGTCGCGATGGTAGAGCTGGTCCTGCAGGGCGCGGGTGCCGGTGGAAACAATGGTCTTGAGCCCCGACAGCAGCGCCGGCACCAGGTAGGCATAGGTCTTGCCGGTGCCGGTACCGGCCTCGGCCAGCAACACGTCGCGCTGCTGGAAGGTATCGGCGATGGCCGCGGTCAGCCGCAGCTGCGCCGGCCGCGGCACGAACGCATCCAGCTGGCGCGCAAGCGCACCGCCTTCATTCAATGCTTCACGGCTGGCGGTGGCTAACGAGGACATGGCTGCGGCGCGGTGATTTAGGGATCAGGAGTGGGGATTGGCGTGCAACCCCGCCCGGCGGCTGTGGGCAGCGCTGTGCTGAAACGCCGCGGCTGTCACTTGCCGGTGCGCAATCGCGACGCCCCGCCGGATCAGTACCGCTTGATGCCCGGCACGGTGCAGCCTTCGATCTGCGCATGTGCCGAGACCGCATTTTCCTTCTCGGCCCGTGCCAGACGCGACTGTTCGATGGTGGCCCAGTGTCGACGACACAGCGGGCCGGTGCGCGAGCCCAGATCCAACGCTTTCCTGGAAAGGGTTTCGGCACGTGCCCAATCGGCCTGCAACAGGGCGATCTCGGCACGCTCCTGGAGGATGCCCGGGTCGTTCTCCACCTGCAGCAAGGCTTCGTTCAAGGCCTCGGCCGCGCCGGCCAGGTCGCCCGCCCTGCGCTTGGCGATGGCGGATTCGCGCAGGTCCTCGACCTGCGGGTCGCGCAAGGGCTGCACCGTCAGCTCGGTGTCGTCGACACCGGCAATCTGCTCCACCGCGGTCATGCGCTGCGCCGGGGTGGTGCTGTCCACCGCTACCGGCGGTGCCGTCGGCGGCGAACTGACGCAGGCACTGAGCAACAGGGAGGCCGCAGTGGCGGCCAGTACATAACGTATCGGGGACATGGATTTCATGTGCTGCATTATCGCGCGGGGGTGTCTGAAGCGAGCGTTGACGCTGCGTCGTCGGGCTTGCGATCCAGCCCGAACCAGCTGCGCCAGCCGCCGCCTTGCTGCTGCGCGCCCTCGCCTTCCACCGATGCGGGCTCGGCCGGGGTGCTGCACGGCACGTACTGCGGCGCAAAGCCGACAACAAACGGAAAACGCCGTGCCCCCGGGCAGCCTTCATCGGTGGCATTGCTGCCGGCCGCTTCCACGTACTGCCAGTCCAGGCCCTTGTTGTTCACATGCAGCGCCTTGCTGGGCAAATTGCGGAAGATGCCCGACCACACCCGCATCGCACCGGAGGCGCCATACAGGCCGGTCTGCTCGTTCTGGTCGTTACCCATCCAGATCACCGCCAGGTGGTCGCCGGTATAACCGGCGTACCAGCTGTCGCGACCATCATTGGACGTACCGGTCTTGCCAGCCGCCTGCAGACGCGACAGGCCGTCGGCGTTGAGCCCGGCGGCGGTACCACTGGACACCACCTGCTGCAGACCCACGCTGATCAGGTTGGCAGCGATGGAATCGCCCTCCTGTGCCGGTGCCGGGCTCTTGTCGTAGCGCTTGAGCAGTTTGCCCTGTGCATCCACCACACCACGCACGGCATGCAACGGCTGGATCTCACCGCCGGACGCCAGGAACTGGTAAAGCTGGGCCATGCCATACGGGCTCTGGTCGGTGGAACCCAGGATCACCGAAGGATTGGATTCTGCCTTCAGCCCGGCCAGCACGTGCATCAACTGGGTCAACCGCTCCGGCCCGACCTGCATGCCTACCCGCACGGTGGCCTGGTTGTAGGAGCGCGCCAATGCATCGATCAGACGCACGGTGCCATGGCTGCGGCGGTCAGCGTTGTCCGGGGTCCAGTTGCGGCCACGGCTGAGCTTGACCGTCACCGGCGAATCATCCACCCAACTGGCCAGCGAGAAGCGGTCAGGCTGCGCCAGCGCCAGCAGGTAGACGAAGGGCTTGAGCAGCGAGCCCACCGGCCGCTGGGCCTCGATCGCCCGGTTGAAGCCCGGCTCGGCCACGTCGACGCTGCCCACCACGGCCAGCACGTCGCCGTTGTGCACGTCGGTGACCACCAGCCCGGTCTGCAGCTCGGGCCGGCGCTTGTTCTGCAGCGCCTTGATGGTGTGCGCCACCGCGCCCTCGGCATAGGCCTGCGCCGAGGGTGACATGCCGGTGAAAACGTTCAGGCCGGCGCCTTGCAGCACGCTTTCCGGGTAGTCGTGGCCAAGCTGGCGGCGCACCAGGTCCACATAGGCCGGGAAGCGGTTGGCCGCGGCAATGCCCGGCGTCTTGGACACACCCAGCGGCGCGGTCAACGCGCGCTGGTATTCGGCATCATCGATCAGCTTGTTCTCATGCAGCTTGCCGAGCACGAAATTGCGCCGGTCCAGCGCACGCTCGGGATTACGCCGCGGGTCGTAGTAGGACGGCCCCTTGACCATGCCGATCAGCAGCGCCACCTGTTCGCTGGTCAGCGCATTGAGGTCACGGCCAAACCAGAATTCGGCACCGGAGGACACGCCATGGATCGCCTGCTTGCCGCGCTGGCCCAGGTAAACCTGGTTCAGGTAGGCCTCGAGAATGGTGGATTTGTCGTAGCGCGCCTCCATGATCAGCGCGTACAGCACCTCGTTGAACTTGCGGGTGATCGTCTGTTCCTTGCCGATACCGAGCAGGCCGCTGCGGGCCAGCTGCTGGGTCAAGGTACTGGCGCCCTGCCGGGTTTCACCACCGGAGCGCAGGGTCACCCACACCGCGCGGACGATGCCACTGAGGTCGATGCCGTGGTGGCGGGCGAAATCCTTGTCCTCCACTGCCTGCAGGCCGGTGACCAGCAGCTCCGGCGTTTCGCTGATGCGTACCAGGCGGCGCTCTTCCTGCTTCTGTCCGTACAAGGTGGCGATGCGGGCCGGATCCAGGCGTGCGGCCTTCAGGCCCTTGCGGTCGGCGCTGTCACGCAGCGAGGCCACCTGCCCGCCTGATACCACCACCTCCACCCGGCGCGGTGCCACGCGCCCGTCGACATCGACGTAGCCGCGGCTGGCGATATGGAACGTAGCGCCCTGCAGCCGATACGTGCCGGGGCTGCTGCCGGTACCGTCGTCGCGATAACCGGAAGCGGCCAGTTCGGTCTTCAGAGTGGTGGCGTTCATCGCCACACCCGGGCTGAGCACCAGCGGACGGGCATAGACCCGGGTCGGGATCTGCCAGCGCAGTTCGCCAAAACGCTGGGTCACCTGACTGTTCAGGTACAACGTATAAGGGATCAGGAAGCCCAGCCCCAGTGCGACAGCGGCCATGCCCCAGGTGATGAGGCGATTGCGCCAAGGCGAGGTACTGCCGTCGGTATCGTCGTCGAATTCGTCGGAATCGTAGCGTCGGGGCACGGGGATGCGAGAATGTGAAGTGGGACGAGTCTAACGCAGCCGCCGCGCGGTCGGCGTTCGCCCGCCCGCCCCTGCTTAAGCTGGAGTTCCATGGGAATGTCGATGTCGTTGGCCGATGCGCGCTACCACCTCAACCGCATCATCGGCCTGGCCCGCCGCGGCCTGGCCAGCCTGCGCACCCGCGGCTGGCGCGCCACCCTGCACCGCGTGGGCGTGCACACCCGCCGGCAACCACCGGCCGCGCGTGCACCGCTGTACTTTCCAAAGGCCGAGCCGTTCGTGCCGTTCAGCGTGCCCAGCAGCGCGCAGCCCACCGCCAGCATCGTGATCCCGGTCTACAACCACGCCGAGCACACGCTGGCCTGCCTGCGCGCGCTGGCCGCGCACCCGCCAGCCGCCAACTGCGAGATCCTGGTCATCGACGATGGCAGCAGCGATGCCACCGTCGAATGGATGCCGCGCATCACCGGCCTGCGCTACCACGTGCGGCCGCAGAACGGCGGTTTCATCGCCGCCTGCAACGACGGCCTGCGGCTGAGCCGTGGCGACTACGTGGTGCTGCTCAACAACGACACCATCCCGCAGCCCGGCTGGCTGGATGCCCTGCTGGACACCTTCACGCAGCTGCCGGCCGCAGGCCTGGTCGGCGCACAGCTGCTGTATCCGGATGGCCGCCTGCAGGAAGCGGGCGGGGTGGTGTTCAATGACGGCAGCTGCTGGAGCTACGGCCGCTTCGAATCCGCCGAAGACCCACGCTACAGTGCACTGCGCGACGCCCATTACTGCTCCGGCGCCGCCATCGCCCTGCCCCGCGAGCTGTTTGAACAGCTGGGCGGGCTGGACACACGCTACGCGCCGGCCTACTACGAAGACACCGACCTTGCCTTCAAGGTGCGCGCCGCCGGCCGGCGTGTGCTGGTGCAGCCTGCCAGCCGCGTGGTACACGACGAGGGCACCAGCAACGGCACCGATACCGGCAGCGGGGTCAAGGCCTACCAGGTACGCAACCAGAAGGTCTTTGCCCAGGTCTGGCAACAGACGCTGCAGGCGCAGCACCCGGCGGTGGGCACGGTGCCGTTGCCGGCCTTGCTGCATCGAGGGCAGCGGCAGATCCTGATCATCGACGAGTGCCTGCCGCAGCCGGACCGTGATTCCGCCTCGCTGCGCCAGTTCAACCTGATCCGCATGCTGCTGGCCGAAGGCGCCCACGTGGTGTTCCTGCCCACCCGCGGCGAGCCGGCCAGCGCCACCAGCGCTGCCCTGCAGGCCATTGGCGTGGAGGTCTGGCATGCGCCCTTCCTCAACGGCGTGGCCGCCTGGATGCGCGGCAACGGCGCCCGTTTCGACGTGGTGATGCTGGTGCGCCATCATGTGGCCAACGAATGCCTGCCGCTGCTGCGCCAGTTCGCACCACAGGCCCGCACCGTCTTCGACACGGTGGACCTGCACTACCTGCGTGAGCGCCGCGGCGCCGAGCTCGCACGCGACCAGCGCCTGCTGCGCAGTGCCGAGCGCACCCGCGCCACGGAACTGGCAATGATGGCCGCCACCGACGTGACCCTGCTGGTCAGCGCCGCCGAAAAGGAGCAGTTGGCCACCGATGCACCGCAGGTACGGGTGGAACTGATCTCCAACCTGCATGAGGTAGCCGCCGCCGGGCCGGGCTGGACCCAGCGCCACGACCTGGTGTTCGTCGGCGGCTTCCGCCATCCGCCGAACCTGGATGCGATGCAGTGGTTCATCGGCGATGTATTCCCGCTGATCCACGCGCAACGCCCGGACATCGTGTTCCATTGCATCGGCGCCGATGTCCCGGACAGCCTGCAGGCGCTGGCCACCACCCGCCCCGGCGTGAAGATCCACGGCTATGTGCCGGACGTGGTGCCCTACATGCGCCAGGCGCGCATCGCGGTGGCACCGCTGCGTTTTGGCGCCGGCGTCAAAGGCAAGGTCAACCTGAGCATGGCCCACGGCCAACCCGTGGTCGCCACCACCTGCGCGGTGGAAGGCATGTACCTGCGTGATGGCCTGGATGTACTGGTCGCCGACGGCGCACAGGTGTTTGCCGGTGCGGTGCTGCGCCTGTATGACGACCCCGGACTATGGCAGCGCCTGTCCGAGAACGGCCTGGACAACATCGCCAGGCACTTCTCGATGGATGCAGCCCGGCAGGCGGTGCGGCGGGTGTTCTTCGACGCCTAGGCAGGCACGGCCAACAACGCGTCAGGCGCAGGCCCGCTGGTTGCGGGTATACCCACCATGCACCGGGTGCCGGGCGCACAGTACCGCCACCTGGGCGCGCACGGATTGCGTCGCGCGTTCCAGGCCACCGGTCTGCACGGCGTCCAGCACATCGGCCACCAGCTCCGCCAGCTGCTCGCATTCGGCCACTCCAAAGCCGCGCGTGGTTACCGCCGGTGTGCCAATGCGCACACCCGATGTCACCATCGGCGAGCGCGGATCATTGGGCACCGAGTTCTTGTTGGTGGTGATCCATGCCTGGGCCAGCGCCGCATCGGCCTGCTTGCCGGTGAATGGCCGGTCGGACAGGTCGATCAACAACAGATGGTTGTCGGTGCCACCGGAGACAATGCGGTAGCCCCGCTGCTGCAACCGCGCCGCCATCGCGCGGGCATTGGCCAGCACCTGCTGTTGATAGCGCCGGAAACCCGGCTGCAAGGCCTCCTTGAAAGCGATCGCCTTGGCGGCGATCACGTGCATCAACGGCCCGCCCTGCACGCCTGGAAACACCGCCGCATCCAGCCGTTTGTTGAATGCCGCATCCTGGCCCTTGGACAGGATGATGCCACCACGCGGCCCGCGCAGCGTCTTGTGGGTGGTACTGGTAACCACATGCGCATGCGGCAACGGGTCCGGATACACACCGGCAGCAACCAGCCCTGCCACATGCGCCATGTCCACCCACAGCAACGCCCCCACCTTGTCGGCGATGGCGCGCATGCGTGCCCAATCCTTGTGCCGGGAATAGGCGGAGAAGCCACCGATCAGCAGCGCTGGGCGCTGTTCAACGGCAATGCGCTCCATCTCGTCGTAGTCCACCAGTCCGGTTGCCGGATCCAGCCCATAAGGAACGATCCGGTAGTGCCGTCCGGAAAAATTGGCCGGGTTGCCGTGGGTCAGGTGCCCCCCCTGCGCCAGGTTCATGCCCATCACCGTATCCCCTGGCTTGGCCAGGGCCAGGAACACCGCGGCATTTGCCTGTGCACCGGCATGCGGTTGCACGTTGGCGTAATCACAACCGAACAGCGCCTTGACCCGTTCGATCGCCAGCCGTTCGGCCACATCCACATGCTCGCAGCCGCTGTAGTAACGCCGCCCTGGGTAGCCCTCGGCGTACTTGTTGGTGAAGACCGAGTCCTGCATCGCCATTACCAGCGGGCTGGCGTAGTTCTCCGAGGCGATCAATTCGATGTGGTCCTGCTGGCGCTGTTGTTCGGCCATCAGTGCCTGGGCGAGCTCCGGATCAAACGCGGCAAGGTCCAACGCAATGTCATGCATGAGTAACGTCCCTGGAGGAAAAATGCGAATACAGCGGCTGCACATGCACACGGCTGGCGGACGGCAACGGGCGCGGGCACTCGCCGGCAACAATCTGCATTGGCAGCAGCAGTTCCGCGGATGCGGCCTGGCCGGTGCGCTGCACTGCCCGCACAACGTGCTCGCAGGCGCTCATTACCGCTGCCTGCAGGCCCAGGCCGCACAGCCAACCGGCATTGAGCGCGGCAGCGAACAGGTCGCCCGTGCCCTTGGGCACGATCGCATCACGCCCGTGGGTAAAGCAGTACGCCTGCCCCGCCGTAACCAGCACCACCTGTATCTCGTTCTCGGCGCAGGCCGCCGGTGCGGCGCTGGTCACCGCTATCCAGCGCGTGCGCCCGACCAGCAGGCTGCGGGCCGCCGCCACCACGTCGCCCACATCATTGGTGGGCATGCCGGTCAGGCGCGCCAGCTCGAATCCGTTTGGGGTCATGCCGTCCGCCAACCCCAGCAGATGATGGCGGTAGGCCTCAAGCAGCCCATCAGCCACATAGATTCCATGGTCGTAATCCCCCAGTACCGGATCGATCAGCACATGCAGCGCAGGTTGCGTCGCCAGCAGTTGCGATAACCAGTCAGCCAGCTGCGCTGCCTGCGCCGGCTTGCCGAGATAGCCCAGCTGTACGGAGCGCAGGGCCTGCAGCGCGCCACGCGCGCGCAGGTCCTGCAACCACCCGCCGAACCACGCGTCCGGCGGTGCCCCACCATGTACGCTGGGGTAATGCGGCGCGTTGCTGAGCAGCACCGTCGGCACAGCCGCCACGCTCAGGCCAAAGGACTCCAGCACCGGCACCGCCACGCTGTTGCCAACCCGGCCGTAGAGCACCTGCGATTGCACCGACACCAGGTCGAAGGACAGTGGCTGCCCCGTTGGTGAGAACCCGGGAGCGTTCATGCAGTTCCTCCTTCCATTGCATCCAACCCATCCAGCCAGGCGCCAAACACCGCCCTTGCGGCTGTGGGCAAGTGGGCCCGTAGCTGCAGTGCCTGCGCGCGCAACGCCCGCGGATCGATACCTTCGAGTGCAAGCTCACAGGCATGCCCAAGCAGCCAGTGCTCGATACGCGCGGGATCGACCTCCAGGTGGCATTGCAGGGCAAGTACCCGGTGACCCACGCTGAAAGCCTGGTTGGCGCATGCGGGCGTAGCGGCCAGGCAGGTGGCTGCACGGGGGATGCCAAACTGGTCACCGTGCCAATGCAGCACCGGCACCTGACCCAGCAACGCCAGCGGTGACTGCATGCCCTGTGCATTGAGCGACAGTGGGGCAAAACCAATCTCCTTGCTGCCCATGCCCACCACTTCGGCTCCCAGCGCGCGGGCGATCAACTGCGCCCCCAGGCAGATGCCGAGCAGCGGCCGATCCTGCAGCAGCTGGCGATGGATCAACGCCAGCTCGCTTTCCAGCACTGGATGGATGGCCTGGTCAAAGGCACCGATCGGGCCGCCCAGCACCACCAGCAGATCCGCTGCCGGCACCGCATGCAGTTCCGCATCGGCAGCCTCCAGATAGCGCACTGCATAGCCACGTTCCTGCAGCAGCGGCTGCAACACACCCAGATCCTCGAAGTGCACATGACGGATCGCCACTGCGGTCTTCATGGCGTGGCCTGCGTATCGGCGTGCGGCCAGTAATGACTGTCGGGCAGCGGCCGCGCGCCAAAGATCGCCTGACCCACGCGGACCACCGTCGCCCCCTCTTCAATCGCGATCTCGAAATCGCCCGACATTCCCATCGACAGTTCCTCAAGACCGACCCCGGCCGGCGCGTCCTGGCGCAGCCGGTCCCGCAGCTCGCGCAACTGGATGAAGCACTGGCGCACCCGTTGCGCCTGGGCGGAGAACACCGCCAACGTCATCAATCCGCGCACACGCAAGGCCGGATAGGCCTTCAGCGCATGCAGATGTGCGGCCACCTGTTCCGGCGCCAGACCGTACTTGCTGGCTTCGCCGGAGGTGTTGACCTGCACATAGACATCGAGCCCGCGCCCCTCGATCTGCAGCCGACGCTCCAGCGCTTCGGCCACACGCAGGCTGTCCAGCGCCTGGAACTCGCTGGCAAAGCGCGCGGCCAGCTTGGCCTTGTTGGTCTGCAGGTGGCCAATCAACGACCACCGCAGATCCCCCAAGTCCTGCATGGCCTGCCATTTGGCCGCGGCCTCCTGCACCTTGTTTTCGCCCAGCAGGTCGCAACCGGCGGCGTGCGCCAGGCGCAGGCTCTGCTCCGGTTTGGTCTTGCTGACCGGCAGCAAGCGTACCCCCGCCGGATCACGCCCTGCGCGCCGGCAGGCCGCATCCATGCACGCACGCACCCGCGCCAGGTTGCGGCGGAAGTCCTCCACGCTCGCCGCCTGCGGGTAGCGTCCATGGTGTTCGTGGCGGGTCTGGGTGGCCTCAGGCATTGGCCTTCTCCACCGGGGTCACCGTTCCCCGCGCTGCCACGGCTGGCAACTGCCGTTGCAACCGGCCGTGGAGCAGCGCATGCGCCGCCAACCCGATCACCAACCCCCAGAACGCGCCACCGATGCCCAGCAGGGTGATATTGGCTGCCGCCGCCAGGAAGGTGATCAGCGCGGCCTCGCGGGTACGCGCATCGGCCAACGCCGTTGCCAGGCTGCCACCTATGGTTCCCAACAATGCCAACCCGGCCAGGGTTGCAATGAACGTAGGCGGCAAGGCCGTGAACAGCGCTGCCAAGGTCACCCCGAATATCCCGACGACGATGTAGCCGATACCCGCGGCGACCCCCGCGATCCATCGCTTGGCCGGATCTTCATGGGCCTCGCGGCCGGTAGCGATGGCGGCGGTGATCGCTGCGATGTTGAAGCCATGCGCCCCGAACGGTGCCATCAGCAGCGAGCCAAGCCCGGTCACCGCGACAATGGGATTGGCACTGGTGCGGAAACCATCGTTGCGCAGCACCAGCATGCCCGGCATGTACTGGCCGGTCAGCGTGATCAGGAACAAGGGCAAGCCCACACTCAACAACGCATTGAGGGTAAAGACCGGCATCGTGAATACCGGAGATGCCAACTGCGCAGTCACCGCGGACATATCCACCCGTCCACGGGCCAGCAGGAATGCAAGCCCCAGCAGCAGGATGCCAAGCACCGCATAGCGCGCAGTGAAGCGCTTCAGCAGCACATAGGCGGCGATCAGCAGACCGGCCAACCATGGATCAACATTCAGCCCGGCAAACGCCCTGCTGCCGAACTGCAGCAGGATGCCTGCCAGAAGACCGGCCGCCACGCCTGGCGGTATCAGCCGGATGAGCCGTTCAAACCCACCTGACAATCCAAGCACCACAAAGCCCAATGCCGAGACCAGATACGCACCGATCGCTTCGGCATAAGGCGTTGTCGCCAGCGCAGTGACCAGGAACGCCGCCGCAGGTGTCGACCAGGCCGTGATGATCGGTGCGCGCAGACGCCAGCTGAGCAGCAGGCCGGTAACACCGACACCGATCGAGAGCGACCACACCCACGAAGCGGTGAGCTGGGGACTGAGCCCGGCCACGCTGGCGGCCTGCAGCACCAGGACGAAGGTGCCGCCATAGTTGACGATGACCGACACCAGGCCGGCAATGACGGGATGCACCAGATCGTGCACGCGCAGGGGCTGGCGCGGGGAAGCTGCAGGGAGCATGGGGAAGCACGGACTCCTCAGGGTGGGATGTGGCTGTTGCGGAGGCCGTTTTATAGATCGGAAATGGCATGATGGACCCCTCCACTTTTTACATATGGAGCAGACCATTGTTCCGCCACGCACAACTGGAGTCCGTCAAAGCCTGGGTCATGAACCCAGCCCAGCGCGCCTTGCCGCTGCATGTGCGCATCCAGCGCGCCATCCGCCAACTGGTACTGGATGGCGCATTGGATGCAGGCCGTGCGCTTCCCGCCTCCCGAGCCCTGGCGGTGTCGTTGGGCGTCTCCCGTGACACGGTCGAGGCCGCCTATGGTCAGCTGCATGCAGAAGGCTTCATCGAGCGGCGGGTGGGCAGTGGCAGTTTTGTCGCCGAGCGCGCGCGCTGGCTGGACCGGCATGACAGCACCCGTCCGCGGGGCACCGCGCCGCAGCCACCGCGGCTGAGCCAGCGCGGCAATGCCATGTACCGCAATGGCGGGGTACGCGACTTCCTTGCCCCGCGTGCGTTTGCACCCGGCGTCCCGGAGACCCGCACGTTTCCACTGCCGATCTGGGAGCGCCTGCAGCGCCAGGTGCTCAGGCAATGGGGCAGCGCCGCCCTGCTGCACAGCCCGCCACAGGGCATGGAAGCGCTGCGACGTGCGATCGCTGACTACGTCAATCTTGAGCGCGGTGCGCATGCCAGCCCGGAACGGGTGCTGGTGGTCACCAGTTCACAGCAGGCACTGACCTTGTGCGCCAGCGTATTGCTCGATCCGGGCGAACAGATCTTCATCGAGAACCCCGTCTACCACGGCGCACGCAAGGCCTTCGATGCCGCCGGACTGCGCTGCGTGCCGGTTGCGGTAGACACCGAAGGCATGCGCGTGGACCAGTTGGACGATGCCATTGCTGGCCGGGCGGTGTTCCTGACCCCCTCCCACCAGTTTCCCAGCGGTACGACCCTGGCCTTGGACCGACGGCTGCACGCCATTGAATGGGCCCGCAGCCGACAGGCCTGGATCATCGAGGATGACTACGACAGTGAATTCCATTACGCCGGCAAGCCCATGGCCTGCGTGCAGGGGTTGGATCCGCATCACCGCACGATCTACATCGGCACTTTCACCAAATCGCTGTTCCCCGGGCTGCGCATCGCCTTCATGGTGCTGCCCCCGGCACTGGTCGCGCCGATGACCACCGCCCGCACCCTGCTCGATGGACACAGTGCCCCCATTCCACAGCTCACGCTGGCCCGTTTCATGGACGGTGGCCATTTTGGCGCGCATGTGCGCGCCATGCGCGTGATCTACAACCAGCGCCGCGATGCCTTGGCGCAGTTGCTGCGTCGCCACCTGCCCGGGGTGCTGGAGCCACGGGTGCCGGACGGCGGCATGCAGATGCCCTGCCTGTTCCTGCAGGCTATCGACGAAGCCCGTGCTGTGGACGCCGCCCGCCGCGCTGGCATCGATCTGCTCGGGCTGAGCACCCTGTATGCGCCGCACACGCCGACCCGCGCCGGCTTGTTGATGGGGTTTGCCGCGCACACGCCGCAGGAACTGGAACAGGCGGTGAAAACGCTGGCACAGGTTCTGCACGACATGCGCCGTTGAGCCTCCTCAACCCGGACGTATCAGCCGGCATGTTTGGGCAACTCAACGCAACGCGTTGCGCACCCGATCACTGAAACCGGCGATTTCCGGCGTGGCCGGATCGATCTGCTGGGCCTGCTGCAGCGCCTGCTGCGCAAAAGCGGTGTCACCACCGCCCAAGCGCTCGCTGCCCACCGCTATCCAGCGCTGGGCCAAGCGGCGCCTGGCAACGCCCAGGCTGGAATCACCCGGTGCCAGCGCCTGCCAGGCATCCAGACAGGTACGCGCCGCACGCAGGCGATTGCCGCGCAGGTTGTCTTCCATGCAGGCGCGCGCGGCGGGCTGGATACGGGCCGCTGCGCGCTTCACCCGCGGATCCTGCGGTGCCAGCGCCTGTGCCGCCTTGAAATGATCGTAGGCGCTGCTGCCTGGCGGCAACAGCCATTGCTCGCGGGCTTCGGCCTCCTGCAGTTGCGCCAGCAGGCCCTTCAAGCGGCGTTCGCGTTCGCCGGGCGACAAGTGGGTGTCCATCGCGCGCCGCGCGGTGCGGATGCGTTCCACCGTCTGTGCGGCAGCAACCACTTCGGCGTTGTCCGGTGCCAACTGCTCTGCCTGCTGCAACGCACGCGCGGCAGCCTCGAACTGAAAATCTCCGGCCAGCCGCGTGGCCTCCTGCGCCTGCAGCTGCGCCACCCGCATCAGCCCCTGCCGCGCGGCCGGGTCCTCGGCCACTGCCAGCACCTCGCTGAAGGCATCGGCGGCGGCCTCCAGCCGGCCCCGCGCCAACGCGCGCTCGCCCTGCAACCGACGCCGCTCCAGCGAGGCGTTCAACAAGGCCTTGGCCGCGGGCAACTCGACGTGCCCCGGGTCGTAGAACTCCACCCGCCGCAGCGTGGCCGCCGCAGCCTGCAGCTGCCCGGGTCGTTCGACTGCACGGTTGGCCTGCATGACCAGCTCGGCCAGCGCTTCGTCACGCCCTTCCAGCGCCTGCATGCGATCGGGCTGGATGGCCAGCACCTGCTGGTACAGCGGCAACGCACTGTCGGCGCCATCGTCCAGCCGGCCCTGCGCATGTGCGCTTTCAGCCTGCTGCAGCAGTTCTCCCACACTGCCCTGCTGGCGCCGTTGCGTGTGCAGCTGCATCTGGATGCGATCGATATCGCTGGACGGAGCCTGCAGCCGCCGCGCCAACTGCAGCGCCTGCTCGCAGGCGCTGTAGTCACCGGCGGCCAAAGCCTTGCGGGCACGCTCCAACGCGGCCTGTGCGGTCCGCGCCAGCGCCTGCTTCACCTCCACCCGGTCAGGGTCCAGCGCCGCTGCCGCCTCGAACAATTCGCCCGCGCCACTGCCGTCCGCCGCGCTCAACCGACCCTGCTGCAACGCCTGGCCTCCGGCATCCAGCAGCTTCTGGATGCGACTTTCCGGCCACAGCCAATCGGCCAGCGGCTGCCGGAATATCGCCAGCACGATGCTCAGCAACAGTACGCCGATGCCGATGGCCCGCCAGGCGCGCGGGCTGTTCCAGCCACGCGCCACCCACCAGCGCCCATACAGCCGCAGCTTGTCGCCGAGTGTTTCCAGTCCCTGTTGGCCGCGTTGGCGCCAGTTCTCCATGCGCCAAGCTTACCTAGCCCAGCCTTCGGGCATCGTCTACGCCCGGCAAGGCCTCGAGTTTGCCCAGCAGGGTGGATAGCTGCCCGTAGTCATTGACCTTCAACCGCAACCGCAACTGCACCCTGCCGCTCTCGCGCAGGTTGTCGCTGTTGATCTCGATGACATAGGCGTCTTCCTGGGCAATCAGGTTGGTGATGTCCTTCAGCAACCAGCGCCGGTCGACCGCACGCACCATCACGTCCACTTCATAGGCCGAGCCCTTGCGCCCCCACTCCACCGGCAGCACGCGGTCCGGATGGGCCGCACCCAGCCGCGCCAGCGATGCGCAGTCGGCGCGGTGCACCGTCACCCCGCGGGTACGGGTGAGATAGCCCTGGATGGGCTCACCCGCCACCGGTTGGCAGCAACGGGCCAGTTGCACCAGCAGATTGCCCACCCCCTGCACGGTGAAATCGGATTTGCCGGTACCGCCACGGCGCGCGGTGGGCCGCGGCAGGGCCGGTGCGGCCGGTGCCTGGGCGGCCTTTTCCGCCTCCAGCAAGGCACGGCTGACCTGGTTGGGGCCAGTGTCGCCCAGTGCCACCTGGATGTAGAGATCGTCGACGCTGTCGGCGTGGAACTTGCGCGCGGCCACCATCAAATCGGCCTGCTGCAGCCCCAGGCGCTTGAGCTCGCGCTCCAGCAATTCACGGCCGGCCTGCACATTGCGCGCGCGGTCCAGCTTGTGGAACCAGCTGCGCACCTTTTCGCGCGAGCGTGCACTGGCCAGGAAACCGTTGGACAACAGCAGCCAGTCGCGGCGTGGGTCGGCCTCCTTGCCGGTCAGGATCTCCACCCGGTCGCCACTGCGCAGCTTGTAGCCCAGCGGCACGATGCGGCCGTTGACCTTGGCGCCCCGGCAGCGGTGCCCGACCATGGTGTGCACGTGGTAGGCGAAATCCAACGGTGTGGCACCGGCCGGCAGGTCCATCACCTCGCCCTTGGGGCTGAGTGCGTAGACCCGGTCCTCGACCAGCTCGGCATCCAGCGCTCCGGCCAGGTCCTCGGGGTTGCCCGGGTCCTGCGCCTGCTCCAGCAACTGCCGCATCCAGGTGATCTTGCGGTCGAAGGCCTTTTCCGCGCCCTTGCTGCCTTCCTTGTACTTCCAGTGCGCGGCCACGCCCAGTTCGGCCTGCGCATGCATCTCGTGGGTGCGGATCTGCACCTCGATCGTGCGCCCTTCCGGGCCGATCACCGCAGTATGCAGCGAGCGGTAGTCGTTGGCCTTGGGGCGGGCGATGTAGTCATCGAACTCACTGGGAATAGGCGTCCACAGCGCATGCACCGCACCCAGCGCGGCGTAGCAGGCACCTACGTCATCCACCATCACCCGCACCGCGCGCAGGTCATACAACTGCTCGAAAGCCAGGTGCTTCTTCTGCATCTTCCGCCAGATGCTGTAGATGTGCTTGGGCCGGCCACTGACCTCGCCGCGGATGCCCTGCTCGGCCAGCGCCGCGGACAGTTTCTTCTTCACGGCCTCCACGTAGCGCTCGCGCGCAACCCGGGTTTCGTCCACCTCGCGGGCGATGTGGCGGTAGGTCTCCGGGTCCAGGAAGCGGAATGCCAGGTCTTCCAGTTCCCACTTCAGCTGCCAGATGCCCAGGCGGTTGGCCAGCGGCGCATGGATGTCACGGGTGAGCTGGGCCAGTGCTCGGCGCTCCTCATCCGGCAGCTTGTCGGCCGCGCGCATGCAGGCCAGTTGCCGTGACAGCAGGATCGGCACCACCCGCAGGTCGTGGATGATGGACAGCAACAGGCGCCGCAGGCCCTCGCTGTTGCGCCCGGCATCACGGCCGGCGTGCAGCGCCCAGACCTGGTCGGCGGCCTCCTGGCCATCCAGCAGGCCCGCCACCGCCACCGCTGCCTGCCCCAACGGCAGTTCCGCCAGATGCGCCCGCAGGCCCGGCAGGTCGAACAACAGCGCAGCGACGATGACGCCTTCGTCAGCGGACAGCAGCGCGAGCGAGTCCAGCGTGTCGGCCAGCACCGGCCAAGGCAGCCGGGGTACGGTATCGACATCGGGTTGCTGCCAGCACGTGAGCAGGGCCTGCCGCAGCGGTTCGGACAGGGCGCGGGTAGAGGCACGCTGCAGCAGCGCTTCCAGGCCGGGGGAAGAGGAACGGTTCACAGCATTCAATTACGGGCGGATGCCCCTACACTAGCGCCCAACCGTCTCCGGGAACAATCACCCATGAAGCTGCCCCGCCTGGCTGTCCTGCTTGCTGTCACCGCTTTGTCGCTGTCCTTGCTGTCCCCGGCCCACGCGCAGCGCGTGGTACAGGGCGACCTGCAGCAGCAGATGTCCGCCGATGAGTTCAAGGCCGCCGGCCTGGACAAGCTCAGCACGCAGGAGCTCGCCGCCCTCAACAACTGGCTGCAGGGCAAGGTGGAGCAGGCCGCCAGCCAGGCGTTGGAGCAGGCGCGCGAGGAAGGCCGCCAGGAAGTGATCGTCAAGAACCGCGGCTTCTTTGATTTCGGCAGCAACGAGCCCATCCAGGCCACGCTGGAAGGCGAGTTCCGCGGCTTCGGCAAAGGCCGCCAATACACGCTGGACAATGGCCAGGTGTGGGAACAGACCGATGACGCCATGGTCGCCGGGGTGCGCAAGCAGGCACCCAAGGTGCGCATCACCCCCGGGCTGATGAACGTGTGGTACCTGCAGATCGACGGGGTCAATACCCGTGCCAAGGTACGTCGCACCAAGTAAACCCTTCGCCCCGGCCGCCGCGCCGGGGCTTCTTCCGCATCAGCGAGCCTGCCCTTTCATGCCCGCCATCCTGTTCATCCTGCTGTTGCTGCTGCCGGCCACTGCCGCCGCCGATGTCTACAAATGCAAAGGCCGGTCCGGTGAAACCATGTATTCCGAGCACCCGTGCGATGCCCGCGCCGAGCCGATGAAGCTGCGCGACACCGGTCCGTCGGAGCCGTTCACGGCAGCTGCCACCGCTGCCGCTGAAAACGGCCAGGCCAGGAACACCGAAACGCCGGCCAGTGCTGACAACAGCAGTGAACTCGAGGCCATGCGCGCCGCCGAGAAAAGCTGCATCGCCGATGCCACCGCGTCCATCTACGGCCCTTCCAACGACCGCGTCGGCACCTTGCAGCAGCAGATGTCCCTGCTCAACGAGGAACTGGCCAAGGCCAACGATGCCGAGCGCAGCCAGGCGCTGCGCACGCGCATGGCCACCTTCCGCCAGGCCATTACCCGCGAACACAACAATGCCCATACGCAGATGGGCAATGCACGCCGGCGCTGCATCGAACTGGCCAAGACCAGCGACCGCTGACCCCCGGCCATGGTGCACCGCCGCTGTCGGCGCCGGTGCATGGCTCGCATCAACTACGCAGCGCGGCCACCCGCTGGGCCAGTTTCTTGGCCGAAATGCCGGAGCGGAAACCCAGTTCCTGGGCAAACAAGGCCACCCGCAACTCCTCGATGTCCCAACGCAATGCCGCCCATTCCGGGCGCTCGCTGCGGCCCTGCACGCGGGCCTCGTCCAGTGCATCGACAAAGGGCTTGAGCTCCAGCATGCGCGCTTGGTCGCGCGGCGGATCGCGCTTGGCGCGTTCGGCACGCAGGATCATGGCCTTCAGGTAGCGCGGGAACTGCGCCAGCGCATCGGCCGGCGTCTGCCGCAGGAAGCCGGCATGCACCAGCCCGGCCAGTTGAGCCTCCATGTCATCCAGATTGCCGCGCGCCCACCCCATCAGCGGTGCCTCCAGCTGCGGCTTCAACTCACCGACCAGGCCGAGGATGCTTTCGGCCAGTTTCAGCCGTTGCATGGCCTCGCCGAACAGCTGTTTGGCGGCCTCGGCCCGGCGCAGCTCGAAGGCCTCGGCGCTGCGGATGTCGCCCAACCCCTCGGCCAGCACCGCATTGAGTGCGGCGTCCACAAGATCACCGCGCAGGCGCTCCTGTGATTCGATGGCCGCATACAGCAGGCCGGTCTTGGGGGCGATCGGCAATTGCTTGCGGGCCTGCTTGAGCTTGTCGGCCAACGCGATTTCCAACAACCGACGCACCCCACCGGGGTGTGCCAGACGGGCCTCGTTGCGGTCGGCGAAGATACGCAGGGCAGCGGCCTCGCCGGTATCGACCAGCGCCGGATAGGCCGGTACGCCGGCCTCCCCGGCCACCTGTTCGGGAATGCTGTTGCCGGGGAACTCGCGCAGGTCTTCGGCGGCCAGCGCCTTGCCTGCACGGGCAGCAAACGCATCACCGGCGCGCTCACCGAAGCGCGCGCGCAGGCTGTCCAGGTCGCGTGACATCGCCAGCATCCGCCCCGCGGCGTTGTGCTTGCCCTTGCGCGCAGAGGACGTGTCGCGGGCGGCATCGGGCGCGTCCGCCGGTGCCGCGTCGAACAACCGCAGGTTCATGCGCAGATGCGGCTCCAGCGCCTCGACATCGAAATCGGTGGCCGCCACCGCTGCACCGGTCGCCTTGGACAGAAAGCGCGCCAGTTCGCCGCGGATGTCGTCAGCCGATGGCTGCGGCCAGGCCTCGAAGAACGCACGGCCGAAATCCGGCGCCGGCACGTAATTACGCCGCATCGCCTTGGGCAGGCTGCGGATCAGCGCCGATGCCTTGTCGGCGACAAAGCCCGGCGCCAGCCAGGACAGGCGCGCCGGATCCAGCGCATTGAGCAGGTGCAGCGGCACGTCCAGGGTGACACCATCGTCCTCGCTGCCCGGCTCGAAGCGGTAGTGCAGGGCAAGCCGGGCATCACCCAGCGCCAGGTACTTGGGATAACGGTCCTGCTCGCTGCCCTCGCCCGGCAACAGATCCGTCAGCGACCAGTGCAGGCCACGGCGTTGTTCCGGCGGCAGCGCCTTCCACCAGGCATCCAGCAAATTGACCGAATGGATATTGGACGGCACCCGGTCCAGGTACCAGCGCGCCTGCCAGTCCTCGTCGGCGACGATGCCGGCACGGCGCAGCTTGGCTTCCTCCTCGCGCGCCTGCTCCAGCACCTTCATGTTGTCGGCGACAAACCCGGCACGGGTGTTGATCTCACCGGTCACCAAGGCCTGGCGCACGAAGATGTCATGCGCCTCGCCCGGATTTATCCTGCCGTAGTGCACCGGCTTCTTCGGCGCCAGCACCAGCCCGAACAGGCTGATCTGTTCCGACGCCAGCACCTGGCCCTGCGCCCGCGACCAATGCGGATCGAAATGCTTGCGCGCCAGCAGGTGCGGCACTTCGGCAATCACCCAGTCCGGCTCGATCGCGGCGTTGGTCATGCCCCACACGCGCTGGGTATCCAGCAAGGTGGCGCTGAGCACCCACGGCGGCGGCCGCTTGGCCAATGCCGAGCCCGGGAACAGATGGAAGCGGCGCTGGCGTGGGGCCTGGAAATCGCCCTTGTCGGTTCGATGCCCCACCTGGGTTGGCAGGCCGGCCAGGATCGCGCGGTGCAATGCCTGGTAGGCCACCACACGAACCTTGTCGGGGATGCCGCCCATAACGGGGTCGGCGTTGGGCTTGCCTTTTCTGCCCTCGAGCCCGGCCCGAAGCACAGGCGAGCCCGCCCCTGCCGCCGGCTTTATGCCTTCCCGCGCCAGCCGCGCCGCCTTGTGCAGCTCGCCCCGCGTGGTCTTGCGCTTGGCCTCGGCGTCACCACCGGCAGGCACGGCCGGCGGTGCCGACATCAAGGCCCGGCCGAAGGTTTCGTCCTCGCCCAGTGTCCAACCCAGTTCCTCGCACAACAGGCGCAGCTGGCGATGCAGTTCGCGCCATTCGCGCATGCGCAGGAAGCCCAGGAAATGCCGCCCGCACCAGTCGCGCAGCTTGGACTGGGTGAGCTCCTCGTGCGCGCCACGGTAGGCGCTCCACAGGCGCAGGATGCCGATGAATTCGGAGCGCGCATCGGCAAACAGCGCGTGGGCATTGTCGGCGGCTTCGCGCGCCTCGGGCGGACGCTCGCGTGGATCCTGGATGCCCAGGAACGAGGCGATCACCAGCATCTCGCGCAGGCAGCCCCCCTTCTGCGCCGCCACCAGCATGCGCGCCAGCTTCACATCCACCGGCAGGCGTGCCATCTGCCGGCCGATGGCGGTCAGCTTGCGCTCTTCATCGATGGCGCCCAGTTCGGCCAGCTGCTGCCAGCCATCGGCAACCGCGCGCTCGTCCGGGGCTTCCAGGAACGGGAACTCGTCGATCTTGCCCAGGCCCAGCTGCAACATGCGCAGGATCACACCGGCCAGCGAGGAGCGGCGGATTTCCGGATCGGTGAACTCCGGCCGGCTCTGGAAGTCGGCCTCGGCATACAGGCGGTAGCACACGCCCTCCGACACACGCCCGCAGCGGCCCTTGCGCTGGTTGGCGCTGGCCTGCGACACCGGCTCGATATGCAACCGGTCCAGCTTCTGGCGCGGGCTATAGCGCTTGACGCGGGCCAGCCCCGGATCGATCACGTAGCGGATGCGGGGTACGGTCAGCGAGGTTTCGGCGACGTTGGTGGTCAGCACCACGCGGCGCTTGGCACCGGGGTTGAAGACCCGGTCCTGGTCCTTTGCCGACAGGCGCGCATACAGCGGCAACACCTCGGTTTCACGGTACTTGCGCCGCTCCAGCGCCTGGTGCGCATCGCGGATCTCGCGCTCGCCAGGCAGGAACACCAGCACGTCACCGCGCGGATCACTGCGGGTGATCTCATCGACCGCTGCCACGATGGCTTCATTGACCGACATCGGGTCGCTGTCGGCCTCGTCACGGCGACGATTGCCGGCTGCCGGCTCGGCGGCGGCCTTGTTGCCTTCCTCCAGCGGCCGGTAGCGCACTTCCACCGGATAGGTACGGCCTTCCACGCTGACCACCGGCGCGTCGCCGAAATGACGCGAGAAGCGTTCGGTGTCGATGGTGGCCGAGGTCACGATCAACTTCAGGTCGGGGCGCTTGCGCAGCAGCTGCTTGAGGTAGCCCAGCAGGAAGTCGATATTGAGGCTGCGCTCGTGCGCCTCGTCGATGATCAGGGTGTCATAGCGCGACAACCAGCGGTCCGAGGCGATCTCGGCCAGCAGGATGCCATCGGTCATGAACTTGATGCGGCTGTCCTCGCCCACCTTGTCGGTGAAGCGGACCTGGTAGCCGACCACCGTCCCCAGCTCGGTCTGCAGCTCCTCGGCCACGCGCGCGGCCACTGCGCGGGCGGCAATACGGCGCGGCTGGGTGCAGCCGATCATGCCGGCGCTGCCGCGACCTGCAGCCAGGCACAGCTTCGGCAGCTGGGTGGTCTTGCCGGAGCCGGTTTCACCGGCGATCACCACCACCTGGTGGGCGCGGATCAGGGCGCTGATCTGCTCGGCTTCACGCGCGATCGGCAGTGCCTGGTCCATGGTGATGGCGATCGGGCGCGCCGCGCGTTGCTGGCGTTGCGCACAGGAACGCTCCAGCAGCTGCCGGAAGGCGGCCTCACTGGCGGCGTCGGGCTTGCCCTGCCAGCGCGAGAGCAGCCCCAGCAGGCGGCCACGGTCGCGGCTCATGGCGCCGTCAATGGCGGTGCGGGCCTCGCGCAGGCGGTTGGGCAGGTTGGTTTCGATAGCGCTCATCAATGGTTCAACGTGAAAACTTGAAATACAGGTATGTTCCCCATAGCGCTATTGTGAAGCCATTCAACCCGCCAAGGAGAAAGCGTCATGGCCAAAGCCAAGAACAGCAGCAAACCAGAAGCCGGCAAGAAGAAGCTGGCAGCCGCCGCGCCGTCCACACCCGGTGTCGATATCGGGATCAAGGACAGCGATCGCAAGAAGGTAGCCGATGGCCTGTCCCACTTCCTGGCCGATGCCTACACGCTGTACCTGAAGACCCATAACTTCCACTGGAATGTCACCGGGTCGATGTTCAATTCGCTGCACAACATGTTCATGGACCAGTACACCGAGCAGTGGACCGCCCTGGACGAGATTGCCGAACGTATCCGCGCACTGGGCTTCAACGCACCCGGCTCCTACCGTGAGTTCGCCGCGCTGACCTCGATCCCGGAGGAGCCCGGCCTGACCGACAGCGCGGACTGGCGCGAAATGGTACGCCAGCTGGTGGTTGGCAACGAAGCGGTATGCCGCACCGCGCGCAAGGTACTGGACCAGGCCGACGACGCCGACGATGCCCCCAGCGAGGACCTGCTGACCCAGCGCCTGCAGATCCACGAAAAGTATGCGTGGATGCTGCGCTCGCTGCTGCAGTAACGCAGCTGTGTAGTGCCGAGCCATGCTCGGCAAGCGGCTTGCCCGGTAATGCCACAGCCGAGCATGGCTCGGCTCTACCAACAACTAACAGCTGCAGCCTTGTAATGCCGAGCCATGCTCGGCAAGCGGCTCGCCCGGTAATGCCCCAGCCGAGCGTGGCTCGGCGCTACCAACAACAAACAGCTGCAGCCCGTGTAGTGCCGAGCCATGCTCGGCAGGCGGCCTGCCCGGTAATGCCCCAGCCGAGCGTGGCTCGGCTCTACCAAAAAAAAATAGCTGCAGCCTTGTAATGCCGAGCCATGCTCGGCAAGCGGCTCGCCCGGTAGCGCCCGGCCGAACATGGCTCGGCGCTACATTTGGGGTCGTGCAAACCTGAACCGGATGCTGGGCCGCCACTGACCCTGTGGCGGTCCGTCGGCCCGGGCCGTCAGCGGGTAAACTACGCCGATGTCCCAGAGTCCCGCGCAGCAACTGCTCTCCAGCGTTTTCGGTTACGACAGTTTCCGCGGCGACCAGCAGGCAATCGTCGAACATGTCGCCAGCGGCCACGATGCGCTGGTGCTGATGCCTACCGGCGGCGGCAAGTCGCTGTGCTACCAGATCCCGGCACTGCTGCGCGATGGTTGCGGCATCGTCATCTCGCCGCTGATCGCGCTGATGCAGGACCAGGTGGAAGCACTGCGCCAGGTCGGCGTACGCGCCGAGTTCCTCAACTCCACACTGGATGCCGACACCGCCGCACGGGTGGAACGCGCGCTGCTGGCCGGTGAACTGGAGCTGCTGTACGTGGCCCCGGAGCGCCTGCTGACCGGCCGCTTCCTGTCCCTGCTGGGCCGCGCCCAGGTGGCCTTGTTCGCCATCGACGAAGCGCACTGCGTGTCGCAATGGGGCCATGACTTCCGCCCCGAGTACCGGCAGCTAACGGTGCTGCACGAGCGTTGGCCGCAGATACCGCGCATCGCGCTCACCGCCACCGCCGACCCGCCCACCCAGCGCGAGATCGCAGAACGCCTTGACCTGTCCCAGGCCCGCCATTTCGTCAGCTCCTTCGACCGCCCCAACATCCGCTACACGGTGGTGCAGAAGGACAACGCCAAGCGCCAGCTGCTGGCCTTCCTGGGCAACCACCGCGACGAAGCCGGCATCGTCTATTGCATGTCGCGCCGCAAGGTGGAAGAGACCGCGCAGTACCTGTGCGAACAAGGCATGCGCGCCCTGCCTTACCACGCCGGCATGCCGGCCGAGGTACGTGCCGCCAACCAGCGTCGTTTCCTGCACGAAGACGGCATCGTGATGTGCGCCACCATCGCCTTCGGCATGGGCATCGACAAGCCGGACGTACGCTTCGTGGCGCATACCGACCTGCCCAAGTCGATGGAAGGCTATTACCAGGAAACCGGGCGCGCTGGCCGTGACGGCGAACCGGCCGAAGCCTGGCTGTGCTACGGCCTGGGCGACGTGGTGCTGCTCAAGCAGATGATCGAGCAATCCGAGGCCGGCGAGGAACGCAAGCAGCTGGAGCGCTCCAAGCTGGACCACCTGCTCGGCTACTGCGAATCCATGCAGTGCCGCCGCCAGGTGCTGTTGGCCGGTTTTGGCGAAACCTACCCCCAGCCCTGCGGCAACTGCGACAACTGCCTTACCCCGCCCGCCGCCTGGGATGCCACCGTGCCGGCCCAGAAAGCATTGAGCTGCGTATACCGCAGCGGCCAGCGCTTCGGCGTGGGCCACCTGATCGACATCCTGCGCGGCAGCGACAGCGAACGCATGCGCCAGCTTGGTCACGACCAGCTGAGCACCTATGGCATCGGCAAGGACCTGGATGCGCGCAACTGGCGCGGCGTGTTCCGGCAACTGGTGGCAGCCAGCCTGCTGGAGGTCGACCCCGAAGCCCATGGCGGCCTGAAGCTGACCGATGCCAGCCGCGACGTGCTCAAGGGCCGGCGGCAGATGATGATGCGCCGCGAGAGCCCTGCCAGCCGCGAACGCGAGCGTGGCGGGCCACGCACCGGCTTGCCGGTGCAGGCCGAGGATCTGGCCCTGTTCAATGCCCTGCGCGGACTGCGCGCGGAACTGGCGCGCGAGCAGAACGTGCCGGCCTTCGTCATCTTCCATGACAGCACCCTGCGCAACATCGCCGAGCAGCGCCCGACCAGCATCGATGCATTGGGCCGCGTGGGTGGCATCGGCGGCAGCAAGCTGGCCCGCTACGGCGAGCGGCTGGTGGAGATCGTGCGCGAGCAGGGTTGAAACATGCTATTTCCGCTGGGCCTGCGACCTGCGAGCCAGCAGTTCCAGGCCTTCGGCCTTGCGCAGATCCGGTGAACCGGCGACCTGTACGCGCCGCATTACCGGCAGCGCGGCCGCCAATGCCTGCAACGCGGCCGTTGGTTGATCCAGCTGCAACAAGGTTTCGGCCAAGCCCACCTGGGCCCTGGCCGTTTCCAGATGGTCATCGCCATGCAGGGCCTTCGACTGCGCCAGCACCTGCTGACGCAACGGCAGTGCTTTGTCCGGCGTACCCCTGCGTTCCTCCAGCGCCGCTCTTGCCATCAACCATGCCGGCCGCAGCGTAGGTACCACCTGGTCGTGCAACTGGTCCAGCAATGCCTGCGCCTGCACCAGCTGGTTCTGCCGCGTGTGCCAACCAATACGGAACAGGCGCGCCTCCTGCCGGCCCGGGGCATCGGCAGGCAGTGCTGCATTCAAGCCCTGGTCGGCATGCAGCAACAACGTGCCAGCCTCTTCCATGCGTCCGGCACGCATCAACAACCACCCCAGCCCCGCCTCGGCGCGCAGCGCAGCGGGCGCTTCGTCGCCCAGCTGGCTTCGCCGTATGTCCCAGGCCCGGCGGTACATGTGCGCGGCCACATCCACCTGCCCGCGCAGTTCATGCAATGCGCCATGGTTGAACAAGCCCATCGAGTAACCGACCGAAGCCGGGCCTTCGATCGCTTCACTCAAGGCCAGACGCGCCCTGAACTCCGCCTCCGCGGCAGGGTAGTCACCCATGTCGACGTACAGATCGGCCAAGGCATCGTGCTGCACCAGAATGAAGCTGTTGTTGACACCGTACAGGTTGCGCACGTGCTTCATGCCGGCCTGCAGCAGCGGCAGCGCCTGCGCATACTTGCCCTGCTCACGCAGCAACTGCGCCAGGCGCATCTCCACTGCCAATGCCAGGCTGGTGCGGCGCCCATGCAGGCCTTCCAGTACCTTGCGGAACGCCTGTTCGGCTGCCGCATGGCGGCCCCAGCGCAGGTACAGCAGACCTTGGTTGTAGGTGATTTCATGCAGCACCGCACCGCCATCAACCGTCGGCAGCCCGGCCAGCTTTGCCTGCGCAGCCAGGTAAGCATTTTCCGCCGCCTCGAAGTGCTGCTGGTTGGTCAGCGCCAGCGCCTTGGCAGCCAGCAGCGCCACCTCGACCTCCGCCGAAGGCTGCCTGCCCAGCAGCCCGAGCCCACGTTCGGCCAACGCCTCACCCTGGGCACCATTGCCCTCACTGGTTTTCAGACGCGACAAGCTCGCCAATGCCGCCGCTGCATCCATGGGCCGGTCGACATCGGGCTGGATGAAACCTTCATAGGCACGCTGCAGCAGCTGTTCGGCCTGTTGGGCCACCCCGGAATTCTGGTAGGCCGTACCCAATACCATCTGCATGCGTGCACGCTCAACCGGCGCATCGCGCAGGTCCCGTTCCACCTGCAATGCCGCCTTGTCCAGCATCTGCCGCGAACTCAGGTCTTCCTGACCACGCTCGGTGCGCAGGAAGGGATCGGCGGTTTCGAACATGCCTACCATGAACTTGCTGATCTGCTGGGCTATCGCCGCCTCTTCCTGGGCCTGGCGACGGTTCTGCAGCAGCCCGGTCACGAACACCGCCAGCAGCGCCACCACCCCCACTACCGCAGCCACCCCCTGCCAATGCCGCTGCAGACCCTTGCCAAGCACATACAGGCGCCCGCCCTCGCGCGCCCGCACAGGCTCGTGCTGCAGATACCGTCGCAGATCGCCGATCAAGGCTTCCACCGACCGGTAGCGCTCGTTCGCATCCAGCGCACAGGCGCGTTGCGCTATCGCGTCCAGGTCCCCCGTCAGCTGCCGACGCCAGGGCAAGGCAGCCGACGCGTGTACGCTGGGCAGGGGCACTGGCGTTTCCAGGTCGTCCGTCCCGCGATCACAGCTGCATGCCGACAACAGCTCAACCAACATCACCCCCAGGCTGTAGACATCGCTTGCCGCGACTACCGGCTGGCCGCGGATGAGTTCGGGGCTGGCATAGGTTGGCGTGCAATAACCTGCTTCCTGCTTCTCGCGGCTTTCGTTGAGCAGGCGTGCCAGACCAAAATCCAGCAATACCGGCTGCTCATTGGGCAGCACCAGGACATTGCGCGGCTTCAGGTCGCAATGCAGCACCAGTTGCTCGTGCGCGGACTGCACGATGTCACAGATGGCCAGAAACAACTGCAGCCGCTGCTCCAGCCCCGGCTCGTGGTCAGCGCACCAGCTGTCCAGCGGCATGCCGTCGATGTATTCCATGACCAGGTAGGGGTGCCCATCCGGTGTGGTGCCACCGTCATACAGGCGCGCCACGTTCGGCAACTGCAGGCCAGCCAGCACCTGCCGTTCCACTCCCAGCCGCTCCACTTCGCTGGCGCCGGGCATGCCATGCAGCAACTTGATGGCCACCGTGCGCTGGTAGACACCATCAGCACGTTCGGCCTTGAATACCGTGCCCATCCCACCCTGGGCAACGCGCTCGGTCAGGCGCCACGGCCCCAGCCGCTCGCCCACGCCGAACTCGGGAGCCAGCGCACGTGCCAAGGCCGTATCAAGACGGTTGCTGACCCGGCTCAATCCCACCGTCTGCGAACGCAGCAACTGCAGGACCTCCTCGCGCACGGCCGCATCGTCGGGGCAGTGTTCGAGCAAGGCCTGCTGCCACTGCTCGCGCGGCAACTCGCATACCGCATCAAACAGATCGCGAACCTGTCGCCACGCTTCAGTCCCCATGGCCCGGCGTTCCGCCTCAGCGCAATTGGCGGTTCAACCACGCCCGCGCAAAACGCAGGTCACGGTCGACGGTAGGCGCGGACACACCCAGCACCAATGCGATCTCATCGCGATTCATGCCACCAAAATAGGTCAACTCGATGGTGCTGGCTGCGCGTGGCTCCATTTCGGCCAGCTGGTTCAGTGCCTGGTGCAGGGCCAGCACGTCGTAGCCGATGTCTGCACCATCCTGCACCTGGTCGGCATGCGACAGGGTCAGTTGTTCAGCGCCCGCACCACGCTTGTCAGCCGAACGCGCACGCAGGTGGTCCACCAGCACCGACCGCATCTTCAGCGCGGCGATGGCCACGAAATGGGTGCGATCCTTGTACTCGGCGTCACTGCCCAGCAGGCGCATCAGGGACTCGTTGACCAGGGCTGCGGGCTGCAGGGTGCCGTTGGTCTGCTGGGACAGACGGTTGCGGGCAAGCTGCATCAGGTCCGAATACATGGCTTCGAACAAGTGCTCTCGCGCCTGCATGTCGCCTTGCTGCCAGCGATGCAGGAGTTGGGTGATCTGCTGCCTGCTCAATGCTGCTCCCGCGTAACGGCCTGCGCCCGTCCAGCCAACCGCGCCGGAACCCATCATGTCAATGGTAGGACCCTGACCTCTTGCTGCCAACTGTACCTGCTGGCATGCGCCGCGTGCGTGGCGCTGGTCCCCCAGGGCGGCAACAAAAAAGGCCCCGGATCGCTCCGGAGCCTTTGCAGTATTGGTGGGCCGTGAAGGATTCGAACCTTCGACCAAAAGATTAAAAGTCTTCTGCTCTACCGACTGAGCTAACGGCCCAAACAAAGACCCGGCCGCAGCCGGGGCGCGTATTCTACCCCATCATTCGCAAAATCGGAATTCAGACGTAATGCGTGGGATCGGCGAGGCCGGCGGCGCGGAACCCGTCCGCGCGCAGCTGGCAGGCATCGCAGTGGCCACAGGCCCGACCGTCCATGTCGGCCTGGTAGCAGGACACGGTCAGGCCGAAGTCCACGCCCAGGCGCTGGCCCTCGGCGGCGATCTGCGCCTTGCTCAGGTATTGCAGCGGCGCATGCACGCTGATGCCCGCACCCTCGACACCGGCCTTGGTGGCCAGGTTGGCCAAGGCCTGGAAGGCGGCAATGAACTCGGGGCGGCAATCCGGGTAGCCCGAATAGTCCACGGCGTTGACGCCACAGAATATGTCATTGGCGCCCAGCACCTCGGCCCAGCCCAACGCCAGTGACAGCATGATGGTGTTGCGGGCCGGCACGTAGGTGACCGGGATGCCGGCGCCACCCGCCTCGGGCACGTCGATGTCATCGGTCAGCGCCGAACCGCCGATGCTGCGCAGGTCCACGTCCACCACTTTGTGCCCGGCCACGCCCAGGGCGCTGGCCACACGCTTGGCTGCTTCCAGTTCGGAGGTATGGCGCTGGCCGTAGCGTACGCTCATGGCGTACACCTCGAAGCCCTGTTCCTGGGCCATGGCGACGACGGCGGCAGAGTCCATGCCGCCGGAAAGAAGCACGACTGCTTTCTTCTTCATTGTTGCGTTCCGGTTGGGAGAGGAATGCCAGCACGCTGTCCCGCGCCGGGGTAAACGATCGGGGCGAAGGCCGCCGGCTCAATAGCCCGGCGCGTCGTCCCACAGCAATTTGTGCAGTTGCATCTGGAAGCGCACCGGCAGGCGGTCGGCGACGATCCAATCGGCCAGATCACGCGGGCTGAGCTGCGATTTGCTGGGCGAGAACAACACCATGCAGCGCGCCGCAAGGTCATGCTCGGCCAGCATCTGCCTGGCCCAGTCGTAATCGCCACGACTGCAGATCACGAACTTGAGCTGGTCGCGTGCGGTCAGCAATGGGATGTTCTGCAGCCGGTTGCGGGCCATTTCGCCCGAATCGGGGGTCTTCAGGTCCACCACGCGCGACACGCGCGGGTCCACCGCGGCGATGTCCAACGCACCGGAGGTTTCCAGCGACACGTCCAAGCCGGCATCGCACAGCTTCTGCAACAACACCAGGCAACGCTTCTGCGCCAGCGGCTCGCCGCCAGTCACACAGACATGGCGCACGCCCTGCTTGAGCACCTCGGCGACGATGTCGTCGATGTCCCACCAGTTGCCGCCGTGGAAGGCGTACTCGGTATCGCAGTACTGGCACCGCAGCGGACAGCCGGTAAGGCGCACAAACACGGTGGGCCAACCTGCGGTGTCGGCTTCGCCCTGCAGGGACAGGAAAATTTCAGTGATCTTCAACCGCGGCAGCGGCGATTGGACTATCTCGCTGGGGACAGCGGCGCTGGGAGCGTTCATGGGCATTCCACCGCTCCGCGCCAGGCAGGCGCGTGCGGCGCTATATCAACGCAGTTGCTGGCCGAGCCGGATCGATTGCAAACGATCCTGGGCGGTACGGGCCGCATCACTGCCGGGGAAACGGGAAACCACCTGTTCCAGGGTCTGCTGCGCCTGCGCTGCATTGCCTTCGCCGAACTGCGACAGGCCCAGCTTCAACAAACCGCCAGCTGCCTTGTCGTGGGTGGGATAGCGGGCCACGAGATCGCTGAACTGCGCCTCGGCCATCTTGAAATTGCGCGTGGCGTAAAAGCTCTCACCCAGCCAATACAGGGCATTGGGGGTGTACGCCGCGTTGGGATACAGCTCCAGGAAGCTCTGGAACAACTGCGCCGAGTCGGCATAGTTGCCGGCCTTCAACGCATCGAATGCGACGTTGTAGGCCGCACGCTCGTCACCTGCCGAGGCCAGGCTGCCCGCATCGCCACGCACGGTGGGTGCGCGCTCGCTGGTGGTTGCCGCTGCAGGCTTGGGGGCCGCAGCGGCTGCCGGCAATACAGGGGCACTGTCGCCCGCCGGGGCACCCGCGCCACCTTCCAGGCGGTTCAGGCGACCGTCCAGGTCCAGGTACTGATCACGGTTGCGCTGCTTGAGCTGTTCGTTCTCGTGCTGGAGCTGTTCGATCGTGCCCTGCAGGGTCTGCATCTCGCTGCGCAGCGCCTGCAACTGGTTGAGCATGTCGGTGTTGGCCTGGGAATTGTTGGCCTGCGCCTCAAGTGCGCCGACCCGGTCCGCCAGGCTTTGCCGCTGTGCATACGCGGGTGCGGCAGCCCCGAGGGCTGCCGCGACCGCGAGCATCAGTTTGATGCTGGTACGCATCGATTACTGCGCGGTGTAGACGATTTCGACGCGACGGTTCTGCGACCAGCAGGACTCGTTCGAATCGGTGCACACCGGACGCTCTTCACCGTAGGACACGACGGTCAGCTGCGAAGCCGAGCCACCGTTGGCCTGCAGTGCCGAGTTCACGCCATTGCCACGACGCTCGCCCAGGGCCTGGTTGTAAGCGCGGCTGCCGCGTTCGTCGGTGTTGCCCTGCAGGGTGATGCGCGAGGACGGACGGTCACGCAGGTACTTGGCGTGGCAAGCCATGATGGCCTGGAATTCCGGCTTCACGGTGTCCTGGTCCAGGTCGAAGTAGACAACGCGCTGGCGCAGGCAAGCGTCGGTGTCCAGGTCGCCCGGGCCGTACAGGCCGGAGGTGGACGGGCCGGTCGGCTGGGTGGTCGAACCGGTATCAACCGGCGGCTGCGCCGGCTGTTCCTTGACCTTCTTCGAGCAGCCAGCCAGCGCGGCTACGGACAGCAGCGAAACGAGCAAAACACGAGTGGACTTGTTCATGGCTATACCTAAAGGCTCCTGGGCCAATGTTGGGTTTTAATGCGAGTGGGATATTAACATTTTCTCAACGCGCGGTGCGGTATGGGCCCCACGCGGGTTCCCGGACATCACCATCAGCAAGCACAAGGCGCTGACGCACACGGCCGTCAGCAGATACTTCGTACAGCACCCCACGCCCGCCTTCGCGGGCGGCGTACAACACCATGCTCGCGTTGGGGGCAAAGCTGGGCGATTCGTCCAGCGAGCCCGGCGACAGCGTGCTCCAGCGCGGCGCGCCCAGGCTGCTGTCCATCATCGCGATCTTATAGCTGCTGCCTGCACCCTGCGCAACGGCGATCTTCTTGCCGTCATAGGAAACGCTGGCCTTGGCATTGTAGTTGCCCTGGAAGGTCACCCGGTTGGCGCTGCCGCCGCTGGAGGAGACCTGGTAGATCTGTGGGCGACCACCACGGTCGGAGGTGAAATAGACCGAACCGCCATCAGCCGACCAGGTTGGCTCGGTGTCGATGCCGAAGTGGTTGGTGAGCTGGGTCAGCTGCTTGCTGCCCAGGTCCATCACGTAGATTTCCGGGTTGCCGCTGCGTGACAGGGCCAGCGCCAGGCGGCGGCCATCGGGCGAGAACGCCGGGGCGCTGTTGATGCCACGGAAGCTGGTCAGCAACTCACGGCCACCGGTGGCGATGTCCTGCACATAGATCGAGGAGTTGCCGCGTTCGAAGCTGACATAAGCCAGCTTGCGGCCGTCCGGGCTCCAGCTCGGCGACAACAGCGGCTCGGCCGAACGCACGATGGTCTGCGGGTTGTAGCCATCGGAATCAGCCACCATCAGCGCATAGCGCATGTTGGCGCCGCTGCCGCTGGCGGTGATGTAGGCAATGCGGGTCCAGAAGGCGCCGCGCACACCGGTGATCTTTTCGTAGATCGCGTCAGCCATCTGGTGGGCCACGTCACGCATGGCGTTGGAACGGGCAGTCATTGCCAGGCCCAGCATGCGCTCGCCCTTGGCCACGTCGAACAGTTCGTATTCCACGCGGTAGGCGCCGGCACCGGCGTCGAGCACCCGGCCAACGACCAGATAGTCCTGCTTGAGCGCACGCCAGGTGGGGTATTGCACCTCACTGCCGCGGGTCGGGCGTTCAACGATCTGGGCTTCGGGCAGATTGCGGAACTGGCCCGAACGGTCCAGATCGGCACGTACCACGGCAGCCACGTCGGTATTGGGCGCGGACGCCCCCTGGTAAGGCATCGGCACCACGGTGATTGGGGTGGCCGAGGCGTTGCCGCCGATGATGTCGATTTCCAGACCCTTCTGCTGCGCCATGGCCGCCAACGGCAGCATCAGGGCAGTAAGGGCAAGCAGCCAGCGAGGCAATTTCTTCATGGGGCGCTCAGCAGTACGAATGAAGAGGGATAAAGAGGGATAGCAGCAACGGGATGAACATTTTCGCAATCGTGAACGAAGGATGCGTGAAATCCAGCCCCCCAGCGGCAAGACTAGCCCATTAAATTCAGTTTCCAACGAAACAACCCGCCTGCAGGCAGGCGGGCTGGTGCGGCATCAGCGATCCTGCGCCTCGAAGTTGAAATTCAGATTGCGCTGGAACACCGACTCGTAGCCGCGGTACGGCAGCGGCTGGGCGCGCAGCACCGCCGCTTCCACCGAGCGCTTGCCGGCTTCGTCATACGGGCAACCCGGGGCGAACTCGACGCTGACCACTTCACCGCCGGGCAACTGGCGGATGGTCAGGCGGCAACGCTGGCCACGCGGGATCGAATCCGGGCGCACCCATTGATTGAGCACGGCCTGCTGGATGGCGGCCGCATACTTGGCGGTCAGGTCATTGCTGGTACCGCCCTGCCCCGGCGATGGCGTGCTGGGGCCGCTGCTACCGCTGCTGGTGGCGCTTGCCTGCGCACGGGCGCGGGCATCGGCCACCTGGCGCAGGCGTTGCTCGGCCAGCTTGGCCTCACGCTCGGCCTGCTCGCGCTTGCGGCGGATCTCGGCGATCTTCTGCTGGCGCTCCTGCTCGGCGCGGGCCTCGGTGGCCTGGCGCTGCTGGTCGGCCA
>DKPB01000004.1 GCA_002471015.1 Stenotrophomonas sp. UBA7346
CATCGACTCGGCCAAGCGCGAAGACGGCACCCGCCGTACCACGCGTTACGAAATCGATCTGTTCAAGTGCATCTTCTGCGGCTTCTGCGAAGAAAGCTGCCCGGTGGACTCGATCGTCGAGACCCACATTCTCGAGTACCACTTCGAGAAGCGTGGCGAGAACATCATCACCAAGCCGCAGCTGCTGGCACTGGGCGACCGGCTTGAAGCCGAAATCGCCGAGCGCCGCGCCGCCGACGCTGCTTTCCGCTGAGGTCTTGAGATGGATTGGGTAAATATTGCTTTCTGGTTCTTCTCCATCATCGCCGGCATCTCGGCGGCGTCGGTGATCAGCGTGCGCAACCCGGTGTATGCCGTGTTGTGCCTGATCCTGACCTTCTTCTCGGTGGCCTGCGTGTGGCTGCTGGTGGGGGCGGAGTTCCTGGGTGTCACCCTGGTGCTGGTGTATGTCGGCGCGGTGATGGTGTTGTTCCTGTTCGTGGTGATGATGCTGGACATCGATACCACCAACCTGCGTGAAGGCTGGGTGCGTTATCTGCCGATCGGCCTGGTGGTCGCGGTGGTGATGCTGGTGCAGATGCTGACCCTGATCGGGGTCAAGGCGCGTACCACGCCGTTCCCGGTGGACAACGCCGCGGCGGTTGCTGCCGACACTTCCAACGTCACCTGGCTGGCCCGCAGCCTGTTCACTGAATACCTGCTGCCGTTCGAGTTCGCCGCAGTGATCCTGACCGTCGCCGTGGTGGCAGCCGTGATGCTGACCCTGCGCCGTCGCCAGGGCCTGAAGACGCAGAACCCGACGCAGCAGACCATGACCAAGGCAAAGGACCGCCTGCGCATCGTCAAGATGGCCGCCGAAAAGCCGGTGGTGCAGGTGGAAGTGAAGAACGACGGTGGCGAGGAGGCCAAGCCATGATTTCCCTGGGCCATATGCTCGCGCTGGGCGCGGTGATGTTCTGCATCTCCGTGGCCGGCATCTTCCTCAACCGGAAGAACATCATCGTCCTGCTGATGTCGATCGAACTGATGCTGCTGTCGGTGAACATCAACTTCATCGCCTTCTCGCGCGAACTCGGCGACACCGCCGGTCAGCTGTTCGTTTTCTTCATCCTGACCGTGGCCGCGGCGGAAGCTGCAATCGGCCTCGCGATCCTGGTGACCTTGTTCCGTACTCGCCACACCATCAACGTGGGCGAAATCGATTCGCTGAAGGGCTGATCCGAAGATGGAAATCACTCTCTCCAAGAGTCTGTTGATTGCAGTGGTGCTGGCACCACTGTTCGGCAGCATCATCGCCGGCCTGTTCGGTCGCCAGGTGGGGCGCAAGGGCGCCCAGTACATCACCATCCTGGGCGTGGCCATCAGCTGCGGCCTGTCGGCTTATATCTTCTCCCAGCTGTTGTGGGGCGGGGCGCAGCCGTACAACCAGAACGTCTATACGTTCTTCGAGGTTGGCCAGTACTCGGCGCACGTCGGCTTCATGATCGATCGCATGACCGCGATGATGATGGTGGTGGTGACCTTCGTGTCGCTGCTGGTCCACATCTACTCGATCGGCTACATGGCCGACGATGACGGTTACCAGCGCTTCTTCAGCTACATCTCGCTGTTCACTTTCTCGATGCTCACCCTGGTGATGAGCAACAACTTCCTGCAGCTGTTCTTCGGCTGGGAAGCGGTGGGCCTGGTGTCGTACCTGCTGATCGGTTTCTACTTCAAGAAGCCCACGGCCATCTTCGCCAACATGAAGGCCTTCCTGGTCAATCGTGTCGGTGACTTCGGTTTCCTGCTGGGTATCGGCGGCATCCTGTGGGCGTTCGGTTCGCTGGACTACGCGACCGTGTTCGCCAATGCCACCGCGGTGCTGGGGAGCGACCTGACCGGTCATGCCACCGTGCAGTTGATCGGTGACCAGCAGTGGAGCGTGGCGACCGTCATCTGCATCTGCCTGTTCATCGGCGCGATGGGCAAGTCGGCACAGGTGCCGCTGCATGTGTGGCTGCCGGACTCGATGGAAGGCCCGACTCCGATTTCGGCGCTGATCCACGCCGCGACCATGGTGACCGCCGGTATCTTCATGGTCACCCGCATGTCGCCGCTGTTCGAGCTGTCGCAGACCGCGCTGGACTTCATCCTGTTCATCGGTGCCACCACCGCGTTCTTCACCGGCCTGATCGGCATCGTGCAGAGCGACATCAAGCGCGTGGTTGCCTATTCGACGCTGTCCCAGCTGGGTTACATGACCGTGGCACTGGGCGTGTCGGCCTACTCGGGCGCCGTGTTCCACCTGATGACCCATGCCTTCTTCAAGGCCCTGCTGTTCCTGGGTGCCGGCTCGGTGATCATCGGCATGCACCACGAACAGAACATGATGAAGATGGGCGGCCTGCGCAAGTACATGCCGATCACCCACATCACCATGTGGATCGGTACCCTGGCCCTGGTCGGCACCCCGTTCTTCGCTGGCTTCTATTCGAAGGACACCATCATCGAAGCCGCTGCAATGCATGCGCACGCGGCCGATGCGGGTTGGGTTGCCCTGTACGGTTACTGGGCAGTGCTGGGTGGTGTCATTGTCACCAGTTTCTACAGCTTCCGCCTGCTGTTCCTGACCTTCTTCGGCAAGGAACGCTTCCGTGATGCGCATGATGACCACCACGCCGACCATGGACACGGCCACGATGACCACCACGGTCACGGTGCGCACGAGCCGCATGAATCGCCGTGGGTGGTGACCCTGCCGCTGATCCTGCTGGCGATCCCGTCGGTGCTGATTGGTTTCTTCACCATCGGTCCGATGCTGTTCGGTACCGGCTGGGACGGCCATCACGCTGCTGGCGGCATCCCGGGCCAGACCATGTCGTTCTTCACCGGCATCGTCGACTTCTATGACCCGGCGCGCGACACCATCGCTGCCGTTGGCAAGGAGTTCTGGCACGGCTCGGTGGCTTACGCCCTGCACGGCATGATGATGCCGGCGTTCTGGCTGACCGTTGCCGGCTTCGCACTGGCCTGGGTGTTCTACATCTGGAAGCCGGAACTGGCAGGCAAGACCCGCAAGACCCTGGCACCGGTGGTTTCGGTGCTGGAAAACAAGTACGGCTTCGACAAGCTCTGGATCGACGGCTTCGCCGGCGGCGGTGTGCAGCTCGGCAAGGCCGCCCGTGCCGTGGACAGCACGGTCGTTGATGGGCTGGTGGTGAATGGTTCGGCGCGTCTGGTCGACCTGGCTGCCAACCTGCTGCGCCGCACCCAATCCGGTTTCCTCTACCACTACGCTTTCGTGATGATCATCGGCCTGATTGCCCTGCTGGGCCTGCTGATGCATTTCTGGCGTTGACCTGTACGGAATAGAAGACGTGTCGAACTGGCCCCTACTTAGTATCCTCATCTGGCTGCCGATTCTCGGCGGTGCGCTGATCCTTGCCGTGCGCAACGCACAGGTTGCCCGTTGGGCATCCCTGGCGGTGGCACTGCTCACCTTCCTGCTCAGCCTCGGTCTGCTCAGCGGTTACGACCGCGGTGCCGCCGACGTGATGCAGTTCGTCGAGCAGCATCCTTGGATCCCGGCCTTCGGCATCGGCTACAACCTGGCCGTTGACGGTATCGCCATCGCGCTGGTGCTGCTGACCACCCTGGTCGGCGTGCTGGCCCTGATCGGTGCCTGGGGCGTGGTGGACAAGCGCGTCAACCAGTACGTGGCCGCCTTCCTGATCCTGGAAGGCGTGACGGTCGGCATCTTCGCTGCCACCGACGCGATGCTGTTCTACGTGTTCTTCGAAGCCATGCTGATCCCGATGTTCCTGATCATCGGTGTCTGGGGCGGCCCGCGTCGTATCTACGCGGCGATGAAGTTCTTCCTGTACACCTTCCTCGGCTCGGTGCTGATGCTGGTGGCGTTGATCTACCTGTACCTGAAGGGTGGCAGCTTCCAGCTGGCCGACCTGTACCAGCTGCAGCTGTCGGCCAAGGAGCAGACCTGGATCTTCTTTGCGTTCCTGATCGCCTTCGCGGTCAAGGTGCCGATGTTCCCGGTGCACACCTGGCTGCCGGACGCGCACGTGGAAGCGCCGACCGCCGGTTCGGTGATCCTGGCCGCCATCGCACTGAAGATCGGTGGCTACGGCTTCCTGCGCTTCAACCTGCCGATCGTGCCGGACGCCAGCAGCGAATGGGCATGGCTGGTGATCGCACTGTCGCTGGTGGCGGTGATCTACGTGGGCCTGGTGGCCATGGTGCAGGACGACATGAAGAAGCTGATTGCTTATTCGTCGGTCGCGCACATGGGCTTCGTGACCCTGGGTACCTTCACCGCGCTGTGGCTGGTGCGTGAAGCCGGCAACGCCGATGCGGCCCGCCTCGGCCTGCAGGGCGCCATGGTGCAGATGATCTCGCACGGTTTTGTGTCCGGCGCCATGTTCTCCTGCGTTGGCGTGCTGTACGACCGCATGCACAGCCGCCGCATCGCCGATTACGGCGGCGTGGTCAACGTGATGCCGTGGTTCGCCGCCTTCGCGCTGCTGTTCTTCATGGCCAACTCCGGCCTGCCGGGTACCAGCGGCTTCGTGGGTGAGTTCATGATCGTGCTGGCCGCATTCCAGTGGAACCCGCTGGTTGCCATGGGTGCCGCCACCACGCTGATCATCAGCGCCGCTTATTCGCTGTGGCTGTACAAGCGCGTGTTCTTCGGTGAGGTGGGCAATGCCCATGTGGCCGAGCTGAAGGACATCAACGGTCGCGAGTGGCTGGTAATGAGTGTGTTTGCCGTCGGTACGCTGGTGCTGGGCTTCTATCCCAAGCCGCTGACCGATCTGATGGAGCCGTCCATCGCCCATCTGGCGATGCAGATCGCTTCGAGCAAGCTGCTGTAAGCGGCCTGTCGAGAGTATTGATTCCAGGATTTGATGATGACCACGCCGACGCCTCTGCCGTTGACCATGACCGACCTGCTGCCGTTGCTGCCCGAACTGGTAGTGATTGGCGGTGCCTTTGCCCTGCTGATTCTTGATCTGTTCATCAGCAACCGTCACAAGGTCTGGACCCACTTCCTTTCGGTGGCCATCCTCGCTGTCGCCTTCGTCATGCTGCTTGGCGGCGTGGGCGGGCAGGGCGAGGTGTTCCACGGGATGTTCGTGCGCGACAACGCCGCTGACATCATGAAGACGGTGACCGTGCTGGTCAGCGCCCTGAGCCTGGTCTACGGCTGGACCTACCTGCGCGAGCGCAACCTGTTCCAGGGCGAGATCCCGGTGCTGATCCTGTTCGCAACCGCGGGCATGATGATCCTGGTCTCGGCCGGCAGCCTGCTGATGGTCTACCTGGGCCTGGAACTGCTGGCGCTGTGCTCGTACGCACTGGTTGCCAGCAACCGCGAGAACAAGCTCGCCGCCGAAGCCGGCATGAAGTACATCGTGCTGGGTTCGCTGGCCTCGGGCCTGCTGCTGTACGGCATGTCGCTGGTCTACGGCGCCACCGGTTCGCTGCACCTGGACGTTATCCGCGATGCCGCCGTGCATAGCGATGAACGCCTGCTGCTGTTGACCGGCGCGGTGTTCATGGTGGCCGGCGTTGCTTTCAAGCTGGGTGCCGCGCCGTTCCACATGTGGCTGCCGGACGTGTACCAGGGTGCACCGGCCCCGATCGCGCTGTTCATCAGCTCGGCCCCCAAGCTGGCTGCTTTCGGCATGGCGTACCGCCTGCTGGAAATGGGCGTTGGCCCGCTGTCTGCCGAACTGCAGTACGTGCTGGCTGGTCTGGCCGCGCTGTCGCTGATCATCGGCAACCTGATGGCCATTGCCCAGACCAACCTCAAGCGCATGCTGGCGTACTCCACGGTGTCGCATATCGGCTTCCTGCTGATGGGCATTGCCGGTGGTGGTGAGCAGGGCTATTCGGCCGCGATGTTCTACGCCATTGCCTACGCCATCATGTCCACCGCCTCGTTCGGCGCGATCATCGCGCTGTCGCGTGCCGGTTTTGAAGCCGAGAACATCGAGGACTTCAAGGGCCTGAACGCACGCAGCCCGTGGATGGCTGGCCTGGTGCTGTGCATCATGGCGTCGCTGGCCGGTATTCCGCCGTTCCTGGGCTTCTGGACCAAGCTGTCGGTGCTGGGCGCGGCCATCAATGGCGGCCTGCTGTGGCTGGCCCTGTTGGGCGTGATCTGCGCGGTGATCGGTTGCTTCTACTACCTGCGCGTCATCAAGGTCATGTACTTCGATGAGCCGGTGGGTGAGGCCTTGCCGCGCAGCAACGACCGCATCCTGGGCATCGTGCTGGGCGTGAATGCCATCCTGCTGCTGTTCCTGCCGCTGGGCCTGGGCCCAGTCATGGAGTGGATGCGCAATTCTTTTGCACATTTGTCCTGAAACTAGATACAAATCTGCACAAAGTGTGTAATATACGTCTCCTGAGTTGACGACGGCGCCGGCAGCGGCGCAGTCGGAACCACCGGGAGGTGGTTCGGCCAAGGAGAGTTTCTCTTTGGGTTTCTCCGGAAACGGAGAAACAATGAAGTAAAAAAGCTTGCAATTCACGCTTGCTTACTTCATAATTCCGCTTCTGATGCGGGGTGGAGCAGTCTGGCAGCTCGTCGGGCTCATAACCCGAAGGTCGCAGGTTCAAATCCTGCCCCCGCTACCATCTTTGGTTTGACCGGAACATGGTTCAAACTAAGTTGGGCTCGCAGGTACGGCTGCTTCCGTATCTGCAACTGGAATCCGGTCAACGGATTCATAGGACAAAGGGCCCGGTTGGGCCCTTTGTTGTTTCCGAAGTGCGGAAAACCCGGCTGGGTGAATGCACCTGTTCTCATCAAACATTCAAGGCAGGCTGTGAGCGACAAGGCTACTGAAATCGCGAATCTGCTGGGCCCCACCGTGCAAGCGCTGGGGCTCGAGTTGCTTGGCGCCGAATATCTGCCGGCCCCGGGCGGCGCAACGTTGCGCCTGTATATCGATGTGCCGCTGGCCGAACAGCCCGAGCGCATGGTCAATATCGACGACTGCGAGCGGGTGAGCCGCGAAGTGTCGGCCCAGCTTGACGTCGAAGATCCCATCAGCGGCAACTACACGCTGGAAGTGTCCTCGCCGGGCGTGGACCGCCCGTTGTTCACGCTGGCCCAGTTTGAGCAGGCCATCGGCGAATCCGCCAAGGTCGGCCTGAAGCTGCCGCAGGAAAACCGCCGTCGCCTGCAGGGCGAGATCGTCGCGGTGGACGCGGCGCAGGGCACGGTGACCTTTGTCGTCGACAACAAGCCGTTCGTGGCCGCGTTCGACAATATCGACAAGGCACGCATCATTCCGGACTGGGCCGCACTTGGCCTGGCACCGACCAAACCGACGGGTCCGGCCCCCAAGCAGGGCAAGGCCAAGAATAATTCCAATAACGAAACGGCGGCCAAAAAGCCGCGCGCGGAGTGAGCCGATGAGCAAGGAACTTTTGCTGGTAGTTGACGCAGTCGCCAACGAGAAAGGCGTGCCGCGTGAAGTGATCTTCGACGCGATCGAAGCCGCGTTGGCGTCTGCTGCAAAGAAGCGTTACGCCGAGGAAGACGTGCTGGCGCGCGTGGCCATCAACCACAAGGACGGCAGCTACGAAACCTTCCGTCGTTGGGAAGTGGTGGCCGATGACGTGGTGATGGAATCGCCGCACCGCCAGATCCGCCTGATGGATGCCGTGGACGAGGCCGATGGCGTCGAAGTGGGTGACTACATCGAAGAGCAGATCGAGAACCCGGATTTCGGCCGTATTGCCGCCCAGGCTGCCAAGCAGGTGATCGTGCAGCGGGTGCGCGAAGCCGAGCGTCAGCAGGTGGTCGATGCGTGGAAGGACCGCGTGGGCGAGCTGGTCACCGGTGTGGTCAAGCGCGCCGAGCGCGGCAACATCTATGTGGACCTGGGCGGCAACGCCGAGGCCTTCATTCCGAAGGACAAGGGCATTCCGCGCGACGTGCTGCGCGCCGGTGACCGCGTGCGCGGCTACCTGGCCGAAGTGCGCTCCGAGCCGCGTGGCCCGCAGCTGTTCATCAGCCGCGCCGCGCCGGAGTTCATGATCGAGCTGTTCAAGCTGGAAGTACCGGAAGTCGGCCAGGGCCTGGTTGAGATCAAGGCCTGTGCACGCGACCCGGGTGACCGCGCCAAGATCGCCGTGCTGGCCCACGATACCCGTACCGATCCGATCGGTGCCTGCATCGGCATGCGGGGTTCGCGCGTGCAGGCCGTGTCCAACGAGCTCAATGGCGAGCGCGTGGACATCGTGCTGTGGAACGA
>DKPB01000086.1 GCA_002471015.1 Stenotrophomonas sp. UBA7346
CTTGCACTCGCCCGGGGTGATCACGCCGGGGCAGTTCGGCCCGATCAGCACGGTGTCCGGGTGCGAGCCCTTCAACACGTTGTCCACGCGCAGCATGTCCAGCACAGGGATGCCTTCGGTGATGCAGACGATGACCTTGATGCCGGCAGCAGCGGCCTCCAGGATCGCGTCGGCCGCGTACGGCGGCGGCACGTAGATCACCGACGCATCAGCGCCGGTGGCCTGCACGGCATCGGCCACGGTGTTGAACACCGGCAGGTCGATGTGGGTGGTGCCGCCCTTGCCCGGGGTTACGCCGCCGACAACCTGGGTGCCGTACTCGATCATCTGGGTGGCGTGGAAGGTGCCCTGCTGGCCGGTGAAGCCCTGCACGATCACCTTGGTGTTCTTGTTGATCAAAACGCTCATTGGTATTTCCTTAGGTGTCGTGGATCAGGCGGCGTTTTTGACCGCTTCAACGACCTTCTTGGCGCCGTCGTTGATGTTGTCAGCCGGGATGATGGCCATGCCGCTGTCACGCAGCAGCTGCTTGCCTTCTTCCACGTTGGTGCCTTCCAGGCGCACCACGACCGGAACCTTGACGCCCACTTCCTTCACCGCGGCGATGATGCCTTCGGCAATCATGTCGCAGCGGACGATGCCGCCGAAGATGTTGACGAAGATGCCTTCGACCTTGTCCGAGGACAGGATCAGCTTGAACGCTTCGATCACGCGCTGCTTGTTGGCACCGCCGCCCACGTCCAGGAAGTTCGCCGGCTCGCCGCCGTTGAGCTTGATCACGTCCATGGTGGCCATGGCCAGGCCTGCGCCGTTGACCATGCAGCCGATGTTGCCGTCCATGGTGACGTAGTTGATGTCCAGCTCCGAAGCGGTCACTTCGGTTTCGTCTTCCTGGGACTTGTCGCGCATAGCAACCAGTTCCTTGTGACGGAACGCGGCGTTGTCGTCGCTGTTGAACTTGCCGTCCAGCGCGTACAGGTTGCCGTCGTCCAGGATGGCCAGCGGGTTGATTTCAACCAGCGCCAGGTCCTTTTCGTTGAAGATGCGGTACAGGTTGACCATGATGCTGGCGAACTGGCCGGCCTGCTTGGCGGTCAGGCCCATCTTGAAGCCGATGTCACGGCCGTGGTAACCCTGCACGCCCTCGACGAAGTCGACGTTCAGCGTGTGGATCTTGTCCGGGGTCTCGGCAGCAACCTGCTCGATCTCCATGCCGCCTTCCGAGGAGGCGATGAAGCTGATGGTACGGGTGCCACGATCGACCAGCACCGACAGGTACAGCTCCTTGACGATCTCACCGGCGGTGGTCACCAGCACCAGGTTGATCGGCAGCTCGACGCCGGCGGTCTGGTAGGTGGCCATCTTGGTGCCGAGCATCTTGGCCGCAGCGGCCTTGACGTCTTCGACGGTCTTGCAGAACTTGACGCCGCCGGCCTTGCCGCGGCCGCCTGCGTGGATCTGCGCCTTGACCATCCAGGGGCCCTGGCCCAGCGACTGGGCGACTGCAACGGCTTCATCCGGGGTAGCCGCGACCTTGCCGGCCGGAACCGGGATGCCGTACTCGGCAAGCAGCTGTTTTGACTGGTACTCGTGGAAATTCATGCGTCACCGTGGGAATAGGAACGACCGCACGCATCTCCTCGGGCCCTGCTTGGGGGCACCGGCATGGACTGCGGCGGGCCCACTATTGTGGCCGAGCCGACGCCGGGGCGCAAAGAAGTCTGTACAAATGGCCATATCCGGCATGTTTTCCGCCGGTTTTTCAGCAACTTGCACGTGAAAGTGCGGCACCTGCCACGTATCGTCTGGCGCCCCCTGCGCACCTATACTTGGAGGATGACGCCTGGATAGGAGCTCCGGCTTGGGCCCCAGTACCTCCCTGCTCGACCGCATCGAATCCATACCACGGCGAGAGCTGTATTTCTTCGCGCTGTACCGGGTCCTGATCGCCACCCTGCTGGCGGCACTGGTGTTCAGCCCGCTGACCCCGTTTGCCGGCGAAGCGCACCGCCCGCTGCTGGCCAAGGCAGTGGCCGTGGGCTACCTGCTGGTCTCGCTGGCCTTGCTGGCCTGGGGCCGGAACGAACGCTGGCTGCAGTCCATCGTCTTCGGCAGCGTGCTGGTCGACATCGTGGCGGCCACCCTGCTCAGCCATGCCCTGCCCGGTGCCAGCGCCGGCATTTCAATGTCGCTGCTGTTCAACATTGCCGCGGCCGCCCTGCTGCTGCCACTGGCACGCGCCATGATGCTGGCCTTGCTGGCCAGTATCGCCAGCGTCACCGAGTACATCTGGCAGGCATTCGAAGGCAGCGACAACCTGCGCACCCTGGCCGAACTGGCGATGTTCGTCACCAGCTACCTGGCGCTGGCCTTCATCAGCTACCAGATCGGCAGCCGCACCCGCCGCACCCAGCAACTCGCTGACCGGCGCAGTGCCGAGGTTGCCAATCTGTTCGAGGTCAACGAACTCATCATCCGCCGTATGCGTACCGGCGTGCTGGTGGTGGATGCGGCCGGGCAGATAACCCTTGTCAACGAGGCTGCCAGTGCCCTGCTGGGCGACAGCGAAGACAACACCGGCGCCGAGCCCCAGTCCCTTGCGAACGCCTCGCCCGAACTGTCGCGCCGCCTGCAACGCTGGCGCAGCGGCTGGCAGGAGGAGGAACAGCCGCTGCAGCTGATACCCGACCAGCCCGAGGTCCTGCCCCGGTTTGCCCGCCTGCTGGCCGACAGTGACCTGACCCTGGTGTTCCTGGATGACACCAGCGTCGTGTCCAAGCGCGCCGAGTCACTTACCCTGTCTACCCTGGGCCGGTTTTCGGCCAGCCTGGCGCATGAAATCCGCAACCCGCTGGCGGCCATCAACTACGCCACCCAGCTGCTGGAGGAATCCGAACATATCGGGGACGCGGACCGGCGCCTGCTGCAGATCATCCACCAGCAATGCCAGCGCACCAACGGCATCGTTGAAAGCGTGCTGGCGATGGCCCGGCGGGAACGCGCCAATCCCGAAAACCTCGACCTGGCGGCCTTCGTGCGCCGCTTCGTACTGGAGTACAAGCAGACGCTGTCGGGGGACACCGACAGCCTGGAGGTGATCATCCGCGAGCCCTCGGTACCGGCATTGATGGATTCGCGGCACCTGCACCAAGTGCTCACCGCCCTGGTGCACAACGCCCTGAAATATGGCCGGGTGGCCGAAGAGCCGGCGCGGGTGCGGATACGCGTGGCCTCCGGCGAGCGCAACGCAGTCATCGACGTGATGGACCGCGGCCCCGGCATCCCCGATGCCATTGCCGCGCAGTTGTTCCGCCCGTTCTACACCACCTCCGAGCATGGCACCGGCCTGGGCCTGTACATCGCCCGCGAGCTCTGTCGCGCCAACCAGGCGCAGTTGGATTACGTATCGGTACCCGGCGGCGGCGCATGCTTCCGCCTGACCCTGAGCACCCCCAAGACCGCCTTCACCACGCAAGGCCGCTGACCAGCGGCGGCCCCCACCCCCGTTTGTAGGCAGCCGCCCTCCTCGGCTATCGTCTCTTCATGAATGCAACAAACAGCGCCCTGATCGTCGATGACGAACGCGACATCCGCGAGCTGCTGGTCCTTACCCTGGGCCGCATGGGCTTGCGCATCAGCACTGCCGCCAACCTCGCCGAGGCACGTGAGCTGCTGGCCAGCAACCCGTTCGACCTGTGCCTGACCGACATGCGCCTGCCTGACGGCAACGGCATCGAACTGGTCACCGAGATCACCCGCGACTACCCGCGCACGCCGGTGGCCATGATCACCGCCTTTGGCAGCATGGACCTGGCGGTGGAAGCACTGAAAGCCGGCGCCTTCGACTTCGTCAGCAAACCGGTGGATATCAACGTCCTGCGCGGCCTGGTACGGCATGCGCTGGAACTCAACAACGCCGCACGGCCGGCGCCGTCCGCGCCCCCCGAGAACGCCACGCGGCTGCTCGGCGCCTCGGCGGCGATGGACGAGTTGCGTGGCACCATCGCCAAGGTCGCACGCAGCCAGGCTCCGGTCTACATCCTGGGCGAGTCGGGGGTGGGCAAGGAGCTGGTCGCCCGCACCATCCATGACCAGGGTGCCCGCGCCGCAGGGCCGTTCATCCCGGTCAACTGCGGTGCCATACCCGGCGAGCTGATGGAAAGCGAGTTCTTCGGCCACCGCAAGGGCAGCTTCACCGGCGCCCATGCCGACAAGCCGGGGCTGTTCCAGGCTGCCAATGGCGGCACCCTGTTCCTGGACGAAGTGGCCGAACTGCCCCTGCAGATGCAGGTCAAGCTGCTGCGCGCCATCCAGGAAAAATCGGTGCGCCCGGTGGGCGCCGCCACCGAAATACCGGTGGACGTACGCATCCTGTCGGCCACCCACAAGGACCTGGGCACCCTGATCCAGGACGGCCGCTTCCGCCACG
>DKPB01000025.1:0-10025 GCA_002471015.1 Stenotrophomonas sp. UBA7346
TGGAACCACCCGATCCCATCCCGAACTCGGAAGTGAAACGCAGCCGCGCCGATGGTAGTGCAGCCTAAGCTGTGCGAGAGTAGGTCATCGTCAGGATTCAAACCAAAAACCCCGCTGCCACAAGCAGCGGGGTTTTTCTTTTGCACGGTGCCAGTATCGACACGCGCCGCGCGACTGGCCGGAGGCGAAGCAGTCGACAGACCGATCAGAGCGGGCTGAGGGGCGGACGGATTGCCGGGAAAGCCTCTGCCGAGCATGGCTCGGCACTACATGGCTCCGGGTGGCATTGCCGCGGAGTCGTCTCGCATCCATTTAGATGCGCATCGGGGCGGCCGGATTGCTGGGAAAGCCTTTGCCGAGCATGGCTCGGCACTACACGGCTCCCGGTGGCGTATGCCGCGAAGTCGTCTCGCATCCATTTAGATGCGCATCGGGGCGGCCGGATTGCTGGGAAAGCCTTTGCCGAGCATGGCTCGGCACTACACGGCTGCGGGTGGCGTATGCCGCGAAGCCGTCACGCATCCACTTGGATGCGCACCGGGGGGCGGCCGGATTGCTGGGAAAGCCTTTGCCGAGCATGGCTCGGCACTACACGGCTGCGGGTGGCGTATGCCGCGAAGTCGTCACGCGTCCACTTGGATGCGCACCGGGGGCGGCTGGATTGCTGGGAAAGCCTTTGCCGAGCATGGCTCGGCACTATAGGGCTGCGGGTGGCGTATGCCGCGAAGTCGTCTCGCATCCATCTGGATATGCATCTGCCGAGCTTGGCTCGGCACCACGCAGAATCTGCGGGCAAAAAAAACGGCGCTCCCATCGGGAGCGCCGTCAGTCACCACTATCGGCTGGATTACTTTGCGGCTTCGCTGCCGCGGGCCTTCATCATTGCGTCGCGATTGGCCTTGAACGGATTGCCGTCATACCAGTTGGGCCAGGCGTCCCCGCCAGCCAGCTGCTTGCCAACGCCGTACAGCAGTTCCAGGTCCTCGATGGCACCGTCCACCTTCCAGGTCGCCGCGTCATACTCGTCCTTGGGGCCGTGGTAATGGTCCTTGCCGTAGGCTTCAGCGGCGCGCTTGCCCGCCTCCACACCACCATCGATCAGGTCTTCGCCGCCATCGGCATACAGCGCCGGCACGCCAGCCTTGGCGAAATTGAAGTGATCGGAGCGGAAGTAGAACCCACTCTGCACCGAGGTCTCCGCGTGCAGGGTACGACCCTTTTCGGCGGCCAAGGGCTTGAGGATGTCCTCCAGCTCGGAGCTGCCGTAGCCGGTGACCGTCATGTCACGGGCACGGCCGTTCACCGACATGGCGTCGATGTTGATCACGCCGGCAATCTTGTCCAGCGGGAAGGTCGGATGATTCACGTAGTACTGCGAACCGAGCAGGCCGGATTCCTCCAACGTCACCGCCAGGAACACCACCGAACGCTCCGGCGCGGTTTCCTGATGGGCCATGGCGTCGGCGATCTCCAGGATGCCGGCCACGCCGGTGGCGTTGTCGACGGCGCCGTTGTAGATGTTGTCGCCTTCCTCGTCTTCGTGCTTGCCCAAGTGGTCCCAGTGCGCCATGTACAGCACGGCTTCGTCGGCGCGCTTGCTGCCCGGCAGCACACCCACCACGTTGCGGGACTTCTTCTGCGCGATGGTGCTCTTCAGGTCCAGCGACAGCTTGGCCTGCAGCGGGACCGGCTTGAAGCCGCGCTTGTTGGCGTCCTTGTAGGCCTTGTCCAGGTCCAGGCCGGCGTCGGCAAACAGCTTGCGCGCGGCTTCCGCGCTGAGCCAGCCCTGTGCCTGCAGGCGCGGCTCCTTGTCCTCGGATGCGGGCAGGTCGTACTGCGGGCCACCCCAGGAATTCTTGACCACGTCCCAGCCATAGGCCGCGCCGGCGGTGTCATGAACGATCAAGGCAGCGGCAGCACCCTTGCGCGCGGCTTCCTCGAACTTGTAGGTCCAACGGCCGTAGTAGGTCATGCGCTTGCCATCGAACAGCTTGGCGTCGCCCACATGGAAGCCGGGATCGTTGACGAACATGACGACTGTCTTGCCGGTCCAATCCTGGTCGGCGTAGTCGTTCCAGTTCTGTTCGGGGGCATCGACGCCATAACCGACGAACACCATGTCGCTGCCATCGATCTTGATCTCGCTCTCGCCACGGCGTGAGCCGATCACCATGTCGGTACCGAACGCCAGCTGCTGCTGGTTGTCGCCGCGCTGGATCTTCAGCACGGTGCCAGGATCGGCGGTGGTCTCGGTCATCGGTACGTCCTGGAACCAGCTGTCACCGTTGCCCGGCTGCAGGCCGATGCGCTGCATCTGGTCGCGGATGTAGTTGACCGTAAGGTCTTCGCCCCGGCTACCCGGTGCGCGGCCTTCGAATTCGTCCGAAGCCAGCGTCTTCACCAGCTCGCCGAAATCGGCAGCGTTGATGGCACTGGCAAAAGCGTGGGCGGGTGCGGCGGCGGGAGCGGGCTGCGCGGCAGCCGGCCCTGCGGCTTCCTGTTTGCAGGCGGCCAGCGCCGCGGTCGCGGCCAGGCACAACACCAGTTTGCGTTGCATGGAGACTCCAGGGAACAGTGGAGTCTCGATTCTAGGCCGGAACGCGCAGCGCCGGGTCAGTTGCCCGGTGCTTTGTCACCGCTGAAGCGCTGCACCTCGGCACCCCGTACCGGGCCGATGCGGGCGCTGTCGTGCACGAACAGATTGACCTCGCGCTCGAACACCAGTTCACCTTCGACCGCGGCATTGGGGCCGATGATGATGCGGGGCTTGCGCGGTGGGGTGAGCGAGATGCCAAACGAGGGGCGGTTCACCTTCAGGCCACCCTTGACCACCGAATCCACGCCCACGGTGATGTCACTGTTGACGGTCTCGATGCTGCCCGCCACCTCGGTACCCACCAGGCCAATGCTGCCGTTCACGGTTTCGATATCGCCGCCAATGCGGCCGCCACGATCGACGAAGATGCTGCCATTGACCGTTTCCAGGCCGGACGTCAGCACCAGCCCACGGCCAGCGCGGATGGCGCCATTCACGGTTTCGATGCTGCGCGCCTGCACATTGTCCTCGGCGCGGATGCTGCCATTGACGGTTTCCACGCCGCGGGCATTCACGCCACTGGCCAGCTGGATGCTGCCATTGACCGTGTCCAGGTCGCCGTAGCGGGCACCGGCATCGGTGTGGATGCTGCCATTGACCTTGCTGATGTCCTCGGCGGCATGGGCAAACGGGGTACCGGCGCTCAGTGCCAGCAGCAGGAGAATACGTTTCACGGAGACCTCCGACGGCATTCCAGTGGACAGGGGCCGATGGCACCATGCTTGGGTACAATCCGCATCTGCCTGAAGTCATTGGAATGCCATTGCGTTTGTCCCGTCCAGCCCAGCAGCGGAAGCGTCCAGCGGTCGTGCCGGTGCGGCATCCTGGTTGCTGGATGCTGCTGCTGGCCCTGCTGACCGGGCCCTTGTTGGCCCAGGACAACGCGCGCGATGCGGAAAAGAAGCTGCGGCAATTGCGGGGTGAACTGAAAGACGTTGCCCAGGAACGGCGCCAGATTGATGCCGACCGGGGTCAGGCCAATGCACGTCTGCGCGAGGCCGACCAGAAGGTGGCACGTACAGGCCGGGCGGTTGCCGAGGCCGAGGCGGCGGTGCAGCGCGAACAGCAATCGCTGCACCAGTTGCAGCAGCGCAAGGGCGAGCTGCAGGCCGGTCTGAGCCGGCAACGGCAGCAGCTGGCGACGTTGCTGCGGGGTGCCTACCAGCTTGGCAACCATGCCCCGCTGAAGCTGTTGTTGTCGCAGGATACGGTTGCCGATGCCAACCGCGCGATGGCCTACCACCGCTATCTGCAGCGTGAACGGGCACAGGCCATCACCGCCCTGACTGCCGACCTGCAAAGCCTGTCCAGCACCGAGCAGCAGATCGTCGCGCGTACCCGGGAGCTGCAGCAGACGCAGGAGCAACAACGCCAGCAGGCAGCGGCGCTGGTCCAGGATCGTCGCCAACGCGCCGCCGTGGTGGCCGAACTGGAGCAGCGCTTCCAGGACCGCAGCGAGCGCGAGAAGACGCTGGGCAAGGATGCGCAGGCACTTGAGCGGGTATTGGCCAACCTGCGCGCCACTGCCGCCCGTGCCGAGGCCGAACGACGCGCAGCGGCACGTCGCGCCGCCGCCGAACAATCGCGCCAGCAGGCCACCGCCAGCGAAGGCCGTGGCAGCCAACGTGCGGCCCCCGGCAAGGTGCCGCCGCGGGTGGTGGCCAATGCACCTGCACCGCGGGTGGGTGGCTTGGGCTGGCCATTGTCAGGCAACCTGCTGGCACGTTATGGCGGCCGCCTGCCGGACGGGCGCAACAGCGCCGGCGTGCTGATCGGTGCGCCGGCGGGCAGTACGGTCACCGCCGTGGCGGAAGGCACCGTGGTGTTCTCCGACTGGATGACCGGCTACGGCATGATCCTGATCGTCGACCACGGCAATGGCTACATGAGCCTGTACGCGCACAACGACGCCCTGCTGAAGGATGCCGGCGCCCGCGTGCGCCGTGGTGATGCCGTGGCCAAGGTGGGCAACTCCGGTGGCCAGGGGGTGACTGCCCTGTACTTTGAACTGCGCCGCAATGGCCAGCCGGTGGACCCGGCAACCTGGTTGCAGCGGCAGTAATAGCGATGATCCCGAAGACCTGCGACGCTATCGGGGATTCAACGGGAATTTAGCCAGTGTTCGCGCATAATCGGGGCCAACGCGGTGCTCCGCGTGCCTGTTTCCCCATGGAGTGGTACATGCGCCTAGCTCGTCTTTCCGCAGCCCTGCTGTTTGCCCTGTCACCGGCGCTGTCGCTGGCGCAGACCGCGCCGGACAAACCCGCCAGGGCCGATGACCCCGATGCCAAGGAATCGGTGACCTCGCGGGTGCCGTTGGATGAGATCCGCCGGTTCGTCTCCGTTTACAACGCGGTGCGTGCAGCCTACGTGGATCCGGTCGATGACAAGAAGCTGATGCAGTCGGCGGTGCGTGGGTTGCTGCTGGAGCTTGATCCGCACAGCACCTACTTCGACAAGGAAGACGCACAGGCATTCGACGAACAGGCCACCGGCGCCTATGAAGGCATCGGCGTGGAGCTGCTGCAGGAAGACAATGCCCTCAAGGTGGTATCCCCGATCGACGATACCCCCGCCGCCCGCGCAGGGGTGAAGGCAGGCGACCTCATCATCGCCATCGACGGCACCCCCATCAACGCGATCGATGCCAGTGAGCCGCTGCGTGGCAAGGCCGGCAGCCAGGTGGTACTGACCATTGCCCGCGAAGGGCAGAAGCCGTTCGACGTCACCGTGGTGCGCGAAACCATCCGCGTGACCAGCGTGCGCAGCAAGATGCTCGAACCCGGCTATGGCTATGTGCGCATCAGCACCTTCCAGGCCGATACCGGTGCGGATTTCCAGAAGCACGTGGCGCAGTTGCAGGCCCAGTCCGGTGGCAAGCTGAAGGGGCTGGTGCTGGACCTGCGCAGCAATCCGGGCGGCCTGCTCACCGCCGCCGTACAGGTCGCCGACGACCTGCTGGAGCGGGGCGGCATCGTCAGTACCCGTGGCCGCATTTCCATCAGTGACGCGAAGTTCGACGCTACCCCGGGTGACCTGCTCAACGGTGCGCCGGTGGTGGTGTTGACCGACGCCGGTTCGGCCAGCGCCTCGGAAGTGCTGGCCGGTGCGCTGCGTGACAACCAGCGGGCCCGCATCGTGGGCAGTCGCAGCTTCGGCAAGGGCTCGGTGCAGACCGTGTTGCCGTTGGACAATGGCGATTCGGTCAAGCTCACCACGGCGCGTTATTACACCCCCAGCGGGCGTTCCATCCAGGCCACCGGCATCGTGCCCGACGTGGAGCTGCAGCCGGATCCGGCGACCGTGCCCAAGGATATTCCAGCCAGCCTGGCCGACTACAGCGAAGCCAAGTTGCCCGGCCATCTGCGCGGCGACGATGAGGCCGCCGGCAGCAAGGCCGGTGTGGTGCTCAGTGGGGATGGCCCGATCCAATCCGCGTTGCAGGAGCTCAAGCATCCCGGCTCGGTGGCTGCCGCTGCGGCAGCCGCGGCCAAGGCCAGGCCGGCGACAACCGCTAAGCCTGCGGCAGAAGCGAAGCCTGCCGCCACGCAGACGCCGACCCCTGATGAGCAGCCGGCAGCTGGGGCGCCCCAGGCGGGCAAGCCCGGGACGGTTGAGCCGGCTGCGCCTGCGGTGGAAGGCGACAAGTAAGCACGTTGGGTGCTGAGCGGGAGCAGGGCGTGTGCCCCCTGCTCCCGCGCGTTACAGGGCCGTCATGCCACCGATGTAGGCGCTGCTTCGTGACTCCCGTTTGTTGCTGCGGGCGGATCAGCGGGGTTTGCCGGGCAGCGGGAAGGGGGTGACCACCTTCTCGCCGGTGGCGGCGTCACGGATCGCTGCCTGGCCCTTCTTCTCCACTTCCTCGATGCGCACGATGCTCTGCATCGGCAGGTGCAGCACCTTGGTGTTGCCAAACTCCTCGCGCAGACGTTCCTCGGTGGGGTCCACCACCAGACCGTCATGCACATCGAACACCAGCTCGGCGACCTCGTTGAACCCCCATAGATGGCTTCCGCCCACGTGCCGTGCATACAGCTCATAGACCTTGCCGTGGTTGAGGAAAGTGATCTTGTAGAGAGGTTTGTTGCTCATCGCCCGATTATAGAAGCCGCAGCGCGGCCAGCATGCGGGTCAGAAGCCTTGCCGCTTGCGCAGGCGACGGGCGATGGCCGCACGTACATACAGGCCGTAGACGACGCCAAACAGAAAGCCGGCCACATGCGCCGACCACGCCACCATGCCGAAGCTGGGGCCGATATAGGCAAATACCACCTGCAGGGCCGCCCACACGCCAATCAACAGGAAGGCCGGTGCCCGCACGAACTCCAGGAACAACCCCAAGGGCAGCACCACGCCCAGGCGCGCACCGGGAAACAGCGCCAGGTAGGTGCCCATCAAGGCCGACACCGCGCCACTGGCGCCGATGATGGTGCGCTCGGGCGAGGCCATCACATACAGCGCGGCCAGGTTGGCGGCGGCACCGCCCAGCAGGAACAACAGCAACAGGCGCCAGGGCCCGAGCACCCGCTCGGCCGGCAAGCCGAAGATCAGCAGGAACACCACGTTGCCCAGCAGGTGCGACCAGTCCGCGTGCAGGAACAGCGCGGTGAACAGCCGCAGCACGCTGCCGTCGCGCAACGCCGCCCACCACTCATCGGGCGTGCCCAATCCGGTGGCCAGCGCGCCCCAGGCCAACCAAAGCGAACGCCGCGCCTCATCCGGGCGTGAGATTGACCACAGGAACGCCGCCAGCAGGGCCATGCACAGCAGCGGCACCGCCCAGCGCAGACCTGTCTTGTTGCGGGAAGGAATGGAGACGAACATGGGTCCGGAAGCCTAACCCGGGCACAGGCCGGGTGGGGGGCGAATTCATCTTACGACGTTATTGTCTTGTTAACCGCTCTGCGTATACTGCATACGGCGTCGTATGTCGGGAGGGGACTCCGGCGCACGTCCAAGCCATCCTGGTGGCTTGGTGTGCAGGCGCAAAAACGACCACAACCGTTTACGGAGAGAGCTTCGACTATGACCGCTTCTGCAATTGCCCGCGTTACCGCTATCGCTGTCGGCATCGCTGGCGCGCTGGCTTTCAGCCACGCCGACGCTGCCGCCTTCCAGCTGAAGGAAAACAGCGCCAAGGGCCTGGGCCGCGCTTTTGCTGGTTCCACCAGCGCCTGGGGCGATGCCTCGGTGATCGCCACCAACCCGGCATCGATGCGTCTGCTCGACGGCCGCCAGTTCCAGGCCGACGTCAGCGCCATCAGCTTCTCGGCCGATTTTGAGAAATATGGCGCCCGCTACGTCGGTGCCACCGGCCCGGGCACGGGTTCGGACATCAGCGGCGGCAACGGCGGCGACGCCGGCATGATCGCTGCGGTTCCGGCCGCCTACTTCCATGTGCCGTTTGGTGAAAACGACAACATGCACGTGGGCGCATCGCTGACCGTGCCGTTCGGCTTCACCACCGAATACGACCGCAACTGGGTTGGCCGCTACCACGGCGTGAAGACCGATCTGAAGGCGATCGACCTGGGTGCTTCGTTCTCTTACGACGTCAACCCGTACGTGTCCTTCGGTGCAAGCGTGTTCGTCGAGCACCTGACCATCGAGCTGAGCAGCGCCATTGACTTCGGTACTGCGCTGTATGCCGGCGGCGCCGCTTCCATGGGCTTCCGCCCGGGCAACGCGGATGGCTTCTACACCGTCAAGGGTGACAACAATGCCGTGGGTTACACCATCGGCGGCACCTTCAGCCCGACGGAAGACACCAATATCGCCCTGAGCTACCGCTCCAAGGTCGAGCACAAGATCACCGGCGGCAAGGCTCGTTTTGATGTGCCTGGCAACGCCGCCGCCGTGTTGGCGGCGATCCGTCCGGGCCAGTACGTGGACACCACCGGCAAGGCGACGGTCGAGCTGCCGGCTTCGGCAACCCTGAGCGTCACCCACCGCGTCAACGACCGCTGGACCGTGATGGGCGACGTGTCGCGCACTGCCTGGTCGACCTCGTTTGACACGGTGACCATCGATTTCGCATCGAACCAGCCGGACCAGTCGCTGCCGTTCAAGTACGAAGACACCACCTTCGGTTCGATCGGTGCCGAGTACAAGCTGTCCGAAACCATCACCCTGCGTGGCGGTGTGGCCTATGACGAAAGCCCGACCACCTATGCACACCGTGATGTGCGCGTGCCGGACGTGACCCGCAAGTGGGTCTCGCTGGGCCTGGGCTGGACCCCGTCGGAGAACACCGAGTTCAACTTCGGTTACACCCATCTGTTCACCAATGAGCCGGCGGTCAACAGCATTTCGCAGACCTCCAGCAGCCTGCAGGGCAAGTACGACGTGGGCGGCGATATCCTGGCCGCTTCGATCAACTACAAGTTCTGATCGAACCTGTAGCTGGTGCATGCCGAAAGCCCCGCGCAAGCGGGGCTTTTTTTGTGGAGGGCAGGAGATGTGTTGAAGCCTGCGCGGGAGTGCTGGGCGCCCGCGATAACAATGGCACAAGCCGCCAAGCAGGCGACCGTTCGGATCGTGTGATGTGGTGGGCGTGCCTTGATGCGGGCTGCGCGGCTTGTGCCGCTGTCTGTGCATCGCCGGCTGGATGGCTAGCAGTCCGCATCCAGGCCGGTGGCATAGCGCAGCCCCTGCCGTAGCTGCGCCAGGAACTGCGGCGTGCGGTAGAGCGCCGCATCGTGGCCCAGACCGGTGTACCAGCTGCGGCCGCCGTCGAACGCGTGGCACCAGCTGATCGGGTGATCGGCGCCCATCGTGCCGCCTTGATAGCGGCTTTCGTCCAGTGTCGCCAGTACCTGCACCCGTGGGCGAGGGTTGTCGCGGTAGTTGTACAGCTCATCGCGTACCGACCAAGCCGTACCGCTTGCAAGGTTGTTGCGCTCGGGCTGGATGCGCGTGGTCTGCAGCCCCGGTGGATGATTGCGGAACCAGGCGCCGACCAGGCGGCCGTACCAGGCCCAGTCGTACTCGGTGTCGGCGGCCGCATGCACGCCCATGTAGCCACCGCCGTTGCGGATATAGCGTTCAAAAGCCGCCTGTTCGTTGTCATCCAGCACGTCGCCGGTGGTACTGGTGAAGACTACGGCGCGGTAGCGGGCCAGGTTGCCGTCATTGAACTGCGTGGCGTCTTCGCTCGTCTCCGCCTGCAGCCCTTGTTCTTCTGCCATCGCCTTCAGGGTCTGCACGGCTGTGGGGATGGCGTCGTGGCGGAACTTGGCGGCCTTGCTGAAGATCAGGATGCGCCCGCTGTTCTGGGCGTTTGCAATCGGTGTGCAGAGCATGGACAGCAGGGCGAGGCCGCAGGCGATGGTATAGCGCATGGGGGCGTCCGGTGCGGGTGGGTGATGGCAGTGTAGTGGGCGGCGCCGGGCGCTGACAGCGGGAGCAAAAGCAGAAGCAGAAGCAGAAG
>DKPB01000025.1:10283-33237 GCA_002471015.1 Stenotrophomonas sp. UBA7346
GCAGAAGCAGAAGCAGAAGCACCCCTCCCTGGCCCTCCCCTTCGCCTTTGGCGAAAGGGAGGGGATGAGAGCCAAAAGCCAAAAGCCAAAAGCCAAAAGCCAAAAGCCAAAAGCTTCTGGCCTCGCTGGTGAAGACCTTTTCTCCAGGCAAAGAAAAACCCCGCTTGCGCGGGGCTTTTCTTGTTTACCACTTGCTGCGGATCAGTCGCCCAGGGTCAGCAGCGAGGCATTGCCGCCGGCAGCGGTGGTGTTCACTGTCACCGTCTTTTCGGTGGCAAAGCGCAGCAGGTAGTGCGGGCCGCCGGCCTTGGGGCCGGTGCCGGACAGGCCTTGGCCGCCGAATGGCTGCACGCCGACCACCGCACCGATCTGGTTACGGTTGACGTAGACATTGCCGACGTTGACGCGTGAAGCGATGCGATCAACGGTTTCATCGATGCGCGAGTGCACGCCCAGGGTCAGGCCGTAACCGGTGGCGTTGATCTGGTCGATCACCGCATCCAGCTGATCGGCCTTCCAGCGGATCACGTGCAGCACCGGCCCGAAGATTTCCTTGTGCAGCTGGTTCAGATCCTTCAGCTCATACGCACGCGGGGCGAAGAAGGTGCCGTGCGCGGCGGCGTCGGACAGCGGTGCGGCGGCGATCAGGCGTGCTTCGGCGTCCATGCGCACGGCGTGGTCCTTGAGGATCTGCAGCGCGTCGGCGTCGATGACTGGACCCACGTCGGTGGACAGTTCGCCCGGGTCGGCGACCTTCAGTTCGGCCATGGCACCGGCCAGCATGCCCATCACCTTGTCGGCAATGTCGTCCTGCACGAACAGCACGCGCGCGGCCGAGCAGCGCTGGCCGGCGGAGGTGAAGGCCGAGCCGATGGCGTCCTTGACCAGCTGTTCCGGCAGTGCCGAGGAGTCGGCGATGAAGGCGTTCTGGCCACCGGTCTCGGCGATCAGCACGCCGATGGCGGCGTCACGCGCGGCCATGGTGCGGTTGATCAGGCGGGCGGTTTCGGTGGAGCCGGTGAAGGCCACGCCGGCCACGCGCGGGTCAGCGGTCAGCGCCGCGCCCACCACCGAACCGGAGCCCGGCACGAACTGCACGACGCCTTCCGGCACGCCGGCGTCCAGCAGCAGCTTCACGGCGTAGTAGCCGATCAGGTTGGTCTGCTCGGCCGGCTTGGCGATGACGCTGTTGCCGGCAGCCAAGGCAGCGGCCACCTGGCCGAGGAAGATCGCCAGCGGGAAGTTCCACGGGCTGATGCAGACGAACACACCGCGGCCGTGCAGCTGCAGCTCGTTGCTTTCGCCGGTGGGGCTGGGCAGCTTTTCGCCGGCGCCGAACTGGTCACGCGCCTGCTTGGCGTAGTAACGCAGGAAATCGACGGCTTCGCGCACTTCGGCGACGCCGTCGGGCAGGCTCTTGCCGGCTTCCTTCACGCACAGCGCCATGAACTCGGCGATGCGGGCCTCCAACTGGTCGGCGGCGTGCTCGAGGATGGCGGCGCGGCTGGCGGCCGGGGTGCGGTTCCAGGCCGGCTGTGCGGCGACGGCATTGGCCAGCGCCTTCTGCACGGTGGCGGCATCGGCGGCCTGCCAGTGACCGACGACCTGGCGGTTGTCGGCCGGGTTGGTCACCGGCTGGGTGGCGCCGGTGCTGTTGGCGCCCGGCACCAGCGGGGCGGCCTGCCAGGGCTTGACGGCGGCGTTGAGCTGCGCGGCCAGGGCGCGCAGTTCGTTGTCGTTGGCGAGGTTGATGCCCATGGAGTTGGTCCTGTCGTGGTTCTGGCTGCGCAGCAGGTCAACCGGCAGCGGGATCTTGGGGTGCGCGATGTTGGATGGAGAGACGGAGGCGAACGAAGACACGGCTTCGACCGGATCGCGGATCAGGTCGTCGATGGACACGTCTTCATCGGTGATGCGGTTGACGAAGCTGGAGTTGGCACCGTTTTCCAGCAGGCGACGCACCAGGTAGGGCAGCAGGTCTTCGTGCGAGCCCACCGGTGCGTACACGCGGCAGGGCACGTTGAGGCGGTCGGCCGGGATCACTTCGGCATACAGGTCATCGCCCATGCCGTGCAGCTTCTGGTGCTCGTACACGCCGCCCTTGGCGATCTGCTTGATCGCCGCGATGGTGGCCGCGTTGTGGGTGGCGAACATCGGGTAGATCGCGTCGCTGTGGCCGAACAGGCGCTTGGCGCAGGCGATGTAGGACACGTCGGTGTTCTGCTTGCGGGTGAACACCGGGTAGCCGGCCAGGCCTTCGATCTGCGCACGCTTGATTTCCGCGTCCCAGTACGCGCCCTTGACCAGGCGCACCTGCAGCTTGTGGCCGATGCGGCGGGCCAGGTCGGCGAGGTAATCAATCGTGTACGGGGTGCGCTTCTGGTAGGCCTGCACCACGATGCCGAAACCTTCCCAGCCCTTCAGCGACGGATCGCTGACCACGCGCTCGATGATGTCCAGCGACAGTTCCAGGCGGTCGGTTTCCTCGGCGTCGACGGTGCAGCCGATGCCGTAGGACTTGGCCAGCTGCGCCAGTTCCAGCACGCCCGGCACCAGGTCCTTGAGCACGCGCTCGCGTTTGGCGTGTTCGTAGCGCGGGTACAGCGCCGACAGCTTGATCGAGATGCCGTGCGAGGTGGTGACGTCGCCGTCGGCCTTGCCGCCACGGGCGATGTTGTCGCTGCCGATGGCATGGATGGCGCGACGGTAGTCTTCCAGGTAGCGCAGCGCGTCCTTCATGGTCAGCGCGCCTTCGCCGAGCATGTCGAAGGAGTAGCGGTAGTTGCTGTTGTCGCCCTTATGCGAGCGCGCCAGCGCTTCGTCGATGGTGCGGCCCATGACGAACTGGTGGCCCATGATCTTCATCGCCTGGCGCACGGCCAGACGGATCACCGGCTCACCGACGCGGCCGATCAGGCGCTTGAAGGCGCCGTGCACGTCGCGCTTGGTGGCATCGGCCAGATCAACCAGGTGGCCGGTCAGCATCAGGCCCCAGGTGGAGGCATTGACCAGCACAGAATCGGACTGGCCCATGTGGCGCTTCCAGTCGGCTTCGCCCAGCTTGTCGCGGATCAGCTTGTCGGCGGTTTCCTGGTCCGGAATGCGCAGCAGGGCTTCGGCCACGCACATCAGCAGCACGCCTTCCTCGCTGCCCAGGTCGTACTGGCGCATGAAGGCTTCGATGGCGCCCTGGTTCTTGGCGCGTGCGCGCACACGGCGCACCAGGTCGGCGGCGGTGGCCTGTACCTGTGCCTGTTCGGCAGCCGGCAGGCGCGCCTGTTCCAGCAGCTCGCGCACATGGCTGGCTTCATCCTTCAACCAGGCATCAGTGATGGCCTGGCGCAGCGCGGGCGGTGCCGGCGGCAGCTCAGGGCTCAGCAGCGGCAGGCCCGCTGGGGGATGTGAGGCGACATCAGGAGAAGGTGTTGCGTTCATGCGCTCGGCCACAGTTGGATTCGGCCATTTTAATCCGCGGCGGCGGATTTCCTAGTCCCTTTTGTCATCATTTGAAGCGGCGAAAGCCTTGCGGGGCGGGCGCTTTTGCAATTTCTGCGGCGAACAGGTTTATTGTGCCGATTCCGTCATTTAATGTGCCGAGGTTGGGCGATATCCGGGCAATTCTGGTGTGCACCGCAGCATTGATGACGATGATGAATGGAAGCTTGCCGGCCGCCATCAGGCAGGGCTACCATCGAACTCGATTTCCGCGGTATGGACGCGGCTGCGATGATCCAGGTGCTTCGGCAAGATTCCGATGGCTCAGGGACGCAGTTGTTACTGCACCCCCCACGGGCACTGAGTGCTCGGCAGTTCGTCCAGTTGTTTGCGGCGTTGGCAGGGTTGATGGCGTTCTCGGCAGGCTTGGGTTGGTTGTCCGGAAACGTATTGGCACCTGTCTTCGCGTTGTTGCATGGCTTCCTGGTAGCCATTGCCCTGCGTGCATGTTGGCGCAGCAGCAATCGCCGGGAAGAGATCCGGGTAGGACCGGACTGCGTGGAAGTGATTCCCGCAGCCGGAGTTTCGCCGGTGTTCCGCGCACACCCTTATTGGGTGCGGGTGGTCGCCGGGAAGGAACGGGTCCTGCTGGTTTCCAGCGGCAAGCGGGTCGAAGTGGGGAGTTTCCTCGCGCCCGCCGAACGTCGGGAACTTGCGGTGACACTTGAAGGCTTGCTCGCAGCCAGCAATGGCTGCAACCGATGACGTCAAGGGTCTAGGCAATGAAGCAATGCAGCGGGTGGGGCGCGAAGTTGAAACACGGTTTGGCAGCGGCAGCGATGATGCTGTCGGCGCAGGCAGCATGGGCGCAGTCGGCCGATCCAAAGGAATGGCAGCTCAACATGGGCAAGGGCGTCACCCATACCTCGCGTATGGCGTGGGACGCGCACATGGTGGCCTTGTGGGTGTGTACGGTGATCGGCGTGCTGGTGTTTGGCGCCATGGCCTACGCCATCTTCAAGTTCCGCAAATCCAAGGGTGCGGTGGCGGCGCAGTTCGCCCACAACACCAAGGCCGAAGTGATCTGGACCGTCATCCCGATCATCATCCTGGTGGTGATGGCCTGGCCGGCCACGGCCAAGCTGATTGCCATGTACGACACCCGCGACTCCGAGATGACGGTGAAGATCACCGGCTATCAGTGGATGTGGAAGTACGAGTACGTTGGCGAGGATGTGGCTTTCACCAGCCGCCTTGACCGCAAGTCCGACCAGATCCGCCAGGACGGCAGCGTGCCGACCATGGCCACCGATCCGCACTACCTGCTGGATGTGGACAACCCGCTGGTGCTGCCGGTGGATACCAAGGTCCGCTTCGTGATCACGTCCGATGACGTGATCCACGCCTGGTGGGTGCCGGCGCTGGGCTGGAAGCAGGACGCGGTGCCGGGCTTCATCAACGAGCGCTGGACCAATATCGAGACCGCAGGCGTCTACCGCGGCCAATGCGCCGAGCTGTGCGGCAAGGACCACGGCTTCATGCCGATCGTGGTCAAGGCCGTGTCCAAGGACGAGTTCAAGTCCTGGCTGGCCTCGCGCAAGCCGGCCGCCGCCGAGGCAGCGCCGGCACCGGCCGCGGAAAGCGCGCCTGCCGCAAGCCCTGAAGCACCGCAACCGGAAGCCACGCCCGCCGCACCTGCAGCGACTGGCGCCTGATACCACTGCGTGCCGGTATTGCCGGCGCGATGCCTGAAAACGGATAAAGAGGTGTAGTTGCAATGGCGAATACCGCAGTGGACCACTCCGATCACCACGGTCATCAGCAGGGCTTCTTCGAGCGTTGGTTCTTCTCCACCAACCACAAGGACATCGGTACGCTGTACCTGCTCTTCAGCTTCACCATGTTCATCATCGGTGCGGCGATGAGCGTGGTGATCCGCCTGGAGCTGGCGCAACCCGGCCTGCAGTACGTCAAGCCGGAGTTCTTCAACCAGATGACCACCGTGCATGCCCTGGTGATGATCTTCGGTGGGGTGATGCCGGCCTTCGTCGGCCTGGCCAACTGGATGATCCCGTTGCAGATCGGCGCGCCGGACATGGCCTTGCCGCGCATGAACAACTGGTCGTTCTGGCTGCTGCCGGTGGCCTTCAGCATGCTGCTGCTGACCCTGTTCCTGCCCGGCGGTGCACCGGCCGGTGGCTGGACCATGTACCCGCCGCTGTCGCTGCAGGGTGGCTACAACGTCGCCTTCAGCGTGTTCGCCATCCACGTGGCCGGCGTCAGCTCGATCATGGGCGCGATCAACATCATCGCCACCGTGCTCAACATGCGTGCGCCGGGCATCGACCTGCTGAAAATGCCGATCTTCTGCTGGACCTGGCTGATCACCGCCTTCCTGCTGATCGCGGTGATGCCGGTGCTGGCCGGTGCGGTGACCATGCTGCTGACCGACAAGTTCTTCGGCACCAGCTTCTTCAACGCGGCCGGTGGCGGTGACCCGGTGATGTACCAGCACATCTTCTGGTTCTTCGGGCACCCCGAGGTCTACATCATGATCCTGCCGGCGTTCGGCGTGGTCAGCGAGATCCTGCCGACCTTCAGCCGCAAGCCGCTGTTCGGTTACCAGGCCATGGTCTACGCCACCGCCGCGATCGCCTTCCTGTCGTTCATCGTGTGGGCCCACCACATGTTCACGGTGGGCATGCCGCTGGGTGGCGAGATCTACTTCATGTTCGCCACCATGCTGATCTCCATCCCCACCGGGGTGAAGGTGTTCAACTGGGTCAGCACCATGTGGGAGGGCTCGCTGACGTTTGAAACGCCGATGCTGTTCTCCATCGCCTTCGTCATCCTGTTCACCATCGGCGGCTTCTCCGGCCTGATGCTGGCCATCGTGCCGGCCGACTACCAGTACCACGACACCTACTTCGTGGTGGCGCACTTCCACTACGTGCTGGTGACCGGTGCGGTATTGGCGCTGATTGCCGCGGTGTATTACTGGTGGCCGAAGTGGACCGGCCGCATGTACAACGAGTTCTGGGGCAAGTTTCATTTCTGGTGGACGATGGTATTCGTCAACCTGCTGTTCTTCCCGCAGCACTTCCTTGGCTTGGCCGGCATGCCGCGGCGCATTCCCGACTACAACCCGGTGTTTGCAGACTGGAACCTGGTCAGCTCGATTGGTGCGTTCGGCATGTTCGCTACCCCGTTCATGATGGCGGCGATCCTGCTGGCCTCGCTGCGCAACGGCAAGCGTGCCGAAGCGCGCGCCTGGGAAAGCGCCAAGGGCCTGGAATGGACTGTGCCTTCGCCGGCACCGGCACATACCTTCACCGTGCCTCCGGTGGTCAAGCCGGGTGATCTGGCGCATGACGACGTCACCCATTGAGGAGGCCCGCGATGAGCAGCACCGAGCAATGGCAGGCTGAGGAACTGGAACTGCGCAAGCGCCGTTCGCGGCGCACCGCACTGGTGGTGGGGCTGATCGCGTTGGCGGTGTATGTCGGCTTCATCCTGTCCGGGGTATTGGCAAGTTGACCACGCCGGCGCCCACCCCCAACCGCAATGCCGGCCTTGGCCGATTGATTGGCGTTGCCCTGGCGGTGTTCGTACTGACGTTCTCGTTGGTACCGCTGTACCGCATCGCCTGCGAAAAAGTGTTCGGCGTGCGGCTGGAGCGTGGTGCCACCACCCAGCAGGCGCATGCGGCGGCCGGCAACAGCAAGCGCACGGTGCGGGTGGAGTTCGATGGCGGTGTCAATTCCAAGCTGCCTTGGGCCTTCCATCCGGAAAAGTTGACGATGGATGTGGTGCCGGGCGAGTTGAACGAAGCCCTGTACTACGCCCGCAACGACAGCGACCGCGCGCTGGTGGGCAGCGCGGTGCCATCGGTGGCGCCGGCACGTGCCTCGGGTTATTTCAACAAGACCGAATGTTTCTGCTTCACCGCGCAGACCCTGCAGGCCGGCGAGAAGCGTGACATGCCGGTACGTTTCATCGTCGACCCGGACCTGCCGGCCGACGTCAACACGATCACCTTGTCCTACACCTTCTACAAGAATGATGCGCTGACCGAGCAGCTGGCCCCGGCAACCGCCGCGGCCGCTGCGCACGCAGCCCCCTGATCACGGACCCGGAAGCAACGCCATGGCCCATAACACCCCTGATGCCAACGTCTACTTCGTGCCAAGCAGCAGCAAATGGCCGTTTGTGGGATCGATCGCGATGCTGGTGATGATGGTGGGGGTGGCCAGCTGGCTCAACGACGCCAGCTGGGGCCGCTGGACCTTCTTTGCCGGCGTGGCGATGCTGGTGTTCACCTTGTTCCTGTGGTTCGGCGACGTGATCCGTGAATCGGTCGGCGGCAACTACAACCGCCAGGTGGACGGCTCGTTCCGGATGGGGATGATCTGGTTCATCTTCTCCGAGGTGATGTTCTTCGCCGCCTTCTTCGGCGCGCTGTTCTACACCCGCAACATGGGCCTGCCCTGGCTTGGTGGTGAAGGCCATGGCGTGCTGACCAACGAGTACCTGTGGGATGGCTATTCCGCCGCCTGGCCGACCAATGGCCCGGCCGATATCGGTGGCGCCTTCCAGACCATCCCGGCCTGGGGCCTGCCGCTGATCAATACGCTGATCCTGCTGACCTCCGGCGTCACCCTGACCATCGCCCACCACGCACTGAAAGCCGGCAACCGCAAGCAGCTGCTGATCTGGCTGGGGGCGACGGTGGTGCTGGGCTGCGTGTTCCTGTTCTTCCAGGCCGAGGAATACATCCACGCCTACAAGGAGTTGAACCTGACCCTCGGCTCGGGCATCTACGGCTCAACGTTCTTCATGCTGACCGGCTTCCACGGCGCGCACGTGCTGCTGGGCACGATCATGCTGACGGTGATGTGGTTCCGCGCCGCCAAGGGGCACTTCACCCGCGACAACCACTTCGGCTTCGAGGCCGCAGCGTGGTACTGGCACTTCGTCGACGTGGTGTGGCTGATGCTGTTCCTGTTCGTGTATGTGCTTTGATCAGGGAATCGAAAACAGGGACGGGGGAATAGGAAAAAGCGCGGTGCGCTCGCGCTTCTGCCATTCCCCATTCCCCATTCCCGATTTCAGCCGCCAACACCGTGCGGCTTGATCCACCCCGTATAGATGCCCACGGCGACCAGCAGGATCAGCACCACTGACAGCGCGATACGCCGCGTCAACGCATTGACCGTCCGCTTGGTCTGGCCGCGATCGATCATCAGGTAATAGAGGCCGGCTCCAAGATTCCAGACGATGACGATCAAGAACGCGATTACCAGCAGGGTCTTCAACGAATCGTTCATGCGTGGCTCGGTGAGTGGAAAGGCAGTGCTATATCACCTGCTTGGCGGCAGCTTGTCATGACGCGACAGCACACGGCGGTGTTCGGCTGGGTGCTGGCGGTGCTGGTGGCGGCCCTGTTCTGCACCCTGGGGGGCTGGCAGCTGCAGCGCAAGCACGAAAAAGAAGCCCTGCTCGCGCAGTTGCCGCCTGGTCGCGACGCTGCACTCAGCCTGGCCCAGGCCGCCGCCACGCCGGATTCCCTGCATTGGGTGCGCGACCAGCTGCAGTTCCTGCCCGGCAGCGTACTGCTGGACAACCAGCTGCGCGAGGGCAGGGCGGGCATCAAGGTCTATCAAGCTGCGCGTGCTGCCGATGGCGCGGTGGTGCTGGTCGATCTGGGCTGGCTGCCGCTGCCTGCGGACCGCAGCATGCCCACGATCAGCGCAGAGCAGGGCACGCAGGCGCTGCAAGGGTTGTGGGCGCCTGCGCCTGCCACTGGCATCGCCTTGGGCCCTGCATTGACTGCCGGCAAGCAACCGCAGACCTGGTTGGCGACGCGGATGGATCTGCCCGCTATTGCGACGCAGCTGGGGGCTGGTGCGCTGGCGCCCAAGGTGCTGCGATTGGATCCGGCTTTACCGCTGGGCTATGTGCGTGACCTCGACCTGCTGCCCAATACCTTGCCGCCTTCGCGGCATCTTGGTTATGCGGTGCAGTGGTTCGCGATGGCTTTGGCGGTGTTGGTGATTGCGCTGGTATTGCAGTTCAAAAGGCGCAGGAAGGTGGAGGGGGAGCCGTGAATGGGGAGTCGGGATTGAGGAATGATTTTGGAGCAGGAGCGAAGCCAGAGCCAGAGCACCCCTCCCCAACCCTCCCCTTGGCTGCGCCAAGGGGAGGGGGCAGAGCGCTGTGGCGTCGCTTGAATCCTTGCTCCTGCTTTCGCCGTTGAATTTCCCCCTCCCTTTCACCGAAGGTGAAGGGGATGGCCGGGGAGGGGTGCTTCAAGCCTTTGCTCTTGCCTTTGCCTCCGTTTCTGCTTCTGCGAATCCCGAATCCCGAATCCCCATTCCCCATTCCCCATTCCCCATTCCCCATTCCCGGCCTTGACCATGAACGCACTCACCCCCGACCAGCTCGCCATCCGCAACCGCGGCCGCCGGGTGTTGCTGCTGATCTTCGCGATGTTCTTCGGCTCGATGGCGCTGGCCGGGATCCTGCGCTTCTCCGGTTGGACGCCGCAGATCAACCGCCATCACGGTGAGTTGCTGCAGCCGCCGGTCGATCTGCGTAGCGAGCAGTTGCACCTGGCCAACGGCCAGGCCTACGACTGGAATCCGGGCGAGCGCCATTGGCGCATCCTGCTGGCACCGCAGGCCGATTGCGTTCCGGCCTGCGTCACTTTGTCGCAGCAATTGGACAAGGTGTGGCAGTTGTTCGGGCATAACGCGGATAATGTCGAGATATTGTGGCTGGGCACGCCGCCTGAACAGGTGGCCGCCATGCCGGCACTGAAGGTGCTGCAGCCCCAGCCCGCGTTCCGGGGCAGGCTGCCGGGGGTGGATGACCCGGCCGGCATCCCGGTGTATGTGATTGATCCCAATGGCTTTGTGGTACTTCGCTATGCGCCGGGTTTTGAACCGGGTGGACTGCGTGCTGATCTATCCAAGCTGTTGAAACTGATGTGAGTTCCGTTCGATGAATGCCTCCGCGCGTCCGGCGCTGTACCGCAATTTCCACCGACTGGCGTGGTTCGCACTGATCATGACGGCGAGCACCATCATGTTCGGCTCGTTCGTGCGCCTGTCCGATGCCGGCCTGAGCTGCCCGGATTGGCCCACCTGCTATGGCCGCGTGACCTGGCCGCAGACGCAGATGGAGGCGGCCCAGCACGTGGCCAGCGAGATCCGTCCGCTGGAAACCCACAAGGCCTGGCGCGAGCAGGTGCACCGTTTCCTGGCCGGCCTGCTTGGCGTGGAGGTGCTGACCCTGGCTTTGCTGGCGGCGCGTCGGCGCAAGCATGGCGTCGCCCAGATCGTCACCGCCTCGGTGCTGGTGGCGCTGGCGATCCCTTTATATATGCGCGGCGAGCATGTGGCCTCCAGCGTGTTGGCGATTGGCGGTGAAGCCATCCTGCTGCTGGCGGCGCTGCGCTGGTCCAATATCGATCTGGCACGGGCGGCGGTGCTGACCCTGGCGGTGGTGATCTTCCAGGCCCTGCTGGGCATGTGGACGGTGACCTGGCTGCTCAAGCCCATCGTGGTGATGGGGCATCTGCTGGGCGGCATGGCGATGTTCTCCCTGCTGGTGTGGATGGCCTGGAAGGCCACGCACCTGCCGATCACTCTGGCCGAGGCACCGCGCCTGCGCTGGTGGCTGCGCGCGGCGGTGGCCCTGGTGGTGCTGCAGATCGCACTTGGCGGCTGGGTCAGCGCCAACTACGCCGCCCTGGCCTGTGGCGGCGGCAGCGCCTCGCTGGACAACTTCCCGCGCTGCGTCAGCCAGTGGTGGCCGCAGCAGAACTACAGCGAAGGCTTCACCCTGTGGCGCGGCATCGGCGTGGATTACGAAGGCGGCGTGTTGGACGGCGCTTCGCGTATCGCCATCCAGATGGCGCACCGCATGTTTGCCATGGTGGTGGCGTTGTACCTGCTGGTGTTGTCGGTGCGGATGTTCCGCCTGCCGGGCATGCGTGGCTGGGCAAGCGCGGTGATCGTGCTGTTGCTGCTGCAGGTCACCCTGGGCGTGCTCAACGTCAAGCTGGCGCTGCCGCTGGCGGTGGCGGTCATGCACAGCGGTGGCGCGGTTGCGCTGTTGTTCGTGTTGATCACTTTGCTGGCGCGCCTGCGCGCCCCGGAGTGAATGATGCAGACAACATGGCGTGACTATTGGGACCTGACCAAGCCGAAGGTGGTGGCACTTATCGTGTTCACCGCCCTGGTCGGCATGTGCCTGGCCATTCCCGGCCTGCCCAGCACCGCCCAGGTGGTGACCGGGCTGCTGGGCTTCATCGGCATCTGGCTGTCGGCGGCGGCTGCTGCTGCGATCAACCAGTTGCTGGATGCGCGTATCGACGCGCAGATGGCGCGCACGTCCTGGCGCCCGCTGGTGGTCGGCAAGGTATCGCCGCGGCAGGTGCTGGTGTTTGCCGCTGCGCTGACCGCGTTGTCGATGACCATCCTGGTGCTGTGGGTGAACGTGATCACCGCGGTGCTGACCTTCGCCTCGCTGATTGGTTATGCGGTGATCTACACCGTCTACCTGAAGCGTGCGACCTCGCAGAACATCGTCATCGGCGGGTTGGCCGGTGCCACCCCGCCCTTGCTGGGCTGGGCGGCGATCACCGGCATGCAGGGCAGTTCGGATTGGGCCTATGCCTCGCTGCTGGTGCTGATCATCTTCATCTGGACCCCGCCGCATTTCTGGGCATTGGCGATCTTCCGTCGCGTGGATTACGCCAAGGCCGAGATCCCGATGCTGCCGGTCACCCACGGCGTGCCGCATACCCGCAAGCAGATCCTGGCGTACTCGGTGGTGCTGGCGGTGGTGGCGCTGCTGCCGGCGGCCATTGGAATGAGCGGCATGTTCTACCTGGGCGGGGCGACGGTGTTGAACATCGTCTTCCTCTGGTACGCCTGGAAAATGCAGAACCCGCCGGACGAGATGTTCAACATGAAGATGTTCGGCTATTCCATCGTCTACCTGATGGCGCTGTTCGCCTTCCTGCTGGTCGACCATTGGCTATTGCCCTGGTTGTGATCAAGCAATGAAAAGGCCGGCGCAAGCCGGCCTTTTCAGTTGCACGTCCGCGCGCCGCTTTGCTCCCTCTCTTTGCCACAGGCAAGGGGAGGATTGGGGAGGGGTTTGCTATTGCGGCTGTCAGCCCTTGTGCCAGCTTCGCGGCTTACACCGCTTCTGCAATGGTCATAGACCTTGTAGCCCGGGTAAGCGCAGCGCACCCGGGGAACGATCAATCATGGGGATAGGTCCGTGGCAGCGGATGCATTTTGGGCAAAGCCCCGGGGTGCGCTGTGCTTACCCGGATTATGGGGCTGATGGATTGCGGGTAACCGCCCCTGCCGAGCATGGCTCGGCACTACATCTGCCTGGTTGCGGGTATTGCTTGTGCTGGCTCGGGAGCGCGCCGCATTGATTCCTTCGGCTGCAACTGCCAGTGTTGCGTCTGTCACAGGAAAGAGGGTGCAAGGATGCATGCCATGGTTCGGTGGATCACTGGTTTGTTGATGGCACTGGCCGGCATTGGCGTGGTGCACGCTGAGCAGGCGGTATCGCAGATCCGTAATCATGCTGCAGGCCATCGCCTGCTGGTGCTTGGCGAGCAGCACGGCACCCATGAAATCCCGGCCGTGGTGCAGGCTTTGGTCGCGTCCTATGTCGCTGATGGCAAGCCGCTGCATCTGGCATTGGAACTGCCTGCGCCAGAGAGCGCTGCATTGGCCGACTATCTGCAATCCGACGGAGGGCCAGCGGAGATGGCTGCCCTGAGGGCAAGGCCTTACTGGAGCGCCAATACCCGCTTCCACGATGGCCGGCGAAGTGAAGAGATGCTGGAACTGATCGATGCAATGCGAAAGCTGCATCGGCAAGGGAAAGACATACAGGTATTTGGTTTCGATCAGGCTGCGTCGCGCTCGCCCCCCAGGCCCGGTGAACGGGATGCGACGATGGCTGCCGAGTTGCGTGCACGCTACGTCGTGCTGCCCGCCAATGGTCGGATGGTGGTGCTGACAGGCAACGTGCACGGCATGCGCAGGCAGCCGCGCTATCTGGCCTATCCGCCCATGACGATGTTGCTGCAGGACCTGGATGTCTACAACGTACGCATTGGCGCGCGCGAAGGCGATGTGTGGGGGTGCCGGCCCGGGCACGGATGCGGCCGTATTGCGTTGGCTGTCTACAGCGGTCCTTCGCCAGTGCGGGATGAGGCCGATGATCGCAACTACGACCTGCAGCTGTGGTTGCCGCGTTTTACCGTGGCCCGTTTGCTCGGCGAAGGCGAGACATACCCCTAGCGCGAAGCGGTTGGGAGCAGTGTAGGCCTGCGAAGCAGGTGATGCTTCCGGCTGCGTGTGAGAACGCAAACCGAGGTGCTTTGCATTGCAGCGGATGTTGCGAACACCGCCGGCCCTCGTGTGATGGGCTGAGGGATTGCGGCTAGGGCTCCTGCCGAGCATGGCTCGGCACTACATCTGCGTTGGCTATTGTTGCGCTGTTTCGGCGTTCTGCTTTGCATAGCGTTGGGCTACCACCGAGCAGACGATCAGCTGGATCTGGTGGTAGATCATGATCGGCAACACGATCGCGCCCAAGCTGCCACCCGCAAACAACACCTTGGCAATCGGCACGCCGGTGGCCAGGCTCTTCTTGGAGCCGCAGAACACGATGGTGATCCGGTCGGCGCGGTTGAAGCCCAGCCGCCGTGCCAGCCAGCCGATGCCGGGCATGGCGATGGCCAGCAGCACCACCGCTACCAGTGCGGCGGCCAGCAGCGACAACGGCGGGGTATTCCTCCACAGGCCTTCGCTGACAGATTCGCCAAAGGCGGCGTAGACCACCAGCAACACCGTGCCCTGGTCGGTGTAACGCAGCAGCGGCCGCCTGCGCTCGATCCAGCGGCCTATCCATGGCCGCAGCAGATGGCCCAGCACGAACGGCACCAGCAGCTGCAGCATGATCGCGCCCACTGCATGCAGCGGGTTGGCCATGGCGCCCTGCGAGCCTGCCAGCACGGTCATCAGCAGCGGGGTCAGGAAGACGCCGAGGATGCTCGACAGCGAGGCCGCACAGACCGCTGCCGGCACATTGCCACCGGCGATCGAGGTAAAGGCGATGGAGGACTGCACGGTGGAGGGCAGGGCGCACAGGAACAGCACGCCGATATACAGCTCGGGCGTCAGTGCCCAGCCGGCCAGCGGCTTCATTGCCAGCCCCAGCAGCGGGAACAGCACGAAAGTGCAGACCAGGATGGTGATATGCAGGCGCCAGTGCAGCAGGCCGGCGATGATGGATTCACGCGGCAGGCGCGCGCCATGCAGGAAGAACAGCGCGGCAATGGCGATGTCGGTGAAGCGGTCGAAGCCCTTGGCGGCGGCACCGCTGAGCGGCAGCACGGTGGCCAGGACGACGGTGGCGAGCAGGGCGAGGGTGAAGTTGTCCGGTCGCAGTCGCGACCACCAGCGGGTCATGTCGGCAAGGTTTCCTGATCAGGGGGTGGGGGCTTGCAGCAAGGCGCGGGCGGCCGGCTCCAGCGAGGTCATGCCGGCATCGCGGCCAAACTTGAGTGCGTCTTCGGTGGAGGCGCCGTTGACGCGTGCATCGATCACCGACAGCAGTGCGCCGGCGCGGTTGGACGAGGCGCAGTGCAGCAGGGTCTTGCCGCTGTCCTGCTTGAGCAGGTGGTCCAGCGTGCGGGCGTTGGCATCGGTGATGTCGCCGGCACCGGCGATGGGCAGGCGCACGTAGCGCAGACCCAGTTGTTCGGCCAGGGCTGCCTCGTCGTAGCCGCGGTCTTCATCAGCGCGGCGCAGGTCGATGACGGTGGTGACGCCGTTGGCGGCCGCATCACGCAGCTGCTGTGCGCTGGGCTGGCCGGCCGTGGTCAGGCCGGGGCGCGGGTGGTAGAGCGTGGCATCCGCCGCATTGGCGTGGGCGGTGAGCAGCAAGGACAGTAACAGCGACAGGCGGAAAATGTTCATGCGTTGCTCCGTGGCTGGTGGTTACAGGCGCAAGGTGGCGCGCGCTTTCAACAGTTCGCGCAGTTCGTACTTGTCGGTGTCATCCAGGCCTTGTTGGCGTTGCTTGGCCTGCAGTTCTTCCAGACGCTGGGTCAGCAATTGTTTTTCCAGCTGCAGGATCGCGTCCTGCAGTTCCTGCGCCCACATCGCCTCGTCGCCGGGCAGCGCCTGCGCGGCCAGCTTGTGCAGCGCGGCCTGCTCTTCGCGCTCGTTGAAATGCTCGAGCAGGGCGCCGGTGCTGATGTCCGGGCGCTGCTGCACCAGGTTCAACAACTCGACCAGCAACTCGATGCCAGGCAGACGCAGGCCGCTGATGGCGTGGTGGCCTTCCAGGTTCATCGCCAGCGACGGCTGCTGCAGCAGGATGGCGATGGCCGCGCGCACCAGGCTGCGCTTCTGCACAGGTACGGCGTTGTTGCGCATGGGCGGGCGCGCGATGTGAGCGGCCGCGGTGGCGGTGTTGCCGATGCCGGTCAGGCGTGCCAGCTCCTGCTTCATCAGGTCGCCGAAGGCGCCATCGGGAATCTGCGCCAGCATCGGTTTGGCCCGTTCGGCCAGGCGTGCCTTGCCGTCGAGGGTGCCCAGGTTGATCTCGCGGCCGAGCTCGTCGAAGAAGAACTGCGACAGCGGCGTACCCTGCTTCAGCCGGGCATCGAAGGCATCGGCACCTTCCTTGCGCACGATGGTGTCCGGGTCCTCGCCATCGGGCAGGAACAGGAAGAAGGCCTGGCGGCCATCCTTCATGCGCGGCAGTACCGACTCCAGTGCGCGCCAGCCAGCGCGGCGGCCGGCGGCATCACCGTCGAAGCAGAAGTACACATCCGGTGCGTTGCGGAACAGCAGCTCGGCATGGTCGGGGGTGGTTGCCGTGCCCAGCGTCGCCACCGCCTGGGTGACGCCGAACTGGAACAGGCTGACCACGTCCATATAGCCTTCGACCACGATCAGGCGTTCGATCTTCTGGTTGGCCTGGCGGACCTGCCACAGGCCGTACAGTTCGCGGCCCTTGTGGAACAGCGCGGTTTCCGGCGAGTTGAGGTATTTGGGGCCATCGTCCTTTTCCATCACCCGGCCGCCAAAGGCGATGACCCGGCCACGGCGGTCGAAGATCGGGAACATCACCCGGTCGCGGAACTTGTCGTAGACATGGCCGCGGTCGTTCTTGGAGAACAGGCCGACGCGATCGAGCAGCTTCATGCGCCGCTCGTCCTTGCCCAGCGCATCCTTCAGCGCGCTGTAGCCATCGGGCGCATAGCCGATGGAGAAACGCGCGCGGGTATCGGCATCGACGCCACGGCCATCGAGGTAGGCGCGGGCCTTGTCGTTGCCTTCCAGCTGCTTCTGGAAGAAGCGGGTGGCAGCGTCCAGCGCCGCGTACTGGTCGCGGCTGTCATCCTGCTGCTGTGGCGTGCGTGCATTGGTTTCGCGCGGGATCTCCATGCCCACGCGCTTGGCCAGTTCATCCACCGCATCGAGGAACTCGAGGCGGTCGTAGTTCATCAGGAAGCTGATCGCGGTGCCGTGCGCGCCACAGCCGAAGCAGTGATAGAACTGCTTGGTCGGCGAGACCGTGAACGAGGCCGAGCGTTCGTCGTGGAAGGGGCAGCGCGAGGCGTATTCCTTGCCCTGGCGCTTGAGCGGCACACGTGAGCCCACCACTTCCACGATGTCGGTGCGGGCCAGGAGGTCGTCAATGAACGCGTCGGGAAGTCGGGCCATGCAGCAAAGAACAGCACCGCCGGGTGGCGGGCGCGATGAAAGGGAAGAAGGGGAGTGTACTAGGCTGGGCTGGTGCTGGCGGGTTGATGGGCGTGATGGTTTTCAGTCAAGGGCTTGAAGCAACCCCTCCCCGGCCCGTCCGGCCCGAAGGCATAGCCTTCGGTCGTTCATCAGGTCGCGCGGCAGTGCCGCGCAAGCAGACCTTCTTCACCCCCTTCGCTGCGCGAAAGGGAGGGGGCAGAGCTCGCTCCCTCCCTTTGCCGCAGGCAAGGGGAGGGCCGGGGAGGGGTTGCTTCTGCTTCTGCTCTTGCGGTCAGTCCAATGCCCCAGCATCAACCTCAGCCGCCGCCTTGCGCCGCGCATACGCCCGCTCATCGATCACCGCGGTGATCAGCGCGCCGCCGAAGAACACCACGCTGGCGTAGTAGATCCACACCAGCATGATCACCAGCGTGCCCATCGAGCCATAGGCGCTGCCCGGCGCTGCGTTGGCGATGTACAGGCCAATCGCATAGCGGCCGAGGGTGAACAACACCGCAGTGATGACGCCGCCGAGGAAGGCCTGGCGCCAGTCCACCGGCCGGTCCGGCAGGTAGTGGTAGAGGAAGGCAAAGCCCAGCGCGTACAGCAGCAGGGTGGTGATATAGCCCACTGCAGGCAACGCCGAGGGCAGGTGCGAGAAGATCACCTGCAGGGCGGTGGTGGCCACCATCGACACGATCAGCAGGAAGCCCAGTGCCAGCACCACGCCGGCTGAGAACACCCGCTTCTTCAGCCAGCCAAGGATGCCCTCGAAGCGCTTGGAGTCGGTGCGGAAGATCAGGTTCAGCGCTGCCTGCAGCTGGGCGAACACTACGGTGGCACCGATGAACAGCAGGACCAGGCTCCAGATGCCGGCAAACGAGCCCAGGTCGGGCTGGGCGGTGGCATTGGTGATGACCGTGCGCGCCACCTCGGCCACGCTGGGGCCGGCCAGTGCGCCGATCTGGTCGATCAGTGTCTGTTGTGCTGGTGGGTACAGTGAGGCGGTCAGCCACAGCAGCAGCACCAGCAGCGGTGCCAGCGACAGCAGGGTGTAGAAGGCCAGCGAGGCGGCCTGGGTCATCACGTCGGTTTCGACGAAACGGCGGACCAGGGCGGCGGGCAGGCTCTGCTGCAGCAGCTCCAGGCGGGATTTGAACGTGTGCAGGCTGGGGTGGGGGGCAGGCATCAGATGGATCGCGTGAAGACAGGGGTCTGTTCTAGCAAAGGCGGGCTTCGGTCAGGGTGAATGGGGAGCCGGGGATGCTGCGGTGGCCGTGGTCGGGGCCGTAAACATGGCTTTGGCTTTGGCTTTGGCTTTGGCTTTGGCGTTGGCTTTGGCTTCGGCGTTTGCCTTTGCCTTTGCCTTTGCTTTTGCTTTTGCTTTTGCAGTGGCAGTGGCAGTGGCAGTGGCAGTGGCAGTGGCTGTGATTTGGGCTTGGGCTTTGGCTTTGGCTTTGGCTTTGGCTCCAGCTATTCCCTTCTCCCGCCTGCGGGGGAAGGTGCCCGCAGGGCGGATGGGGGCAGGCTTTGGGAGTTGTTCGTGTTGCGCAGCGGATTGCTTGTGATCGCAGCCCTGCTGCCACCTGCCCCGCGCCACCAGCCGCTTCCCGGGACGGTGTTCCGGTAATGCCCCAGCGCCGCATGGCTGCGCTCTACAGGGGGCGGGGCAGAAGGGCGGAAACAACAAGGCCCGCACTTGGCGGGCCTTGTCGCACAACCTTGGCAGCCAGGATCAGCCGGCCAGGGCCTGCTTGACCAGCTTGGACACCAGGCCCATGTCGGCCTGGCCGGCCAGCTTGGGCTTGAGCACGCCCATCAGCTTGCCGATGTCGGCGGCGCTGCTGGCACCGGTCTCGGCCTTGGCGGCGGCAATCGCCGCCTGGATCTCGGCTTCGCCCATCTTGGCCGGCACGTAGCGCTCGATCACCACGATCTCGTCGCGCTCGACCGCCGCCAGGTCTTCACGGTTGGCCGCTTCGTACTGGGTGACCGAGTCCTTGCGCTGCTTGACCATCTTGTCCAGCACGGCGATCACGGCGGCATCGTCCAGTTCGATGCGCTCGTCCACTTCGCGCTGCTTGATGGCGGCATTGATCAGGCGGATCACGCCCAGCGAGTGCTTGTCGCCGCCCTTCATGGCGGCCTTCATGTCTTCGGTCAGCTGTTGCTTCAGGCTCATGGAGCACCTCTTTGGGTCGGGAATAGGGGGTAGAACGCCAGTATTGCTGACGTCTGGAACGCAAAAAGCCGGCTACGCTTGCGCGTGCCGGCTTTCACTCCAGTACGGAAGGCCGGAGCCCCCCGTTCAGGAGTTGCGTACGATCAGTACAGGCGCTGACGCTTGGTGACGTCGCGCGAGGAACGACGCAGCTGGCGCTTCACGGCAGCAGCAGCCTTGCGCTTGCGTTCCTGGGTCGGCTTTTCGTAGAACTCGCGCTTGCGGGTCTCGGCCAGTACGCCGGCCTTTTCGCAAGTGCGCTTGAAGCGGCGAAGAGCAAACTCAAAGGGCTCGTTCTCGCGGACTTTAACGCTGGGCATGGAATCTCCGGGGACTCAGTAGTAAAACCGGGTCACACCCGGTGAGCCGCGCATTATAGTCCCTTTGAGCACGGGCGCAACCCCCTGGGATTTGGCGGGGGCGACAGACAGGTCCACAATACACCCCATGAAAGTCCTCGGCATTGAATCATCCTGCGATGAGACGGGCGTAGCCGTCTACGACACCTCCCTTTCCGGGGCGGCCGCGCTGCGTGCGCACGCCGTCTACAGCCAGATCGCGCTGCACGCCGAGTACGGCGGGGTGGTGCCCGAGCTGGCCAGCCGCGACCACGTGCGCAAGACCCTGCCGCTGATCCGCCAAACCCTGGACGAGGCCGGCATCGCCATCTCCGAGATCGAGGGCGTGGCCTATACCGCTGGCCCCGGCCTGGTCGGCGCGCTGCTGGTCGGCGCCGGCGTGGCCCGTTCGCTGGCCTGGGGCCTGGATGTGCCGGCCATCGCTGTCCACCATATGGAAGGCCATCTGCTGGCGCCGCTGATGGAGGACGACCCGCCGGAGCCGCCGTTCGTGGCCTTGCTGGTGTCCGGTGGGCATACCCAGCTGATCGCGGTGGATGCCATCGGCAAGTACCGGCTGCTGGGTGAAACCCTCGACGATGCGGCCGGTGAGGCCTTCGACAAGACCGCCAAGATGATGGGCCTGCCGTACCCCGGCGGCCCGCAGCTGGCGCGCCTGGCCGAAATCGGCACCCCGGGACGTTACAAGTTCGCCCGCCCGATGACCGATCGCCCGGGCCTGGATTTCAGCTTCTCCGGTTTGAAGACCCAAGTGCTGCTGGCCTGGCGCGACAGCGACCAGAGCGAGCAGACCCGCGCCGATATCGCCCGTGGCTTCGAGGATGCGGTGGTGGACACGCTGGCCATCAAGTGCGAGCGCGCGCTGGATGCGGCCGGCTGCGATGTGCTGGTGGTGGCCGGCGGCGTGGGCGCCAACAAGCGCCTGCGCGCCAAGCTGCACGAGGCCGCACAGCGGCGCGGGGGCCGGGTCTGCTTCCCGCGCCCGGCGCTGTGCACCGACAACGGCGCGATGATCGCCTTCGCCGGTGCCTTGCGCCTCCAAGCCGGCCAGCACAGCCCGGCCGAGGTCAAGGTGACGCCGCGCTGGGACATGGCCACGCTGCCGCCGCTGCAGGGCTGAGCGCCGGCCTGCCGTGCCTGTCCACGGCAGGCTCAGGCTGGGGCCGTTACCATGTCGCATTCATTCAATACGACGGATGCAATGGACAAGGTATTCATCGAAGGGCTGGAGATCGATGCCCTGATCGGCATCTACGACTGGGAACGGCGCATCCGCCAGACCCTGGTGTTTGATCTGGAAATGGGCTTTGACAACCGCAAGCCGGCCGCCAGCGACGATATCGTCGATACGCTGAACTACAAGGCGGTCAGCAAGCGCTTGATGGAATTCGTGCGCGCCTCCGATTTCGGTCTGGTGGAAACGCTGGCCGAGCGCTGCGCGCAGATCGTGCTGGACGAATTCAAAGTGCAATGGCTTCGCCTGAAGCTGAGCAAGCCGGGTGCGGTACGCGGTGCGCGCGCGGTTGGCGTGATCATCGAACGCAGTCGCGCCGCCTGAGCGGTGCCTGCCGGCCGCGCCTGTCTCCGCGCGGCCACTCTCTACTGTCCGATGACGCCCGTAACAGGGGACGGGCAGGCTGTTTCTGCATTACACGGTAAGGAAGATTGAACGATGGCGGTAATGGGAATCCGTTGGCTGGATCAGCTCGAAAACATGCTGGCGCCTTATCCGATGGCCTACCCGGCGGTGGTACTGGCAGCGTTGCTGCTGGTGGCATGGTTGGCCAACTTCGTCACCAAGCGCATCCTGCTGCGCGGCCTGCGTTCGATGATCGAGCGCTTCTCCGGCCCCAATCACAATGCACGGCAGCCGCTGCGGGTGATCGCACGGCTGGCCAATATCGTGCCGTCGGTGGTGATCGCGTCGGGCCTGAGCATCGTGCCGGAGTTGCCGCCGGGCCTGGTAAACACGTTGAAGGCGCTGTGCCACGCTTGGACGGTGCTGACCATCGCCATGGCGGTATCGCATGCGCTGGACGCCTTCAACGACTTCTATGAGCGCCGTGCCGATGCACGTAACAAGCCGATCAAGGGTTATCTGCAGGTCGTCAAGATCATCGTGTTCGTGTTCGCAGGCCTGTCGATCGTTGCGATCCTGGTCGGGGTGGAGCTGCTGCATCTGGTCACCGGCCTGGGTGCGGCCACGGCGGTGTTCATGCTGATCTTCCAGGACACGATTCTGTCACTGGTAGCCAGTGTGCAGATCAGTGGCGATGGCCGCGTGCGCATCGGTGACTGGATCGAGATGCCGAGCCAGAACGCCGATGGTGATGTGACCGACATCGCCCTGCACACGGTGACGGTGCGCAACTTCGACAACACCATCACCACAATCCCCACCAAGAAGCTGGTGACCGAGTCGTTCCGCAACTGGCGCGGCATGCAGGAGTCGGGCGGTCGGCGCATCAAGCGCTCGCTGTACCTGGACCAGCACAGCGTGCGTTTCCTGGATGCACCGGCGCTGGAGCGGCTGGGTCATTTCGGTTTGCTCGATGACTACCTGCAGGCTAAGCAGCAGGAGCTGGGGCAGTGGAATGCCAAGGTGGCCGAGGAACACCCCGAGCCGGTCAATGCGCGCCGCATGACCAACCTGGGCACCTTCCGCGTCTACGTGGAGCGCTACCTGCGCAGCCATCCGGACATCAAGCAGGACATGACCTTGCTGGTGCGGCAGATGGCGCCCACGCCGCAGGGTCTGCCGTTGGAGATCTACTGTTTCGCGCCGACCGCATGGGCGCAGTACGAGCGCACCCAGTCGGATGTGTTCGACCACCTGCTGGCGATCCTGCCGGAGTTCGGCTTGCGGGTGTTCCAGGAGTCCAGCGACGCGATGCTGATGGCCGCCCACGAGGCGCGCAGCAGCTGAGGGTAGGGCAGGGCGATGCTTGGCAAGGCCTTGCCAGCAAAAGCCCCCTCACCCCACCCCCTCTCCCGCAAGCGGGGGAGGGGCAAAAGCACCGTCGCACCGTAGTGCCGAGCCATGCTCGGCAGGGGCTTGCCCAGCGAAAGGCCAACCCCTCCCCAACACTCCCCTTGGCTGCGCCAAAGGGAGGGAGCAAAACGGTAGTGCCGAGCCATGC
>DKPB01000023.1 GCA_002471015.1 Stenotrophomonas sp. UBA7346
TCATCGTCTACGAACTCCAGTCATCAGTGATACGGGCCGCACGCGCGGCAGTGTCAGGCAGATGGGGGTCGTAGATGCAATTTCAAGTGGAACGGCCCGCTCAATTGGTGCGGGCCCGGTTTGCAGCTCAGGGCTCCAGCGCTTCGAGCAGCACGATTTCGCCCGGCGCGAGATTGAAGTAAGCCTCGCCCGGGCCGCCGAGCATACGTCGAATACGCAACCGCCCCTCCGCGTCCAGCCCCGCGAAGCGTCCTTCCGCGACGCCGCCCCGCTCGGTATGCGCGCGCACCAGCATGTTGTCGTAGGTCGCTGGCTCGCGAAGCAGGCGCGCCATGGAGAAGCGCTTGCGCCGGTCGTGGCTGCGGACCGGTGGCGTACGAACCGGGGCCGGCTCGCGCGCTTCGACGGGCTGCTCCACAGCGGGCGGCAACGGGGGATAGGCGTCATCCTCGACGCTCCAGCCTTCTGCACCCTTGCTCAACGCCAGCTGCAGGTGCGTCGGGACGCCGTCCACGCGCGCCTCGACCGGCAGGCTGAACGCATGCTCGGCAAGCGGCAGTTGGCCGAGCGGGCTCGTCAGGGTCACATCGTGCGAGGCATGGCGACGCTGCAGGTAATCTTCGAGGACGTAGGCGATGGTGTCCGTCGAATCGACGGTGCGGTCGACCTGCCCATCGCGGTAGCGCAGCCGATCGGTGTAGAGCTCGACTTCGCCGCTGAGGCTGGTCGCATACTGGGGCGGCAGCACCAGATGGAAACGACCCACCAGCCGGTTGGGCGCCTGCTCCGCCAGCACCAGATGCAGGGTGTAGCCATGCTGGATGACACGCGATTCCGGCAGATCGCGACCCGGCTCGAGCCAGGCGATGCGCACGGTCGGCAAAGGTCCCTCGTCATCGGGCAGAATATCCAGGCGTAGCGCATCGGCTGGCGGTTCGCGCAGCTCGATGCGCACCTCCTGATTTGCGTAGAAGCCCGAGCCGGAACGCAGGCTGAGCACGCCATCGATCAACTCGCCATGCTCGGGTCTGAAGGCTTGCCCGTTGAGCTGGCCGTGCAGCAGACCGCCCGGCTGCGCCGCCTCTGGCTGCGGCAGCCATTCGAGAGCAAGGATGGCGTCGAGCTTTTCCGGCGCCCGGGCAGCCAGCATCGACAGCCCGACCACCAGCGGGATGATGCCCAAGCCGACGGTCAATACGGCCCGACGGGCAACCGACCAGTGGGCAAAGAGATAGGCCAGGGTGAACGGCGGCATCAGGCTACCGATGCCCCAGAACAGGCTGGTGCCAAAGGCGAGCGTGACCAGCCAGACCATGCCGGCGAGCATCAGCAGCAGGCCGGCGAGAATCAACAGAGCATCCATTCCGGCTCCTTGAAGCGGTGTCAGACGTCAGCTACCGCACGCCGACGGCCGCAGGATCAGGCCTGGTCGATCTTGAAATGGCAACGGGCGGTGGCGATGGGTTCGGCCTGATGGGTCTGCCAGGCAGTGATCGCGACATTGGCGACCCGACGGCCCTGGCGCCAGACCTGGCAGGCGGCGAAAGTGTCACGATAGTGACCGGCGCGCAGATAATCTATCGAGAAGTCGATGATTTTCGGCAAATGTGGCGCCCCCATGAACATCAGCAAATGAAGCATCGCCGAATGCTCCATGAAACCCGCGATCACGCCGCCGTGAATCGCTGGCAGCATGGGATTGCCGATGTTGTCCTGGTTCTGCGGCAGGCGGAACACCATCTCGTCTCCCAGACGCAGGCATTGCATGCCGATCAGCTTCGCGTAGGGCACCGACTCGATCAGCGGCTCGTAATTGTTGGTCTCCAGCGCCTGGCGGACCATGGCATCGAAATCCACCCGAGTCATGCCGCGCCCTCACCGCCGCGGCCGCCGGCCTGCTTGCCCATGCGCATGAAGGTGCCGACCACGTGCGCGATCGGCTCGTTGATGTCGCGCTGGTAGGCCACGCCCCGCGTGAAGATCACGTGCGGCGTCACTCGGTAGCATTCGGCGAAGCCGAACACGTCGTGACCCGGCTCGGCCGGGTGCATGTAATCGATACGCAGGTCGAGCGTCGGGCAGACCTCCAGTTCCGGCAACGCGCAGGCGGTCGAGATGCCGCAGGTGGTGTCCATCAGCGTGGTGATCGCCCCGCCATGAATGCCGCCGGTCTCGGGATTGCCAATCAGGCTCTCGTTATAGGGCAGGCGCAACGTCAGACCCTTGCTGTCAGCGTGCTCCACGCTGAGCCCGAGCACCTGGCAATGACGCAGAAAGGAAAGAAAGCGCTGAGTGCGCTCGAGAATCTGGCTGTCGCTCATTCGATCTCTCGGCGATGGAATCGAGCCGGCCATGATACCGGGCGGCAAGGTTGCGCCCTACTCCCGGGACGTATCTCCGAGCGAAGTTGGCGTAAACACCATGACCTTCAGCACATCGGAATGGAACTCGCGGCGGTAGAGCACCAGCACCACGCCGGTGGTGACCGCCATGAAGAACCAGGGATTGATAAACCAGGCCAGCGTGGCCATGCCGAAATAGTAGGCACGCAGACCAAAGTTGAACTGGTTGGCAGCCATCGACAGCACGCGCGCCGCGCGCTCGGCGAATGCCTTGCGCTCGAGGTCATTGACGTTGCGCTCACCAGCCATCGGTGCCGACGCGACGAGGACCGCGCCGAAATTGTATTGGCGCATGCACCAGCTGAAGGTGAAGAAGGCATAGACGAAGACCACGGCCAGGCCGAGCAGCTTGATTTCCGACAGCCCGCGGCTGACCGGCTGCGCGAGCGGCAGATCGGCGAGCAGGGAAACGGCGCGATCAGACGCGCCGAGCGCTGTGAGGATGCCTGCAAGGATGATCAGTGTGCTGGAGGCGAAGAACGAGGCGTTGCGCTCGAGATTACCGATGACGTTGGCATCGGCAATCCGGTTGTCGCGCTGCAGCAGTCGCTGCATCCAGTCCTGGCGATAGAGATGCAGCACACTGGCCAGGCAGGCCGTGTCACGCCCGCGCCAGCTTGCGTAACGGGTATAGCCCACCCAGCAGACGACGAACCAGATGACCGCGGCGACGTCGGGCGTTAGCAGTTCGGTTAAGGCCATGGCCTGTCCTCTTCAAACCTGACGCGATTATAGCCAGCTGCCATCTACCGCTGCGCTGCGCTCAGGCGCGCGCAGGAGCGGCCAGCAGGCGATCCGCGGCGGCCGCGAGCATCAGCGTGATGAGCGCCGGCAGCAGCCATCCCATGCTCTGCCCCGCCAGCGGGAGTTCACCGAAGAAGGCTGGCACTGCGTCACCGAAGCCGGCTGCCGCCATGCCATCGACGAAACCGAACACCAGGGTGACCGCCATCACCGGCATCATCACTCGGGCGGGCGAACGCCACAGCCGGTCGGCCAGGCTGAGCGCAACCAAGACGATCGCCAGCGGGTAAAGCCCTACCAGTACCGGGACCGAGACACTGATCAGCTGGGTCAATCCCTGATTGGCCACCAGCAGGCTGAACAGCGAGAAGGTGATCACCACGCTGCGGTAGGACACCGGCAGCAGGTTGCTGAAGAACTCACCGCACGCAGCCGTGAGCCCTACCGCCGTCGTCAGGCATGCGAGGGTGATGACTGCGGCGAGCAACAGGCTGCCAGTCGTGCCAAAGGTGTGCTGTACGTAGGTCGTGAGCACCTGCACGCCATTCTGTGCATCGGCGGCGATGCCCTGGCTGGTTGCGCCCAGGTAGAACAACGCCAGATACACCGCCGAAAGCCCGACGGCGGCGATCACGCCGGCAATCATCGAATAGCGCGTCACCAGCGCCGCATCGGTCACCCCATGGTCGCGGATGGCAGTCGCGATGACGATGCCGAAAACCAGGGCGCCCAGCGTATCCATGGTCAGGTAGCCCTCGAGAAAGCCCTTGAGCATCGGCGCGCTGCGATAACTCTCGGCACTGACCCCAATCTCGCCGGCGGGAAGAAACAGCGCGGCGCCGCCAAGCAGGATCAGTGAAAGCAGCAGCACGGGAGTGATGATCTTGCCGACGTTCTCTACCAGGCGCCCGGGATTGAGCACCAGCACCAGCACCGCCGCAAAGAACAGCAGTGTGTAGATCAGCAAAGGCGTACCGCTGTCGCCGGTGAACGGGGCGATGCCCATTTCGAACGACACCACGGCGGTTCGCGGCGTCGCGAACAGCGGCCCGATGGCCAGGTACACGGCTATCGCCAACAGCGTGCCGGCGAACCGACCCAGAGGCGCAGTCAGGCGGTCCATCCCGCCACCGACGCGAGCGAGCGCGACGACCGTCAGCAGCGGCAGGCCCACGCCTGTCAGCAGAAAGCCGGCTGCCGCCTGCCAGATATGTTCGCCTGCGGCCAGTCCGGCGCTGGGCGGGAAAATGATGTTGCCGGCGCCGAGAAACAGCGCAAAGGTCATGAAACCAAGGGCGACGAGGTCAAAGCCTTTCAAACGAGTCATGGGAAAACATTACCAGGGGAATGCGCCGCCGCCGCGCCAGCGAGCATGTTGCTCGAGCGATGGGCGATTCGGGACGACGGGAAACGGAAACGATGTGGGAATTTCTCCAGGGGTAAGGGAAATGTCACCCGGCCGGTTGAGCCAGGCCGTGCGTGACACGCATCTCTCGTGAAGACGGCGCCATGATGGGAGGCGCGCATGATGCCATGATCGGCCGAGCATGCCGACCGCTTTGTGCCCACAAACGAAAGGGCCACCCGAAGGTGGCCCTTTCACGGCGCTGGTCAGGCGCCCTTCATTTCCCAACCTGTCACGTCAGCCAGGGCCTTGCCAATATCGGCCAGCGAACGCACCGTTCGCACGCCCGCGTCCTGCAGCGCAGCGAACTTTTCCTCCGCCGTGCCCTTGCCTCCGGAGATGATCGCTCCGGCATGCCCCATTCGCTTGCCCGCCGGTGCGGTAACGCCCGCGATGTACGACACCACCGGCTTTGTCACGTTGGCCTTGATGAAGGCCGCCGCCTCTTCCTCGGCCGAACCACCGATCTCGCCGATCATGACGATTGCCTCGGTCTGAGGGTCGTTCTGGAAAAGCTCCAGGATGTCGATGAAGCTCGAGCCGGGAATCGGATCGCCACCAATGCCGACACAGGTGGACTGGCCGAAGCCCGCATCGGTCGTCTGCTTGACCGCCTCGTAGGTCAGCGTGCCCGAACGCGAAACGATGCCTACCTTGCCCGGCTGGTGGATGTGCCCGGGCTGAATGCCGATCTTGCATTCGCCCGGGGTGATTACACCTGGGCAGTTCGGACCGATCAGACGCACACCGAGCTCATCGCACTTGATCTTGACCTCCAGCATATCCAGCGTCGGGATGCCTTCGGTGATGCATACGATCAGCTTGATGCCGCCAAACGCGGCTTCGAGGATCGAGTCCTTGCAGAAAGGTGCCGGTACGTAGATTACCGAGGCGTCGGCGCCGGTGGCTTCCACGGCTTCCTTGACCGTATTGAACACCGGCAGACCAAGATGCATGGTGCCGCCCTTGCCGGGCGTCACCCCACCGACCATGCGCGTGCCATAGGCGATGGCCTGCTCGGAGTGGAAGGTTCCTTGTGAGCCGGTAAAGCCTTGGCAGATGACCTTGGTGTCCTTGTTGATCAGAATGCTCATTGCTTGCCCTCCGCGGCTTTGACTACCTGAATGGCCGCATCGGTCAGGCTCTGCGCCCCGATGATGTTCAGCCCGCTCTCGCTCAGCATCTTCGCGCCCAGCTCGGCGTTGTTGCCCTCCAGGCGCACGACCACGGGTACCTTGACCCCTACTTCGCGCACTGCACCGATGATCCCCTCGGCGATCATGTCGCAGCGCACGATACCGCCGAAAATGTTCACCAGCACTGCGGCGACATTGCTATCCGAGAGAATGATCTTGAACGCTTCGGTAACGCGCTCTTCCGTTGCGCCACCGCCGACATCGAGGAAGTTCGCCGGACGACCGCCGTGCAGGTTGACGATGTCCATGGTCCCCATCGCCAGGCCGGCACCGTTGACCATGCAACCGATGTTGCCGTCGAGCGCGACGTAATTGAGTTCCCACTTGGCCGCATGCGCCTCGCGTGGGTCGTCCTGGGAAGGGTCGGCCATGTCGCGCAGCTTCGGCTGTCGATAGATGGCGTTGCCGTCGATATTGAGCTTGGCGTCAAGGCAATGCAGGTTGCCATCTTTCTTGATGACCAGCGGATTGACCTCTAGCAGGGCCAGATCGTAGTCCTGAAACAGCTTGGCCAGGCCAACGAAGATGTGGACGAACTGCTTCACCTGATCGCCCTTGAGCCCGAGCTGGAATGCCAGCTCCCGTGCCTGGAAGGGCTGCGCGCCGACCAACGGATCGATGGTGGCCTTGAGAATCTTCTCCGGAGTGTCGTGTGCGACCTTCTCGATGTCCACGCCGCCCTCGGTGGATGCCATGAACACGATACGGCGGCTCGAGCGGTCCACGACTGCACCCAGGTAGAGTTCCTTGTCGATATCGGTAGCCGCCTCAACCAGGATCTTGCTGACCGGCTGGCCATTGGCATCGGTCTGGTAGGTCACCAGCCGCTTGTCCAACCACTGCTGGGCGAACGCACGCGCCTCGTCTTTGCTGCGTACCAGCTTGACACCACCGGCCTTGCCGCGACCACCGGCATGGACCTGAGCCTTGACCACCCACTCGGTGCCCCCGATCTTGTCACAGGCTTCGGCGGCCTCCTTCGGGCTGTCTACCGCGTAGCCTTTCGACACCGGCAATCCATATTCTGCAAACAGCTGCTTACCTTGGTACTCGTGAAGATTCATGCTTCTTACCGTTATCAGGTACCGCATTTAAGCAGGGCGTTGCCCTGCCCCCTTCAAGTCCCTGAAAACTATCGCCGATACCTTTCAAGGACCTGATTGCTCATGAAAACATCCTACTTTAGTCAAAGAAAAGCCCGGCGTGTTCAGAACAGGCCGGGCTTTTGTACCACGCGATTCGCTTAGCGCTTCTTGCGATTCGCGATGTGAATGGCGTGGCCATTTACTGCCAGCGCAGCCTCATGCAAGGCCTCGGACATAGTCGGGTGCGAGAACACCATCATGCCGAGATCTTCGGCACTGGTGCCGAATTCCATGCCGATTGCACCTTGCTGTACCAGCTCCGCGGCAGCCGGCCCCATCACGTGGACACCCAGAACACGATCGGTCTTGGCATCGGCGATGACCTTGACCAGACCGGCGGTATCGTTGGCGGCCATGGCGCGACCACTGGCAGCGAACGGGAATACACCGACGTTCACCTCGACGCCTTCGGCCTTCAGCGCCTGCTCGGACTTGCCGACCCATGCGATTTCCGGGTGCGTGTAGATCACCGACGGGATCAGGTCGTAGTTCATCTGAGTCTTGTGACCGGCAATGCGCTCGGCAACCATCACGCCCTCTTCGGAGGCCTTGTGCGCAAGCATGGCGCCACGCACCACGTCGCCGATAGCGTATACACCCGGCACATTGGTCGCGCATTGATCGTCGACATAGATGAAGCCGCGCTCGTCAAGCGTAACTTCCGAGTCGGCAGCCAGCAGATCGGCAGTCACCGGACGACGGCCGACCGCAACGATCAGCTTGTCGAAGGTCTGCTGCTGCTCGCCTTCGGCGTTGGTGTAGCTGACGGTGACCTGGTCGCCCTTGATCTCGGTGCCGGTAACGCGCGCGCCGAGCAGAATGTTCAGACCCTGCTTGGACAGTACCTTGAAGGCTTCCTTGGCGATCTGCTCATCAGCCGCCGGCAGGAACTTGTCCATTGCTTCGATGACGGTGACTTCGGCACCCAGACGGGCCCAGACCGAACCGAGTTCGAGGCCGATGACGCCCGCACCGATCACACCGAGCTTGCCGGGAACAGTCTGGAAGTCCAGGGCGCCGGTAGAGTCGACGATGATCTTCTGGTCCACCGGTGCCGGCGGAATGTTCACCGGGGTCGAACCCGAGGCGAGGATGACATTCTCGGCCGCCAGCGTTTGCACGCTGCCGTCGGTACCCGTGACTTCGACCTGCTTGCCGGCCAGCAGCTTGCCGTGGCCTTCGAAGACGGTCACGCCGTTGGCCTTCATCAGCGCCGAAACGCCGCCGGTCAGGTTCTTCACGATCTGGTCCTTGCGCGCGACCATGGTCGGCACGTCCATCTTGACCTCGCCGGTCGAGATGCCGTGAACATCGAAACTGGCATGCGCCTCGTGATACTTGTAGGAGCTATCCAGCAGTGCCTTGGACGGGATGCACCCAACGTTCAGACAGGTCCCGCCGAGCGCGAGCTTGCCGTCCTTGCCCTTGTACTTTTCGATGCAGGCAGTCTTCAGGCCCAGCTGCGCGGCGCGGATAGCGGCGACATAGCCACCAGGGCCCGCACCGATGACGATGACGTCGAATTTCTCGCTCATTACCAATCCTCTTTCCTAAGCGGCAAACGAAAAGCCACGAGCCGCAAGCGGTGCCGGGTATATCACCAGCTGACCGCCCACCGCCCGTGGCTGCCTTGTCAGATGTCCAGCAGCAGGCGAGCCGGATCTTCCAGCAGGTCCTTCATGGTGACCAGGAAGGTTACCGCCTCTTTGCCGTCGATCAAACGGTGATCATAGGACAGCGCCAGGTACATCATCGGCAGGATGACCACCTGACCATTGACCGCCATCGGGCGCTCCTGAATCTTGTGCATGCCGAGAATAGCGGTCTGCGGCGGGTTGACGATCGGCGTCGACAGCAGCGAACCAAACACACCGCCATTGGAGATGGTGAAGGTACCGCCGGTCATTTCCTCGATCGTCAGCTTGCCGGCCTTGGCCTTCTTGCCGAATTCGGCAATGCCGCCTTCGACTTCGGCGAGGCTCATGTGTTCGGCGTTACGCAGCACCGGAACGACCAGGCCGCGATCACTGGAGACGGCCACGCCGATGTCCTGGTAACCGTGATAGACGATGTCGTTGCCGTCGATGGACGCATTGACGCCAGGCTGACGCTTCAGCGCTTCGACCGCGGCCTTGACGAAGAAAGACATGAAGCCCAGGCGTACGCCATTGTGCTTCTTCTCGAACAGGTCCTTGTACTTGGAGCGCAGCTCCATGATCGGCTTCATGTTGACCTCGTTGAAAGTGGTCAGCATGGCCATGGAGGACTGCGCTTCGACGAGGCGCTCGGCAACCTTGGCGCGCAGGCGAGTCATCGGGACGCGCTTCTCGACGCGATCGCCCGCGGCAAAGATCGGTGCGGCGGCAGCCGGTGCGGCCGGCTTGGCAGCTGCAGCAGGCGCAGACTTCTTCGCCTCGATGGCGGCAACGACGTCTTCCTTCGTTACGCGGCCGTCTTTGCCGGTGCCGCGGATGCTGTTCGGATCGATGCCGTTCTCTTCGGCCAGCTTGCGCGCGGCCGGAGCGAGGATCTGCTCCTCGGCGGAAGCGGCAGGCGCGGACTCGGCAGCCGCTTGCGGAGCAGCAGCAGCCGGAGCCGAGGCAGGCGCGGCAGCAGCGGAGGCACCCGCCTCGAGCTTGCCGAGCAGCTCGCCGCTGAGCACGGTGTCGCCTTCGTTCTTGACGATCTCGGTAAGCACGCCGTCAGCCTCGGCAAGCACTTCCATGACCACCTTGTCTGTCTCGATGTCGACGATCAGCTCATCACGCTTGACGGCCTCGCCAGCCTTCTTGTGCCAGGTGGCGATGGTGGCGTCGGAGACGGATTCGGGCAGTACCGGTACTTTGACTTCGGTGGCCATTTGGCTGATTTCCTGGTTTCGTTTTCTTGTGGAAAAGGGGGCTTATTCGGCGTAGTTGTCGTCGATCTTGTTGACCAGCGCGTCGGCGAGCAGCTGTGCGAGTTCGCGCAGGTGATCGGACATGTGGCCAACGGCAGGCGACGGAGAACGCGGGCGACCGGCATAGTGCAGGGACTGGCCATCGGCCACGCATGCCTGCAGGTGGTGCTTGATCTGGTACCACGCACCCTGGTTCATCGGCTCTTCCTGGCACCACACAACGTCGGTGGCCTTGCCGTACTTCTTCAGCTCGGCGGCCAGCGCCGGGCGCGGGAACGGGTAGAGCTGCTCCACGCGCACCAGTGCCACGTCGTCCTGGCCACGCTTGGTCATGTCTTCCAGCAGGTCGTAGTAGACCTTGCCCGAGCAGACCACCACGCGCTTGACCTTCTTGGCGTCCGCGGTGGCATCGCCGATCAGGTGCTGGAACTCGCCATTGGCCATTTCGTCCAGGCTGGACACGGCCAGCTTGTGGCGCAGCAGCGACTTGGGCGACATGACGATCAGCGGCTTGCGGGTGTCCATGCGCATCTGGCGACGCAGCATGTGGAACGCCTGGGCCGGGGTGGACGGCACGCAGACCAGCATGTTCTCCAGTGCGCACAGCTGCAGGAAGCGCTCAAGGCGCGCCGAGCTGTGTTCCGGGCCCTGGCCTTCATAGCCGTGCGGCAGCAGCAGGGTCAGGCCGGAGATGCGGCCCCACTTGGCTTCGCCGGAGGCGATGAACTGGTCGATCACCACCTGGGCACCGTTGGCGAAGTCGCCGAACTGGCCTTCCCAGATGCACAGGGTGTTGGGATCGGTGGTGGAGAAACCGTACTCGAACGCCATCACGGCTTCTTCGCTGAGCAGCGAATCGATGATGGTGGCCTGTTCCGGTGACTCGACCAGCTGACGCAGCGGCAGGTAGTAGTTGTCGGTCTTCTGGTCGTGCAGGATCGCGTGACGGTGGGTGAAGGTGCCGCGGCCCACGTCCTGGCCGACCAGGCGCAGGCCATTGCCTTCGTCCAGCAGCGTTGCGTAGGCCAGGTTCTCGGCAAAGCCCCAGTCGCCGAGGATTTCGCCGGCGGCCATCTTGCGGCGGTCGTCGTACACCTTGGCAACGCGCGAATGCACTTCCACGCCTTCCGGAATGGTGTTGATCATGGTGGCCAGCTGGGTCAGCTTGCCCATCTCGACCTTGGTGCTGACCGGGTCGGACAGCTTGCCGGACAGGTACTTCGGCCAGTTGACGAACATCTTGCTGGTGGCCGGGGTCTTTTCGACCGTGGCCAGCTCGGTGGTGACTTCACCGGAGTCCAGCTTGTTGCGGTAGGTGTCGACCATTTCCTTGCCGGCGCCGGCGGCGATCACGCCTGCGGCTTCCAGCTGCTCTGCGTAGAGCTCGCGGGTGGTCTTGTGCTTGCGGATCACCTGGTACATCAGCGGCTGGGTGATCGCCGGCTCGTCGGCCTCGTTGTGGCCCCAGCGGCGGTAGCAGACCAGGTCGATCACGACGTCCTTGTGGAACTGCTGGCGGAAGTCATAGGCCAACTTGGCCGCGAACACCACCGCTTCCGGGTCGTCGCCGTTCACGTGCAGGACCGGTGCGGCGACCATCTTGGCGATGTCGGTGCAGTACAGGGTCGAGCGCGAGTCGTCGCGGTTGGAGGTGGTGAAGCCCACCTGGTTGTTGATGACGATGTGCACGGTGCCGCCAACGGTGAAACCGCGGGCCTGCGACATCTGGAACAGCTCCATCACCACGCCCTGGCCGGCAAATGCCGCGTCGCCGTGGATCAGGATCGGCATCACCTGCTTGCGTGCGGTGTCGTTGCGGCGTTCCTGGCGCGAGCGCACCGAGCCGGCAACCACCGGGTCGGCAATTTCCAGGTGCGACGGGTTGAAGGCCAGTGCCAGGTGCACCGGGCCGCCGTCGCTGACCACGTCGGCCGAGAAGCCCATGTGGTACTTCACGTCACCGGCAACGGCGCGGTCGTCGTGCTCGAACTTGCCTTCGAACTCGTCGAACAGCTTGCGCGGGTTCTTGCCCAGGGTGTTGACCAGCACGTTCAGGCGGCCGCGGTGGGCCATGCCGATCACCACGTCCTTGACGCCTTCCTTGCCGGCGTCACGGATGATGGTGTCCATCATCGGGATCAGCGAGTCGCCGCCTTCCAGCGAGAAGCGCTTCTGGCCGACGTACTTGGTGTGCAGGTAGCGCTCCAGGCCTTCGGCGGCGGTGAGGCGCTCCAGGGTACGGCGCTTGGTGTCGGCATCCAGGTTGTAGTTGCCACCGGCAGCCTCAAGCCGCTGGTAGAGCCACTGGCGCTGCTCCACTTCGGCGATATACATGAATTCGGCGCCGATCGAGCCGGTATACGTCGCCTTCAGGCGGCTGACCAGATCGCGCAGCTTCATCCGCGGCTGGCCGCCAACACCGCCGGTGCTGAACTCGTCGTTGAGGTCGGCATCGCTGAGGTGGTGGAAGGGCAGGCCCAGGTCCGGCGGATTGACCGGCGGGGTCAGGCCCAGCGGGTCAAGATTTGCACCGAGGTGACCGCGCGAGCGGTAGGCGGTGATCAGGCGGCCGACATTGCGCTCGCGCTCGTCGCCGGAACCGGCGTTGCTGCCGACCTTGCCAGCATTCTTTGCGGCTTCGGTGATGTGTGCGATGGCAGCAGAGTGCGGCACATCGCCAGCTTCGCGGCCTTTGAAGCCGTCAAAGTAGGACTTCCACTTGGGGTCCACACTGTCCGGGGAGACGAGGTACTGTTCGTACAGGTCCTCGACATAGGAGGCGTTGCCGCCGGCGAGCTGCGATGATTGCGCAAACTGCTTCAGTAGATTGTCCACGATGGAGAGTCGGATTCACTTGTGGGGTAGTTCTGGGAACCGGCGGACCTGTTCTAGCGTCCCGCGCGGGCGTGTTCTAACCACGAAATTATACCCCTCACTGGACAGGAAGGGGCACCTACACTGTCCCGCGCATTAATACCTGACTGCGGCTTGTCCTGCCCAGGTCAATGCTCAGACACCTAGTACGCGAAGCCCGTTGCAATCACGTGAACGCTCCCAGATGCGCTTGAACAGCAGCTCCTGCTGTTGGGCGCGGGCGGGGCTGTCCAGCGCCAGTTCGCCTTCGGCGCGGGCACCTATTGGACGAAAGTAGCAGTCGCCCTGATCGTTGCTGATCGCCGCCGAGGCCACCTGACAATCCGCCGGGTCTACCGGTTCACGCAGATGGAACACACTGGGCAGGCGCTGCACCAGTGCGATGAAGGCCGCAGGCAGGGCGGGCAGGTCGGCTTCGTGCAGCAACACCTGCACCTGTTTGTCGTGACGGGCGGTGGCAAACCGGCGCAGGGCGTCCAGTACCAGAGGCTGGGCGAGCAGGGCGTCATTGCCACGCAGCTGCAGGTACAGAGAACGGCGTGCAGCGTGGATCACCGCCGCCGCCGCCGCCCGGGCCTGATCTGGGTCCTGCACCCGCATTGCTCCGTCCAGACGCCGGCGCATGGTCTGGTGACCGATGCCGGCTTCTTCAAATTCAGCACCTTCCGGCAGAAACCCGTTACAGGCATAGAAGTCGCGGGCGTGCAGTTGAGCGTGCAGGCTTATTTCGCCCCAGCCGCGCTTGCGGGCGGCGCCCAGTAGCGCATTCAGCAAGGACTGGCCTACGCCTTTGCCACGCCAGGCGGCCAGTACCGCCATGCGGCCGATGCGCTGATCCGGGGTCAGGCGAGCAGCGCCGATGGCCTGGCCGTGTTGGTCCAATGCCAGGGCGTGGTCGCTGAGCGGGTCCAGTTCGTCGATTTCCAGCTCGGCCGGGACGTTCTGCTCGCTGACAAATACGGTATGACGCACGCCGTGCAGCAGGGCCTGCTGCACGGCGTAGTCGGCGATCTCTACATGGAAGATCGCAGCTGGACTCATGCCGACGGGGTTTCCGCGTCGTCTTCGTCCTCTTCTTCGCCGTCGTCGCAGATCACCACGACTTCGACACCTTCCTCGTTGACCATGACGGTCTCGATGCTGGCGCTGGACGGCTCGCCGTCACCGGCTTCGCTGTACTCGATGACCTCGATCTCGACTTCCGGGGCGTCGGCTTCGTCGTCGAAGTCCTCCTCGAAGTCTGCTTCTTCGGCATCTTCCAGCACTTCCAGGGCGTCCTGTTCGGCCAGCATGGCGGCGATGGTGTCCACGTCCAGCAACTGGTAGTGGCCGCCGATGATCAGTTCCATCAGGGCGTCACGGCCCTTGTTGCTGAGCTTGTTGAACAGGCCGATGTCGATCTGTTCGGCACCGGCCAGGGCCTGCGCGTCCTTGATCGACAGCTGGAAGGCCAGGCCCGAGCAGTACAGCGAGGCGCCACGGGTGGCGCGGCGCCAGGCCAGGCGGGCCCAGGGGTGGCGTTCGAGCACGCCGCCGTTTTCCAGCTCGGCCTGGACCTCTTCCGGCGACGGCGGTGCCTGCGAGGGCAGGATGTCGCCGGCGGCACGGTAGGTGGTGATGAAGCGGCCGAACCAGTTGCCGAGGCGGTCCGGATCGTTCATGCGCAGCGCATTGAGTGCGGCGACCACCCGCTTCATGGCGGCGGCGTCGATTTCGTTCGGGTCTTCCGGCAGCTTCAGGTCCGGGTCCTGGAAACGGATGGATTCGTCGGCATCGGCAACCAGATCGTCCAGGTAATCGCTGATCAGCTCAGCCGAGGACGGTGCACGCATGCCGAAGGAGAAGGTCAGGCAGGGGTTTACGGCAACGCCGTTGTGCGGCACGTTCGGCGGCAGGTACAGCATGTCACCCGGGCCCAGCACCCAATCGTGGGTGGCCTTGAACTTCTTCAGCAGCTTCAGCTCGACGTCGGGGCGGAACTCCAGCGATGGACGCTTGCCCTTGGTGGACTCGCTGGCGTCGATCTGCCAGCGGCGCTGGCCGTGGGCCTGCAGCAGGAATACGTCGTACTGGTCGACATGAGCGCCAACCGAGCCGCCGGTGGCGGCAAAGCTGATCATCACGTCGTCCATGCGCCAGCGCGGCAGGAAGTTGAAGTAGGAAGTCAGGGCGCGCACTTCCGGGTCCCACTTGTCGACGTCCTGCACCAGCAGGGTCCAGTCGTGGTCGGGCATGCCGGGGAAATCTTCTTCCTGGAACGGACCGGTGCGCAGGGTCCAGCCATCGGTGGCGCGGTCATGGCTGACGATACGGGCCAGCGCGCCTTCCTCGCAGGCCAGGCCGGCCAGGTCTTCGGGCATCACCGGGGTTTCAAAGTCCGGGAAGGCGGCGCGGATCAGCAGCGGGCGCTTCTGCCAGTAATCGCGCAGGAAGGTGGCCGGGTTCATGCCCAGCGGCAGCCCGGGCTTGGCCTGGACTTCGATCGGATAGGTCTTTTGCTTGCGTGCAGCCATGGGGGAAATCCTTTGCAGCGGAGGTCGAACAGGGGCGCGCGATGCGCGCAGGCGGCTATTGTCCCCTTGTTGGCGGCAATACGCACCGTGGGCGACTGATCTGGATCAAATCGGCGGGGCAATCAGGTAGTGCCGAGCCATGCTCGGCAATGGCCTGCCCGATGGCTCCCGCCGCCGTGGCACTGTCGGGAATGCTTCAGTGGCACCGGCGTTGTAGCTGGGAAAGCCCTTGCCGAGCATGGCTCGGCACTACCCGCGGGATGGTCAGATGACCCGGTTGCCGGTGCCGCTGTCCTCGATCCTGGGCTCGCTGCTGGCGTTGACGGTATTGCCGGTGCCGCTGAAGCTGACCTCGGCGGTCTCGTTGACCAGGATCATGTTGTTGTTGCCGCTGACGTCGATGCGGCGGGCATTGGTCAGGTTGAGGACGTTGTCGCTGCCGACCACGCGTACGGTGTCGACCTGTTCGTTGAGCACGGTGAACTGGCGGCCTTCCAGCGTGATGGAGCGGGCCTTGCTGACATTGAGCGAGCCATTGGAGGCCGTCACGGTGACATCGCCACATTCGCCGTTAATGACTTGGCTGCTGTTGTCGTGGCTGATGCGCAGGTTCTTGCCGTCGCACAGTGCGCCCGCGCCAGGGTCAGTGAGGGTGCTGACTGCCGGGCCGTTGGTGGTCGCCGGCGCGACTGTTGCCGTTGCGGGCGCCGGTTTGTTGCAGGCGGTCAGGCTGAGGGCGCTGGCAAGAACGATGTAGAACACGGGCTGCTTCATCAGCGATTTCCGGACTGAGGGGTCAGTCCGATGCTGTCAGAGCGGCTGCGAAGGTTTCATTACGTGGGTGGGGCGCTGTGACGAGCAGGCCCGGCCAAGGTGGGAGTTGCGGGCGCGCGGTGACCAGGGGCGTTGCCGAGGTGCCGACTCTTTCCCTTCTCCCGGTCACGGGAGAAGAGCCTGTCCCCGCGAAGGCGGGGATGCCCGAAGGGCGGATGAGGGCAGCTTTTGCCCCCGCCCGGTTTCGCAGACGGCCCTTCTCGCCTCACAGGTCGAAGAAGGGCGCTGCCCAATCCCGCATTACCGCAGGTTTGCGACTCAGATCGCCTTGGCCAGATCCGCAGCCAGGCCGGCATAGCCACCCGGGGTCAGCTCGCGCAGGCGCTGCTTGGCATCGGCCGGCAGTTCCAGGGTTTCGATGAACTCGCGCATCGAATCGGCGGTGATGCCGTGGCCGCGGGTCAGGGCCTTGAGCTGCTCATAGGGGTTGGGCAGGCCGTGGCGGCGCATCACCGTCTGTACGGCTTCGGCCAGTACTTCCCAGGCGGCATCCAGGTCGGCGTCCAGGCGCTCCGGGTTGACGGTCAGCTTGCCCAGGCCCTTGGCCAGCGACTCCAGGCCCACCTGGGTGTGGCCGAAGGCGGTGCCCACGGCGCGCAGCACGGTGGAGTCGGTCAGGTCACGCTGCCAGCGGCTGATCGGCAGCTTGGCGCTGAAATGCTCGAACAGCGCATTGGCGATGCCGAAATTGCCCTCGGCGTTCTCGAAATCGATCGGGTTGACCTTGTGCGGCATGGTCGAGGAGCCGACTTCGCCTTCCTTGAGCTTCTGCTTGAAGTAGCCCAGCGAAATGTAACCCCAGATGTCGCGGGCCAGGTCGATCAGGATGGTGTTGGCGCGGCGCGCGGCGTCGCCGATCTCGGCAACGTTGTCGTGCGGCTCGATCTGCGTGGTGTAGGGGTTGAACACCAGGCCCAGCGAGGTGACAAAACGCTCGGCGAAGGCCGGCCAGTTCACGTCCGGGTAGGACACGACATGGGCGTTGTAGTTGCCAACGGCGCCGTTGATCTTGCCGGTCAGCTCGACCGCGCCGATCTGGCGGATCTGGCGCTCCAGACGGGCCACGACGTTGGCGATTTCCTTGCCAAGGGTGGTCGGCGAGGCGGTCTGGCCGTGGGTGCGCGACAGCATCGGCTGCGCGGCCTGGGCATGGGCCAGCTGGCGCAGCGCGGCGGCGATGCCGCTATAGGCCGGCAGGACCACCTTTTCGCGGGCTTCGGCCAGCATCAGGCCATAGGACAGGTTGTTGATGTCCTCGCTGGTGCAGGCGAAATGCACGAACTCCAGCGCCGGGGCCAGCTCGGCATCGTCCTTGAGCTGTTCCTTGATGAAGTACTCCACGGCCTTGACGTCGTGGTTGGTGGTGCGCTCGATTTCCTTCACGCGGGCGGCGTTGTCGACCGAGAAACCATCAGCCAGCGCACGCAGCTTGGCCTTGCCGCTGGCCGAGAAATCAGCCAGCTCGCCGATGCCCGGCTCGGCGCCCAGCGCCAGCAGCCATTCGATCTCGACCTTGACGCGGGCCTTGATCAGGCCGTACTCGGAAAAGATCGGGCGCAGTGCGTCGACCTTGCCGGCATAACGGCCATCAAGCGGGGACAGGGCGAGCAGGGCGGCTTCTTGGCGGGACGTATCCGTCATGGCGGCGTGCAGTTGGGCAGTGGCGGGGGCGCATATTCTACGCTGCCCGGGCCCTCGCCGTTGCCGGGCCGTTCTGTCCCATCGGCCGCGGATGTGTTTGCCCGGGCAGGCGGGTATGGTGGGCGTAGCCGCCAGCCCGGGAAATCTGCCCACCGCCAGCCGCAGCTTTCCCTTCCCCAACAATGAGATTGTGCGGAGTTGATGATGAGCAAGGTTTCCAAAGCAGGTTTCCGGACCGAACACGACAGCATGGGCGAACTGCAGGTGCCCGCCGAGGCCCTGTGGGGCGCGCAGACCCAGCGCGCGGTGCAGAACTTCCCGGTATCCGGGCAGCGCATGCCGCGCGCCTTCATCCGCGCGCTTGGTTTGATCAAGGGCGCCGCTGCCGAGGTCAACACCGGCCTGGGCCTGCTGCCCAAGGGCGTGGGCAAGGCGATCCAGTCCGCGGCCACCGAGGTGGCCATCGGTGCCCACGACCAGCATTTCCCGATCGACGTGTACCAGACCGGTTCGGGCACCTCGTCCAATATGAATGCCAACGAGGTCATTGCCACCCTTGCCAACCACAGCGGCAAGGCCGGCAAGACGGCGGTGCACCCCAACGACCACGTCAATCTGGGGCAGAGCTCCAATGACGTGATCCCGACCGCCATCCGCGTTTCGGCCCAGCTGGAAACAATGGAATCGCTGCTGCCGGCGCTCAAGCACCTGCGCAAGACCATCGACAAGCGGGCGCGCGGCCTGGGCAAGATCGTCAAGACCGGTCGCACCCACCTGATGGATGCCATGCCGCTGACCTTTGCCCAGGAGTTCGGCGCCTGGTCGGCCCAGCTGGCCTCGGCCGAAGGGCGCATCGAGGACGCCTTGAAGCGCCTGCGCCGGCTGCCGCTGGGTGGCACCGCTATCGGCACCGGCATCAATGCCGACCCACGCTTTGGCGGCAAGGTCGCGCGGGCGCTATCGGCCAGTACCGGGGTCAAGTTTGAAAGTGCGGCCAACAAGTTCGAGGGCCTGGCTGCGCAGGATGATGCGGTGGAGCTGTCAGGTCAGCTCAACGCGCTGGCGGTGGCGCTGATCAAGATCGCCAACGATCTGCGCTGGATGAACTCCGGGCCGCTGGCCGGCTTGGGCGAGCTGGAGCTGCCTGCGCTGCAGCCGGGCAGCTCGATCATGCCGGGCAAGGTCAATCCGGTGATTCCGGAAGCCACCGTGATGGCGGCCGCGCAGGTCATCGGCCACCACACGGCGATCACCGTGGCCGGGCAGACCGGCAATTTCCAGTTGAATGTGGCGCTGCCGCTGATTGCCGCCAACCTGCTGGATTCGATCCAGTTGCTGTCCAATGTGATGAACCTGCTGGCCGACAAGGTGTTCGCCGGCCTGGTGGTCAAGCAGGAGCGGGTGCGGGAGGCGCTGGCGCGCAACCCCATCCTGGTGACGGCCCTGAACCCGATCATCGGTTACGAGAAGGCGGCGGCGATTGCCAAGCGTGCCTACAAGGAGCAGCGGCCGGTGCTGGACGTGGCGCTGGAAGACAGCGGCTTGTCCGAGGCCGAGCTGAAGCGGCTGCTGGACCCGGCAGCGTTGACGCTGGGTGGTATCCACGACCATTGAGGCGTGTAGTGCCGGCTCATGGTCGGCATTGCCCAGCGTTACCCCCTCCCTTTCGCGCAGCGAAGGGGAGGGCTGGGTAGGGGTTGGCTTTTGAGTCTTTCGGATGTTGGCAGTTTCGCGGCGCATGCCGCTTCTGCAGGCTTTGTTGGTAAAGCCTCTGCCGAGCATGGCTCGGCACTACATGGCGTAAATAGCGTTGCCGGGGTGCGGATGGCTCAGCGCACGGCGCGCAGGTTGGCCAGGGCTTCGTCGTATTTCTCGAATTCGTGGATCTGCTGCGCCAGGTCGGCCGGGAAGGGGCGTTGCCCCGCCGGCACCTGCAGGGGCAGGCTACGCTCGGCGGCAGAGGCCGGGTCGGCGTCCACCAGGGTGTTCTGGCGCATGATCTGCAGCTTGACGAAGCTGGTCTGCAGCAGCGCCTGCTGCTCGGCATTCAAGGGAATGACGATGTCATCCACGCGCAGGCGGCCGTCGGGCAGGATGTCCAGGTTCGGGTAGGGCGCGCGGCGGATCGCGATGCGCTCCAGCGTCACCTCGGTCTTGGGCTTGCTGCGCTCACTGCGGTGCTCGGCGTACTTCTCGCGGTCACAGCCGGTGGCGAGGGTGGCAAGGGCAACCAGGATCAACAACAGCAGCTTTTTCATGGCGATGGAAACGACGACGACGGGGGACGCTCATTCTAACGTCCCCCGTCGACTGGCTGCTCAGGGCAGCTGGACGTTGCCGGCACGGCAGTCGTCGATGTCGCCCTGGTCCATCTTCGCATAGGGCTTGAACTCCGGCACCGCTGCCGCCAGCTGCTGCTGGGTGGCCATCAGGGCCGGCAACTGGTCACACAACTGGTTGGCGCTGGCCTTGATCTTCTCGGCCTCGGCATTGACCCGCTGCTCGATCTGGTCGGTGTTGCCCGACAGCAGGCCCTTGATGGCTTCACCGGCGGCGCGGCTACCCAGGTTGGCGCCCTGCACGCCGATCTCGATGCCCGCCTCGGCAATGCTGATCATCTGCCTGCGGTACTGCTGGGTGATGGCGCGCTGGCTGTCGTTCAGGGCCACGGCCGTGTTGTTGATCAGCAGGTCGCCGTTGGGGGCGATCTCGACCTTGGCACCATCGCTGGTGATGCTGATGTTGCCTTCCTGCATCTTCTTGCGGGCGTCGTTGGTGGCTTCGCGGACCTTCTGGCCCAGCGTGGTTTCGCCGCTGGTGTCGTTGGCCTGCGGGCGTTCACCACAGGCGCTGAGGGGCAGGGCCAGGGCCAGGGCAAGCAGGGAGGCGTTGAGGATCTTCATGGCATGCGTTCCGTTGCGTCAGGGAAGGAGTCAGCGCTTCTTGGGCAGGTCGATGGCGCCGCGGATGCCGGTATGGTTCACCGAGCCGCTGCCGACGCGGTCCACCGTCAGGCTGGCGGCACCGCGCACTTCGAAATCGCCGGAGCCCAGCGAACCCAGGCTTACCGCACCACCGGCATCGCGTACATCGACGTCGCCTGAGCCGATGCTTTCAACACGCACCGTGCCCTGCACGCCGTGCAGTTCAATGTCACCGGAGCCGACACTGCCGACGCGCGCATCGCCACGTACGCCGTTGACCTTGACGTCGCCCGAGCCGACCGACACGACATAGGCCGAACCGACGTTGTGCAGTTCGACGTCACCCGAGCCCACCGCAGCGGTGGCCAAGCCCTTGATGTCGCGCGCAACCACGTCACCGGAGCCGACGTCGGCGCTCATCGAATCAGCGCCGGTCAGCGCCGCATCGCCCGAGCCGACCTTCAGCTGGACCAGGATGTTGTCCGGCAGCGTCCCGGTCAGGTCCAGGTAGGCATAGGTACTGCCGCTGAGGTTGATGTTCAAACCGCGGCTTTCGCGCTTGAGGGTGACCACCAGCTTGTCGCCCACCTTCTGCTGGCTCAGCGAAAGCTGCGACAGCATGTCCTGGGTGGAGGCGCAGGCGCGCCCGCTGAGCGTGGCCTTGGCGCCGGGGCTGGCCTGCAGGCGCAGGTCATGGCTGTTGACTTCAAAGACGACGGCCTTGGCGCCGGCCAACTGCAGGTCCAGGGCCTGGGGTTGGCTGAACTTGCAGTGGTCCTCGGCGAAGGCGGCGCCGGGCAACAGGCCGAGGGCGAGCAGGACGGGGGTGATCTTCATCAGGAATCCTCGTGTTTGCGTTTGCAGAATCAGATTTCGTCGCGACGCTGGCGCAGCCAGATGGCCAGCACGATGAACACTACGCCGACCACAGCGCCGATCCACAGTTCCGGGGTGGCCAGCGAGGCGAACAGCACCTCGGGGGAAAAGCCGCTGACCATCGTTTGCAGCTTGTGCCCGCTGACGTCCTTGGCGTTGTAGGCCAGGTCGATGCCTGGCGCGGTGCCCAGCAGCAGGCGGCCGACGACATGGCCCCAGAACCAGCCGGCATTGAGGCCGAACAGCTTCATCATGCCGAACCAGCTGACGATGATGCCGGCAAACACGGGCAGCATGACCGCCCACAGGAAGGGCTTGCTCTTGGCCCAGGACGAGCACAACAACAGCCAGCCGGCAGTGGGCAGCGCCCACAGTGCGTACACCGGGATGCGGGAGATGAAGCCGGCGGCCATGCTCAGCGGGTTGCCCGGGCCCCAGATCAGGGTTATCGGGTTGCCGCCGTGGGCAAGCACCACGATGCTGATGATCAGCATGAAGCACAGCATGGTGGCGATCGCCAGCAGCGTGGCCAGCAGCGGCGCCACCAGCAGGGCACTGGTCAGCTTGGACAGCACGGTCTGGGTATCGGACAGCGGCATCGACTTCCAGAACAGCACGCTGCGGTCGCGGCGGTCGTCATACAGCGCGCCCAGGCAATAGAAGAACACCACGAAGCCCAGCACGATGAAGGGCCAGCCGCCGCTGAGCAGCAGAGTGAAGTTCATCCCGTCGGCCCACTTGCCCATGTCCTCGGGCGTCATCTGCGAGGTCAGCATCTGCAGGTCCAGGCCGTTGACGTTGACGCCATTGATATGCAGATCGCCGTTCCTGGCTGCCCGGTTGGCCGCCCACAGGCCACCGACGATGGCCATCAGCGACAGCAGCAGCGAGACGCCGCCGGCGATCAGTGGTGCCCACAGGAAGCCGCCGCGGTTTTCCCAGTATTCGCGCTTGAGCAGCCACTTGAACTTGCGCAGCGGGGTGATGTGGTGGACGGCGTTCATGCGTAGGTTCCCTTCATGGTGGCCACGAACAGGTCGGCCAGGCCGGGGTTGCGGGTTTCACCCAGGGCGGCGATACGGCTGCGGTCGACGCCGTCGTAGAGCAGCACGGTCTTGCCGAAGGGCAGGGCGCGTTCGTCGATCGGGCCCAGCGCGCGGGCCGCGTCCAGGGTCTCGGCCGAGGCCAGCAGCTCGGTGTAACGCTCGGCCAAGGTCTCCATGTCGGTGGAGAGCACGATGCGGCCATCGCGGATGAACAGCACGTCGGTGAGGATGTGCTCGATCTCCTCCACCTGGTGGGTGGTGATGATGATGGTCTTCTGTTCGTCGAAGTAGTCCTCCAGCAGGCGCTGGTAGAACTCCTTGCGGTACATGATGTCCAGGCCCAGGGTGGGTTCGTCCAGCACCAGTACCTTGGCGTCGATGGCCATCACCAGGGCCAGGTGCAGCTGCACCACCATGCCCTTCGACAGCTCACGCACGCGCTGCTTTGGCTGTAGCTTGGTGTTGGCCAGGAAGCGCTCGCAGCGGGCGCGGTCGAAGCGCGGATGCACACCGGCGACAAAATCGATGGCTTCCTTGACCCGCAGCCAGCGCGGCAGCACTGCAACGTCGGCGATGAAGCAGACATCGTTCATCAGGGCATTGCGCTGGGTGCGCGGGTCCATGCCCAGCACGCGCAGATCGCCCTCGAACGCGGTCAGGCCGAGCATGGCCTTCAGGGCCGTGGTCTTGCCGGCGCCATTGGGGCCGATCAGGCCGACGATGCGACCCGGTTCAATGCTGAAGCTGGTGTTGTCCAGTGCGGGCTTCTGCTTGTAGGCCTTGCGCAGGCCTTGGGCGGAAACGACGGCTTCGACGGCGGCGTTCATAGAGTGGTCCCCGGTGGCAGCAAATCTTTCATGGTCAGGCCCAGGCGCTGGATGCGCTCCAGTACGGCCGGCCATTCTTCATTGAGGAAGCGCTCGCGCTCGTTGCCGCGCAATTTCTGCGCGGCCTCCTCGGTCATGAACATGCCCAGGCCGCGGCGTTTCTCGACCAGGTTCTCATCGGCCAACTCCTGGTAGGCGCGCGATACCGTGATCGGGTTCAACTGGTACTCGGCCGCCACCTGGCGTACCGAGGGCAGGGCATCGCCCGGCTTCAACAGGCCGTCCAGCATCATCGCGATGACGCGATCCTTCAGCTGGCGGTAAATGGGAGCGCCATCGCTCCACGTGATATCGGTCATGAGTCAGCTCCGCGGGTTCAGCGACGGTGCGAAAGAAAAGTAGGGCAGTGAAAGGCTGGTCCGCATCCGCCGGGCCTGCCGTTTCGCTTTGGGTTGATCGTTCGCATCCTGCTCATCACCAGCCAGCTCGGCGGCATAATTGCCGGCATCGGTGCGACCGCCGCCAACAGGGGCCGTACAACCGAGCAACAGCAAGGCGCTGGCGGTAACCAGGGCGTGCAGTGTGTGTCTGCCATGCTTGAGGTTCATCGCGGCTCCCTGTGTAGGGTGGCTGGTGTTGTATGCAACTATAACACCGACACGGCAACTTGCAACTTTTGTTACCCCCAACTGATGGCCTATGCCGCGCAGGGCCGCAACGAGCGCCGGGAGTGGAAAGATGAAAATGCGTAATTCATTGATTGCAATGGTTATTGCTGCGGGGGTTGGGCTGGCGGGCAGCGCCTGGGCGGGGCCGTTGCTCGAACGTAGCTTCCGTCCCCTGGCGGGCCAGGGGCAGGTAAACCTGAACCAGACCTACGGCGGCAAGGTGCTGCTGATCGTCAATACCGCCTCCAAGTGCGGGTTCACGCCGCAGTACGAGGGCCTTGAGGCACTGCAGCAGACGCTGTCGCCGCGCGGGTTTGCTGTGCTGGGCTTTCCCTCCAATGACTTCAAGGGCCAGGAGCCGGGCACCGAGGCGCAGATCCAGGAGTTCTGCACGCTTACCTATGGGGTCAAGTTCCCCATGTTCGAGAAAGTGCATGTGGTGGGGGAGGAAGCAACGCCGCTGTATCGCGACCTGACCCGTGCCACCGGCGTGGCGCCGGCATGGAACTTCCACAAGTATCTGATTTCCCGCGATGGTCGGGTGGTTGCCCAGTTCCCCAGCAAGGTGCGGCCGGACGACCCGGAGCTGCGTGCGGCCATTGAGCGGGAACTTGACGCGCCCACGCCCAGGCACTGACCTACCTCGACATCTGCGGCGTGCATGCGACAATGTCGCCCCTCGCGCCACCGGTGGCGTCTGTTCACTATCCAGGAAAGCAGCGAATGAAGATGGGAAAGCGTGGCGCCGTGGCGTCGCTTCTGATTCTGGCGATGGCAGCCCCAGGGGTCGTGCTGTCGCAACAACCTGCCGCTCCGGCGGCAACCAAGGAGAAGTCTGTTTTGACCTCGGATCGTGAAAAAATCGGTTACGCCATCGGCGTTGATGTCGCCAGCTCGTTCGAGCCGATCGCCTCGGAAGTGGACGTGGCTGCACTGCGCCGCGCCATCGAGAACGCGTTTGCCGGCGGCCAGCCGCTGCTGTCGCAGGAAGATGCGCAGAAGACCGACCAGGCCCTGCGTACGGTGATGATGGCCCGCTCGGGCCAGCAGGTGCCAGGCATGGCCCCGGGCAGCCAGCCGCCGTCCGTCGACCGTGAAAAGGTCGGCCTGATGCTGGGCAGCTATGCCGTGGGCCCGTCGCTGGCGCCGATCAAGGATGAGATCGATCTGGATTCGGTGTTCCAGGCCATCAGCACCATCTTCAGCAAGGGCACCCCGCTGATGGACCACCAGCAGGCCAAGGCCGCGCTGCAGGCCTTCAGCACCGCCAAGCAGTCGGCGGTGGCGGGCAAGAACCGCGAAGAGGGCAATGCCTTCCTGGCCAAGAACAAGACCCAGCCCGGCGTGGTGACCACTGCCTCGGGCCTGCAGTACCAGGTGATCCGCGCCGGCAGCGGCGAGCACCCGGCACCGACCAGCCGCGTGCGCGTGAACTACGAAGGCAAGCTGCTGGATGGCACCGTGTTCGACAGCAGCTACCAGCGCGGCGAGCCGATCACCTTCGGTCTGGACCAGGTGATCAAGGGCTGGACCGAGGGCGTTGGCCTGATGCCGGTGGGCGCGAAGTACCGCTTCTGGATCCCTGGTGAGCTGGCCTACGGCGAAAACGGCACCCCGGGTGGCCCGATCGGCCCGAATGCCACGCTGACCTTCGACGTCGAGCTGCTGGGCGTCGAGAAGTAATCCATTCGCCTCGGAGCGGTTGTTGCCATGCGCGTAGCTATTTTTGGTACCGGTTATGTGGGTCTTGTCACCGGGACCTGCCTGGCCGAAGTGGGCCATGACGTGGTCTGTGTCGATATCGACCAGGCCAAGGTCGACGGGCTGGAGCGGGGCATCATTCCGATCTATGAGCCGGGGCTGGAGCCGCTGGTGAAGGCCAACCACGCCGCAGGGCGCCTGGTCTTCACCACCGACGCGTCCCAGGCCATCGAACACGGCGAGGTGATCTTCATCGCCGTGGGCACGCCGCCCGACGAGGACGGCAGTGCCGACCTGCAGTATGTGCTGGCGGTGGCCCGTACCATCGGCACCCACCTGCAGCGGCCTGCGGTGGTGGTCAACAAGTCGACGGTGCCGGTTGGCACCGCCGACAAGGTGCAGGCGGCCATCAGCGACGTGCTGGCTGCCCGCACGCAGCAGATCGAATTCGACGTGGTCTCCAACCCTGAGTTCCTCAAGGAAGGCGACGCGGTGGCCGATTGCATGCGCCCTGACCGTATCGTCATTGGTGCACGCAATGCCCAGGCCGCAGCCACGCTGCGTCGGCTGTATGCGCCGTTCAATCGCAACCGCGACCGCGTGGTGGAGATGGACGTGCGTTCGGCGGAGCTGACCAAGTACGCGGCCAACGCCATGCTGGCCACCAAGATCAGCTTCATGAACGAGATCGCCAACATCGCCGAGCGCGTGGGGGCCGATATCGAGCAGGTGCGCCAGGGTATCGGTTCGGACCCGCGCATTGGTTGGCACTTCATCTACCCCGGTGCCGGTTACGGCGGTTCCTGCTTCCCCAAGGACGTGCAGGCGTTGGCCCGCACCGCTGCCCAGTACGGCCACCAGCCGAAACTGCTGGATGCGGTGGAAGCCGTCAATGCCGCACAGAAGGGGCATCTGTTCGAGCTGGTACAGCGTCACTACGACCGCGGCGAGGACGAGGGCATCCGTGGCAAGACGTTCGCGGTCTGGGGCCTGGCCTTCAAGCCCAACACCGACGACATGCGTGAAGCTCCCAGCCGCCGCGTGCTTGCCCAACTGTGGGAAGGCGGCGCCACCGTGCGCGTCTATGACCCGGAAGCCATGGACGAGGCGCGCCGCATCTTCGGCGAGCGAGACGACCTGACCTTCTGTGACTCGGCCTTTGATGCCCTGCAGGGTGCTGATGCGCTGGTGGTGGTCACCGAATGGAAGCAGTTCCGCAGCCCTGACTTCACGCGCATGCGCGAAGCATTGGGCGATGCGGTGGTGTTTGACGGGCGCAACCTTTACGAGCCGGCCGAGATCGAAGCGGCCGGCCTGGCTTATTACGGCATTGGCCGGGGGCGTTCAGTCCATGCAGCATGACCTGATCCCCAGCGCCCGCGAGCAGGCGCTGGAAGAACGACTCATCGAACTTGAAATGCGTGTTTCCTTCCAGGAACAGGCCTTGGCCGAGCTCAGCGAAGCCTTGGCCGATGCACGCATGGAAGGTTCGCGTAATACCGACGTATTGCGCGTCCTGCTGGAAGACCTGGGCAAGGTGCGTTCGGCACTGAACGCCGACGCTGCCAGCGAACCGCCGCCCCCGCACTACTGATACAAGCAGACAGCATTGACCATGAGCGATACTCTCCGCGACCAGCTCCTTGGGCTGGGTTTCAAACCCGTTCCCAAGCCCGAGCGCAAGCCCGAGCCGCGCCGCGATGGCCGGCCGCAGGGCAAGCAAGGTGCAGCAAAGCCCCATGCAGGCAAGCCTGGCCACGCCGCCAAGGCGGGTCAGCAGGACAAGCCGCGTCCGCAGGGCAAGCCCGGCCAGGGCCGTCCCCAGCAAGGTCCGCGCAAGCCGCGCTCGCAGGAAGACATCGACCTGGCCAAGGCCTATGCGATCCGTGCCCAGAAGGAAAAGGACGAACGCATCGAAGCCGAGCGGCAGAAGCAGGAAGAAGCACGCCTGCGCCGCGAAGCACGGGCCAAGCTTGACGAGCTGATCAAGGACAAGGGGCTGAATGACCCCAATGCCGACATCGCCCGTCACTTCCCTTACGGCGGCAAGATCAAGCGCATCTACGTCAACGCCGATCAGTTGAAGGCGCTCAACGCCGGTGAGCTTGGCGTGCTGCAACAGAATGGGCGCTATCTGCTGGTGACCGCCGCCGTGCTGGCCGAGGCCGAGCAGGTGTTCGCCGCGTCGGTGGCCTTGAAGGTGGACCCGAACGCGCCGGTGCAGGATGATCCCTACGCCGACCCCGCCTACCAGGTGCCGGACGACCTGGTCTGGTAAGAACCAGCTGATTGATGGATCAACGGGCGCCGATGGCGCCCGCTTTCTTGCAGGGGGGGCAATGCAGGGCCAGCCAAGACACGACGGATATTTCCCCCATATCGATGGCCTGCGTGCCATCGCCGTGCTGGCCGTGATCGCCTACCACCTCAATCCGGCCTGGCTGCCCGGTGGCTTCACCGGTGTCGACGTGTTCTTCGTCATCTCCGGCTTCGTGGTCAGCGCGTCGGTGGCACGCTCAAACACGCCCACGGGTTGGCAGGGAGCGGTGGCCTTCTACGCGCGGCGCATGCGCCGGATCATGCCTGCATTGCTGGTCTGCCTGTTGGCGACGGGCTTGCTGAGCGCGCTGTTCATTCCCGAATCCTGGCTCAGCGAAACCAGCGGAAAAACCGGTCGCATGGCCTTTGTCGGGCTCAGCAACTGGGTGTTGGCCGGCACCGGTAACGACTATTTTTCACCGCGCAGCGACTTCAATCCCTATACCCACACCTGGTCATTGGGCGTGGAAGAGCAGTTCTACCTGTTGTTCCCACTACTGTTCCTTGCCTGGCGTGGCGGCGGGCGTGGACGCGCGCTGTCGATGGGCTTGTTCGCACTGGCAAGCGGCGTGTCGTTGGCGTTTGCGGTGAGCCGCGCGCTGCAGGGTGGGAATGAAGTGGAAGTCTTCTACCAGACCACCACGCGTTTCTGGCAACTCGGTGCCGGTGTGTTGTTGTTCCAGTTGCTGGACATGCGCGCTGCCCGCACGGGGGCGCAAACTGCCGCGGGCGGCTGGCAGTTGCCGGTGCAACTGCTCGGCCTTGGCCTGTTGGGTTACGGCTTGTGGGCGGCGCGTGCTGGACATTCGCCCTGGATCGATGGGCTGTGGCCGGTGTTGGGCACGCTGGCCCTGCTGGGCGCCCTGCAGTCCCATGCAGGCAGTTGGATCGGGCATGCGCTTGCACTGCGTCCGGTGGTGATGATCGGCCGCCTTTCGTACTCGTTGTATCTATGGCATTGGCCGGTGTTTGTGCTGTTCCGCTGGACGCTGGGCCTGGATTCCGCACTCAACGGGCTGCTGGCGCTGCTGTGCACCGTGCTGTTGGCATGGTTGTCGTGGCGCTGGGTGGAACAGCCGCTGCGCTATGGCAAGCGGTGGCGGGCAAGCGATCTGCGCTGGGTGGTGGGTGGGCTGCTGGTTCTATTGCTTGGCATGGGCCTGCACCGGCAGCTTGAGAAAGCGGCCAGGTACATCTCGGCAAGCACGGTCAGCCGGCATCCGCAGGATTGGTACCCGTATGCCAAGGGGTTGGGCAGGGAGTTCCCGCAGTGCGAACTCGTGATATCCCGGCAGGGGTTCGCGGGTGGGCAGGCGCAGGTGTTCGAGCGTGGGCAATGTGCGATGCCAGCGGGCACCAGCAGGCGCCTGTTCGTGGTGGGTGATTCGCATGCCCTGGGCTATACCGAGATGCTGCGCCGCGTGGCTTTGTTGGACGGCGGCCAGGTTCGCCTGTACGGCGCAGGTGGCTGTGTGCTGCTGGGCCTGCAGGGCTGGCAGGCGGCAGGCTGTGAGGGCTATCTGCACGATGCGTTGGCCGATGTGGCCCTGCAGGCACGCCCCGGTGATGTGTTGTTCCTGCCCGGCCTGCGCGTACCGCGCTTGGTGGACCAGGACCGCTTGCTGGACCGGCAGCAGGCGTTTGCGGCGGTAGCCGATCCCGCTGTCGCAGCACAGCGGCAGGCGGAGCTGCGGAGCGTTGCCGCGCAGTTGCAGCCCTTGGCCGGGCGAGGGCTGCGGATCGTGCTGGAGGCGCCCAAGCCGGTTCTGCCAGCGCCGCCCTTCCGCTGTTCGGATGTATTCAACCGGCACAATCCGATCTGTGCCAATGGCTTGACGATCACGCGCGCTGAAATGGAAACCCTGCGGGCACCGGCCATGGCCAGCCTGCAGCAACTGTCCCGGGCCTTGCCGGGCGCGGTGGTCTGGGACCCGTTGCCGGTGCTATGCCCGGGCGAGGTCTGTGGCCCCGCTGCCGAGGGCAGGCCGTTGTATTTCGATGGAGACCACCTGAGCGGGCAGGGTAACCGGGTACTGTTGCCGGCGTTCCGCGCAATGCTGCAGCAAGGCCAGCACTGAGCTGCATGCCGTTGCGCTCAGCGGCCAGCGCTGGGTAACCGGTGGCGGCTGCAATGAAGGCAGACGCGTTCGTATCTACAGCGCGGCGGGTTGCAACCGCACGTGGCCTGGCGTCATCAAGTGTGCGCCTCGGCTGCGGCTTGGCCAGCGCGGCGCACCTGGCGTGAGGGCGGCAGCCAATACCAGGCGATCACCGAACCCAGCAGGGCGAAGAAGCCGCCGACGATGAAGGCCACCTTGCCGTCGCCGAACTGCCATAGCTGGCCGGCGATCAGCGCGCCAAGCACACCACCCAAGCCCGATGAGAAGCCATAGAACAGGCCCTGGCCGTGGCCGTTGAGGTTGCCCGGGAAGTAACGCGCCAGCAGCTGCATGGCCGAGGCAAAGAACGCGGCAAAGCCCAGGCAGTGGGTGGTCTGCGCGATCAGCATCACCGGCAGGTTTTCCGGCCACAGCGCGGTGACCCACCAGCGCAGCGCGGCGCTGGCCATGGAGATGATCAGCAGCCAGCTGGCATCCCAGCGGCGGAAGAAGCCGGCGATCAGGAAGAACACCGCCACCTCGAACACCACGCCCACCGTCCACATCAGCCCCAGCAGCGAGGTGCTGTAGCCGTGCTGGTCCATGTACAGCGAGAAGAACGTGTAATACGGCCCGAACGACAGCTGTTCCAGAAACGCGGCGATGAAGAACGCCAACACCGGCTTCTGCCGCACGATGCTCCAGAAGCCGCCATCATGATGGCGGTGCGTGCTGATGTTGCGCGCATAGCGGTTGAAGAAGGCCGAGCCGGTCATCAGCACGAACAGCGGCAACATCATCCATGGCAGGCGGCTGGCGCCCTGCTTTTCGATCAGCCAGCCGAACAGGGTGACCACGATGATGAAGCCCAGCGAACCCCATACCCGGATCATGCCGTAGCGATGGCTGTCCGCGCCCAGGTGGGTGAGGGTGATCGATTCGAACTGCGGCATCACCGCGTTGTAGAAGAAACAGAACGCGATCATCACCGCGTACAGCGTCCACGGCGGCGCGGGTACCAGGAAGCCGGCGAAGCAGGCGATGGTGAGCACGCATCCGATCCGCAGCCAGCGGATAGGATGCGGTGACACCGCCGCCAGCGAGGTCCAGGTGCTGGGGGCGACCACGCGCGTGGCGTACCACAGGCTCATCATCACGCTGATGGCGGTGACGCTCATCTCGCGCGATTGCAGGTACAGGCTCCAGTACGGCGTGAAGGCGCCCAGCGCGGCGTAATAGAAAAAGTAGAAGCTCGACAGCCGTGCGGTAGGCACGGCCCGCGATGGCAGGGCAACGGACGTCATGGAGGTGCGCAGGGCGCGCTGGGCAGACAAGGGGGGGAGCGGCGTGTGCCGCTGCCCCTATTGTGCCTTTTGCCGACCCTGGATGGCAGTTCGCGGAATGCAGGCCTGCGGGTAGTTGATCCTGCCCGGGCAAGCGCAGCGCCTTCGGGAAGTCAGACTCGACAAAGGGCGTAGGCGTCGCGGCAATGGCAGCCCCGGGTGCGCTGCGCTTATCCGGGCTACGCCAGCCCGGTGTCCACCGGCCCGGACCGGCCGAGTCGATGAAGGGGCGGAGCAGAGCGCATCCTTCAGGGCTTGGCCTGCGCGTTCCACTCGGCGACCTGCGCCTTGGTTTCGGCCAGCATCGCGTCCAGTGCGGCACGGTCATAGACCTTGCCGCGCATCAGCACGGTATTGATCGCGCGGGTGGCGGTGATGTCCTGCAGCGGGTTGCGGTCCAGCAGCACCAGGTCGGCGGCCTTGCCTGCGGCAACCGCACCGTAGCGGTCCAGCTTGCCGAACCAGGCCGGGCCGGCGCGGGTAGCCGATTGCAGTACCTGCAGCGGCGTCAGCCCTTCGCGCACATACAGCGCCAGCTCGTTGTGCAGGCCGATGCCGGGGAAGTTGTAGGAGTTCAGAAAGCCCGCATCGGTGCCGGCCATGATGCGCACGCCGGCTTCCTGCAGCATCGGCAACACGGCGGCAACCTGCGCGTAATGGGCGTGACGGGCCTCGATCTGCGCGGGCGTGGCCTTGGCCGCGCGCTCCACGCGCCAGGCATAGGTGTCACGCAGGCCCGGGCCGATGTAGGCCAGGTAGGGATCGTTGTCGCGCGGCTCGACATCGAGGAAGTCGATGATGCGGCCGCCATCCAGCGTAGGAGTCACGGCGACGCCGAGCTCGGCAAAGCGGCGATAGGCTGCCATCGCCGTGTCACGGTCGAAGCCGGCATGCAGCCTGCGGTTGGCTTCGGCGCGGTCGATGCGGCCGGCGGCGAAATCGGCGGCGATCGCAGCCTCGTCCTTGACCCCGGCCTTGAAGGCGTAGTCCAGGTGCTCGATCGAGCTCATGCCGGCCTCGATGGCCTGGCCCACGGTCAGCGCCATCGGTACATGGCCCGAGCTGCGCAGGCCGCGTGCCTTGGCCTGGCTGACCGCGTACAGGAACAGCTCCGGCTTCAGCGTGCTGTCGGTGATCTTGACGAAGTCGACCTGGTCGCGTTGCTCGCGGTCCAGGGCGGCGTCCACGCCGGCCTTGTCACCGGCTTCGATCGTGCCCTTCCAGACCGGTGCCAGGCCTTCGATCTTGGCGCCGGAGGTGAACAGCTGCGGCCCGAACAGCTGGCCGCTGGCAATCTGCCCGCGCCAGGACAGCACCTGTTCGGCGAGATCGCCGGAGGCATCGCGCACGGTGGTGATGCCATGGGCCACGTACAGCGGCAGCAGGGCCTTGTTCTCCTCGATCAGCGCTGGGCCACCACCGAAGTGCACATGCATGTCCCACAGCCCCGGGATCAGGTAGCGACCACGTCCGTCGATGGTGGTGCTGGCCTGCCACTGCGCGCCTGCGCCGGCGTCGTCGGTCACCGCGACGATGCTGCCGTCACGGATCGCCACCGTCTGCGCGGGCACGGCGCGGCCATGCTCGACATCGATCACGGTCGCGTGGCGGATCACGACATCGGCCTGGGAGGGCGCGGCGATGGCGGGGGAGATGCTGGCTGCCAGTGTCGTCAGCAGCAGGCCGAGGGTGTTCTTCATCAGGAGGTTCCAGTGGTAAGCGATTGCCGTGTGGGGCGATCACAGGGCGGGGTTCATTGGGCGCCGGCCTTGCGCAGCAGGTCCTCGATCACGTGTTGGCCCCGCTGCCGGGCGTGCGCCAGCGGGGTGACGCCCTCTGCGTCGGCGAGGTTGACGTCGGCGCCGGCGGCGATGAGCAAACGGGTGATGTCGACATAGCGCGAACTGCCATCACCGAGGATGACGGTCTCCAGCAAGGCGGTCCAACCGAGGTTGTTGATGTGGTCGACGTCAACACCGGCCTCGATCAGCAACTGCACCGTGGCGACGTGGCCGCGCTCGGCGGCCGGTATCAGGGCGGTACCGCCGTAGCGGTTGGTGCTGCGCAAGTCGGCGCCGTGGGCCAGGGTCATGCGCAGGATGTCGTTCTGCCCGCTGGCGCCGGCATAGAGGTAGGGGCTGTCCTGCATCCGGTCCTTGGCGTTGACGTCGGCGCCAGCGTCGATCAGTGCCCGAGCGGCTTCGATCTGTTTCGCACGAACGGCGATCAGCAAGGGGGTGCGTCCGGCGGCATCGCGGTTGTCGATGTCGGCGCCCTGGCCCAGCAGGACCTCGACGCGTCGGCTGTCGCCTTTCTCCGCTGCCTGCTGCAGCTGTTCCGCTGCGACCGCGCCACTGCTGGCGCCGCAGGAAGTGAGCAGGGTTGCGGCCAAGGCCGGGGCAGCCATCCAGTTGTTCACGATCATTGCCTGCCTTTGTTCCGGTTCATGTGCTGTCGTGTGGCCTGTTGGCGTTTGCCGGAGCCTGGGGACGATGCTACAAGTGCACAGGCCTATCGTAAAATTAAATGTAATGGTCGATTCCATTCCAAAAGCAAATAGGGTCTATTTCGATCTGGACCTGCTGCGGGCGCTGGTGATGGTGGCCGATTGCGGCAGTTTCACTGCCGCAGCAGCGCGCCTGCATTCCACCCAATCCACCATCAGCCAGAAGGTGCGGCGACTCGAAGAGCTGGCCGGACACCGCCTGCTGGACCGTGGGGTGCGCGATGTGCGGCCGACCGATATCGGCGAGACCGTGCTGGGCTATGCGCGGCGCATGCTGTCCTTGAACGAACAGCTGGGCGAAGTGCTGTCCGGCAGCGGTGCCGCCACGGTGATCCGGCTGGGCGTGCCCGAGGACTTCGCCGCCGGCCGCACCACGCGGGTGCTGGCCGAGTTCAGCCGGCTGCATCCGCGGGTCAAGCTGGAGGTCAGCAGCGGCCTGAGCCGGGCGTTGGCGGAAGGCTACGAGCGCGGCGAGCTTGACCTGATCCTGGTCAAGCAGCGGCGGGGCAGTCGCGAGGCGGTGGCTTGCTGGCCCGAGCCGATGTGCTGGGTGGACAGCGCTTCGAGCCCTGCTTATGCGCTTGAGCCGGTGCCGTTGGTGGCGTTCCCGCCGCGAGGCATGTATCGGGAAGACATGATCGACGCGATCGAAGGCCTGGGCCGGCGCTGGCGGATCAGTTTCACCAGCTCCAGCCTCGGTGGCATCCAGTCCGCGGTCTGTGATGGGTTGGGCATCAGCCTGCTGCCTGCGCGCGCGGTCAGCAGCGGCCATGTGGTGCTGGGCGCCGACAGCGGCTTGCCGACGATTGACGGTATCGAGCTTGCGCTGCTGCACCGGCCCTCGGCCGATCCGGAGGCCAAGGCGTTGGCGGCCTTGCTGATTGAAATGCTGGCGCAGGACGGTGTGGCGGGCTGAGTGCGCCGCCTCAGAACAGGTTTTCGACCGGCGTATCCAGCAGTTCCTTGGCGCTGTGGGTGAAGCGGCGCAGGCTGGAAATGCCCAGGTCGCGGATCAGTGAGTGAGTGCCGTGCGGCAGGGCCGAGTCGTAGATGTCCTGCGGTGCGACGTCTTGCCGTGCACGCCGGGCATCAGGTCGATGCCGGCTGCGGCATAGCAGTGCTGCACCATCGCCGAGCAGTACAGCGCGCCTTCCTTGGACAGCAGGTTGCTGCGCCGACGCAGGCGGGTGCTGTGCATGGCGAACAAGGTGCCGACCAGTTCGCTGAGCGAATAGCTGGACAGGCCGGACAGCAGGTCCAGCGCGGCTACCTGCACCTTGTGGGTTTGTGCCGCATCCAGACCGAAATCGAGGATGGCCAGGTTGGGGAAGGCCTCATCATCGAAGTAACGATCGGCGCGGTTCTCCTGCGCGCCCAGGCGGAGCTGGCGATTGCGCAGGTCCAGGTCCGATTCCAGTACCCACCAATGGCCGTCCAGGCGTTGCTCGCTGAACAGGAAGGCATGCGACCACAGGCTGCGATGGCCATCCTGGGTAAGCGGCGCCTGTGCCTTGCGGATGGCCTTGCCCACCCAGTCGTCGGTGCCGCACAGGCCGATGCGGCCGGGCGCGGCGTGCTTGCGGATCAGCTCGGCATTGCGGCTTTGCATGGGGCAGGGCGCCTGGGAGGATGGCTGCAGGATAGTGGCTGCCAGCGCGCCTGTGCACGCTGGCAGCGGCGGATCATTCCGGATCGTAGTCCAGGTTGGAGGCCAGCCAGCGCTCCACCTGCGCGCGCTCCACGCCCTTGCGCCTGGCGTAATCGGTGACCTGTTCGCGCGACACCCGGCCGACCACGAAGTACTGGCTCTGCGGGTGGCTGAAGTAATAACCGGATACCGCGGCGGTGGGCAGCATGGCGAAACTTTCGGTCAGCGACATGCCAATGCCCTCGGCGTCGAGCAGTTGGAACAGGGTCTGCTTCTCGCTGTGCTCGGGGCAGGCGGGGTAGCCTGGGGCTGGGCGGATGCCGCTGTACTTCTCGGCGATCAAGGCCTCGTTGTCGAGCTGCTCGTCCTTGGCATAGCCCCAGAATTCGGTGCGTACGCGCTGGTGCAGGCGCTCGGCCAGGGCTTCGGCCAGGCGGTCGGCCAGGGCCTTGAGCAGGATGGCGTTGTAGTCGTCGTGGTCGGCTTCGAAACGGGCAACGTGTTCATCGATGCCGATGCCGGCGGTAACCGCGAAGGCGCCGATCCAGTCCTGCTTGCCGCTGTCTGCGGGCGCGATGAAATCGGCCAGGCAGAAGTCCGGGCGCTCGGCCGGCTTGTCGACTTGTTGGCGGAGGAAGTGGAGGGTTTCTTGCTCAAGCCCCTCTCCCTCCGGGGTGAGAGGGGCAGCTGGCGAACCATTGGTTCGCTGCTCCTCGAACGCCCTTGCGCCAGCGCAAGGGCCGGGGCGCGGAGCGGGGGTTGGGGTGAGGGTACGAGGGTTGAGAGATGGTTGGCATGCCGCGCCCTCATCCGCCCTTCGGGCACCTTCTCCCGGTGGGAGAAGGGATACCAGTACATCGTCGCCATCACTATTCGCCGGCCAGATCCCAAATACGGCCCGCGCCGTCAGCCACTTCTCATCCACGATCCGCTTCAACATCGCCTGCGCATCGGCGAACAGATCACTGGCCTGCGGACCCACGATCTCGTCAGTCAGGATGGCCGGGTACTTGCCCGCCAGTTCCCAGGCCTGGAAGAACGGCGTCCAGTCGATCACCGGCAGCAGGTCTTCCAACGGATAGTTATCAAAGACATGCACGCCCGGCTGGTTCGGGGTCGGCGGGGTGTACTGGCTCCAGTCGCAGGTGAAACGCTGGCCGCGTGCATGCTCCAGCGATACCAGGCGTTTGGCGTCGCCACGGTTGCGGTGGCGTTGGCGGATATCGGCGTAGTCGGCGTCGTTGGCTGCGACAAAGCTGTCGCGCAACTCGCGCGAGATCAGCGACTGCGCAACACCTACCGCACGCGAGGCATCCTTCACCCACACCGTGGGGGCGCTGTAGAACGGATCGATCTTCAGGGCGGTGTGTGCGCGCGACGTGGTGGCACCGCCGATCATCAGCGGCATCTCGAAGCCCTGCCGCTGCATTTCCCTGGCGACGTGGCTCATTTCTTCCAGCGACGGCGTGATCAGGCCGGACAGGCCGATGATGTCGGCGTTCTCGGCGCGGGCGGCGTCCAGGATCTTCTGCGCCGGCACCATCACGCCAAGGTCGACCACTTCGAAATTATTGCAGGCAAGTACCACGCCGACGATGTTCTTGCCGATGTCATGCACGTCACCCTTGACCGTAGCCATGATGATCTTGCCGTTGGACTTGCCGACATCGCCGGTGCGTGCCTTCTCTTCCTCGATGAAGGGCAGCAGGTAGGCCACGGCCTTCTTCATCACGCGCGCGGATTTCACCACCTGCGGCAGGAACATCTTGCCGGCACCAAACAGGTCGCCGACCACGTTCATGCCGTCCATCAGCGCGCCTTCGATCACGTCCAGCGGACGCGCCGCCTGCTGCCGGGCTTCCTCGGTGTCTTCCTCCACCCAGGCATCCAGGCCCTGCACGAGTGCATGGGCCAGACGGTCGCGCACCGGGCGCTCGCGCCAGGCCAGGTCTTCGACCTTCTTCTCGCCCTTCTTGCCCTTGTAGCGTTCGGCGATCTCCAGCAGGCGCTCGGTGCCGTCGGCACGGCGGTTGAGGATCACGTCCTCCACGCGCTCGCGCAGCTCCGGATCCAGCTGGTCATAGATCGGCATGGCGCCGGCGTTGACGATGCCCATGTCCATGCCGGCCTTGATGGCGTGGTACAGGAACACCGAGTGGATGGCCTGGCGAACGGTCTCGTTGCCACGGAACGAGAACGACACGTTCGACACGCCGCCGGACACATGGCAGTGCGGCAGGGTGCGCTTGATGATGCGGGTGGCCTCGATGAAGTCCACCGCGTAGTTGTCGTGTTCCTCGATGCCGGTGGCCACGGCAAAAATGTTGGGATCGAAGATGATGTCTTCCGGCGGGAAGCCCACTTCTTCGGTGAGGATGCGGTAGGCGCGGGTGCAGATCTCCACCTTGCGCTCGCAGGTATCGGCCTGGCCCACTTCGTCGAAGGCCATCACCACCGCGGCGGCGCCGTAGCGGCGCACCAGCCGGGCGTGCTCGATGAAGGCGGCTTCGCCTTCCTTCAGCGAGATCGAGTTGACCACGCTCTTGCCCTGCAGGCACTTCAGGCCGGCTTCGATCACGCTCCACTTGGACGAGTCGACCATCACCGGGATACGCGCGATGTCCGGCTCGGACATGATCAGATTGAGGAAGCGGGTCATCGCTTTCTCCGAATCGATCAGGCCTTCATCCATGTTGACGTCGAGGATCTGCGCGCCACTGGCCACCTGCTGGCGGGCGACGTCCACGGCTTCCTCGTAACGCTCTTCCTTGATCAGCTTGCGGAACTGCGCGCTGCCGGTAACGTTGGTACGCTCGCCGACGTTGATGAACAACAGGTCGGGGGTGATGACCAGCGGTTCCAGGCCGGACAGGCGGGTGTAGTGGGTTGCGGTGTCGTTGCTCATTACCAGACCTTGAAAACCTGTCCATTGGCGATGCCGTCGATGCTGCGCTGGTAGGCCAGTGCTGCGCGGGCGGCGGAAACCGGTTCAAAGCCGGGGAAGAAGTCGCCGTAGGCATCGAGCGCTTCGCTCAGCACGCTGGGGCTTACCGCGTTGATGCGAAGGCCGCGCGGCAATTCGAGGGCGGCAGCGCGGACGAAGCCTTCGATGGCGGCATTGACGCTGGTGGCGTTGGCACCTTGGGCGATGGGTTGTTCGGTGAGGATGCCGGTGGTCAAGGTGATGCTGCCACCGTCACGCAGATGGTGCTGGCCGAGCAAGGCCAGACGCACCTGGCCCAGCAGCTTGTCATGCAACCCTTGTGCGAACTGTGCCGTGCTCATTTCCGGCAGTGGCCCGAAGTGGACGCTGCCGGTGGTGGCGACGATGGCATCGATTGTGCCGACTGCCTGCAGCAGCGCAATCACGCTGTCATCGCTGCCCAGATCGACGCTGTGCAGCGGGTCCGAGCGCGATGCGGTGATGACCTGATGCTGTTGCCGCAGATGCTGTGCAACCGCCGAGCCCAGGGTGCCACTGGCACCGACCAGCAGGATCTTTTTCATCGCTGAATCCTCATGCGGCCTTGTCTGCAGCCAGTGGCAACGCACGCGGCGGCAAGCCCGCAACGGCTTCGGCAATGGCACGGATGTGATCGGGCGAAGTGCCGCAGCAACCGCCCACCAGGTTCAACAGCCCGGATTGGGCGAACTCCTTCAGCGTGGCTGCCATTTCCTCGGGCGTCTCGTCGTACTCGCCAAAGGCGTTTGGCAGGCCGGCATTGGGGTGGGCGCTGACGTAGCCGCTGGAGACCTGTGACAGGGTTTCCACATGCGGCCGCATGTCGGTGGCACCCAGCGCGCAGTTGAAGCCGATGGACAGCGGCTGGCTGTGCGAGACCGAGGCATAGAAGGCTTCGGCGGTCTGCCCGGACAGGGTGCGGCCGGAGGCATCGGTAATGGTGCCGGAGATCATGATCGGCAGGCGCCCGCCGCGTGCATCGAAGACTTCCTCGATCGCGAACAGCGCGGCCTTGGCATTGAGCGTGTCGAAGATGGTTTCCACCATCAAGGTATCGGCACCGCCATCGATCAGGCCTTCAATGGCCTCGCGGTAGGTCGCGCGCAGCGCGTCGAAGCTGGTGTTGCGGAAGCCGGGATCGTTCACGTCCGGGCTGATCGATGCGGTGCGGCTGGTCGGGCCCAGCACGCCGATCACGAAGCGCGGCTTGTCCGGCGTGGTCGCCTCCACCGCGTCACAGCACTGGCGCGCGACCTGGGCGCCGGCCTTGTTCAACTCGTAGACCAGGTGTTCCAGGTGATAGTCGGCCTGGCTGACCGAGGTGGCGTTGAAGGTATTGGTTTCGACCAGGTCGGCACCGGCCTGCAGGTAGGCGGTGTGGATGCCGGCGATGACGTCGGGACGGGTCAGCAACAACAGATCGTTGTTGCCCTTCAGGTCATGCCCGCAGGAGGGCCCATGCACGTGCTGGCTGTCGAACCCGTCGACGAAGCGCTCGCCCCGATAGTCGCCTTCTTCCAGGCGATGGCGCTGGATCATGGTGCCCATCGCGCCATCGATGATGAGGATGCGCTGGGCGAGGGCGTCATGCAGCTTGCCGACGCGATCGGGGTGTAGCCAGGGGAGGGCTTGCATAGGGCGGGCCGAAGAGGTGGATCAGGGTTGGTGGGCGATCAGGGAGATCACTTCGAAGTGCGGCGGGCGCTTTTCGCGGGTGACGGTCTCCAGGCTGGAGACTTCCAGGCCGGCCTTCTCGACGAACTTGCGCAGCTCCTTGCCGGTGAAGCCCAGGTTGACGTGGCCATAGGCCTCGACCGCGACCTTGTGTTCATGGCGGGCCAGGCTGCACAGCATCAGCCGGCCCTGCGGGCGCAGCACGCGTGCGCACTCGGCCACGGCCTTGGCCGGCTGGCTGGCGTAGGTGAGGGCGTGCATCAGCACTACCAGGTCGAAGCTGGCATCGGCGAACGGCAGCTTGTGCATGTCGCCTTCCAGCACTTCCACATTGGGCAGCTTGCGCAGGCGCTCGCTGGCGGCGGCCACCACGCGGGCGCTGGTGTCAATGCAGACATAGCGCTGTGCATGCGGGGCCAACAGCTCGGCCAGCACACCGTCACCGGAGGCGATGTCCAGCACGTCGCCGGTTTCCAGCAGCGGCAGCGCGCTGCGCGCCATCGCTTCCCAGGTGCGGCCCGGCGAATAATGGCGCTCCATGTCACCGGCGACGCTGTCGGCCCAGTTCTGGTCGGCCGCACGCATGGCCAATACCGCCGGCACGCGCTCGGCGTCCTGGCGCAGCAGCGGATCGTCGCTGCCGGTGCTCAGGGCATGCCACAATGCACGCTGCGCGGGGTCCAAGGCCGCCTCGTCGAAACGGTAATATGCCGAGACGCCGGCGCGGCGATCGCGGACCAGGCCAGCTTCCTTGAGCCGTGCCAGGTGGGTGGAGACACGCGGCTGCGCCAGCGTGGTGATGGCCGACAGCTCGGCCACGGTCAGTTCTTCCTGTTCCAGCAGGGTCAGCAAGCGCACACGCGTTGCATCGGCGAACACTTTCAGACGGGTTGACCAGTCTTCCAGATCCATAAATATCTACCTATCGCGATATAGAGATATTTTCGCTTTGTTGCCGGTTTCGGTCAAGGCGATGCATAGGCTGAACGGGGCTGCGATGGTTACAATCGCAACTTGATCAGACCCTGGGAGGGGTGTTGTGGATTTCAGTTATTCCGACGAGCAGCTGATGCTGCAGGATGTCGCGCGTCGTATCGCCAAAGAGAAGATTGCCCCCAGCGCCGAGCATTTCGATGCCACCGGCGAGTACCCCTTGGAGAACATCCGCCTGCTGGGCGAAAACGGCCTGATGGGCATCGAAGTGCCGGTGGAGTACGGCGGCTCGGGCATGGACCCGATCTCCAGCGTGCTGGCCATCATCGAGGTATCGGCGGCCGATGCGGCGCACGCCACCATCATGTCGGTCAACAACTCGCTGTTCTGCAATGCGGTGCTCGGTTACGGCACCGAGGCGCAGAAGCAGACCTATGTGCGCGCGATTGCCGAAGGCCGCGAGATCGGTGCGTTCGCGTTGACCGAGTCGCAGTCCGGTTCCGATGCCACCGCCATGCGCTGCCGCGCGGTCAAGCAGGCCGATGGTTCGTTCGTGATCAACGGCCAGAAAAGCTGGATCACCTCTGGCCCGGTGGCGCGTTACATCGTGCTGTTCGCGATGACCGATCCGGAAAAGGGCTCGCGCGGCATCACCGCCTTCATGATCGACACGCAGAAGCCGGGCTTCGGCCGTGGCAAGACCGAGCCCAAGCTGGGTGTGCGCGCATCAGCCACCTGCGAGATCGAGTTCCAGGACTATGTGGCGGCGGCCGAGGACGTGATCGGCAACGAGGGCGAGGGCTTCAAGATCGCGATGAGCCTGCTGGATTCGGGCCGCATCGGCATCGCCTCGCAGGCGGTGGGTATTGCCCGGGCGGCCTATGAGGCATCACTGGAATACGTGCGTGAGCGCAAGTCGTTCGGTGCGCCGATCGGCAGCTTCCAGATGATCCAGGCCAAGATCGCCGACATGAAGTGCAAGCTGGACGCCGCCCTGCTGCTGACCCTGCGTGCGGCCTGGACCAAGGCCCAGGGCAAGCGGTTCTCCACCGAGGCCGCGGTGGCCAAGCTGAGCGCGTCGGAAGCGGCGATGTGGATCGCCCACCAGGCAGTGCAGATCCATGGGGGTATGGGCTACTCCAAGGAGATGCCGCTGGAGCGCTATTTCCGCGATGCCAAGATCACCGAGATCTACGAAGGTACCTCGGAGATCCAGCGCCTGGTGATTGCGCGCAACGAAACCGGCGTGCGCTAAGCGCACTGTATTGCCAGGCAAGGCCCCTCATGTAGTGCCGAGCCATGCTCGGCAGGAGCTTTACCGGTAATGCCCATTGCCGAGCATGGCTCGGCACTACACAAAGCCCCAAAAAAAGCCCCGGCATTGCCGGGGCTTTTCGTATCAGCGGTCCTTCTGGATCGCATGCACCTTGTGCTGTGCGATGTATTCCTTGGACTGCTCGTCCAGTTTGTCACCCAGCACGCGGCGTACGGTCACGAAGAACAGCGGGATCAACAGCACGCCGATCACCGTGGCGAACAACATGCCGCCGATCACGCCGGTACCCAGCGAGTGGCGGGCGTTGGCACCGGCACCGGTGGAGATGGCCATCGGCAGCACGCCCAGGATGAAGGCGAACGAGGTCATCAGGATCGGGCGGAAACGCAGGTGCGCCGCTTCGATGGTGGCTTCGCGCAGGGTCTTGCCGGCCGCACGCTGTTCCACCGCGAACTCCACGATCAGGATCGCGTTCTTCGCCGCCAGGCCGATCACCGTCACCATGCCGATCTTGAAATACAGATCGTTCGGCAGGCCGCGCAGCAGCGAGAACACCACCGCGCCGAGGATGCCGACCGGCACCACCAGCAGCACCGCCACCGGGATCGACCAGCTCTCGTACAGTGCCGCCAGGCACAGGAACACCACCACGATCGACAGCACCATCAGCAGGGTGGCGGCGTTGCCGGCGAGGATTTCCTGGTAGGACATGCCCGACCAGTCGAAGCCGAAGCCCGCCGGCAGGTCGTCATGCACCAGTCGTTCCATCGTGCTCATGGCCTGGCCGGAGCTGCCGCCCGGGGCCGGAGCACCGACGATGTTGACCGCCGAATAGCCGTTGTAGCGGTTCAATGCCGGCGGGGCATAGATCCATTCCGACTTGACCACCGCGCTGAGCGGGATCATCGCCGGCTGGCCGGTGGCGTCCTTGCTCAGCGAACTGGGCACGAAATAGCTGTTCAGCGATTCCGGCCCGGTGCGGTAAGCCGCATCGGCCTGCATGTTGACGCGCTTGATACGGCCGCCGTAGAAGAAGTCGTTGACGTACACCGGTGCCAGCATCATCTGGATGGCGGTGTAGACATCATTGACCGACACGCCCATGGCCTGGGCCTGCACGCGGTCAACCTTCAACTGCAGCTGCGGTGCGTTCTCCAGCGTGTTGGGGCGCACGCCGACCAGCGACTGGTCCTGCGAGGCTGCACCCAGCAGGGTGTTACGCGCGTTCATCAGCGCATCCTGGCCGGCGCCGGCGCGGTCCTGCAGCCACATGTCGAAGCCGCCGAACTGGCCCAGGCCCTGCACGGTGGGCAGGTTGACGAAGAAGATCTGCGCATCCTTGATGCCGTAGGCCTGCTTGTTCATTTTCTGGATGAACTCAGGCGCGGTCTCGTTGCGATCCGCCCAGTCCTTGAGCCGGACGAAAGCCATGCCGACGTTTTCACCGGCACCCAGGAAGCTGAAGCCGGTGATCTGCATCATGCCTTCGAACGAGTCATCCTTCTGCAGCATGCCCAGCATCTGGTCGAACACGGCGCTGGTACGGCCCTTGGTCGCGCCGGGCGGCAGCTGCACGATGGCCAGTGCATAGCCCTGGTCTTCTTCCGGCAGGAAGCTGCCTGGCAGGCGGGTGAACAGGAAGCCACACAGCACCAGCAGCAGGGCGAACACCATCAGCCAGCGCGGCGAGTGCTTGATGACGCCACCCACGGTGCCGACATAGCTCTTCTCCAGCTTGCCGTAGTACTTGTTGAAGGTGCGGTAGACCCAGTTCGGGTGGTCGTTGTGGGTGGGCTTGAGGAAGGCCGCGCACAGCGCCGGGGTGAAGGTCAGTGCCAGCAGGGCCGAGAACGCCATCGCCATGGCGATGGTCAGGGCGAACTGCTTGTAGATCTCGCCCGAAGCGCCGGGCTGCAGTGCGGACGGGATGAACACCGCCGCCAGCACCACGGTGATGGCCACCACCGCGCCGGTGATCTGGCTCATCGCCTTCTGCGTGGCCGGCTTGGGGTCGAGCTTCTCCTCGCTCATGATGCGCTCGACGTTTTCGATGACGACGATGGCGTCATCGACCACGATGCCGATTGCCAGCACCATCGCGAACAGGGTCAGCTGGTTGATGGTGAAGCCGATCGCCAGCATGCCCATGAAGGTGCCGAGCAGGGCCACCGGGATGACCAGGGTGGGGATGATCGTCGCGCGGAAGTTCTGCAGGAAGATCAGCATCACCAGGAACACCAGGATGATGGCTTCCACCAGGGTGTGGATCACTTCCTCGATGGAGATGGTGACGAAGGTGGTGCTGTCATAGGGGGTGAACCAGCTCACGCCTGGCGGGAAGCTGGGGGCCAGCTCGTCCATCTTGGCGCGCACGGCTTCGGACACGTCCAGCGCATTGGCGCCGGGCAGCAGCTGGATGGCGAATGCAGCCACCGGCTTGCCGTTGTACTTGGTGTCAAAGCCGTAGTTGCTGGCACCGAAAGACACCCGTGCCACGTCCTTGAGCTTGACCACGCTGCCATCGCTGTTGGCCCGCAGGATGGTGTTCTCGAACTCCTCCGGCGAGCTGTAGCGGCCTTCGGCAGCGACCGTGGCGGTGAAGGCCTGGCCGTTCGGGGCCGGGTCGCCGCCCACCGAGCCGGCGGCAAACTGCAGGTTCTGGGTGCCGATGGCGTTGTACACCTCGGTCGGCGACAGGTGGTAACCCTGCAGCTTTTCCGGGTTCAGCCAGATGCGCATGGCGTATTCGGAGCCGAACTGCTGGGTGCTGCCGACGCCGGGGACGCGCGAGATCTGTTCCAGCACGCGCGCACCGACGATGTCGTTCAGCGCGTCACGGTCAACCGTGCCATCGTCCGAACGCACGCCGATGGCCATCAGGAAGCCGGCGTTGGCCTTGGCCACCACCACACCCTGTTTGGTCACTTCCGAAGGCAGGCGCGGGGTGGCCAGCGACACCTTGTTCTGCACCTGCACCTGGGCGATATCGGCATCGGTGCCGCTGTCGAAGGTCAGGGTGATGGTGACGCGGCCGGTGGAAGAAGACGACGAACTGAAGTACATCAGGTTGTCGATGCCGGTCAGCTGCTGCTCGATCACCTGGGTGACGGATTTTTCCGCGGTGGACGCACTGGCACCCGGGTAGTTGGCGGTGACGGTCACCTGCGGTGGTGCCACGCTGGGGTAGGACTCCACGCCCAGGTTGAGGATCGAGATCACGCCGCCAAGCGAGATCAGGATGGCCACCACCCAGGCGAAGACGGGATGTTCGATGAAAAATTTAGGCATGACGGGGTCCCGTTAGTCCTTCTTTGCCGGCGCCGGTGCAGCCGGGGCGGCGGCCGGCTTGGCGGCGTCGGGCTGCCACGGCTTGGCGGTGGCGGGCGCGCCTTCCTTGACCTTCTGCACGCCGGACACGATGACCTGGTCGCCTGCGGCCAGGCCGGAGGAGATCAGCCAGTTGCCGCCCTGCTGGTTGTCCAGGTTGACGTTCTTGCGGACGACCTTGCCGTCCTTGCCCACCACCAGCACGTAACCGCCCTGGGTGTCGCGCTGCACGGCTTGCTGCGGCAGCAGGAAGGCGTTGTTGCGCTCGCCCAGGTTGGCCTTGAAGCTGACAAAGGAGCCCGGCAGCAGGATGTGGTTGGGGTTGGGCAGCTGCGCGCGCAGCGATACCGTGCCGGTGGCCGGGTCGACGGTGGTCGAGGAGAAGTCCAGCGTGCCTTCCTGCGCGTACGGGGTGCCGTCGGGCAGGTTGACCTGCACCGTGGTCTTGCCGTCACCGGCCAGTGCCACCGCGCCCTTGTCCTGTGCCGCGCGCAGTGCGCTCAGCTCATCGGCGGTCATCGAGAAGTTCACGTACAGCGGATCGATCTGGTCCACCGTGGTCAGCAAGGTGACATCACCCTGGCCGACCAGGGCGCCTTCGGTGACCTGCTGCTTGCCGGCCTGGCCGGCGATGGGCGCGGTCACGCGGGCGTAGCCCAGGTTGATGCGGGCGGTGGCGACGGCGGCCTGGGCCTGCTGCACGGCGGCGGCGGCTGAGCGCTCGGTGGCCTCGGCATTGTCCAGGTCCGACTTGGAGACATAGTTCTGCGGGGCCAGCGAACGCGCGCGGTTGGCGGTGGCTCGGGCATTGGCATAGCTGGCGCGGGCCGATGCCAGTGCGGCCTCGGCCGACGACAGCGAGGCCTGCAGCGGCGCCGGGTCGATCAGGAACAGCACCTGGCCTTCCTTGACCGTGCTGCCTTCTTCGTAGACGCGCTTCTGCAGCACGCCGGCCACACGGGCGCGGACGTCGGCCGAGCGGTACGGCGACAGCCGGCCGACCAGCTCGCGCTGCAGGGGCAGGGTCTGCGGCTTGGCATCGACCACGCCTACTTCCGGCGGTGGCGGTGCAGCCTGTTGCTCGGCTTTCTTGCAGGCGGAGAGGGTCAGTATCGCGGCGCAGGCCAACGCGAAGAGACGGAGTGAGGCAGTCATCAGGAGAAACTCCGGGTGTTGTTTTTATCTGTGGGTGCGTGGGCTGCGCGGTCAGACGCAAAGGCGCGCAAAAAACCGTCAACGGCAAACTCGGCCCAGCGACGCCGTTGTCCGGGGTCGTCGCGGTGGACTGCGTGGAAGCGCTGGCGTTCGAAATCCTGGCCCGCAATCATGCTTATTAGCAGCTCGGCCATGAAATGCGGGTCGTCATGGGTCAGGCGCCCGCGGGATATTTCGGTCTGCATCCATTCAGCTACGTGATTGCGCATGGCTTCACCGCTGCCGGTATAGATGAAGCGCGCTTCATCACGGAATTCATGCGCGCTGGCGGCGATCAGCTGCGAGGTGCGGCGGGCGTGGGGACGGTTGCGTTGCTCCAGGTAGCTGGTGGCGAACTCCAGCAGGATGGTACGCAGGCTTTGTTGCGGGCAGGTGTTGAGTCCCTCGGTGGCGGCACTGACATGCAGCTGCATGGCCTGGCTCAATAGCTCGCGCTTGTTGCCGTAGCGGCTGTACAGCGTCTGCTTGGAGCAGCCGGCGCGCGCGGCCACCGCGTCCATGCTCAGCCGCATGCCCTGGGTTGCCAGCAACTCCCGCACGGCTTCGAACACGCGTTCGTCACGGATGTCACGGACGGCAGTGGGGGCAGGGGGCGTGGACATAAGCGGTGGACTATACCGTCCAGTTCAGAATATCTGCAACGTAATTCTGCTTTCAGTGTGCGGTGTGCTGCCTGGTGAGCAAGCGAGATTCAGGTGGCAGACATGCTGCGCTGCCAGACCATGCCGAAACGCGCAGTTCGCGCGGAGTTTTCTGCTCACTTCAGCGCAATAAATGCGGCCCTGCAGCAAGGTTCTTTTTGTTGCCGACGATACAATTGCGGTTTCTCCAACCGAGCAACACCCAAAGCTCTGCCATGAAATCGCAAAACAGTGCTGCCAAGTCCGTAAAGACGAAATCCAAACCGGCTGTGAAGCAGAACAAAGCAGACGCCGGCCTCTCGCTAGAACCGGTATTTGCAGCCTTGCGGAAGCGTTATCCCGCTGCGGCCGCGCAAGCGCAGGCAGTGGCGTTTGCTATGGCGTTCTACAAGCGCATGGAGGCCGACGAGTTCACCCTGCACTCGGCCGATGACTGGGCGGTGCTGGCCGCCGGCATGCTGGAGTTCGCCCGCAGCCGCAAGCCGGGCAAGGCCAATGTGCGGGTGTTCAACCCGACGCTGAAGGCCGATGGCTGGGAATCGGCCCACACCGTGCTGCAGATCGTCAACGACGACATGCCGTTCCTGGTGGACACGGTAACGTTGGCGCTGGCCGAGCAGGGCATCGGCGTGCATGTGCTGGGCCATCCGGTGATCAGCATTGGCCGTGACAAGGCCGGCAAGCTCAACGGCGTGGGCGAGGGCAAGCTGGAATCGGTGATGCTGCTGGAGATCGATCGCCAGCCGGCCGATGCGCTGGACGCGGTTGCCAAGCGCGTGACCGCCGCATTGGATGACGTGCGCGCCATCGTCAATGACTGGCAGCCGATGACCGACAAGGCATTGGCGCTGGCCGACGACCTGGGCAAGCGCACCCTGCCGGTAAGCAAGGCCTCGCGCGCCGAGGCGCAGGAGTTCCTGCGCTGGGCCGCCGACAACCATTTCACTTTCTTCGGCTACCGCGAATACAAGGTGGAGAAGAAGGGCAAGGAAGAAGTGCTGGTGGCCCAGAATGGCACCGGCCTGGGCCTGATGCGCGGCAAGGACACCATGGTCGCGCGCCCGGTCAAGGGCCTGGCGGCCGAAGGCCTGAATGCCACCAGCAGCCTGCACGATGCGCTGATCCTGACCAAGACCAATGCCCGCTCGCATATCCACCGCGGCGGCTACATGGACTACATCGGCGTGCTGGAATTCGACGCCAAGGGCAAGATCATCGGCGAGCAGCGCTTCCTCGGCCTGTTCACCTCCAGCGCCTACAACCGCCGCCCGTGGGAAATCCCGCTGGTGCGCCAGCGCTATGAAAACGTGATGGCGCGTTCGGGCCTGAGCCTGTCCAGCCACAGCGGCAAGGCACTGCGCCACATCCTGGAGTCGCTGCCGCGCGAAGAGCTGTTCCAGTCCAGCGAGGACGAGCTGTTCCGCACCGCCATGGGCGTGCTGGGCCTGCAGGAGCGCGTGCGTAGCCGCCTGTTCCTGCGCCGCGACAAGTTCAGCCGCTTCATCTCGGCGCTGGTGTTCCTGCCGCGCGAGCGCTTCAACACCGACGTGCGCCTGCGCGTGGAAAGCATGCTGAAGGACGCCCTGCAGGGCGAATACGTCGATTCCAGCGTGGTGCTGGGCGACTCGCCGCTGGCCCAGGTGCACCTGATCGTGCGCCCCAAGGCCGGTCAGAGCCTGGAGTTGGATGTGGAAGGGATGGAGAAGCGTTTGGCCCACGTGCTGCGCAACTGGCAGGACGATCTGCGCGAAGCGCTGGTCGGCAGCCACGGCGAAGGCGAAGGCCTGCGCATTGCCTCGCGTATCGGCAAGGCCCTGCCGGCAGGTTATATCGAAGACTCCAGCGCTGAAATCGCTGCGGCCGACGTGGCCCAGCTGGACGCCTTGACCGGTCCGGACGATCTGCGCCTGAGCCTGCAGGCCACCCGCCGTGACGACGTCGACGGCCTGCGCCTGAAGCTGTACCGCCAGCTCAAGGACATCCCGCTGTCCGACGTGCTGCCGATGATGGAAAACATGGGCCTGCGCGTGATGGCGGAGCGCCCGTACAAGCTGATGGTCGACGATGCACCGGTGTATGTGCAGGACTTCGAAGTCGAGTCGGCCATCGGCACGATCGACCCGGCCAATGCCAATGCCGCCTTCAGCGACGCCTTCGCACGCGTCTGGCACGGCGATGCCGAGAACGACGGCTTCAACCGCCTGGTGCTGGGCGCCGGCCTGGACTGGCGCCAGGTGTCGATGCTGCGTGGCTACTGCAAGTACCTGCTGCAGATCGGCGTGCCGTTCTCGCAGGCCTATGTGGAAGGCACCTTCAACCGCTACCCGCTGCTGGCGCGCCTTATCGTGGAGCTGTTCGAAGCCCGCTTCGAGCCGACCCCGGCAAGCGACAAGGCGGTGCTGGATGCACAGCTGGCCCAGTTCAAGCTGCTGGCCGGTGACGATGCTGCCACCCTCAAGCTGCTCGAGGGCGTGGTCAAGGCGCGCAAGAGCGACCGCAATGCGCGCATGGCGCTGGTGCACGAGGTGCTGGTCAAGCTGCTGGACGGCGTGTCCAGCCTGGACGAAGACCGCATCCTGCGCAGCTTCATCGGCGTGATCGAAGCCACCCTGCGTACCAGCTACTACCTGGTCCGCAAGGACGGCGTGCGCGCCGATGGCGGCCCGGCCGACTACATCAGCTTCAAGTTCGATGCCGCCAAGGTGCCGGACCTGCCCAAGCCGCGCCCGTACCGCGAGATCTTCGTGTGCGGCCCGCGCGTGGAAGGTACCCACCTGCGCTTCGGCCCGGTGGCCCGTGGTGGCCTGCGCTGGTCGGACCGTCGCGAAGACTTCCGCACCGAAGTGCTGGGCCTGGTCAAGGCGCAGATGGTGAAGAACACCGTGATCGTGCCGGTCGGCTCCAAGGGCGGTTTCTTCGCCAAGCAGCTGCCGGATCCGTCGGTTGACCGTGACGCGTGGTTCGCCGAGGGCGTGGCCTGCTACAAGCGCTTCATCAACGGCCTGCTCGACATCACCGACAACATCGTCAACAACAAGATCGTGCCGCCGCAGGGCGTGGTGCGTCATGACATGGACGATCCCTACCTGGTCGTGGCTGCCGACAAGGGCACCGCCACGTTCTCCGACACCGCCAACGGCATCGCCCGCGCGCACGGTTTCTGGCTGGACGACGCGTTCGCCTCTGGTGGTTCGGTGGGTTACGACCACAAGGGCATGGGCATCACCGCGCGTGGTGCGTGGGAGTCGGTCAAGCGCCATTTCCGTGCGCTGGGCCGTGACTGCCAGAAGCAGGACTTCACCGTGGTCGGCGTCGGCGACATGTCCGGCGACGTGTTCGGCAACGGCATGCTGCTGTCCGAGCACATCCGCCTGGTCTGCGCCTTCGATCACCGCCACATCTTCCTCGATCCGAACCCGACGGCGGCCAGCTCGTTCAAGGAACGTGCGCGCATGTTCAAGGTGCCGCGTTCGAGCTGGGCGGACTACGACAGCAAGCTGATCAGCAAGGGCGGCGGCATCTACCCGCGTTCGCTCAAGTCGATCGAGATCACCCCGGAAGTGCGTGAGGCACTGGGCATCGACGCCAGCATCAAGGCAATGAACCCGACCGACCTGATCAATGCCGCGCTGAAGGCACCAGTTGACCTGCTGTGGAACGGCGGTATCGGCACCTACGTCAAGTCGGCAACCGAGAGCAATGCCGATGTCGGCGACCGAGCCAACAACGGTCTGCGCGTCAACGGTGGCGAGCTGCGCTGCAAGATCGTGGGCGAGGGCGGCAACCTGGGCATGACCCAGCTCGGCCGCATCGAGGCCGCACAGGTTGGCGTGCTGCTCAACACCGACTTCATCGACAACTCGGCCGGTGTGGATACCTCCGACCACGAAGTCAACATCAAGATCCTGCTCAACGACGTGGTGCGCGCCAAGAAGCTCACCGTGGACCAGCGCAACAAGCTGCTGGCCTCGATGACCGGCGAGGTGGGTGAGCTGGTGCTGATGGACAACTACCGCCAGAACCAGGCACTGAGTCTGATGGAGCGGATGAGCAGCAAGCGCCTGGGTTCCAAGCAGCACTTCATCCGCACGTTGGAGAAGCAGGGCCTGCTGGATCGCCAGATCGAGTTCCTGCCGTCCGACGCAGAGCTGTCGGCGCGCAAGCTGCGTGGCCAGGGCCTGACCCGTCCGGAACTGGCGGTGCTGCTGTCGTACTCCAAGATCGTCGCCTTCCAGCAACTGCTGGAGTCGGACATTCCGGAAGATCCGTACCTGTCCAAGGAGCTGCTGCGTTACTTCCCGCAGCCGCTGCAGAAGAAGTACGCCGACGCGATGGAGCGTCACCGTCTGAAGCGCGAAATCATCGCCACGGCGGTGACCAACCAGACCATCAACCGCATGGGCGCCACCTTCCTGATGCGCATGCAGGAAGACACCGGCCGCACCGTGGCCGAGGTTGCCAAGGCCTACACCATCAGCCGTGAAACGCTGGATGCACGTGCACTGTGGGCGCAGATCGACGCGCTCGACGGCACCTTGCCGGAAGCGGTGCAGGTGGATGCGCTGGAAGTGATCTGGAAGCTGCAGCGCTCGTTCGTGCGTTGGCTGCTGACCCGTCCGGGCGCGATGCCGGGCATCACTGCCGCGGTGGACCGCTACCAGGGCCCGTTCAACGACATCCGCGTCGCTTCGGGCGTGCTGCCGGATTCGCAGCGCCCGGCCTATGAGGCCAGCGTTGTGGCGTGGAAGGAGAAGGGCTTGCCGGCGGCACTGGCACAGCAGTTGTCCGAACTGCAGTTCCTGGAGCCGGCGTTCGACATCATCGAACTGGCGCGTCCGCGCAAGCTCAAGCCGGTGGACGTGTCCAAGGTCCACTTCCGCCTGGGCGAAGCCCTGCAGATGCCGTGGCTGTTCGAGCAGATCGACGCGCTGGAGGTCAACGGCCGTTGGCATGCGGTGGCCCGTGGCGTGCTGCGCGACGAGCTGGCGGCGCATCAGCGTGCCTTGACCGGCCAGGTGCTGTCGATGAAGGGCGCAACTGCCGAGGCCAAGGTGGCGGCGTGGTTGGGCCGTGATGACAGCGGCCTGCGCTTCACCCTGGCAATGCTGGCCGAGCTGGCCGAGCAGAAGACGCTGGACTACCCGACCGTGTCGGTGGCGGTGCAGCGTCTGGGCCAGCTGGCGGCGCACGGCGCTTAAAGCGTCTGGTGTTTTGGTTTGGAGAACGGGCCCTTCGGGGCCCGTTTTTTTTTGCGTGAAATCAAGAGCTGCCCCCTCTCCCCAACCCCTCTCCCGCGAGGGGAGAGGGGCTAGTGCACGGTGAGCGCAAGCATCCTGCGCAACTGCAGCTTTAGCCCCTCTCCCCTCGCGGGAGAGGGGTTGGGGAGAGGGGGCAGCTCTTACTCCACCCATCAGTTACCAACCCAACAAACGCACCCGCCGGCACAACCGCGGGTTATCCTCGCCCTCCAAGCCGAACCGAAAGACGCGCCCGTGTCCCCCCGAATTGCTTTCCTCGCCAGTACCGTCGAGGCCGCGCAGCAGGCCCGTAGCACCCTGGCAGCCCGTTACGGTGACCACAGCCCGGAAGAGGCCGATGTGATCTGCCCGCTGGGCGGCGACGGTTTCATGCTGCAGACCCTGCATCGCCATGGCAGCAAGGGCAAGCCGGTGTTCGGCATGAAGCTGGGCACCGTCGGCTTCCTGATGAACCACTACCGCGACGACGACCTGCTGCAGCGTCTGGCGCTGGCTGAACCGGCCCACCTGCGCCCGCTGGAAATGATCGCGCTGACCGAATCCGGCACCACCACCGGGTCGCTGGCCTATAACGACGTGTCAATGCTGCGCCAGACCCGCCAGGCCGCGCATATCGGCATTGACCTCAACGGCCAGCAGCGGGTGGAGGAACTGATCTGCGATGGCGTGCTGGTCTCCACGCCGGCCGGCAGCACCGCCTACAACTACTCCGCGCATGGCCCGATCCTGCCGCTGGGCTCGAACACCATCGCGCTGACGCCGCTGGCCCCGTATCGCCCACGTCGCTGGCGCGGTGCCATCCTCAAGGCCGAGACCGAAGTGCGCTTCCGCGTGCTCGATCCCTATAAGCGCCCGGTCAGCGTCACCGCCGATTCGCATGAAACCCGCGACGTGGTGGAGGTGACCATCCGCGAATCGCGCGAGCGCCAGGTGACCCTGCTGTTCGACCCCGAGCACAACCTGGAAGAACGCATGCTCAGCGAGCAGTTCATGGTTTGAGGGCAGAGATTGGGGATGGCGGGATTCGGGATTGATGGAAGCGCGGCGCTTCCGGGTAGACTGGGTTCCGTTCCTTGATCGTATTGGGTTCATCGTCCATGGGTGACAACACTCCCCGGCTGCTTACCGTTGCGGTTACTTCGCGCGCACTGTTCGATCTCGAAGAAGGCCACGCCCTGTTCGAACGCGAAGGCTTGGAGGCTTATGCCGCCTACCAGCGCGCGCACGAGGACGATGTGCTCAAGCCTGGCGTTGCCTTCCCGGTGGTGCGCAAGCTGCTGGCACTCAATGATGGAGCGCCGGTGGAGACGCCGCGCGTGGAAGTGATCCTGCTGTCGCGCAATTCGGCCGATACCGGCCTGCGCATCTTCAACTCCATCCAGCACTACAGGCTGGATATCGTGCGCGCCACCTTCACCGCCGGTGAACCAACCTGGCCGTATGTGAAGCCGTTCGGCACCGATCTGTTCCTGTCGGCCAACCCGGATTCGGTGCGGCGCGCTTTGGTCAATGGCATCGCTGCCGCCACAATCCTGCCGCAGAGCGCACAGGAGGTGGCCGCCGCTTCGGCAGCGGCTACCGATACCGGCCGCTCCAAGACCCAGCTGCGTATTGCCTTTGACGGTGATGCGGTGATCTTTGGTGATGAGAGCGAGCGCATCTCGCGCGAACAGGGCGTGGAAGCCTTTGGCCGCCACGAGCGCGAGCGTGCACACGAACCACTCAGCGGTGGCCCGTTCCGCAATTTCCTGTCGGCGCTGCACGCCCTGCAGGCGGCCTTCCCACCGGGTGAATCGGCGCCCATCCGCACCGCGCTTGTCACTGCGCGCTCCGCGCCGGCGCATGAACGGGTGATCCGCACGCTGCGCGAGTGGGGCGTGCGATTGGACGAGGCGCTGTTCCTTGGTGGCCGCCACAAAGGCCCGTTCCTGGAAGCCTTTGGCGCCGATATCTTCTTCGATGATTCGCAGCACAACATCGACAGCGCGCGCCAGCACGTTACCGCCGGGCATGTGCCGCACGGTGTCGCCAACCCCGATTGAGCCGCAGGGCAAGAGCGGCGTGAGCCGCCGCGCCCTTGGTTCATCAGCAGCGTGCCGTTCATCGCCAGGGCCTGGGGCCTGGATGCCTCCGCCATGTAGAACCTTCGACTGGGGACGGTGCGGCCGGCCGGTTGTGGTGCGTTGTTCATCGCATGTTAGGATGGGGCCGCATCTGCGGGACTTCTTTCACAACGGCAATCCTGCCGCAGCCTGATCTGCACGAACACAGCAGATCCCTCCCGCACAGCACCCACCCGGTGATCCAGGGGCGGGGCCTGTCCCCGACCGGTAGCGTCAACGTACCTGCCATTCCCTTTCGCGCTGCCTTGCGTGGCGGCCGGGTGTTTCGCGCGCCGCGCGGGACTGGACGCATTGTCTCTCCTGCACGGTGCATAACGCGCCCTTGCGCAGTGCCGTCGCGTCCGCGCGTTGGCAGCTACACAGGAGAAACAACCCGAATGACCATGCGTATCGCCATTCTTGGAGCCGGCCCCAGTGGCCTGGCACAACTTCGTGCCTTTGAATCCGCCCGTCGAGGTGGGGCTGAAGTGCCAGAGATCGTCTGCTTCGAAAAGCAATCCGATCTGGGCGGGATGTGGAACTACACATGGCGTACCGGGCTGGATGCTTATGGCGAACCCGTACATGGCAGCATGTACCGCTACCTCTGGTCGAACGGCCCGAAGGAAGCGCTGGAGTTTGCCGACTACAGTTTCGAAGAGCATTTTGGCCGCCCGATCGCCTCTTATCCGCCCCGCGCCGTGTTGCGCGACTACATCATGGGCCGCATTGAAAAAAGCGGCGTACGCGAGCAGATCCGCTTCAACATGGCGGTGCAGTGGGTGGACTACTCGGAGGAAACCGAGCGCTTCACCGTCACCGTGCGCGACCTGAAGAAGGACGAGCTGGTTACCGAGGAGTTTGATCGGGTTATTGTTGCCACAGGCCATTTCTCCACCCCGAACGCGCCGTTCTTCGAGGGCGTGGATCGCTTCCCGGGGCGTGTGCTGCATGCGCATGACTTCCGCGATGCCTGCGAGTTCGCCGACAAGGACCTTCTTCTGGTGGGTAGCAGTTACTCGGCCGAGGATATCGGCACGCAGTGCTACAAATACGGCGCCAAGTCGGTGACCTTCAGCTATCGCAGCGCCGCCACCGGCTATGACTGGCCGGCCGCATTCGAGGAAAAGCCGCTGTTGCAGCGCGTGGAGGGCAATACCGCGCACTTCATCGATGGCAGCAGCAAGGACGTAGATGCGATCGTGCTGTGCACCGGCTACCAGCATCACTTCCCGTTCCTGCCCGATGCGCTGACCCTGCGCACCCGCAACCGGCTGTACCCGGGTGATCTGTACAAGGGCGTGTTCTGGATCGACAACCCCAAGCTGATCTACCTGGGCATGCAGGACCAGTACTACACCTTCAACATGTTCGATGCGCAGGCCTGGTATGCGCGCGACGTGATCCTCGGCAAGATGGCGCTGCCGACGACCGAGGCAATGCGTGCCGACAGCGAAGCATGGCTGGCGCGCGAGGAAGCAACGACCTCGGCCGAGCAGGACATAGATTTCCAGACCGAGTACGTACGCGATCTGCTGGACGCCACCGACTACCCGGATTTCAATGTCGAGGCCGTGGCCACACTGTTCAAGCAGTGGAAGCGCGACAAGAAGGAGGACATCCTGGGGTATCGCAACTACAGCTACCGCTCGGTGCTGACCGGTACGCTGGCGCCGTTGCATCACACCCCGTGGATGCAGGCGATGGATGATTCGCTGGAAGCCTTCCTGGCCGACAGCGAGGTCGAGGAAGCGCCGCGCAGGATTGCCTGACGCCGTAGGCGCCGGTCAGCCCGGCGCCTGTCCCAAGGGCAGCTGGATGCTGGTCAGGCGCCAGCGCAGGCCTTGCCGGCTGAGCACGAACACCACTTCACGACCGTCCTGCAGATGGGTGGTCGCGGTGAAGCGGGACAGCGATTCGTAGCGCCCACTGGTATTGGCCAGGGGTTTGGCCGGGGAGGGCGGCGCCCAAGTGTCACCGCCGACGGTGTCGCCGATGGCACGCTTCCACAGGCTGTCACCTTGCAGGATGGCGGCAATGCCCAGCGGGGTGACAAAGGTATCCACACCGGCACCGGCCAGATTGCCGGCCACGCCCAGGGCCACCTGCCCGAACAGACTGGACTGCATGTCGCTGCCGGCCTTGCGCACCACGTAGTCATTGAGCTGCGCCTTCATGTCGACCCGCACCGCGGCGAAATCGACATGGCGCGCGAGCTTGCCGGTATCGCGCTGCTCGATGGCCTGGCTGATGCCGCGTATCGCCAGCCAGGGGCCGCCGATGACATAGGCGGCCAGCAGCACCAGAACCGCGACAAGGGCGACGGGTATCCACTTTTTCATTGCAGCGCAGTCCTCGCTATCAGGGATGGGTGGGGCCGCGTGCCTCGGCCCAGCGGCGCAGCATCACCAGGGTTTCAGCCCAGGCTTGGCTGCAGAAGCCCAGGTATTCGCTGTCGCCATTCCAGCCCAGGTGATGGAACTCCAGTACGGTCATCGGCTCGCCTTCATGCGGCAGCCCACGCCAGGCACCTGGGCTGGCCCGGCGTGACAGCGCGAAGCGGATCTCGGTGCCGGTCCAGGCCGAGGCCGGGCTTTGCGGCGGGTGGCGGCTGATCACTTCCCAGCGGATGCAACGCTCGGGAATGATCTCCAGCACCTTCAGCGCGACCACGCCATGGCCGGCGCCGGGGTTGTGGCTGATCACGGTGTCGCCATCGATCACGGACTGCTGGTGTGCAATCCACCATTGGCTCAGCCCCTCGGCCGTGGCCAGCCCGGCATATACGGTGGCCAGTGGGGCATCGATCCAGACTTGGTGATGGATGCTGGTCATGGCGGCGTCCTGTCAGAGGTTGCCGCCAAGCGTGCCGCAAACCCGCCTGGTTTGCGTGAAGCCCACGCCAATCAGAATTCCAGGTCCAATGCGGCGCACAGGTAGTCGACGAACGGACCGAGTGCGGCCAGGTCCTTGGCCAGGGTCTGGCGCAGGCGCGGGCCGGTCATCACTTCGTCGTCCAGGGAACGCCACAGCACCCAGTTGCGGTGTTTGAGGTCGTCGATGAACTCGAAATCGGCCGGGAAGCCACGCGGTGGCCGTACCAGCTTCTCGCTGGTTTCGAATTCATAACGCTTGCGCGTGGCCGGCGCATGCGCGGACGCCTTCCAGCTGCCGGGGTTGTCGAAGATGAACTGCCGCAGGCGCCGCTGTACGTCCGGTTCCGGGTGCCAGATGCCGGCGCCGACAAAGCTCTCGCCCGGGGCCAGATGGATGTAATACGACGGCGCCGGTACCTGCTTGCGGCGCTCATGGAACAGCCGCGCGCCCTGCCAGGTCTTGTACGGGGTCTTGTCGTGGGAGAAGCGCGAGTCGCGGTAGATGCGGAACAACGAGCCGCCGACGGTGCGCGGGTCGGCCTGGAAGTGCGTGCTGACTTCGCTCAGATCCGGTTGCAGGTCGGTAATCAGGCGCAGGAACGGCTGCCGTACGTGGTCCTCGTACTGCTGCTTGTGCTCGGCAAACCAGGTCTTGTCGTTGTGGCGGGCCAGCCCGCGCAGGAACTTGAAGCTGGCATCGCTGAAATACTGGGTCATGGTGTGTCCTGCAGGGAATGGCGCCACTGGTCCAAGGCATCCAGCAAGGCCAGTGAGTCCGGGTTGTCCTTGTGTTCCTCGCGCAATTCGGCGATCTGCGCGATGTACTCGGGCAAGGTCTGCTCGGCCATGCCCGGGGTGAAAAAACGCTGCTGACGATACGCATCCCAGCGTGAGCGCGCGGTGGCGTCCAGGGTTTGCGGGTGGTTGCGGGCGCGGTAGCGGAACAGCAGCTCGGGCAGGCGCGGGTCACGGAAGCGCTGTTCCAGTTCGGCCAGGGCTTCCGGCGGTGCGGTGCGCACCTTGCTCAGCAGGGCCTTGTCGCCCTCGGCCAGGAAGCCGTCGTAGAGCGATGCGTCGGCGTCGATGGGGCCGTCATTGACGCGCTCGCGGGCAAACACCTGACGGGCTTTCTCGGCCAGTTGCGGGCCGAGCGCGCGCAGCTTTTCCGCCTTGGCTTCGACCGCGGCCGGGTCGATGGCAAGGCGCTGGAAGTCGGCCTGGCGCAGATGGTTCCAGGCCACCAGTGCCGGCACCTTGTTCAGGTGTACTTCCTTCAGCGGAATACGCTGTTGGCCTTCCGGCAGGTCGGCAGCGCGGGTATACAGGCGCGCAGTGATTTCCTCGACCGACAACTCCAGCAAGGGCTCGATATCGCCTTCCAGGTCGAACACGATCACCCGGTTGTTGATGTGCGGGTGGCGCGCCAGCGGCAGCACCGGTGCGGCGCACAGGCGGCTGGCCGGGTAGCGCATCGAGATATGCAGTACCGGCTCCATCGCCACCACGTCGAGCAGGCTGCCGACATAGCGTTTGTCGCGCAGGCGCAGCGCGTAATCCCACATGCGTGGCTGTGCCTCACGGAAGCGCCGCGCCATGCCGATGGTGGCGTAGACGTCGGACAGTGCCTCGTGGGCGTCGCCTTGGCGCACGTCATTGGCCAGTGCCAGGTGCTCAAGCTTGAACGAGGTGGCACCGTCTTCGCGCAAGGGCCAGTTGATGCCCTCCGGGCGCAGTGCATGCACCAGCCGCAGCATGTCGAGCAGGTCCCAGCGCGAGTTGCCGCTGCGCCATTCGCGCTCGTAGGGATCATGGAAATTGCGGAACAGGCCATAGCGCACGAACTCATCATCGAAGCGCAGGGTGTTGTAACCCAGCGTGCAGGTCTGCGGCCTGCTCATCAACTCGTTGATGCGGGCGAAGGCCTCGGCTTCGCTGACACCTTCAGCCAACGCATGCTGCGGGGTAATGCCGGTGATCAGCGTGGCAATCGGCGAGGGCAGCAGGTCGTCGGCCGGCTTGACGTAGAAGCTGACCGGCTCGTCGATGACTTTCAGGTTGGCATCGGTGCGCACCGCGGCGAACTGGGCGATGCGGGTACGGCGTGGGTCCTGGCCAAAGGTTTCCAGGTCGTAGAACAGGAAGCTCTCGACCATCAGTGCGCTCCTTCCAGGACCGGCAGACGGTCGTGGACAACCCGCTCCAAAGCGGCCCAATCGATGTTGTCCAACGAATCATGACCGGCGGTGGCGTCGGCCAGGATGGTCTGCTGCAGACGGGTACGCTCCAACGCAATCGCATACGGGGTGTGCAGGAAGGTGACCATCGTGTAATGCGGCACGAAGCGGGTTGGCCAGCGTGCCTGCAGGGCCTGCTCCAGCTCGCGCTGCAGCAGGTAGCTTGGATCGGCGACGCGGTCGCGCATTTCCAGATAGTTGTCCAAGGCCATCTGCTGGATGGCGGCGGCATTGGGTTTGCGCTCGGCTTCAAATGCGGCGAAGGCTTCTTCGGTGCCGGGATGCTCTGCGAGGCAACGCGCCAGCACCACGCAGTCTTCGAACGCGCAGTTCATGCCCTGGCCGTGGAATGGCACCATCGCATGCGCAGCGTCGCCGATCAGCACCGCCTTGCCACGCTGATGCCAACGTTCCAGGTACAGCGTGCCGAGCAGACCGGGCGGATGCTGTTCCCAGTCGGCGCGCAGGTTCGGTATCAATGGCAGTGCATCGGCGAAGTCGCGCTGGAACAGGGCTTCCGCTTCGGCGCCGTTACGCACCGTTGCGAAGCTGGGATCACCTTCGTTCGGCAGGAACAGGGTGACGGTGAACGTGCCTTCGTCATTGGGCAGGGCGATGCACATGTAGTTGCCGCGCGGCCAGATGTGCAGGGCATTGGCTTCGATCTGGAAGCTGCCGTCCGCGGCTGGCGGAATCTCCAGCTCCTTGTACGAATGATCAAGGAACTCGATGCGCTCGCCCAAGGGCAGCTTGCGGTTCATTGCCGCACGCAGCGCCGAACCGGCGCCATCGGCACCGATCAGCGGCGTGTTGAAGTGGATATCGTGCGGCTGGTCATCGCGGTCATCGATGAAGCGTGCATAGCCGGCATCGAAGTCCACGGTATGCAGGCGGCGGTGGAAATGCACGGCGGCACCCGCTTCCTCGGCCAGCTGCAGCAAGGTGGTGTTGAGGTCCTTGCGGTGTACCGACCAGATCACTTCGCTGTCATCGCGGCCGTAGCGCTGCAGGTCGGCTGCGCCCTGGCGTGGGTGCACCATGCGCCCGCGCATCATCACCGCCTTGGCCATCACCTCGTCTTCGACGCCAGCCTGACGCAAGGCATTACGGCCGCGTTCGGCCAGCGCCAGATTGATCGAGCGACCGGACTCGTAGTCGGCGATGCGCGGATCGCCACGGCGTTCGTAGATGGTGATCTTCCAGCCCTGCCGCGACAGCAGGATGGCAAGCAGGGAGCCGGCCAAGCCGGCGCCGATCAGGGTGAGGCTGCGTGGGGTGGGGGTGTTCAAGTCACAGTATTCCGTTGGTCAGACGCCAGCCCAGGTTTCCACTTCATCGACGAAGCGGTAGACATCGCTGTAGCGGTTGTACAAAGGCGTGGGCGAAATGCGGATGACATCGGGTTCGCGCCAGTCGCCGAGCACACCCACCGATTGCAGGTACTCGAACAGCGAGCGCCCCTGCGCCCGGCCGCCGGCCACACGCAGCGACAACTGGCAGCCACGGCGCTCGGGTTCGGCCGGGGTGATGATCTGCAGCACATGATCCAGGCGCGCACGCACCATGGTTTCCAGGTAGCCGGTGATCTTCAGCGACTTGGTGCGCAGTGCATCCATTCCGGCCTCGTCATACAGCGCCAGCGATGCACGCAGCGGCGCAAGCCCAAGCACTGGCGGGTTGCTCAGCTGCCAGCCTTCGGCGCCCAGCTCGGGTACGAACTCCGGTGCCATCTGGAAGCGGGTGGCCTGCTCGTGGCCCCACCAACCGGCGAAACGCGGCAGTGAGGTGTCCTTGGCATGGCGTTCGTGCACGAAGGCGCCGGCAACCGCACCGGGACCTGCGTTCAAATACTTGTAGTGACACCACACTGCGAAATCCGGTGCGACGTCGTGCAGGTTCAACGGCACGTTGCCGACCGAGTGGGCGAGATCGAAGCCGATGTTGGCGCCGTGCGCCCGTGCCAAGCGGGTGATTGCGTTAAGATCGAACACCTGGCCGGTGCGGTACTGCACGCCCGGCCACAGCACCAGCGCGACGCGCTTGCCATGCTGGTTGATGGCTTGTTCGATGGCCTGCATTGAAATGGTGCCGTTGGCTTCGTCCGGCCGCACCTCGATCAGGTCCGTGGCCGGATTGAAGCCGTGGAAGCGGATCTGTGCCTCGACCGCATGACGGTCGGTCGGGAAAGCACCGGCTTCCATCAGGATTGCAGGGCGGTCGCTGCTGGGGCGGTAGAAGCTGACCATCATCAGGTGCAGGTTCACGCTGAGCGTGTTCATCGCCACCACTTCATGCGGCAGCGCGCCGACCACGCCGGCCAGCGAATCGCGCACCAGGCGGTGATAGCTCAGCCATTGCGTCGGACCGGTGAAGTGGCCTTCGACGGCGATGCGGCCCCATTGATCCATCACCTCCTGCACCATCGCCTGCGCGCCGCGTGGCTGCAGGCCCAGCGAGTTGCCGACGAAGTAGGCTTGGTCGGCACCCTGGTGCTGCGGGATCAGGAACTGACTGCGCAGGTGGCGCAGCGGATCGGCAGCATCAAGTGCGGTGGCATGAGCGGGTGACAGCGTTTCGTTCATCGGTGCGGACACGTCGAGGATGTAGCCGCAGTGTAACCGCGCCCGGCCGCTCAGGCTTCCGGCGTGACCGGTTTTGGCAGTGGATGCACGGCCCCACATTGGCTGCAGGTACGGTGTTCGGTCGAGGCATGGAACCGGTCGAATACCTTGGGCAGATCGGTCTCGATGTTCTTCAGGTGGAAGAACTCCTCGTAGATCTTGTGGTTGCACTGCTGGCAGTACCACATGAAGCCATCGAGCTCATGGTCCAGGCGCTTGCGCTCGACCACCAGGCCGATGGAGCCGGGCATGCGTTGCGGGGAATGGGGCACGCACGGCGGCAGCAGGAATATCTCGCCGGCCCGGATGGGGATGTCGCGCACGGCGCCGTCTTCCTGCACCCGCAGCACCATTTCGCCTTCGAGTTGGTAGAACCATTCCGGGCCCTCGTCGAAATGGTAGTCGCTGCGGCTGTTGGGGCCGGCGACCACCATGACGATGAAGTCACCGTTCTCGATCATCTTGTTGCCAACCGGCGGCTTGAGCAGGTGGCGGTGTTCTTCGATCCAGCCGAGCAGGTTCAGCGGTAAGGGGAGCATGCGGGGCCTTTGTGGTAGCGGTGCAGTTGCTGTTCCCTTCTCCCTGCGGGAGAAGAGCCTGTCCCCGCGAAGGCGGGGATGCCCGGAGGGCGGATGCTTTTGTTTTTCCCTTCTCCCTCCGGGAGAAGGTGCCCGGAGGGCGGATGAGGGTCGGTTGCGCCTTGAGCGCGGACCTACCCTCACCCCAACCCCTCTCCCGAAGGGAGAGGGGCTTCAAGCAGTCAGTGCCTTTTGCCCTTCCGTGGCACAAACGACAGCGCCTTCTCGTACGCCGGCTGCAGCTCCTCCGGCGAGCCCACATCAATGCCCATTTCGCTGACCCGGCCGTCGCGCAGGCTGTAGACCCAGCCGTGCACCATCAGCTTCTGGCCGCGGGCCCAGGCGTCCTGCACGATGGTCGAGCGGCAGGCATTGACCACCTGCTCGATCACGTTCAGTTCGCACAGGCGCGCGTGGCGCAGCTCCGGGTCGTCGATCTGCGAGAGGATTTCGTCGTGCTTCTGGGCGACATCGCCGACATGTCGCAGCCAGTTGTCGGCCAGGCCCACGCGCACGTGGTTCAGCGCCGCATGCACGCCGCCGCAGCCGTAGTGGCCGACGATCAGGATGTGCTTGATCTTGAGCTGGTCCACCGCGTACTGGATGACGCTCAGGCAGTTCAGGTCGGTATGCACCACCACGTTGGCGACATTGCGGTGCACGAAGATCTCGCCCGGGGCCATGCCGATGATCTGGTTGGCTGGCACGCGCGAATCGGAGCAGCCGATCCACAGGTATTCCGGGTTCTGCTGCTTGGACAGCTGGTGGAAGAACTCCGGATCTTCGCGTTCGATCCGGTCCGCCCAATCGCGGTTGTTCTGCAGCAGTTTGTGGATGTCTTTCATGGTGAAGCTTCCCTTGCGATCTGTAGGGGGAGGGCGCCGCCAACGGGATCCGGGGCGGCGTCGCGGGAAACGCAGCGCGGGTCAGGCATTGCCCGGTGCCCCGCGCTCACTGCGGTAAAGCTGCATCCACTGCGCCAGCTCGCAGGCCTGTGGTGTGGCCAGGGCCTGCAAGGCCGAGGTCACTGCCAGCTGGTTGGCCTGCGGGTGGTTCTGGCTCAGTTTCAGTTTGATCTGGATCTGCTGCACCTGCAGGCGGAAGCCTACGATGGCGCGCAGTGACGGGCGGTGAGCATCCAGCGTGGGATCAAACTGCCAGTCCTGGCCGGCGCGGGACTCGAACAAGGCGCTGCTGTCGGCCAGCAGCTGGCCCAGGCTGGGAACGTCGTCGAAGCACTGCAACTGGCCCGTCAGCTCGGCAGCGGCGTAGTTCCAGGTGGGTACGCGTGCGGCGCTTTCCTTGTCCGGGTACCAGCTTGCCGACACATAGCCGTGGGGGCCGTTGACCAGTACCTTGGCGCGGCCGCCATGGCGTGATTGCGGGTTGGCCCGCGCCCAGTGGCCCAGCAGTTCGACCTGCTGGGCCTGGCGCCGGTACAGCACCGGCAGCCGGGTCAGTTCCGGCAGGCCATCGGCGCCGGTGGTCAACAGGGTCACAAACGGATCACGTTCCAGCAGGCGGTCCAGCCAGTGCAGGTCGGTCTCGGCGAATGCGCCCTGGGAGAACATCAGTGCGGGTCAGGCCCTGCTGCCCAGCGACTGCACCATGCGCCCCTGCAAGCTGTCGTCGTCGCCCTGCGGCGGTTGGATCTCATGCAGGGTGAAGCCGCGCTGCAGGGCGTCTTCCTCGTCCAGGCCGTCGAAGGCGACGAACTCGGCGTCGAAAAGCTGCGCGCGGGCGGTGTCCTCGCTGTCATAGCTGAGCGTATTGCCGTCGCTGTCCAGCACCTCGGCGGTACCGGCCGGGCGCACCCGCAGGCGGGCCCAGATCAAGGTGTTGCCGAGCTGTGCCAGCCACCACTGGTCTTGCGGGGTGTCGATATCGTTCATTTCATTACCTGCGAAAAAAGCCACAACAGCAGCGCCATGCCCAGCCCGCCGAAGGTCACCAGCAAGGCGATGCGGGCGGGCGTCGCTAGCCCGCTCAAGGAGCGGTCGGCGACGCCGGTAAAGCCGCGCCGCAACAGCCAGCGCAGGCTTTCCGGTTTGAGGAAGGCGCCGTCGCCGAACTCGGCGGCCAGCGCCGGGTGCCGGTCACGGATGTGGACCAGCGTCAACGGCCAGAAAATCAGGAAGGCACTGAGGCCGGCGATGGCCACCCCGACGAAACACAATGCGAAGAAAAGCGTCATGTCTGCGGGAGTGAACAGATGGATATGAGAAGCGAGAGACAGCGTTTTCCGCTCGGGCGGTGCGACTTTGTTTTTCTCTCGTTCCTCACTTCTCGCTCCTCTTTCCTGCTCTTAGAATTCCGCCGAGCCCGGTGCACGCGGGTACGGAATGGCGTCGCGGATGTTGGACAGGCCGCAGACGTAGACCACCAGGCGCTCGAAGCCCAGGCCGAAACCGGCATGTGGCACCGAGCCGTAACGGCGGAAATCGCGGTACCACTGGTAGTGTTCCGGATCCAGGCCGAACTGCGCCATGCGTGCGTCCAATACGTCCAGGCGCTCTTCGCGCTGGCTGCCGCCGATGATCTCGCCGATGCCCGGGGCCAGTACGTCCATCGCCGCGACGGTCTTGCCGTCGTCGTTCAGGCGCATGTAGAAGGCCTTGATGTGCTCGGGGTAGTTGGTCACCACCACCGGGCGGCCGACATGCTCCTCGGTCAGCCAGCGCTCGTGCTCGGTCTGCAGGTCCAGGCCCCATTCCACCGGGTAGTCGAACTTCTTGCCGGACTTCTGCAGCAGGGTGATCGCATCGGAATACTCGATGCGCTCGAACGGCGCATTGACGAAGGCTTCCAGGCGGGTGATGGCGTCCTTCTGCACGCGCTCGGCGATGAAGGCCATGTCGTCGGCGCGCTCATCGAGCACGGCGCGGAACAGGTACTTCAGGAACTCTTCGGCCACGCGGGCGTCTTCGGCCAGGTCGGCGAACGCGATTTCCGGCTCCACCATCCAGAACTCGGCCAGGTGGCGGGTGGTGTGGCTGTTCTCGGCGCGGAAGGTCGGGCCGAAGGTGTAGACCTTGCTCAGTGCCAGGCAGTAGGCCTCGACGTTGAGCTGGCCGGACACGGTCAGGAAGGTTTCCTTGCCGAAGAAGTCGCGGCTGAAATCGATCTCGCCATCGCCGGTGCGCGGCAGGTTGGCCAGGTCCAGCGTGGAGACGCGGAACATCTGGCCGGCACCTTCGGCATCGGAGGTGGTGACGATGGGGGTGCTGATCCAGTAGAAGCCGTTCTCGTGGAAGTAGCGGTGCACGGCCTTGGACAGGCAGTCACGGATACGGGTCACGGCGCCGAACAGGTTGGTGCGCGGGCGCAGGTGCGCCACTTCGCGCAGGAACTCCGGCGACATCGGCTTGGGCTGGATCGGGTAGGTCAGCGGGTCTTCGACCCAGCCGACGATCTCGAGGCTTTGGGCCTGGATCTCGAAGCTCTGGCCCTTGCCCTGGGACTTGACCAGGGTGCCGGTGGCGATAACCGAGCAGCTCGGGGTCAGCTTCTTGATGTCTTCGAAATTGGACAGCGCTTCGGTGGCCACGACCTGGATCGGGGCAAAGCCTGAGCCATCGCTGACGTTGACGAAGGCCAGTCCAGCCGAGCCGCGCACCGTGCGGACCCACCCGCGGACTGTGACTTCTCCGCCTTCCGGGAACTTCCCGGCAAGGGCGTGTGCAACGCTGACCACCGTCATGACTTGAATCCTCTGTTGATCGACTCGATCTGTGAATGCGTGATTTTAGCGGGTGCGTCGCGGTCAGGCGAGGCATTTATCGGGGCTTGCGGTCCCGCGGTGCCGCCCGCATCTATAATTGGACCGTAATTCTGCTGGAGTCGCCCCACCATGGCTGTTCATCTGACCCCGATTGCCCATTCCCGCGTACAGCGCTTCGTCAGCAGCACCCCGGGTGCGCTGGGCCTGCGTTTTGGCGTGACCCGGACGGGTTGCTCGGGCTGGGGCCATGTCACCGATCTGGCCAAGGACGAGCGCGAGGGCGATACCGTGTTCGAGCAGGACGGCGTTCGCATCTATGTGGATGCCCAGAGCCTGCCGCTGGTGGATGGCACCGAGATCGACTTCGGCAAGCAGGGCCTGAGCGAGACCTTCACCTTCAAGAACCCCAATGCCGCGGCCGAATGCGGCTGTGGTGAGAGCTTCACCACCGACGATATGCACCGCTGAGGAAGGCGATGGCTAGGCTTTTGTAGGGGGCGGCATAAGCCGCGAAGCAGGTCAGGTGTCGTGGCCGGGAAGGTCTGGGGCACGGGGGCGCTTTCCCCTGTAGAGCCGAGCCATGCTCGGCTGGGCGTTACTGGCGATGTCCGGGATTTTGCATGAGGCTCCCTGCCGAGCATGGCTCGGCACTACAGGTTGGTTTTGCCGGGAAAGCCTCTGCCGAGCATGGCTCGGCACTACGGGTTGGCTTTGCCAGGAAAGCCCCTGCCGAGCATGGCTCGGCACTACGTCAGTCGGCAGCCACTTGCGCCGGTGCGTCCTGGCGGCGCTGCAGCATCACCGCAATACCCCACAGCAACAAGCCTGCCGCCGCGGTCGCTGCGCCCACATAACCGGTGGAGGCGTGACCGTAGCCGGCGCCAATCGCCATGCCGCCCAGCCACGGGCCCAATGCGTTCGCGGTATTGAAGGCGGCATGGTTGGAGGCAGCGGCCAGGGTCTGGGCCTCGCCGGCAGCGTCCATCAGCCGCGTCTGCAGGGCCACGGCCAGGGCGCCCATCGTGCCCACGGCGATGATCGCCGGCACCATGGCCCAGGCCGAATGCGCGGCCAGCGGGAACAGCAGCAATACCAGGATCGACCAGGCCAGCAGCACGCCGGCGGCGCGGAACTGCAGCCGGTCCACCAGCTTGCCGCCGGCAATGTTGCCGATGATGGCGCCCACGCCGAACAGGCCGACCGCTACCGGCATCCAGCGTTCATTGATGCCGGTGACATTGACCAGAGTCGGGGCCAGATAGGTGAAGACGCAGAACATGCCGGCAAATCCAATCGCGCCGATCGCCAATGCCAGCCACACCTGGGGGGTGTTGAAGGCGCGCAGTTCACGCATCGGCGAGGTGCGGGTTTCGCTCGGATCAGGCGGCAGCTGCCGCGCGACCATGGTCACCGTGGCGATGGCCAGCAGGCTGACCAGGACGAAAGCGCTGCGCCAGTTGAACTGCTGGCCCAGCCAGGTGGTAAGTGGGTTGCCCAGCAGGATGGCGATGGACAGGCCCATCAGGACCTTGGAGACGGCGGCGCCGCGTTGTTCCGGTGGGCTGATCGAGGCGGCGACCAGCATTGCCACGCCGAAGTAAGCGCCGTGCGGCAGCCCGGCCACGAACCGCGCCAGCAGCATGCTGGGATAGTTGGGGGCCAGTGCGCTGGCCAGGTTGCCGATGGCATAGAAGCCCATCAGCCACAGCAGCAGGGTGCGGCGGCGCAGGCTGGCGCCAGCAAAGGCCAGCAACGGCGCGCCTACCACCACGCCGATGGCATAGGCGCTGATCAGATGGCCGACCTGGGCCTCGCTGATGGCCAGGCCGCGGCTGATCTCCAGCATCAGACCCATGCTGGCGAACTCGCTGGTACCGATGGCGAAACCGCCCAGTGACAGGGCGATCAGGATGAGGGTGCGCTGGCGGGGCGTCAGCAAGGCGGCCAAGGAAGGCTGTGTAGTCACGTCGGGTCCGGAGGGCGGGGCGTGTAAGCGGTTACATAGTGTACTGTTGCGTCGCAGCAATCAGTCTGCCCCGGTGACTTTTCGAGGCCGGATGCTGTGTTGCGCCAGCCGGGCGACTTGCCTCAAGGCCTTGCGCAGTGGATAATGCCCGGCTTCCTGCGCTCCCGGTGCAGGGACCCTTGCCCCACCGCAAACCACGGCGGGGGGCTGTCCGGCCCATCAGGGCCACATCCGAAAGGTATGAAAACATGAGTCGTCATTACGAAGTCGTGTTCCTGGTCCATCCGGACCAGAGCGAACAGGTCCCCGCCATGATCGAGCGCTACAAGGCGCTGGTCGAAGCCGGCAACGGCACCATCCACCGTCTGGAAGACTGGGGCCGCCGCCAGCTGGCTTACCCGATCCAGAACCTGGTGAAGGCTCACTACGTGCTGCTGAACATCGAAGCTGACCAGTCGGTTCTGAACGAACTGACCGAAAGCTTCCGTTTCAACGACGCCGTGCTGCGCAACCTGGTCATCAAGCGTGACGAGGCTGACACCGAGCAGTCGCTGATCATGAAGAGCAAGGACGAGAAGGGCGACAAGCCCGAGCGTGGCGAGCGCCGTCGTCGTGACGACGAAGAAGGTGCATCTTCCAACAATGACGAAGCCGGCGACGACGCCGCTTCTGCTGAATAAGGAGCACTTTCATGTCCAAGTTCTTCCGCCGCCGCAAGTTCTGCAAGTTCACCGCTGAAGGCGTGAAAGAGATCGATTACAAGGATCTCAACACCCTGCGCCAGTACCTGACCGAGAACGGCAAGATCGTTCCGAGCCGCGTCACCGGCACCAAGTCCAAGTACCAGCGCCAGCTGGCAACGGCCGTCAAGCGCGCCCGTTTCCTGGCCCTGATCCCGTACACGGACAACCACGACGTCTGAGTGCGGAAACGAGTCGCGGCGCATGCGCCGCGATGAGAAGTGAGAAGTGGGAGTGGGGCGCGTTGTCCTTCCTCGTTTCACACTCCTCTTTACTCGCTTCTCGCCTCAAACCCGTCCTATTCGGACAGCAAGCGTTGCGGTGCCTCGGGCATCGCTAACGAATAACGGAGAAATTCCATGAAGCTGATTCTCGTACAGAAAGTGACCAACCTCGGCGGCCTGGGCGACCTGGTCGACGTCAAGCCGGGCTATGGCCGTAACTACCTGGTGCCGCAGGGCAAGGCCGTGCCGGCCACCGAAAGCAACATCGCCGAGTTCGAAGCCAAGCGCGCTGAGTACGAAGCCAAGGCCCAGGCCTCGCACGACGAAGCCCAGGCCCGTGCTGCCAAGTTCGAAGGCGCCAGCGTCACCATCGGTGCGCACGCTTCGACCGAAGGCAAGCTGTACGGCTCGGTTGGCCCGCGCGATATCGCCGAAGCCTTCACCGCTGCCGGCCTGGAGCTGAGCAAGAGCGAAGTGATCCTGGGCGAAGGCGCTTTCCGCAACGTGGGCGAGTTCGACGTCATCGTCAAGCTGCACGCCGACGTGGAAACCACCGTCAAGGTCATCGTCGAAGCCGACGCCTGATCCTGCGGTAAAAGCTGCACGCAACGGGCGCCGAAAGGCGCCCGTTTGTTTTGGTGGAGCGCTGGGGCGACTGGCGGCTGCCTTGGGTGTCGCTATACTCGGGTGCCAGTACTGTGTTTGGTCTATTGAATCCCCGGGGATATCAATGACTTGAGCATGGAGATGGAACTTCCGGAACTTCCCTCCGGGTGTCGGCAGTGGCTGCCGATGTCCGCCAACAGCCCGATTCCATGCGTCTATCCACGATCAAGCTCTCCGGTTTCAAGTCCTTCGTCGACCCCACGACGTTGCACCTGCCGACCAACATGACCGGTGTCGTCGGCCCCAATGGCTGCGGCAAGTCCAACATCATCGACGCGGTGCGCTGGGTGATGGGCGAGAGCTCGGCCAGCCGCCTGCGTGGCGATTCGCTGACCGATGTGATCTTTTCCGGGTCTGCCGGCCGCAAGCCGGTGTCGCAGGCGACGGTGGAGCTGATCTTCGACAACACCGACCACACGATCTCCGGCGAGTACGCCTCGTTCAATGAGATCTCGGTCAAGCGCACCGTCAGCCGTGACGGCAGCAGCAATTACTACCTGAACGGCACCAAGTGCCGTCGCCGCGATATCACCGACCTGTTCCTGGGCACCGGCCTTGGCCCGCGCAGCTACTCGATCATCGAGCAGGGCATGATCAGCCAGATCATCGAGGCGCGCCCGGAAGACCTGCGCGTTTACCTGGAAGAAGCGGCTGGCATTTCCAAGTACAAGGAGCGCCGCAAGGAAACCGAAACCCGCATCCGCCATACGCGCGAGAACCTGGACCGGCTCAACGACCTGCGCGAGGAGATCGGCAAGCAGCTGGAACATCTCAAGCGGCAGGCGCGCCAGGCCGAGCAGTACCAAGCGTTGCAGGAAGAGCGCCGGGTGAAGGATGCGGAGTGGAAGGCACTTGAGTTCCGCGGGCTGGATGGGCGCCTGGCAGGTCTGCGCGAGGCGTTGTCGCGCGAGGAGACCAAACTGCAGCAGCTGATTGCCGAGCAACGCGAGGCCGAGAGTCGCATCGAGACGGGCCGCGTGCGGCGCGAGGAAGCGGCCGAGAACTTGAACAAGGCACAGGCCGAGGTCTACCAGGTAGGCAGCAGCCTGGCCCGCCTGGAGCAGCAGATCCAGCACCAGCGGGAAATGGCGCAGCGCCTGCACAAAGCGCGCGACGAAACCCGCCAGGCACTTGCCGAGCTCGGCCAGCACATCAGCGGCGACGAGGCCAAGCTGATCGTGCTGCGCGAATCGGTGGAGAACGCCGAGCCGCAGCTGGAGCAGCTGCAGGAAGAGAACGAGATCCGCCAGGAGGCGCTGCGCGAAGCCGAAAGCCGGCTGACCGATTGGCAGCAGCGCTGGGAAGCGCACAACCGCAATACCTCCGAAGCGACCCGTTCGGGCGAGGTCGAACGCACCCGCGTCGACTACCTGGACAAACAGGTGTTGGAGGCTGACCGCCGCCGCGAGGCCCTGCAGGGCGAACGCGCCGGGCTGGATCTGGCAGCGCTGGCCGAAGCGTTCGAGCAACTGCAGCAACAGCACGAAACCCAGAAGCTCACCGTCGAGGGCCTGACGGAGCAGGTAGAGGTGCGCAAGGCGTCCGTCAGCACGCTGGAGACTCAGCAGCGCGAAGCGCAGGCCGAGCTGGCCGAAGTGCGCAAACAGGCCCAGGCCGCGCGCGGCCGGCTGTCTTCGCTCGAAGCCCTGCAGCAGGCTGCGCTGGGCCAGGAGCAGGGCGCTGCGTTGGCGTGGCTGCAGGCGCAGGGTCTGGAATCGGCGGCGCGAGTGGGTGAACGCATCAGCGTCGAGGCGGGTTGGGAAAACGCGGTCGAAAGCGCGTTGGGCCAGCTGATCGAAGCCGTGCTGGTGGACGCGCCGGAGACCTTGGTCGATGCCTTGGCCGAGCTCGGCGAAGGGCGCTTGGCGTTGGTATCGGCGGCGCCGGGCAAGGCCTCGTTCGCGGCCACCTCGTTGGCGTCCAGAGTGGAAGGCCCGCTGGCCATCCGGCGCATGCTGGCGCACCTGCACGGTGCCGATGATCTGCCCGCGGCACGGGCGCTGCAGGCCAGCCTGGGCGAGGACGAAGCGGTCATCACCCGCGACGGCGAGCGGCTGGGCAAGGGCTGGCTGCAGTTGTCGCGCTCGGGTGCCGCGCAGCAGGGGGCCTTGCTGCGCGAGCGCGAGATCGTGACCCTGCGCGAGCAGATCGAAACCCTGCAGGAGCGCGAAATCACCCTGGATACGCGGCTGGGTAGCGGTCGCGAGCAATTGCTGGCAGCCGAGCAGCAGCGCGAGGAGGCACAGCGTGCGCTCCATCAGGCGCACCGTGCCGGCTCTGAGCTGGCCGGTCAGCTGCAGAGCCAGCAGGGACGCCTGGACACCACCCGCGCCCGCATCGAGCGCATCGAGCGCGAACTGGCCCAGTTGCTGGAAACGCTGGATGCCAGTCGCGAACAGGCCAGCGAAGCCCGCATCCGCCTTGATGAAGCGGTCAACAGCATGGGCGACCTGGAGTCGGCCCGGCAGGCGCTGGAGGGCGAGCGTCGGCAGTTGGGCGAGGCCCGCGACGCGGCCCGCGATGCTGCCCGCAACGTGCGCGACAGCATGCATGCACTGGCGTTGACCCTGGAATCGCAGCGTACCCAGATCAGTGCGCTGAGCCAGGCGCTGGAGCGCATGTCCAGCCAGCGCGGGCAGTTGGATTCACGCCTGGGCGAGTTGCACTTGCAACTGGATGACGGTGATACCCCGGTGCAGACGCTGGAGAGCGAGCACCAGAATGCCTTGGCCGAGCGGGTACGGGCGGAGCGCGTACTGGGCGAGGCCAGGGCCTTGCTGGAAGGCATTGACGCCGAGCTGCGCGGCCTGGAGCAGACCCGCCACCAGCGCGACGAACAGGCGCTGGCGCAGCGCGAGCGCATCTCCCAGCGCAAGCTCGACCAGCAGGCACTGGTGCTCAGTGCCGAGCAGCTGTCGGCGGCGGTGGAGAAGGCCGGGTTCGTGCTGCAGGACGTGATCAATACCCTGCCCGAGGAGGCGCGCCTGTCCGAGTGGGAATCGGCGGTGCACCAGATCGACGGCCGCATGCGTCGGCTCGAGCCGGTCAACCTGGCGGCCATCAGCGAGTACGGTGAGGCTTCGCAGCGCTCGGAGTACCTTGAGGCACAGAACGTCGACCTCAATACCGCACTGGAAACGCTGGAAGACGCCATCCGCAAGATCGACCGGGAAACCCGCGGCCGCTTCAAGGACACCTTCGACCGGGTCAATGCCGGCGTGCAGGCGCTGTACCCGCGCCTGTTCGGTGGCGGCCACGCCTATCTGGAACTGACCGGCGAAGACCTGCTCGACACCGGCGTCACCATCATGGCGCGGCCACCTGGCAAGCGCGTGTCCAGCATCTCGCTGCTGTCCGGCGGCGAGAAGGCGATGACCGCGGTGGCGCTGGTGTTTGCCATCTTCCAGCTCAATCCGGCGCCGTTCTGTCTGCTGGACGAGGTGGACGCGCCGCTGGACGAGGCCAACGTTGGCCGTCTGGCCAACATGGTCAAGGAAATGAGCGAGAAGGTGCAGTTCCTGTTCGTCAGCCACAACAAGGCGACCATGGAGGCGGCCTATCAGTTGTCGGGCGTGACCATGCGCGAGCCGGGCGTCAGCCGCCTGGTCAGCGTGGACCTGGAAGAAGCCGCGCGATTGGCGGGCGCGGCCTGACGTGCCATTCTGTAATCATCTGAACGATTAATCCGGAGACTTCAACGCATGTCCGACATGGCACTGTTGCGTATCGGCATTCTGGTTGCCGGGGTGCTGCTGATAGCAGCCATTTTCCTGTTCGGTCGCCCCAAGCGGCTTGCCCAGGGCAAGCGCAAGGAGCCGGCCGACGCCGAGCGTCAGCGCCGCGAGCCGGTGCTGGGAGGCGATCTTGAGGGTGATGGCGACAGCGTGGCGCCCGCGGTGGAGGGGGAGCAGGTCAGTCAGCCTGAACTGGGCTTGCCCGACGTGGAGGCGGCCAACGCCAGCGACCTGGGCAAGCGGCCCAGCCAGGACTTCGACAAGATCGTGTCGCTGTATGTGGCGGCGCGCGCCGGTCAGGTGCTGCGCGGCGAGGACATCGTGGTGGCGGCGGAGAAGACCGGCCTGGTTTTCGGCTACATGAACGTGTTCCACCGTCTGGTGGAAGGCCACCCCGAGCGCGGCCCGATCTTCTCGATGGCCAGCATCATGAAGCCGGGCAGCTTCGACATGGCTACCATACGCGAACTGGAGACCCCGGCCATCGCGTTCTTCCTGACTCTGCCGGCGCCGATGACCGCGCTCGACGCCTGGGAAAAGATGCTGCCGACCGTACAACGCATGGGCGAGCTGCTTGATGGCGTGGTGCTGGATGACAGTCGCAACGCACTAGGTCGCCAGCGCATCGCCCACATCCGCGATGACCTGCGCGCCTACGACCGCCAGCACCAGGCGCCGCCGCTGACCAAGTCGCCGCGTTGGTGAAGTCTTAAGAGCTACCCCTCCCAACCCTCCCCTTGCCTGCGGCAAAGGGAGGGGGCTTATCTTTTCCCCCTCCCTTGCGCGCAGCGTAGGGGAGGGCCGGGGAGGGGTGCTGTTCGCAGCAAACATGGTTGCACTCGCAGCAGCTGCTTTTACCGCGCCAACACTCCGCGCAGGTAAAATCGCCGCATGAATCAGACTACCGCCGCCCCCCAGCGCATCAGCGAACTCCGCCGCCAGCTGGCCGCCGCCGCGCGCGCCTATCACGAGCAGGACGAACAGATCATTCCGGACGCCGAGTACGACCGCTTGATGCGGGAGCTCGAAGCACTGGAAGCCGCGCACCCGGAACTGGACAGCGCCGATTCGCCCAGCCATCAGGTCGGCGGAAAGCCGTCTTCGCGCTTTCCCGAAGTCGTGCACGCGGTGCCGATGCTGTCGCTGGGCAATGCCTTCAGCGATGCCGAGGTGCACGATTTCGTGCGCCGCATCGACGAGCGCCTGCATCGCCGCGAACTGTTCTTCTCCGCAGAGCCCAAGCTCGACGGCCTGGCTATCAACCTGCGCTACGAGCAAGGCGTGTTCGTGCAGGGCGCGACCCGTGGCGATGGTGCCACCGGCGAAGACGTCAGCGCCAACCTGCGCCAGATCAAGGTGATCCCGCAGCAGCTGCTTGGTGAAGGCTGGCCAGAAATTCTGGAAGTGCGCGGTGAGGTCTACATGCCGCGTGCCGATTTCGAGCGCTACAACGAGCAGGCACGCCTGCATGGCGGCAAGGTGTTGGCCAATCCGCGCAATGGCGCCGCCGGTTCGTTGCGCCAGCTTGATCCCAGGGTCAGCGCGCAGCGGCCATTGAGCTTCTATGCCTACGGGCTGGGCGAGGTGGCTGGCGGTGAACTGCCCGATACGCATTCGGCAACGCTGGCGCAGCTCGCACGCTGGGGCTTTCCGGTCAGCGACCTGTGCAAGGTGGTGCAGGGGGCCGAAGGCCTGCTGGCCTATTACCGCGATATCGGCGAGCGCCGTGACGGCCTGGCCTATGACATCGACGGCGTGGTCTACAAGCTGGACGACCGCGAGGGCCAGCAGGAAATGGGCTTCGTCGCCCGCGCGCCGCGCTGGGCCATCGCGCATAAATTCCCCGCGCAGGAACAGACCACCACGGTTGAAGCCATCGAGATCCAGATCGGCCGTACCGGGGCGGCGACGCCGGTGGCAAGGCTCAAGCCGGTGCATGTGGCCGGCGTCGTAGTCACCAATGCGACTCTGCACAACGCCGACCAGATCGCGCGGCTGGATGTGCGGGTGGGCGATACGGTGATCGTGCGCCGTGCCGGCGACGTCATTCCGGAGGTTGTCAGCGTCATCGCCGAACGGCGCCCGGAAGGCACCACGCCGTGGCAGATGCCGCGCGAGTGCCCGGTATGTGGCGCGGAGATCGTGCGCGAGGAAGGCGAGGCCGCCTGGCGCTGTTCGGGCGAGTTGAGCTGCCCGGCGCAGCGCAAGGAAGCCATCGCGCATTTCGCCTCACGCAAGGCCATGGATATCGACGGCCTGGGCGACAAGTACATCGAGACCCTGGTGGATGCGGGCATCGTGCGCGGCGTCGCCGACCTGTATGCGCTCAGCCGCGATCAACTGCTGGTGTTGAAGCTGGCGCTGGATGCTGACTCACCGGAAAGCCTGGCGTCGCAGCTGCGCCTGCATCTGCAGCCGGCAGGCAGTGGCGAGACGCTCAATCGCATTCTCAAGCTGGATGCGGGTGATGCCGCCTGGCGCGCACAGGCCTTGTCCGTGCCGGCCAGTTTTGAGTGGAATACAAAGAAGATCGCCACCAGGTGGGCCGACAACCTGATCGCCGCGATCGCCGCCAGCCGCAACACCACGCTGGAGCGCCTGCTGTTCGCGCTGGGCATTGAGCATGTCGGCGAGAGCACCGCCAAGGCCTTGTCGGTGTGGTTTGGTGACCTGGAACGGATCCGCCATCTGCCCTGGCCGCTGTTCAAGCGGGTGCCGGATATCGGCGGTGAAGTGGCGCGTTCGATTGGCCACTTCATGGCGCAGCCGGGCAACCAGCAGGCCATCGACGCGCTGTTGGCACGCGGCGTGCAGATCAGCGATACGCATGCACCCCATCCCAGGCTGCGCGCGGAATTGTCACTGGCCACGCTGTTGGCCGACCTGGAGATTCCCAAGGTCACCGCCGTGCGTGCACGCCAACTGGCCGAGGCGTTCCCCTCGGTGGAGGCGATCCGCGACGAGAGCGCGCACAACTTCGTCACTGCCGGGTTGCCCGCGGAAGTTGCCAATGCACTGGTGCGCTGGCTGGAGGAGGATGCCAACGCTGGCTTGCTCACTGCCGCCGGGCAGGCGTTGGATACCTTGTTGCGTATCACACCGGAGGCGCAGGTAGATGCGGCTGGCCCGCTGGAAGGGCAGACCGCAGTGCTGACCGGTACCTTGCAGCAGATGAGTCGCGATGTGGCCAAGGGCAAGCTGGAAGCGCTGGGCGCGAAGGTGGCCGGCAGCGTGTCGAAGAAGACCAGCTTCGTGGTTGCCGGCAGTGAGGCCGGGTCCAAGCTGGACAAGGCCAACGAACTCGGCGTCCCGGTCTGGGACGAGGCGCAGTTGTTGGCTTACCTCGCAGATAATGGGCAATGAACATGAGCACTACCTTGCAGGTCCGGGTTGCCGGGCCGGATGACTTTCCGCAGCTGATCGCGATGGTGCGCGACTTCTATGCGGAAGACAGCATTGCTTACCTGCCGCAGCTGGTGGAGCCGGGGCTGCAGGCGGTATTGGAAAATCCGCATTTTGGTGCGGTGTTGCTGCTGTCGGCCGAGGACTTCGAGCTGGCCGGCTACGTCACCCTGGGCTGGTGCTTCAGCGTCGAACAAGGCGGGCGTTTCGTGCTGTTGGACGAACTGTATCTGGCACCGGTGGCGCGCGGCCGCGGCTGGGGCCACCAGGCGCTGGCGCTCGCCCGTGACTGGGCGGCCGGGCAGGGCGCAGCGGTGATCCGCTTGGAAGTGAATCATCACAACGCCAGGGCAAAGGCCTTGTACCTGGCCGCCGGCTATCGCGATGACGAACGCGACATCCTGACCCTGCCGTTGACAGGCACCGCCGGGAGCCTGCATTCGTGATCGAGGCATTGCGGCGTCGGGCGCGCCTGAACGCGATGATCCGCGACTTCTTCGCCCGTCGCGACGTGCTGGAGGTGGAAACCCCGATCATGTCGGCAGCGGGCAATACCGAACCCAACATCGAGGGTTTCCACACCCGCTTCAGTGGTCATGTCGATGCCGGTTCGCCCGTGCGCTGGTTGCGAACCTCGCCGGAATACCCGCTCAAGCGCCTGCTGGCGGCCGGCGTTGGTGACTGCTATGAACTTGGAAGGGTGTTCCGTAATGGCGAAGCCGGCGGCCGCCACAACCCCGAGTTCACCATGCTCGAGTGGTACCGGGTGGGTTGGGATCATCATCAGTTGATCCAGGAAACCATCGCGCTGGTACAGCAGGCCTTGCAGTTGGTCGGCCGGTCGCCGGCATCGGTGCGCATCGTCAGTTACAGGCAATTGTTCATCGATGGCGTGGGGCTGGACCCCTTTGTCGCCAGCGAGGCGCAGTTGCGGGCCGGGTTGGGCGACGTGGGCATCCAGCCGGACGGGCTCACCCGCGACGACTGGCTGGATCTGCTGATGAGCCATCGCATCCAGGCACTTTTCGACAACGACGCCATCACCGTGATCCACGATTGGCCCGCCAGCCAGGCGGCGCTTGCGCGGATCCGCGCGGGCGAGCCGCCCTTGGCCGAGCGCTTCGAGCTCTACCTGGGGCCAGTGGAGCTGGCCAACGGCTACCATGAGCTGAACGATGCCAACGAGCAGCGGCAACGGTTTGCGCGCGATCTGGACATCCGGGCCGGCCGTGGCGCGGTGTTGCCGCCGTTGGATGAACGCTTTCTTGCTGCATTGCCCGCGCTGCCGGCCTGCGCAGGCGTGGCGGTGGGCGTGGATCGCCTGTTGATGGCGCTGGCGGGGACGACACGCATCGCCGACGTGCTGGCCTACGATTTCGCCAACGCCTGAATTGATTCCTGTCATGGACGGGCCACGGCCCTGCGGCCATGATGATGCGGTACTCACATGGTCTGGGGCAGGCTGCTTGCAAGCGATATCCATCAGGGCGGGAGGGATCGAGCGGATGAAGTGGTTCTGCGGCGTGCTGCTGCTGGTCTCGCCATCGCTGTTTGCGGCGGTGAAGGATGCTGCGGCGGCACCGGCCACCGGCGTGGTGCGCTGCGAGTCCGAAGACGAACTGCGCGTCAGTTGCCCGATCAACACCGATCGGGGGGTGCAGATGGTGCGCCAGCTGTCGGTGCGCGACTGCATCCGCGAAAGCAGTTGGGGCTTCGAGCAGGGTAAGGTCTGGGTCAGTGACGGCTGCCGCGCCGAGTTCGCGCCGCGCACGCAGTCAACGCGGCTCACCCGGCGCGTGGTCCGTTGCGAATCCAAGGGCCGGGTGGAGGTTTGCCCGGTGGTATTGCGTGGTGCACCTGTGCGCCTGCTGCGCCAGCAATCGGTGCTGCCGTGCCGGGAAGGCCGCAGCTGGGGTTATGGCCGCAACGAGATCTGGGTCAGCCGGGGCTGCCAGGGACAGTTTGAAGTCGGTGCCGAGGACGGCTCCGGCTTTGTCGATGTGCCACGCCGGATCACCTGTGAGTCCAAGGGCGAATTGCGGCGGGAGTGCGGTGTCAGCGTGACTCACCGGGTCACCTTGCTGAAGCAGTTGTCCAATGCCCCCTGCAAGGAGGGCGACAGCTGGGGCTGGGACCGGTTCGGGGTATGGGTGGACAAAGGGTGTAGGGCCGAGTTTTCCGCAGATTGAGCGGGTGATGCGCGCCATGGCGATGGCGCCGATTACAATGGCGCCATGAACGACACCCACGCCATCGATTACGCCCGTTACGACCATATCCGCCCGATCCGCTGGACCGGCGAAGCGCTGGAACTGCTGGATCAACGCAAGCTGCCTTTCGTGGTGGAGCATGTGCTGTGCCAGGACAGTGACGCCGTCGCCGAGGCCATCCATGCGCTGACGGTGCGCGGTGCCCCGGCCATCGGCATTGCCGCTGCCTGGGGTGCGGTATTGGCGGCCCGGCAAGTGCAGGCCGCTGACGGTGCTGCCGCGCTGCAGGCTCTGGAGCCGGCGTTGCAGCGCCTGAACGCGTCGCGGCCGACTGCCGTCAACCTGGCCTGGGCATTGGCCCGCATGCGTCGTGCACTGCAGGGGGCCGGTGCTGACTGGAAGCAGGTGCTGGCATTGGAAGCCCAGGCCATTGCCGATGAGGACCTGGCGGCGAACCGCCATATGGGTGCCCTGGGTGCCGCCTTGATCACGCCGGGGAGCGGTGTGTTGACCCATTGCAATACCGGTTCGCTGGCCACAGCCGGCTTCGGTACGGCGTTGGGCGTGATCCGTGCAGGCAAGGCGCAGCAGCGTATCGAGCGCGTGTTCGCCGGTGAGACCCGGCCGTGGCTGCAGGGCGCGCGCCTGACCGTATGGGAGCTGCAGCAGGACGGTATCGACGCCACCCTGGTGGCGGATTCGGCGGCCTCGCACCTGATGAAGACCGGCGCGGTGCAGTGGGTGATCGTTGGTGCCGACCGCATCTGTGCCAATGGCGATACCGCCAACAAGATCGGCACCTACCAGCTGGCCATTGCCGCCCGCCATCATGGGTTGAAGTTCATGGTGGTGGCACCTTCCTCGACGGTGGACATGGGCACGGCCCACGGCGATGAGATCGAGATCGAGCAGCGCGACCCGGGCGAGCTGTTTGGCGTGGGTGGCGTGCGTACCGTGGCCGAGGGCATCGCGGCCTGGAATCCGGTGTTCGACGTGACCCCGGGCGAGCTGATCGATGCCATCGTCACCGAGCGCGGTGTGATCCTGAAGCCGGACCGGGCCAACATGGCAGCGGCTTTCGCCTGAGGTAGTGCCGAGCCATGCTCGGCAGGGACTTCCCCAACGAACCTCAACCCACCAGGTGCAGTGCCGAGCCATGCTCGGCAGGGGCTTCCCCAACGAACCTCAACCCACCAGGTGCAGTGCCGAGCCATGCTCGGCAAGGGGCTTCCCCAACGAACCTCGACCCACCATGTGTAGTGCCGAGCCATGCTCGGCAGGGGCTTCCCCAACGAACCTCGACCCACCATGTGTAGTGCCGAGCCATGTTCGGCAGCGGCTTCCCCAACGAACCTCAACCCACCAGGTGCAGTGCCGAGCCATGCTCGGCAGGGGCTTCCACAACGAATCTCAACCCACCAGGTGTAGTGCCGAGCCATGCTCGGCAGGGGCTTCCCCAACGAATCTCAACCCACCATGTGTAGTGCCGAGCCATGTTCGGCAGGGGCTTCCCCAACGAACCTCAACCCACCAGGTGTAGTGCCGAGCCATGCTCGGCAGGGGCTTCCCCAACGAATCTCAACCCACCAGGTGTAGTGCCGAGTCATGTTCGGCAGGGGCTTCCCCAACGAACCTCAACCACCAGGTGTAGTGCCGAGCCATGCTCGGCAAGGGGCCCGCTTGGCGCCCCCAAGCCCAGCCATCTCCCGATTCCCCAGCCGTCCCACGCGCAAATCCGGCGCCGATTCGATGCCGTAGCCGGGTCCGGCAGTCCAGTCTGCACGGGATTGCCCCAGTAGCTTGTGGCAGCACCTGCAGACTGCCCCTAAGTTCCTGATTTGTTCCGGTAAAAGCCCCTCAACTGGCGGCGAAAAAGCGCCTTTTGTGATAGACTCCGTAGGTTGATCCCAGAGCCCGGCAATCGGCCCGTCAAGGGAGTGCCACCGGGCAGGATCGCTACCTGACAACGGAACCCGAATGGCAGAAACCGCCAAGGAAATCATCCAGGTAAAACTGGAAGACGAGATGCGCAAGAGCTACCTCGATTACGCGATGAGCGTGATCGTGGGCCGCGCACTCCCCGATGCACGCGATGGCCTGAAGCCGGTCCATCGCCGTGTCCTGTTCGCCATGAACGAACTCGGTGCGCACAGCAACAAGCCGTACTACAAGTCGGCGCGTATCGTCGGTGACGTGATCGGTAAATACCACCCGCACGGCGACGCGTCGGTCTACGACACGCTGGTGCGCATGGCGCAGCCGTTCTCGCTGCGTTACATGATGGTGGACGGCCAGGGTAACTTCGGTTCGGTCGACGGCGACTCGGCGGCAGCCATGCGTTACACCGAGGCGCGCATGTCGCGCCTGACGCATGAGCTGATGGCTGATATCGACAAGGAAACCGTCGATTTCCAGCCCAACTACGACGAAAAAGAGCTGGAGCCGACGGTCATGCCGACCCGGTTCCCGAACCTTCTGGTCAACGGTTCGGCCGGTATCGCGGTGGGCATGGCCACCAACATCCCGCCGCATAACCTCACCGAGTGCATCAATGCCTGCATCGCGCTGATCGACGAGCCGTCGATCGACGTGGATGGGCTGATGGAATACATCCCGGGCCCGGATTTCCCCACCGCCGGCATCATCAATGGCACCGCCGGCATCATTGCCGGTTACCGCACTGGCCGTGGCCGCGTGCGCATCCGTGCCAAGGCCGATATCGAAGTGGCCGACAACGGCCGCGAGTCGATCATCGTCACCGAGATTCCGTATCAGGTGAACAAGGCACGGCTGATCGAGAAGATCGCCGAGCTGGTCAAGGAAAAGAAGCTCGAAGGCATCAGCGAGCTGCGCGATGAGTCCGACAAGGACGGCATGCGCATCTACATCGAGGTCAAGCGCGGCGAATCGGCCGAGGTTGTGCTCAACAACCTGTACCAGCAGACCCAGATGGAGTCGGTGTTCGGCATCAACATGGTAGCGCTGGTTGATGGCCGACCGAAGTTGATGAACCTCAAGGAGATGCTGGAGGCATTCATCCGCCACCGCCGCGAGGTTGTCACCCGCCGCACCATCTTTGAACTGCGCAAGGCGCGTGCGCGTGCGCACGTGCTGGAAGGCCTGACCGTTGCCTTGGCCAACATCGATGAAATGATCGAGTTGATCAAGACCTCGGCCAACCCGGCCGAAGCCAAGGAGCGCATGCTCTCCAAGGTGTGGACGCCGGGCCTTGTCGGAGCGCTGCTGGGCGCCGCTGGCGCCGAGGCCTCGCGTCCGGAAGACCTGCCCAAGGGCATCGGCCTGGTCAACGGCAACTACCAGCTGAGCGACGTCCAGGCCACGCAGATCCTGGAAATGCGCCTGCACCGCCTGACCGGGCTGGAGCAGGACAAGCTGACCGAGGAATACCGTCAGTTGCTGGAGGTCATCGCCGGCCTGATCCGCATCCTGGAAAACCCGGATGTGCTGCTGCAAGTGATCCGCGAAGAGCTGGAAAGCATCCGTGCCGAGTTCGGCGACGCCCGTCGCACCGAAATCCGTCACAGCGAAGAAGACCTGGACATCCTGGACCTGATCGCGCCGGAAGACGTGGTGGTAACCCTGTCGCGTGCCGGTTACGTCAAGCGCCAACCGGTGAGTGCCTACCGCGCACAGCGTCGCGGTGGCCGTGGCCGCAGTGCCGCTGCGACCAAGGACGAGGATTCGATCGAGCAGCTGTGGTTGGTCAATACGCACGACACCCTGTTGACCTTCACCAGCTCGGGCAAGGTGTTCTGGCTGCCCGTGCACCAGTTGCCGGAAGCCGGTTCCAATGCCCGTGGCCGCCCGATCATCAACTGGATAGCGCTGGAGAACGGCGAGCGCGTGCAGGCCGTGTTGCCGGTGCGCGAGTACGATGAAAACCATTTCGTGTTCTTCGCCACCCGCAACGGCACGGTCAAGAAGACCCCGCTGAGCGAGTTTGCGTTCCGTCTGGCACGCGGCAAGATCGCGATCAACCTCGACGAAGGTGACGCACTGGTTGGCGTTGGCTTGACCGACGGCGAACGCGACATCCTGCTGTTTGCGTCCAATGGCAAGACCGTGCGCTTTGGTGAGGACAAGGTCCGCTCGATGGGCCGTACCGCTACCGGCGTGCGCGGCATCAAGATGGCCAAGGGCGAGGAAGTGGTAAGCCTGATCGTCGCCGAAAGTGCGGGTGGCGTTGAGGACGAGAACGAGGATGAGAGCGGCGTCGAGGACGTGGCGGTGGACGGCGGCGAGATTGTCGAGACTGCCGACGATGCCGGCGTGCAGTACATCCTCACCGCGACCGAAAACGGCTACGGCAAGCGCACCCCGCTGGCGGATTACCCGCGCAAGGGCCGGGGCACCCAGGGTGTGATCGGCATCCAGACCAGCGAGCGCAACGGCAAGCTGGTCAGTGCGGTGCTGCTGGGCACCGGCGACGAAGTGTTGTTGATTTCCGACGGTGGCACCCTGGTGCGTACCCGTGGTTCGGAGATCTCGCGCGTAGGCCGCAATACCCAGGGCGTGACCCTGATCCGTCTGTCCAAGGGCGAGAAGCTGCAGGCGGTCGAACGCCTGGATGCCTCGCTGGAGGCTGAGGACGACGCGGCAGACGAGGATGTTGCAGTGAGCGGTGATGAAGCACCGGCGGCGACGCCGGAAGCCTGATCGTTGTGAGTTGCAGGAAGAACGCCGGCGCAAGCCGGCGTTTTTTTTGGGGTTACGGAAACTGCGGGCATGTCCTCGTTGGGCTGCGAGCGGAGCGTGTTTCAGCCCCTCTCCCGCCAGCGGTAGAGGGATTGGGGTGAGGGCCGCCTCGGATGGGGCGAAAGCGCGCAATCCAGGACCAATCCCTGCGACTAATGTCGCAGCGACAACAGCCCGGCCTCTGGCCGACCCTGTACCTGCAACATCCTTGGAGAGGGAGAGGCTTCAGATGTACCAGGACCTAGGCCGCAACCAGGCCAACTACACCGCACTGTCACCGATCAGCTTCCTGCGCAAGGCCGCCACCGTGCACCCGCAGCGCCTGGCGGTGATCCACGGCGAGCGGCGCCTGGACTGGGCCCAGGTCTATCAGCGCTGCTGCCGGTTGGCTTCGGCCCTGCAGGCGATGGGCGTCACCGCCGGCGATACCGTGGCCGCGCTGTTGCCCAACACGCCGGCCATGATCGAGCTGCACTACGGGCCGGCGATGCTTGGCGCCGTGCTCAATACCCTGAATACCCGGCTGGATGCGGAGACCCTGGCGTTCATGCTGGACCACGGCGAAGCCAAGGTGGTGTTCACCGACCGCGAGTTCGCGCCGGTGATGCAGCGCGCCCTGGCGCTGTGCAAGCAGTCGCCGCGGGTGGTCGACGTGGATGATGCCGAGGTTGAGGAGGGTGAGTGGCTGGGCGAGATCGAGTACGAGGCGCTGTTGGCCGCGGCCGACCCGGCGTTTGCGTTCGAGCTGCCGGCTGACGAGTGGAGTGCGATCGCGCTGAACTACACCTCCGGCACCACCGGCGATCCCAAGGGTGTGGTCTACCACCACCGTGGTGCCTATCTGAATGCAGTTGCCAACATCATCGATTGGGGCATGCCACAGCACCCGGTTTATCTGTGGACGCTGCCGATGTTCCATTGCAACGGCTGGTGCTTCCCGTGGACGATGGCGGCCGTGGCCGGCACCCAGGTCTGCCTGCGCCGTTTCGACCGGCGGCGGGTACTGGACCTGATGCGCACACATGGCGTCACCCACTATTGCGGTGCGCCGGTGGTGCATGCGGCACTGGCAGCAGCGCCGGAAGAGAGCAAGCACGGCCTGGCCGGGATCAAGGGGCAGGTGGCGGGTGCTGCGCCGCCGGCGGCGGTGCTCGAAGCGATGGAACGGATGGGTGTGGAGATCACCCACGTCTATGGCCTGACCGAAGTCTATGGGCCAGCATCGATCTGCCAGCCGCAGCCGGACTGGGCTGGCCTGCCCGTCGCCGCGCGTGCCGAGCTCAACAGCCGCCAGGGCGTGGCCTGCCTGTTGCAGGAAGACATGCAGGTACTGCATCCGCAGACCTTGCAGCCGGTGCCGTGGGATGGTGAGACCGTGGGCGAGATCATGTTCCGCGGCAACATCACCATGAAGGGTTACCTGAAAAATCCCAGCGCCACCGCCGAAGCGTTCTCCGGCGGCTGGTTCCACACCGGTGACCTGGCCGTGGTGTATGCCGACGGTAACGTGAAGATCCGCGATCGTTCCAAGGACGTGATCATTTCCGGTGGCGAGAATATTTCCTCGTTGGAGGTGGAGGACGTGTTGTGCCGGCATCCGGCGGTGCTGGCGGCAGCAGTGGTGGCCAAGCCGGACCCGAAGTGGGGCGAAACGCCATGCGCCTTCATCGAGTTGAGAGAAGAGGTGGAACTGGCCAGTGAAGAGGCACTGGCGCATTGCCGGCAGAACCTGGCCGGTTTCAAGGTGCCGCGCAGTTTCGTGTTCGGCCCCTTGCCGCGCACGGCAACCGGCAAGGTGCAGAAATTCACGTTGCGTGACAGGGCCAGGGAGCTGCTTGAAGCCGAATGAACAATGGCCCGCATTGCAGCGGGCCATTGCGTTTGAATGCAGCTGCGCCGCAATCAGCGTGGCGTGCGCACCATGCGTTCAACCAGGTGCTCAACGATGCCTTCCGGGTGGGCGGTGCGGCCGACGTGGGTCACCGAGGTCTGCACCACCGAGCTGCGCTTGGCGGTGAGAAAGTGGAAGCGTGCCCTTGGCGGCAATTGTGCGATGGGGCCTGCGCTGGCCTCGCCACGGCAAATCGCCTCGATCGCATCCAGCCATGGCTGCAGGGCCTGCTGGTCCAGTTGCGGGGCAAAGGCTTGCAGCCTGCCGCTGTCGATCTCGATGGCGGCTTCCAGGTGGCGTGCGCCGGGGCAGGAGACGATCACCCCGACGTTGATGAATTCCTCGCGCTCAACCCGCGGTACCACGCGGATCACCGCGTAATCATAGGTGTGCAGCGTGGGCACGGATGGCCTCCTGTACAAATGCCTCGCGTAACTGCAGGCGGCGTTTGAGGTAATCCGAGTAGGCCTGGCGGTAGGCGGCGGCATCGGCAAAGGCGGGTTCGCCCTGCAGCCAGCTGTCGGGAATTTCGGCGACGATGGCGTCGATGACTTCGTCAGTCAGCAGGGGCACCAGTGTCTTGTCGGCCTCGCCGATGGCGCTGGCAAATGGCAGCAGCACATGGTCACGGATCAGCACGAGGGGTTTGCCGCAGGCTTCGCCGGCATTTTCCCAATCGTGATGGAAATACAGTGCCGCACCGTGATCGATCAAGTAGAGCTGGCGGTGCCAGACCATCAGGTTGGGGTTGCGCGCAGTGCGGTCCACGTTGCTGGTGAAAGCGTCAAACCAGACGATGCGCGAGGCCAGTGCCGCGTCCGGTTGCATTGCCGCCGGGTCATAGTTGATCGCGCCCGGCAGGTAATCGCTGCCCAGGTTGGTGCCTTCGCTGGCACGGATCAGATCCTGGATTTCAGGATCCGGTTCAGTACGGGCGAACTCGCGGTCCAGTTCGACCAGGGCGATGTCGGGCATCGGCAGCCCAAGCACCTGCGCCAGGCGGCCGACCACCAACTCGGCGATCAGCGCCTTGGGCCCTTGGCCGGCGCCACGGAACTTGATGACATACATGCCGTCGTCATCAGCCTCGATGACCGCTGGCAGCGAGCCACCCTCGCGCAGCGGGGTGATGTAGCGGGTAGCGTGGACCGTTCTCAAGCGTATGGACCGGCAGGACAGGGGCCGCCAGCCTAACCCAAAAGGGCCCGGGGGCGTGTGGCATCCCGCATCTTGGTGGATACAGTTGCGGCACCATGCCTCCTGACACATGCACCGCGCTGCAGGCATACGCAGAATCGGTGGGTATGGCAGGCGGGGCGCGCGTCAGAGGCAGGCGGGCGTATCCCACCATTCACGCTGTCATGCAGGGCAGCCGTGTATTTGTGCGGCACAGATGTCCGGCATGAACGATGGCGCAGTGCCAGAGTGCCGGAGTTCCGCGGGCGCTTGGGCCGAAGACAGGTTCGTTCGATGGAAGATGCGGTTCTTTCAAGGTATGCAATCGCCTTCCGCGATTCGGCAGTTGCCGTCGCGGTGATCGACAGCGCAAGCAGGAACCTGCTGTACTCCAACGACGCATTCCTGCTGTTTTTCAAGAGCCTGCAGATTGTTGCCGGCAGGAACGTATTTGCCGAAGTCGCTGCGTTGTCCAACGCGATGGACAACGCTACGGTTGCTGGAATGATGGTCGCGCATGACTGCCCCCATACCAATGCCCGCTACGAGTTTTCTCCGTTGCTGCAGGCAGGCGCGCCCGCGACCTGGTTGCACTGCATGGTCACGCCGCTGGCGGGTCCGCTGCTGGACTTGACGGGGCAGGCATCGTCGGATGCGCCGGCGGAGGTCCTGCTCAATGAAGGCTACCGCCGCATCCTGGACAATTTTCCGCACAATGTCTGGCTGTGCACGGTGAAGGGGGAACTGTTCTGGACCAACCGTACGTCCAACCTGTTCACCTATGGTCAGCCGGAATTCCATGATGCGGACAATACCCGCTACATCGCCAAGATCCATCCGGATGACCTGACCGGCGCTGGTGTGGCGTTGGCCAAGGCAATGAGCTTGGGACGGATGGATACGCCGCATCGGTATCGTCTGCGCGACCATGGTGGCATCTACCATTGGTTCCAATTCTCGATGGCACCGGTGCGTGATGCGTTGGGCGCGACCCTGTACTGGGTGGGTACCAGCATCAATATCCAGGCGTTCCACGATGCCGAGATGGGTGCCAACGCCCGCATCGAGCAGCTGCGTCAGCGCAGCATCGCCCACGAGCAGCGTGCGCTTGAGTCACAGCGCCTGCAGGCGCAGCAGCACAAGATGGAGCTGGTCTCGCACCTTGCCGGCGGCGTGGCCCATGACCTGAACAACCTGCTGCACGTGATGGGCATCAATATCGAACTGATGCAGGCCCAGCCGCAGCAACCGGCCCTGCTGCCCTATCTGCGGGTGCTGGATGGTTGCCTGAAGAAGGCAGGGCGCCTGTCCACGCAGCTGGCCGGGTTCAGTGGGCGCCTGCCGCAGAACGCGGTGGCGCTTGAGCCGCAGGCGCTGGTTGACGACATCCACGACCTGCTGGCCAAGGCAGTGGGTGCGGAGGTGAGCTTCCAGTTGCAGATGGAGCCGGGCCTGCAACCATTGTTTGCCGACAAATCCTATCTGGAGAACGCGCTGATCAATCTGGCCATCAATGCGCGTGATGCCATGGCCGGGCGCGGTAGCATGGCGTTGCGGGTGGCGCCACGCTCGCGACAGGACCAGAACGGCCACCTTGCCGAGTATGTGATGTTCGAAGTGGAAGACTCCGGTGCGGGCATGGCGCCCGAGTTGCAGGCACGAGTGTTCGATCCTTTTTTCAGCACCAAGGGCAGCGGCAAGGGCAATGGCCTGGGCCTGACCATGGTCAAGACGTTCGTGGAGAACTCTGGCGGCCACGTCAGCATCGAGTCGACACCGGGTGTGGGCACGCGGGTGGCGATGTATCTGCCGGTTTCGGTGGTTCCGGTCGATGATGCGATGGATGTGAATGCTGCCATCGTGATGGGTAGCGGACGGATACTGCTGGTCGAGGACGATGATTCGGTGCGTGATGCCATGAACCGCATCCTCAACCAGCTCGGCTACGACACCATCCCCTCCTTCAGCTCGGACCACGCAGTGACCTTGTTGCAGGGAGGGATGAAACCGGACCTGATCATTTCCGACATCCGCATGCCCGGGCGGCTCAACGTGCATGACCTGATAGCGGCCGTGGAGGCGGGCAGCCGCACTCCCATCATTTTTGCAACCGGCTACAGCGCGGATGTGGTGATCCGCGAGGGCCTGGTCAACGACAGGTATCCGGTGCTGTTCAAACCGTTCTCGGCGGCGGAGATATCGGCCCGCATACAGAGCGCGCTGGGCGGTCATGCGCAGGCCGCCAACGCGGAAGCGCCAGCGGCTGCGCCACAGGCCGGGTGAATCAGCCGCTGTTGTTGCTGCCGCTGCCGCGCAGTTTTTCCCGCGCGGTGTTCCACCAGCCCTGCAGCATGCCCTTGCCTTGTTCGCCTACCTGATCCAGCCTGCCGCTTTGCTGGTCGACAAATCCGATCAGGCTGCGCACGCCCTGCGGGCCATGCACGCGGGCTTCGCGCCAGATGATCATCGCGAACACACGGGCGGTCCATAGCGAGGAGTCGACGTCGCCGGTATCGGCCTCGATCTCTGCAATCATCTGCTGCAGGTAGGTGCGCACCTCGGGGGGGACCTGCGGATTGTTGGACAGCCCCTTGAGCGCCACCAGCCCCTGGCGCACGTCGCCTTGCTGGATTGCCAGGCCCGCCTTGCCCAGGTCGCCAAGCCAGGGCTGTTGCAGGATCAGGGCAATCGCGTCGATATGAACCTGGGCGCGCGCGGCGTCCTTGTCGGACAGGGCGGCATAGCCAAGCACGGCATGGATCACCAGCGCCTGGGTCAGAGCCTGTTCGGCATCGGCGGCATTGCCGGTTGTCGGGCCAAAGATGGCCAGTTGGCTCTGTTCGTGTGCCAGTTGTGGCCACTCCAGGCGTTGGAAGGCGACCGCACGCAGTGCCGCGCTCGGCTGTTTGAGGTCGCTGCAGGCGGGCAGGGTATCGACGATGTCGGCCTCGGCGATGGCCAAGGTGCCGCGATTGGCGGTCAAGGCGCTGTACCCAAGCAGCGCATGGACGAGGCATTCGGTTTCCGGTGTGAAAGGAGGGGGCGGCTCCGCCTCGGCCCATTGACTGCCGGCAGCCCAGGCCGCGTAGGCGGCAGGCAGCCCCTTCTCGGAGAGTTGCCGATATCGCTTATAGGTGAAACTGTCGTGCAGCGCCGCAAGTTGCTGTTGTTCGGTTTTTTCGCCGCAGCCGGCCAACAGCAGGCAGGCTGCCAGGCAGGCGAAGACGCGGGCGCGGACAGGATGGGGCGTGGGCATTCCGTTGCAGCTCCAGGGTGTCGTTGTCGCAGTGTGCCATGGGGGCGCGTGAATCGTACGGTGCTTCGCTGTTGGCGAGTGCTGCGGTAGGGTTTGCCATGGAAAAGTACCTGAGGAACCTTGCAATGCTGGCAAACACGCACGTCGGAGGGAGGTGCCGTGGTTGGGTGGCAGCGGTGGTTTTGCTGACGCTGGCCGGTTGCAGCACGGTGCCAGCGCCGCCGCCAGGCCCTTCGGCCGATGTCGTGCGCGCGGATATCCAGCGACGGATTCCCGCTGCCACCATCGACCGTAGTGGTTGGGCGGCCGACATCCAGGCTGCGTTTTCCGCCCAGCGGGTGACGCCCAATCCCGAGAACATCTGCGCGGTGCTGGCGATCATCGAGCAGGAGTCCGGTTACCGTGCCAATCCGGAGGTACCCAACCTGCCGCAGGTGGCGCGCGGCGAAATCGACCGGCGTGCGGCTGCGTTGCACCTGCCGCGACTGCTGGTGGATGCAGGCTTGAAGATCAATGCCAGCGACGGCCGCAGCTATGCCGAGCATCTGGCGCGTGTACGTACCGAGCGCGATCTCAGTCGTCTGTATGAGGAGATCATCGGCCGGGTGCCACTGGGGCAGCGACTGTTCGCCGGCAAGAATCCCGTACAGACAGGTGGGGCGATGCAGGTGGGCATCGCTTTCGCGCAGGCGCATGCGGACGGCTACCCGTATCCGCTGGAAACCGGCATCCGTGACGAGGTGTTCAGCCGTCGCGGTGGTCTGTACTTCGGCATCCTGCACCTGCTGGGTTACCAGACGCCCTATACCCAGAAGGTGCACCGCTTTGCCGACTACAACGCCGGCTGGTATGCCAGCCGCAACGCGGCGTTCCAGAATGCGGTGGCGGTGGCCACTGGCAACACACTGGCGTTGGACGGAGATGTGCTGGCGCCGGGAGCGTCCTTGGACAAGCCGGGGCAGACCGAGCGCGCCCTGCGCGAGCTGGGGCCGCAACTGGACATGGACGATGCGCAACTGCGTCGCGCCCTGCAGCAGGCCGACCAGTTGAGCTTCAGCGACAGCGCACTGCATGCGCAGGTATTCGCGTTGGCCGATGCACGGGCGGGCAAAGCGTTACCGCGCGCTCTGATCCCCGGTATCCGCCTGGACAGCCCCAAGATCACTCGTGAGCTCACCACCGAGTGGTTTGCCAACCGCGTGGATGGGCGCTACCGGCAGTGCCTGCAGCGTTAGCTGGATCCTGGAGACGCCGGGTGAGCGCCGGATGCGGTCAGGTCTTGGCGGTCTGGCGCGCCAGGGCGCGCGAGCCGGTGATGATCATGCGGATCATCTGTGCCATCTGCTCGATCAGTTCCGGGTCCTTCTCGGCCGGCAGATCCATGGCGGTGCCACCCATGGCGAAAACCAGCCGGGTGATGGCCTTGGCGGCCAGCGCCGGTTCGTGCAGGCGCGCGCCATCCAGTGCGGCCAGCCGTACAAGATCACCCTTCAATTCTTCTTCGAAATAACCCAGTTCGCGGTCCACCGCCTGCTTGAAGGCATCCGAGCCGGCCGTGCCCTCGCGCAGCAGCACGTGCATCAAGCGGTCGTCGGCGCGCAGCTGTTCCATGAAGGTTTCCACCGACAGGCGGATCACGCCGCGGTTGCTGTCGGCGGCGCGCAGACGGGCCTGGCCGATGATGGTACGCAGCGAGCGCCCAGCCAGGTCGATCAACGCCACCGTCAGTTCGTCCATGTCGCGGAACTGGCGGTAGAAGGAATTGGGCGCGATGCCAGCTTCGCGCGCGACTTCGCGCAGGCTCAGGGTGGACACGCTGCGGTGCGGTCCCACCAGCGCCAACGCGGCGGCCAGCAGGTCGTCGCGCGAGATGCTGGCCTTGCGCGCCGGGTGCAGGTCGTCGTGTGCGGGCAGGGGCTGTTCGCGTGAAGTCATGGGCTCAGGCCGGTCAGGTGCGTGAATCATAGCCTGACTAGCGAATATACAAGTGTATACACGCGTGTATGTGCGGCCGTATAGTTGCGTCATGAGTGCTGTCTACCGCAATGCAACGCCGCCGTTGATCCCCTGGTTCAAGGAAGGCTTCTTCGATTTCTGGTCCACCCGGGTGCATCCGCTATGGACCCTGCGCCGTCCGCTGGTGCGGCTGGTCGCGCGTAGCCCGGCCAGTGCCGATGCCGTGACGCTGCAGCTGCAGCCCAATCGGCATTTCGGCGGCATGCGCGCCGGGCAGCACCTGAATCTCGGGGTGGAGGTCGATGGCCGCCTGTGCACGCGCAGCTATAGCCCCACCGTGCTGGACAACGGCCATTTGGCAATCACCGTCAAAGCCATCCCGGGCGGCAAGGTCAGCCAGCATCTGGCACGGTCTGCCGTTGTCGGTGAGGTGTTCAGCATCGGAGCCGCGTTTGGTGGGATGACCCTGGCCCCGACACCCCAGCGATTGTTGCTGCTGGCCGCAGGCAGCGGCATCACCCCGATGCGTGCGCTGCTGAGGCAGCTGGATGCGCAGCCCCTGGCGGCGCCCGTCGACCTCGTCTACTGGGCGCGGCGGCGGGAGGAATTGTGTTTCCTGGACGAGCTGCAGGCCATGGCGGCGCGCCAGTCCGGTTTCCATCTGCACCTGGCGCTGACCCGCGAGGCGGCCTCTGCAGCGCGTGTGGATGGGTTTGATTTCTCCTCCTTCGACCAGCTGGCGATGGCGCGGGTGCTGGCCTGTGGCCCGGCCGGCTTTGTCGAAGCGGCACGTTCACGGCTGGCGCCGCAGGTGGCCTGCTTTGAAGGGGAAGCCTTCAGTCTGCCTGCGTTGCCGGAAGTGGAGCAGGGCAGCGTGCAGGTGGAGTTGCTGCGCAGTGGCCGTCGCCTGAGCATTGCCCGTGGCACATCGCTGCTGGCGGCACTGGAGGCGGAGGGGCTGCAGCCGGCCAGTGGCTGCCGCATGGGCCTGTGCAATACCTGCGTTTGTACCAAGGTGTCGGGTATCACCCGCCACACGCTCACCGGTGAGCATGCCAGTGAGCCCTCAACCCCGCTCAAGCTGTGCGTCAACAGCGCCAGTACCGATCTGACCCTGGAGCTGTAACGATGTCTTCCGTGCATAACCGTGTGCTGTCGCCGCAGGAACTGCAGGCCTTCGGCGATGAACTCGATGGCGTGCGCGCCCGTCACCAGGCCTTGCTGGGGGCAAGTGACGCCCGCTACATCCGCCGCATCGTCGCGGCGGTGCGCTGGACCGGTGTGGCGGGGCGTGCGCTGCTGTTCCTGGGGGCCTTCGTGCACAGCCTGCTGGTGCCCGCGTGGATCGCTGGCGTGCTGTTGCTGGGCTTCTCCAAGATCCTGGAGAACATGGAGCTGGCGCACAACGTCATCCACGGCCAGTACGACTGGATGGGCGACCCGCATCTGCAGGGCAAGACCTACGAATGGGATATTGCCGGCACCTCGGAGAACTGGCGCAAGACCCACAACTTCCGCCACCACACCTATACCAATGTGCGCGGGCTGGACGACGACATCGGCTACGGCCTGCTGCGCATTTTCCCGGAGCAGCGCTGGCACCCGTACTTCCTGGCCCAGCCGTTCATCGCGGTGGTATTCGCGCTGCTGTTTGAATGGGGTATTGCCATACAGGATCTGCGTGTGGGGCGGGTGCTCAGCGGCAAGATCACCCTGCGCCAGCTGTGGCGCCAAGCCAGGCCGGTACGGCGCAAGGCGTTGCAGCAGATCGGCAAGGACTATGTGTTCTTCCCGCTGCTGGCCGGGCCGTTCTTCCTGCCGGTGCTGCTGGGTAACTTTGCTGCCAACGTGATCCGCAACGTTTGGACGTATGTGGTGATCTTCTGCGGCCACTTCACCGCCGACGCCGAAACCTTTCCGAAGGATTGCGTGCGCAACGAGACCCGGGGTCATTGGTATATGCGCCAGCTGCGTGGTTCGTCCAACCTCACCGGCGGCAGGTGGATGGACGTGATGACCGGTAATCTCAGCCATCAGATCGAACACCATTTCTACCCGGACATTCCCGCCAACCGCTATGCAGCCATGGCGGTGGAAGTGAAGGAAATCTGCCGCCGTTACGGGCAGCACTACAACACGGGCTCGATGCCGAAACAGTTTGGCCAGGTGATGTGGCGCATCCTGCGGCATGCGTTCCCGAGCAAGCCTGCGCCGCAGCGGCCGTTGGTGTCGGTATCGGCGGCAGAACCGTCGCAGCGTGCCCTGGCTGCCGATTGAGTGTTGCCAACGCCGCCCTTGGGGGCGGCGTTGCTGCTTATGGGCTTTGTGCTTCTCTGCAGGTGAAGGCGAGGGGTGTCGGCTGGCTTGCTGCCTACAGATGCAGACTAGGGGGGGCTGAGGTGCGGTGTGCAAGCGCGTTGGGGATGGTTCTCGCGCTGTGGCTGGGGACGGTGGCACTGCCGGCCAGGGCGGCACAGCCCAAGGCCAGCTTTGTCTATGTCGACAAGTCCGAGCGCGAGATGTTCGTGTTCGCGGGCCGTGAACTGCTGCTGCACCATCGTGTCGCGCTGGGGTGCTCACCCGTGGGCCACAAGCAGCAGGAAGGTGACAAGCGCACGCCTGAGGGGCAGTACCTGCTGGATTGGAAGAACCCCAACAGCCGGTACTACCGCTCCATTCATGTGTCCTATCCGGACACGGCAGATCGCCAGAGCGCGCGCAACCAGGGGGTATCGCCGGGCGGTGACATCATGATCCACGGGCAACCCAACGGTTCGCGGTTGCCGGCGGCACAATTGCAGGCAGTGGATTGGACAGACAGCTGCATTGCCCTGACCAACGCGCAGATGGATGCGCTGTGGAAAGTGGTTGATACCCCGGTGCCGATTCTCATCGTGCCCTGAACCGGTTGGGCTTGGCGGAACTCTGTGCAATTATCGGCAACGCTCGATGCAATCAGCGAGCGGAGCGAATAGTTGTAAGCAACTGCGCCAGATCGCTGCTGATTATTCCTCCAGACCAGGAGAATACCGATGCACGCCAAGAACACGATCTGCCTGTGGTTCGACGGTACCGCGCTGGATGCGGCCAGTTTCTATGCGGCGACCTTCCCTGACAGCCATGTGCACGCGATCCATCGTGCGCCAAGCGACTATCCCTCGGGCAAACAGGGGGATGTGCTGACGGTTGAATTCATCGTGATGGGCATTCCCTGCCTGGGCCTCAATGGCGGCCCCACGTTCAAGCACAGCGAGGCGTTTTCGTTCCAGGTGGCGACCGATGACCAGGAGGAGACCGACCGCTTGTGGCACGCCATCGTCGGCAACGGTGGCGAGGAGAGCGCCTGCGGCTGGTGCCGCGACAAGTGGGGTTTGTCGTGGCAGATAACGCCGCGCGCGCTCAGCGCGGCCATCACCGATCCCGACCCGGCGGCGGCCAAGCGTGCGTTCGAGAAGATGATGGAGATGACCAAGATCGACATCGCGGCGATCGAGGCAGCACGACGCGGTTGAGCATGAGGCAGTGGCGGCGCACAGACCGGGCGGGGCTCAGCTGGCGTCGTCTTCCAGCTTGAGCGCAGCATCAGCCGCCAACAAGGCCTGTGCGGCCGGCCCAAGCAGGGGCGAACGTGCATCGTGGATGCCGACGGCCTGCAGCACCTGCTCGCCGGTCAGGAAGCGCCGTTTGCGGCGGTCGTACATGCCGGTGATCAGCAGGGCACGGGTAGCGACGGTCTGTTCCGGACCGATCAGCACCCGTTGTTCCATCAGGATGCGGCCGCCCACCCAGCCGATCATCCGCGTTTCCAGGGTGAAGCGCTGGAAGGGTTTGAGTTCGCGACGGAACTGGATGGTGCCGGCACCAGCAATTGGCGCCCACTTGCTGCGCATCGCCACCCGCGCAAGCCCGGTGCGCAGGACCAGGTCCAGGCGGCCCAGGTCGAAGATCGTCCAGTAGCGGCCATTGGTCATGTGCATGTTCAGGTCCAGGTCGTTGGGCAGCACCCTGAACTGCAGGCGGGAGACATCCGCCAGGGCCGTCAAGCGTGGCCGGAAGAGGGAGCAGATCAACAGATGCAGCAGACGGAACCAGAGATTCATGGCACGGCCAAGCCTTCTATAACAACTGTCATAATGGCGGTACGCTAAGCTATGACGATCGTCATAGCAAGGAGCCGCCAATGAGCCGACGTCCGACCGACGCGCCGCAACGCGTGATCACTACCGCGGCCGACATGCTGGCGACCTACGGCCTCAACGCCACCAGCATCCGGGAGGTGACCCGGCGCGCCGATGCGCCGTTCGGCTCCACCTACCACCACTTCCCGGGCGGTAAGCAGCAGGTGCTGGGGCAGGCCACGGCCTTGGCGGGCGATCGCATCGAGCGGATGCTGGAGGAGGTATTGAAAGCCGGGGCAGCAGACGGCGTGTCGCGCTTCCTGGCGCTGTGGCGTGAACGCCTGCTGCAATCGGATTTCCGCGTCGGCTGTCCGGTGCTCGCCGCTGCTGTGGAAGAGCCTATCGACGGCGGTGGCGACGAGGCCCGGCAGGCGGCAGGTGCTGCGTTCTCCGCCTGGGAGCAGCGGCTGGGCGATGCGTTCGCTGCCGAAGGACGCGCGGCCGATGATGCCCACGCGTTGGCGACGCTACTGATCGCAGCAGTGGAGGGCGGCGTTGCGATGAGCCGGGCGACGCGTGACATCGCCGCGTTCGATCGCGTGGTGCAGCGGCTGGAGCGGTTGCTGCGCTGAATACAGGCGGATTGGTTGATGCCTGCCCTTGCGGCAGGCTCCTTATTCCCTGACCGGCAGCTCCACATAGCTGCTGCCGTGCCACTGGATCCGCAGCGGCGTGCCTGCATCGGCAATCGTCTCGTCAGAGGGGGCCTTGCCGCTGCCCAGGTTGAGCTGCAGATTGGGCTGTTTGAGCACGCCGAGGGTTACAACCACGCGGCTGCCAGCAGCGAGCCGGCGGCCAAGCAGGCGGGTGTCGCGCAGACTGACATGCTGTGTGCTGCCGGGCGCAAGCAGATGGCGTTGCCGGGGATCGTGCACATGGCTCAAGCGCTGCAACGCGTAGGCCAGGTCCAGATAGTTGCCATCAGCCGTCTGCTCATAGATGGCGATGCTGATATCGGCATCCACCTTGTTGAGGTTGAAATCCAGTTCTGCAGTGAAAGGTCCTGCCAGTTCCAGATCTTCGCTCAGCACATCGCTGCGGAAAACCAGGCCTGCATGCGGATCGAGGCTGGGGTTGAGTACCTTGGGCGATGGCTGCCAGTCGGCATCATCGCGCGTGCGGTAGTCGACCTGTTGCAGTGTGGTTGCGGCCTGCGCGGGGGTAGCGAGCAGGCGATGTTCGTTGCCGGCACCGGGTTGCAGGTACAGCCGTCGCCGGGCATTGCCCATTGCCTGCAATGTGCGGGCATGCCGCCAACGGTCAGCGCCCATCACCTGCCAGTTGACCCGGTCGGCCAACAGGGCGGGCTTGGCGGCGCCTTTGAACACATGATCGAACCAGTCCAGGCGCAAGGCCTGCAGGTCCAGTCGCGCACTGGGCTCTGGCGTATAACCCTGCACCTGCGGCGGCACGCCGGTCTGCATGGTGAAGTGCTCATAGGGGCCAATAAGCAGGCTGTGATCGGCGTCGGGGCGGTACTTCAGATGCTGGCGGAAGTAGTGCAGCGCGCCTATCTGGGCACCATCAAAATAGCCGGTGGTGACGAGCACGGGGATGTCGATAGCGGCAAATTCCTCTTCCTGTGGAATCATCGTTTGCCAGTACGCATCGTACCGGGGGTGCTGCAACCAGCGTTGGAACACCGGATTGGCTGCGCCATCGATGGCGGGGAGTTCACGGTAAGCGCGTCCACTGCGGAACCAGCGGCTGTTCAGCCGATTCCAGCGCTCGCTGTCGCCATAGGTGACCTCGTCCAGACCGCGGTTGCTGCTGGTGTAATGCGGCCACGCGTACATGAAGTTGAGGAAGACGCCACCTTCCATGGGTACATCGATACCCGGGGCGGTCGTGGCCGAGGTTGCGATTGCCTTGAGTGCTGCAGGCCGTTGCTTCAGTGCCGCCCACTGGGTGTAGCCGCTGTAGCTGCCGCCATACATGCCCACGCGGCCGTCGCTCCAGGGTTGCGCCGCCGCCCAGCCGATCACCGCGGCGGCGTCCGGGCCATCCTGCTCGAACGGCACGATGGCTGCGCTGCTCCTGCCCTTGCCACGGCTGTAGCTGACCAGCGAGGCATAGCCGTGGGCGGCCATCGTCTTGGCATCGGCCCATGCCCAGTCGTCGTTGGCATAGATGGTGAAAGTCAGCAGGGTGGGGAGCACGGGCGCTTGCCGCGGGCGTACCAGGATGCTGGCCAGGCCGGTGCCATCCTCGGCCGGGATCATCAGGTGCCTGTCGATGAGATAGCGATGTTGGTCATCGGCCGCCAGCGCGCTGGCGAACTGTGGTTGGAAATCGGCATAGGCACGCTGTACCTGCCATGCGCGTATCAGCTTGAGCGCATCGCTGAGGGGCAAAGCCTTCTGGCCGGCAATCTCTGCAAGCTGCGTGTCCAGCTCCGCGCGCAGGCGGGGCAGATAGCTGCCAAAAGCGTACTCGGCCTGCAGCGCAGTGCGATCGTCGAGCCGGCCGAACTGCTCGGCAAACACGACGGGCCAGTGCAGGGTAAAGGGCGTGCCGCTTGCAGCTGCGCGTTGCCGGGCCAGCGCATAGATCTCGTATTGCAGGTACAACGGCGGTTGCCGGACAGGGCCTGCCCGCAATGCACGCAGCTGCCGGATGCTGGCGACCGCTTCCGCATCAAGACCCGCAGCAAGCTGCAATCGGAAGACGTTGTCGAGGTATTGCGCGGCATCGTCTTCGCGGTACAGCTGCAACACCTGTTTGCTGAATTGGCGCATGCCCACGTCACGTGCGCCATGATGCAGCTGCGCCGGTAGCGGGATGCTGACGGACTGCGCGAAGCTCGTGCCGACGGTCAGGAACAGGAGGAATCCCAACAGGTAGCGCATCGGGTTGACCCGGCAGTTTGCGGAGGGCGTTGAATAGCACACCGCGTGGGCGGCCTGGAAGCAGGCGCAGGCCGCCGGCCCGGCGCCAGAGGCAAGCAAGAACAACACTGTCGAGAGGAGACAGCCATGTTGGATCGATGGGCGGAACGTAATCGCGATGGCTTGATACTGCTTGCGCGGCTGGCACTGATGTTGCTGTTCGTGCTGTCAGGCTGGGCAAAGCTGCATGACTTCCAGGGCACGGTTGGCTACATGGCATCGCTGCAGGCACCGTTGCCGCAAGTGGCAGCCGCCATCGCGGTGGCGATGGAGTTCGTGGTCGCCATTGCGCTGATGCTGGGTATCGCAGTGCGGCCGTTGGCGTTGTTGTTTGTAGCGTTCGTGCTGGGCACCGCCCTCCTGGGCCATGCGTTCTGGGGCATGCAGGGGGCCGAACGCGCGGCCAACCTCACCCAGTTCCTGAAGAACGTGTCGATTGCCGGTGGGCTGCTGTTGCTGGTGGTGACCGGTGCAGGCAGGTACGCCGTGTGCCGCAGCCGCCGCTGAGGGCGGGAGAAGACCCGCCCGCTGCAGCTCGCTGCAACGGGCGGGTAGCGCATCAGCCCAGGATGCCGGGCAGGTCCAGGCCCTTGTCGCGCGCGCAGTCCAGGGCGATGTCGTAGCCGGCATCGGCGTGGCGCATCACGCCGGTGCCGGGGTCGTTCCACAGCACGCGCGCGATGCGCTGGTCGGCGGCGTCGCTGCCGTCACAGACGATGACCACGCCTGAGTGCTGCGAGTAGCCCATGCCCACGCCACCCCCATGGTGCAGGCTCACCCAGGTGGCGCCACCGGCGACGTTGAGCATGGCGTTGAGCAGCGGCCAGTCGGAGACCGCATCGGAGCCGTCCTGCATCGCTTCGGTTTCGCGGTTGGGCGAGGCGACGCTGCCGCTGTCCAGATGGTCACGGCCGATCACCACCGGCGCGCTCAGTTCACCGTTGCGCACCATCTCGTTGAAGGCCAGGCCAAGCTTGTGGCGCAGGCCCAGACCCACCCAACAGATGCGTGCCGGCAGGCCCTGGAAGCTGATGCGCTCACGCGCCATGTCCAGCCAGCGGTGCAGGTGCGGATCATCGGCGATGATCTCCTTCACCTTGGCGTCGGTCTTGTAGATGTCCTCCGGATCGCCGCTCAGCGCCACCCAGCGGAACGGGCCGATGCCCCGACAGAACAGCGGTCGCACATAGGCCGGCACGAAACCGGGGAAATCGAAGGCGTTCTTCAAACCCTCGTCGAAGGCCATCTGGCGGATGTTGTTGCCATAGTCGACGGTGGGGATGCCGGCGGCATGGAAGGCCAGCATTGCCTCCACGTGCACACGCATTGCGGCCTTGGCCGCGTCGCGGACCTGCTCCGGATTGGCCTGTTGTTCGGCCAGCCATTGCTCCACGCTCCAGCCGATCGGCAGGTAGCCGTGCACCGGGTCGTGGGCGCTGGTCTGGTCGGTAACACAGTCCGGCCGTACGCCACGGCGTACCAGTTCGGGCAGGATCTCGGCGGCGTTGCCGAGCAGGGCGATCGACTTGGCTTCGCCGGCCGCGGTGTATTTGGCGATGCGCGCCAGTGCGTCGTCGATGTCGCTGGCCTGTTCGTCCACATAGCGGGTACGCAGGCGGAAATCGATGCTGCTCTGGCGGCACTCGATGGTCAGGCTGCTGGCGCCGGCCAGCGATGCGGCCAACGGCTGGGCGCCGCCCATCCCACCGAGGCCGGCGGTGAGGATCCACTTGCCCTTCAGGCTGCCACCGTAGTGCTGGCGGCCCATCTCGACGAAGGTTTCGTAGGTGCCCTGCACGATGCCTTGGCTGCCGATGTAGATCCAGCTGCCGGCGGTCATCTGCCCGTACATCATCAAGCCCTTCTTATCGAGCTCGTTGAAGTGCTCCCAGTTGGCCCAGTGCGGCACCAGGTTGGAGTTGGCGATCAGCACGCGCGGTGCGTCGGGATGGGTGGGGAACACGCCGACCGGCTTGCCGGACTGCACCAGCAGGGTCTGGTTGTCGTCCAGGCGCTTGAGCGTTTCCAGAATCTTGTCGTAGCTTTCCCAGTCGCGCGCGGCGCGGCCGATGCCACCGTAGACGACCAACGAGGTGGGATCTTCGGCAACTTCCGCGTCCAGGTTGTTCTGCAACATGCGGAACGGCGCTTCGGTCTGCCAGGATTTGCAGTTGAGCGTAGTGCCGCGCGGTGCGCGCGGGTTACGGGTGGGGTCGTGGCGGGTCATGCATTTCTCCGGGTAGCAAATTCCAGGCAAGCGCCAAGCACTTGCTGCAAGGTGTTGCGAACGGGGGTGGCGTGGTCGGGGTCGTAGGGCGTGGGCCAGCTGTGCTCGTCGATGTCTTCGGGCGCCGGTTCGTGCATGTAGCCGCGGCAGCCCAGTTCCATCTGCAGCGTGTGCACGCCATTGGCGGTGTTGCTGTAGTGACGGGTAATCCAGCCACCTTTGAAGCGGCCGTTGCGCACATGGCTCATGCCGCTGATCGCGCACAGGTTCTCGACCACGTCGGTGAGCGCGTTGTCGCAGGAGGTGTCGGGCGCACCGCTGGGGCCGGCGCTGCCGATGTTGAACTGCGGCAGTTCGCCATCGAACAGGTGTGGAATGAGCGAGCGGATGGAGTGTGCGTCATAGACCACGACGGTGTCGTGGGCAGCACGCAGGCGCGCGATCTCCTCGGCCAGTGCGGCGTGATAGGGATCGAACCAGGTTTGGCGGCGGTACTGGATTTCCGTGTCATCGGGCTCGCGCCCGGGGTGATACAGCGGCTGGTTGTCGAAGGTGGTGAGGGGGCACAGGCCGGTGGTGTTCTGCCCCGGGTAGAGCGAAACGCCGGAGGGGTCGCGGTTGACGTCGATCAGCGAGCGCGAGATGGCGGTGCGCACAGTGGTGGCGCCCATCGCCTTGGCGAATGCGTAGAGCTCATGCACCCACCAGTCGGCGTCGCGCCGTGCCAGCCACGGTGACAGGAAGTGGCCAACGCGCGAGGCCGGCAGCTCGGTGCCGGTGTGCGGGAAGCTGACGATCAGTGGCGCTTGGCCACGATGGATGTGCAGCCAATCAGGGGATGTGGTCATGGCGGGGGCCTGGGGCTGGATGGGGTGAATGGTTCGTGACTTGCGGTGGGGTCTGCGCGGCGCCACAAAATGCAGCATTGCCTGCTGTCGCCTCTCCCGCCTGCGGGAGAGGATGCCCGAAGGGCAGGTGAGGGCGCTCTTGGCTGTTGAAGTGAAAAGCGCCCCTCATCCGGCGCTGCGCGCCACCTTCTCCCGCAGGCGGGAGAAGGGACGGGGTCGCGGCTTGCGGACGGGCCTGCGCGGCGCCACAGAGTGCAGCATTGCCCGCTGTCGCCTCTCCCGCAGGCGGGAGAGGATGCCCGGAGGGCAGGTGAGGGCGCTGTTGGCTGTTGAAGCGAGAAGCTCCCCTCATCCGGCGCTGCGCGCCACCTTCTCCCGCAGGCGGGAGAAGGGAAAGGTTCGCGGCTTGCGGGCGGGTCGGCGTGGTCCCACAGAGTTCAGCGTTGCCCGTTGTCGCCTCTCCCGCCTGCGGGAGAGGATGCCCGAAGGGCAGGTGAGGGCGCTCTTGGCTGTTGAAGCGAAAAGCGCCCCTCATCCGGCGCTGCGCGCCACCTTCTCCCGCAGGCGGGAGAAAGAAAATGCTCGCAGTTTGCAGCCAATTCCGCATGGGTCTGGATCAGCCCTGATCCGCAACATCAACGCCCGGCAGCTGCACCGCCAGGCCTGCCGTCAAGGCGCCAGCGCGCACCAATGCGGTGGCAGCAACCATGTCTGGATGGAAGTAGCGGTCATCCACCAGGGCGGGCACCTGCGCACGCAGGGTGGAGCGGACCTGCTCCAGCGCTGGGCTCGAACGCAACGGCGCATGGAAGTCACAACCCTGGCCGGCGGCAAGCAGTTCAATGCCGATCACGTTGGCGGCGTTCTCGGCCATCGCAAGCAGACGACGTGCGCCATGCGCTGCCATCGACACATGATCTTCCTGGTTGGCCGAGGTCGGGATCGAATCGACGCTCGCCGGATAGGCGCGCTGCTTGTTCTCCGATACCAGTGCTGCCGCCGTCACCTGCGGAATCATGAAACCGGAGTTCAATCCCGGCTTGGGAGTGAGGAATGCCGGCAGGCCGGACAAGGCAGGGTCCACCAGCATGGCGGTACGGCGTTCGCTGATCGAGCCTATCTCGCAGATCGCCATCGCCAGCATGTCAGCGGCGAAGGCCACCGGCTCAGCGTGGAAATTGCCGCCGCTCAGTGCTTCGCCGGTGTCGGTGAACACCAGCGGATTGTCGGACACGCCATTGGCTTCGATTTCCAAGGTAGTGGCAGCCTGGCGGATCACATCCAGCGCAGCACCCATCACCTGCGGCTGGCAGCGCAAGCAGTAGGGGTCCTGCACGCGCACGTCGTTGTGACGGTGCGATTCGCGGATGGCCGAGCCCTGCATCAGTTCGCGCAATACCGCTGCCGTGGCAATCTGCCCGCGCTGGCCGCGGATGCTGTGGATGCGCGGGTCGAACGGCGTGTCCGAGCCCTTGGCGGCTTCCACCGACAGCGCGCCGGTGACCAGCGCCGCCTGGAAAACGGTCTCGATCTCGAACAGGCCGGCCAAGGCATAGGCAGTGGAGTACTGGGTGCCGTTGAGCAAGGCCAGGCCCTCCTTGGCACCGAGCACCAGTGCCTGCAGCCCGGTCTGCTGCAATGCTGCTTCGGCCGGCATGCGCACGCCGGCAACGAAGGCTTCGCCCACGCCGATCATCACGCTGGCCAGATGCGAGAGCGGTGCCAGGTCGCCGGAGGCGCCGACCGAACCCTGGCAGGGCACCACCGGTACCACGTCCTTCTGCAGCATGGCTTCCAGCAGCGCCAAGGTTTCCGGGCGGATGCCCGATGCGCCCTGCGCCAGGCTGGTCAGCTTCAGCGCCATCATCAGCCGCACCACGTTGGCCGGCATCGGCTCGCCCACACCTGCAGCGTGGGACAGCACGATATTGCGCTGCAGGGTCTGCAGGTCCTCGCGTTCGATGCGCACGCTGGCCAGCTTGCCGAAGCCGGTGTTGATGCCATATACCGGCTCGCCCTTGGCGACGATGGCGTCCACCACCTGCGCACTGCGCACAACCGCTGCCTGTGCGGATTCATGCAGGCGCACGGCGGCGCCGCGGTAGATCTGCCGCCATTGTGCCAAAGGAACGTGGCCGGGGACGAGGGTCAAAGGGGTGTTCATGAATGCTCCAGTGGTGCGTTGTTTCAGGCGGGTTGCCCGCGCCAGACGCGGGCATGCAGGGGGTTGAAGCCGATGCGGTAGACCAGATCGGCGGGTGCCTCGACGTCCCAGATGGCCAGGTCGCAGTCCTTGCCGGCGCTCAGGGTGCCCAGCCGGTCAGCGCGGCCAAGCGCGCGTGCGGCCTCGCGGGTGAAGCCGGCAATGCACTCGGCGACGGTCAGGCGGAACAGGGTGGCGCCCATGTTCATCGTCAGCAGCGGGCTGGTCAGCGGCGAGGTGCCAGGGTTGCAGTCGGTGGCCAGGGCGATCGGCACGCCGGCCTCGCGCAATTGCGGTACGGGCGGCAGCTGGGTCTCGCGGGTGAAGTAATAGGCGCCCGGCAACAGCACGGCGACCGTTCCGGCCCTGTGCATCGCGGCGATGCCAGTCGCATCCAGGAACTCGATATGGTCCGCCGACAGCGCCCCGAAGTGCGCTGCCAACTCGGCGCCATGCTGGTTGGACAACTGTTCGGCATGGATCTTGATCGCCAGCCCATGCTGGCGCGCGGCCTCGAACACCTGCTGTGCCTGCGCGGTAGTGAAGGCGATGTTCTCGCAGAAGATATCGACCGCCTCGGCCAGCCCTTCGGCAGCGATCGCGGGGATCATCGCCGCGCACACTTCGTTGATGTAGGCCTGGGCCTCGTGCCCCGGCGGTACGGCGTGTGCGCCCAGGAAGGTGGGCACCACTTCGACCTTGCGCAGCTCGCCAAGCTGGCGCGCCACGCGCAGCTGCTTGCGCTCGTCGGGCAGGTTCAGGCCGTAGCCGGATTTGATCTCGATGGTGGTGATGCCTTCGGCCAGCATCGCGTCCAGCCGTGGCAGGCTGGCGTTGGTCAGCGCGGCCTCGTCAGCAGCGCGGGTAGCCTTGACGGTGGAAACAATGCCGCCGCCGGCGCGGGCGATCTCCGCGTAACTCACGCCGCGCAGGCGCTGTTCGAACTCGCCCGCACGGTTGCCGGCATAGACCAGATGGGTATGGCAGTCGATCAGCCCCGGGCTGATCCAGCGACCAGCGCAGTCGATGTGCTGGTCAGCGGCAAGCGTGGGCGCGTTGGCGGCGCTGCCCACATGCACGATGCGGCCTTCATGTGCGGCGATGACGCCGTCGCGGACAATGCCCAGGCCGCCGCTGGGGTCGTCCAGGGTCATCAGATTGGCGTTGTGCCAAAGCGTGTCGCAGCGCATTGCCCCTCTCCATGCTTATTTGTATATACAATAACGATGAGAATCGGAGAGTGTCCAGTGACTACGAGCCAATCCACCCCAGAGCTCAGTTTCCACGCCACCCAGGCCTTGTTGCCGCAAGGCTGGGCACAGGATGTGCGCATCGACAGTCGTGGTGGACGTATTACCGCCATCACTCCGGGCGTGGCCTGGGACGGCCAGGCGCAGCGTCTGGGATGTGTGGTCGCCGGCCTGGGCAACCTGCACAGCCATGCGTTCCAGCGGGCGATGGCCGGGCTCACTGAGGTGGGCGGGCGCTCCGGGGACAGCTTCTGGAGCTGGCGCGAGCTGATGTACCGGTTCCTGGACCGGTTGGATCCGGATACCTTCCAGGCCATTGCGGCGCAGGCATATATGGAAATGCTGGAAAGTGGATTTACCCGCGTCGGCGAGTTCCATTACCTGCACCATGCCGAAGACGGCAGCCGTTACGCCAATCCGGCCGAGATGGCCAGCCGCGTTGCCGCAGCGGCCACCGAAACCGGGCTTGGCCTGACCCTGCTGCCCGTGTTCTATGCCCATAGCGACTTCGGCGGGGCTGCACCGGTGCCGGCGCAGCGTCGCTTCCTGCACGATCTGGATGGATTTGCGCGCCTGCTGGAAGACTGCGGCGAGGCCCTGGCCAAGATTCCCGATGCCGTCCTTGGGCTGGCACCGCACAGCCTGCGTGCGTGCACGCCGCAGCAGTTGCAGGCCCTGGTCGGCATGGCGGCGGGGCCGATCCATATCCATATCGCCGAGCAGACCCGCGAGGTCGACGCCTGCCTTGCCTGGAGCGGCCAGCGCCCGGTGCAGTGGCTGTATGACCACGCCCCGGTCGATGCGCGCTGGTGCCTGGTGCATGCCACCCACGTGGATGCCCGTGAAGTACAACAGATGGCGGCCAGTGGTGCGGTGGTGGGCCTGTGCCCGATCACCGAGGCCAACCTGGGCGACGGTTTGTTCCCCATGCGCGATTACATGCAGGCCGGCGGACGCTTTGGCGTGGGTTCCGATTCCAATGTCCTGATCGATGCGGCCGAGGAGCTGCGGCTGCTCGAATACGGCCAGCGGCTGCAGCTGCGCGGGCGCAACGTGTTGTCGCCAGGAGCCGTCTCCAGCGGCCGCTGGCTCTACCAGCAGGCCGTTGAAGGGGCCGCGCAGGCGCTGGGCGAGCAGGCGGGGTTGGCAGTTGGCGCGCCGCTGGATCTGCTGGAGCTGGATGAACAGCACCCGGCAATGCTGGGCCGTGCCGGCGATGCCTTGCTTGACAGCTGGCTGTTTGCCGCACGTAATGGCGCCCTTCGTGGCGTCTGGCGCAATGGCCGGCAACTGGTGCGCGATGGACGCCACGTGAACCGCGAGGCGATCACCGCGCGCTACCGTGCCGCGCTGGGCCGGATATTGGCCTGACGCGCTGCAGCCCTTTCAGGAACCCCGAGTGAAGAGCAAGAAGGCTCCCACCCTCAATCACCGCATCCGCAGTGATATCGAAAGCCGCATCCTCAGTGGCGAATGGCAGCCCGGTTTCCGCATTCCGTTCGAGCACGAGCTGATGGAGCAGTACCACTGTTCGCGGATGACCGTGAACAAGGTACTGACCACGCTGGCCGAGAGCGGCATGATCGAGCGCCGGCGTCGCGCGGGTTCGTTCGTTGCGCGGCAGCCGCCGCACCTGGAGCAGGTGGCGCTGGAGATCCCCGATATCGAGGTGGCGGTGACCGAGCGTGGGCATGCCTACATGTTTCAGTTGCTGGAGCGTGCGCTGCGCAAGCCCAAGGCCGGCGTAACCGAAGAGTTGGAGCTGGTGGGCGAGGGCAAGCTGTTGGCGATGCGCTGCCTGCATCTGGCCGATGGCAAGCCCTTGGCGCTGGAGCGCCGCCTGATCAACCCCGAGGCGGTGCCGGAAACGCTGGACGTGGATTTCTCCACGCATGCCCCCGGCAGTTGGTTGCTGCAGAACGTGTCATGGACGCGCGGCCAGCATCGGATCAGCGCGGTGGCTGCCAATGCCGAAGAAGCGGCGCTGTTGAAAGTGCCGCTGGGCACGGCCTGCCTGGTGATCGATCGCCAGACCTGGCGCGGCGAGCTGTCCATCACCTGGGTGCGGCAGATGTTCCTGGGCGATGCCTATGACCTGATCGCGCGCTTCGCGCCAGGTGCCCGCTGACGCGGTAACAGGGGCATGAGCGCGAAGCCCTGGGAGGTCGATTGCCTAGGGATTCCCGCAGAAACGCATCGTCGGCGTCGCGGCTTTTACCTGGCCTGTCGATAGAAAAACGCCCCTTGCGGGGCGTTTTTGGTCAGGCTGCCTTCCTGGATGCAAGCTGGCGAAGCACGTACTGCAGCAGGCCACCATTGCGGAAGTACTCCACTTCCTTGGGCGTCAGCAGCAATACCTTGGCGGTGAAGCTCTTCTGGCTGCCATCTGCCTTGGTCGCGGTGACCGTGGCGGTCTTGGCCTTGCCATCGTCCAGGCCGGTCACATCGAACACCTCCGAGCCATCCAGGCCCAGCGTCTGTGCGTTCTCGCCGTCATGGAACTGTAGCGGCAGCACGCCCATGCCGACCAGGTTGGAGCGGTGGATACGCTCGAAGCTTTCCGCGATGACCGCCTTGACGCCCAGCAGGTTGGTGCCCTTGGCCGCCCAGTCGCGCGACGAGCCGGTGCCGTATTCCTTGCCGGCCAGTACCACCAGCGGCACGCCGTCGGCCTTGTACTTCATCGCCGCATCGTAGATGGCCAGCTTCTCGCCGGTCTGGCTGCCGGGCGCGTAGTACAGCGTGTTGCCGCCTTCTTCGCCACCAAACATCAGGTTCTTGATGCGGATGTTGGCGAAAGTGCCGCGCACCATCACGTCATCGTTGCCGCGGCGGCTGCCGTAGCTGTTGAAGTCGGCCGGCTGCACGCCGCGCGACTGCAGGAAGCGGCCCGCGGGCGAGTCCTTCTTGATGTTGCCGGCCGGGGAGATATGGTCGGTGGTGATGGAGTCACCAAACAGGCCCATCACCCGCGCGCCATGGATGTCGCTGATGTTGCCCACCTGCATGGTCATGCCGTCGAAGTAGGGCGGGTTCTTGATGTAGGTGGAGTCGCTGTTCCATTCGTAGGCCTGGCCCTCGGGCGACTCGATCTGCGCCCAGCGGGTATCGCCCTTGAACACGTCGGCGTAGTTCTGCTTGAACATTTCCGGACCGACGGTGGCGGCGATCATGTCGCCGATCTCCTTGTTGCTCGGCCAGATGTCGCGCAGGTAGACGTCCTTGCCATCGCTGCCCTTGCCGATCGGCTCCTTGGTCAGGTCGATGTTGACGGTACCGGCAATGGCGTAGGCCACCACCAGCGGCGGCGAAGCCAGGTAGTTGGCCTTTACTTCCGGGTGCACGCGGCCTTCGAAGTTGCGGTTGCCGGACAGCACCGAGGCCACCACCAGTTCGTTCTCGGCAATGCCGGCGGACACGGCTTCCGGCAGCGGGCCGGAGTTGCCGATACAGGTGGTGCAGCCATAGCCCACCACGAAGAAGCCCAGCTTTTCCAGATCCGCCAGCACGCCAGCCTTTTCCAGATAGTCGGTTACCACGCGCGAGCCCGGGCCGAGCGAGGTTTTCACCCACGGCTTGGCCTTCAGGCCGATGCGGGCCGCGTTGCGCGCCAGCAGGCCGGCACCCAGCATCACCGCCGGGTTGGAGGTGTTGGTGCAGGAGGTGATGGCGGCAATGACCACAGAGCCGTCGGACAGCTCGGTGTCCTCGTCGTTGATGCGGATCCTGGAAATGGGCTTGGCTGCCAGCCGCTTGGCCTGCGGCTGGTCGCCGCCTTCCTCGTCGAACTCCTGCACCGCGCAGCCCACCTTGGGCTTGCGACTGGCGGTGAGGGTGGTCAGGGCTTCGGCGAAGTTGCTATGCACGTCCTGCAGCAGCACACGGTCCTGCGGACGCTTGGGGCCAGCCATCGACGGCTTGACGTCGCCCATGTCCAGTTCCAGCGTGGCGCTGTACTGCGCATGCGCGCTGTTGGCGTCGTGCCACAGGCCCTGCGCCTTTGCATAGGCTTCGACCAGATTGATCTGCGCATCGCTGCGGCCGGACAGGCGCAGGTAGTTCAACGACTCGGCATCGATCGGGAAGATGCCGCAGGTGGCGCCGTATTCCGGGGCCATGTTGGCGATGGTGGCGCGGTCGGCCAGCGGCAGGTGCTGCAGGCCCTCGCCATAGAACTCGACGAACTTGCCGACCACGCCGAGCTTGCGCAGCATCTGGGTGACGGTCAGCACCAGATCGGTGGCGGTGGTGCCTTCGGGCAGCTTGCCGGTCAACTTGAAGCCGACCACCTGCGGGATCAGCATCGATGAGGGCTGCCCCAGCATCGCGGCCTCGGCCTCGATGCCGCCAACGCCCCAGCCCAGCACGCCGATGCCGTTGATCATGGTGGTGTGCGAGTCCGTGCCGAATACGGTGTCCGGAAACGCCCAGTTGGCACCGTCGATCTGCCGTTCCATCACCACACGGGCGAGGTTTTCCAGGTTCACCTGGTGGACGATGCCGGTGTTCGGCGGCACCACCTTGAAGTTCTCGAAGGCCTTCTGGCCCCAGCGCAGGAAGCTGTAGCGCTCCTGGTTGCGCTGGAACTCGATCTTGCCGTTGAGGTCCAGTGCGTCAGGGCGCCCGAACACGTCCACCTGCACGGAGTGGTCGATGACCAGCTCGGAGGGGATCAGCGGGTTGATCTGCTCGGCCTTGCCGCCGAGCTTGGTGACCGCATCGCGCATGGCGGCCAGGTCGACCACGCAGGGCACACCGGTGAAGTCCTGCAGCACCACGCGCGCGGGCATGAAGGCGATTTCGGTATCGGGCTCGGCCTTGGGGTTCCAGCGGGCGACGGCTTCGATGTGTTCCGGGCCGACGGTCTGGCCGCCGTCCTCATGCCGGAGCAGGTTCTCCAGCAGGATCTTCATCGAGTAGGGAAGGTGGGAGATGTCGAACTTCTGGCCGAGCTTGGGAAGGCTGCAGTAGGTGTACTGCTGGCCGCCAACCTCCAGTTGGCTACGGGTGGAGAATGTATCGCTCATACAGCTGACTCCTCTTAGTGCAGATGGCTTGCGGCGACGCCAGGGGCACCGCGCGGGCTTTCCAGAGCCATGGGCCCTGTCAGGTGAATGCCAGTCCGAGTATGGACGAAGCACCGGCCCCAGGGCGCATGGTTGCTGGCCCCAGTTTAGGCAACGGCTTGTTGCGCGCATGTAACGGTGGCCGCCAACAGGTAGTGCCGAGCCATGCTCGGCAGGAGCTTTCCCAGCGCACCCTACATAGTGCCGAGCCATGCTCGGCAGGGGCTTTCCCAGCGGACCCATGTAGTGCCGAGCCATGCTCGGCAGGGGCTTTCCCAGCGCACCCCATGTAGTGCCGAGCCATGCTCGGCAGGGGCTGTACCGGTATTGCTTCAGCCGACCCATCGAACGGGTTCTGTAGGAGCGGCGTAAGCCGCGAAGCCCCGACTGCATCAGCCAGTCAAAAGCCACCCCTCCCCAGCCCTCCCCTTGGCTGCGCCAAAGGGAGGGGGCGTAGAGCCGAGCCATGCTCGGCTGAGGCCTTCCCTGTAGAGCCCCAGCCGAGCATGGCTCGGCTCTACAGGGCGGGCATTGCAGGGAAAGCCCCAGCCGAGCATGGCTCGGCACTACAGGTGAAGCGCGGCTGCACAGAGTTGGCCTGGGGTATGCCCGCCGAAGTATGTATAATTCGTACATACTTCATTGGAGGTCCCATGGAAGCCACCGTAGCTGAACGCGGGCAGATCACCCTGCCCAAGGCCGTACGCGACGCCCTGGGCCTGACCAAGGGCACCCAGCTCAAGGTGGAGCTGGACGGCAGCCGCATCATCCTGCGCAAGAGCGTGGACGACGCCATTTCCCGTGCCCGCGGCAAGTTCGCACTGGACGGTTTCGACTCGGCCGAGCAGGCCGTGCGCACCGTCCGTGACGAGCCCGGCGAGGCATGATGATCGCCGTCGATTCCCCGGTCCTGATCGAGCTGCTCAGCGACGGCCCACGTGCCGATGCGGTGGAAGCCTGCCTGCGGCAGGCGCTGGTCGGCGGGCGGGTGGTCCTCTGCGGTACCACCCTGGCCGAGATCTGCGCATCGTTACGCGGCGGTGCCGAGGTGCAGGAAGCCTTGGAAGAAATGGGCGTCCATTTCAATCCGCTGGAAGCCAAATCCGCGTTGCGTGCCGGCGAGATGCATCGCCGCCACCGGCAGCGCAGCGGCGATACCCGCCGCATCGACGATTTCATGGTGGGCGCGCATGCACTGCTGCAGTGCGACGGGCTGATCACCTGGAACGACACGTTTTATCGCGACTACTTCAAGGGCCTGAAGCTGATCGTGCCGCAAGCCTGAGCCCATCCATTCTTTAACCGTTACACCCGGGAGTTGTCATGTTGGAAGCCTACCGCCACCACGTAGCCGAGCGCGCCGCGCTTGGTATCCCGCCGTTGCCGCTGACTGCACAGCAGACAGCCGACGTCATCGAGCTGCTGAAGAACCCGCCGGCAGGTGAGGCCGAGTTCCTGCTCGACCTGATCACCAACCGCGTGCCGGCCGGTGTCGATGACGCCGCCAAGGTCAAGGCTTCGTACCTGGCCGCCATTGCCTTCGGCAGCGAGAAGAACGCGCTGATCAGCCGTGCACGCGCCACCGAACTGCTGGGCACCATGCTCGGCGGCTACAACGTCGCGCCGCTGATCCAGCTGCTGGACGACGCCGAAGTGGGCGCCATCGCCGCTGAAGGCCTGAAGCACACCCTGCTGGTGTTCGATGCATTCCACGACGTGCAGGAAAAGGCCAAGGCCGGCAACGCCAATGCACAGGGCGTGCTGCAGAGCTGGGCCGATGCCGAGTGGTTCACCAGCAAGCCGGAAGTGCCGCAGAGCCTGACCATCACCGTGTTCAAGGTGCCGGGCGAAACCAATACCGACGACCTGTCGCCGGCACCGGACGCCACCACCCGCCCGGACATCCCGATGCACGCCCTGGCGATGCTGAAGAACAAGCGTCCGGACGCGCCGTTCGTGCCGGAAGAAGACGGCAAGCGTGGCCCGATCCAGGAAATCCTGTCGCTGAAGGAAAAGGGCAACCTGGTTGCCTACGTCGGCGACGTGGTCGGCACCGGTTCCAGCCGCAAGTCCGCCACCAACTCGGTGCTGTGGTTCACCGGTGAAGACATCCCCTTCATCCCGAACAAGCGCTTCGGCGGCGTGTGCCTGGGTTCCAAGATCGCCCCGATCTTCTACAACACCATGGAAGACGCCGGCGCACTGCCGATCGAGCTGGACGTGTCGAAGATGGAGCACGGCGATGTCGTCGAGCTGCGTCCGTACGACGGCAAGGCACTGAAGAACGGCGAAGTCATCGCTGAGTTCCAGGTTAAGAGCGACGTGCTGTTCGACGAAGTGCGCGCCGGTGGCCGCATTCCGCTGATCATCGGCCGTGGCCTGACCGCCAAGGCGCGTGAAGCGCTGGGCCTGCCGGTGACCGATCTGTTCCGCCTGCCGGTGCAGCCGGCCGATACCGGTAAGGGCTACTCGCTGGCGCAGAAGATGGTTGGTCGCGCCTGTGGCCTGCCGGAAGGGAAGGGCATGCGCCCGGGCACCTACTGCGAACCGAAGATGACCTCGGTGGGTTCGCAGGACACCACCGGTCCGATGACCCGCGACGAGCTGAAGGATCTGGCCTGCCTGGGCTTCTCGGCTGACCTGGTGATGCAGTCGTTCTGCCACACCGCGGCCTACCCGAAGCCGGTGGACGTCAAGACCCACCACACCCTGCCGGAGTTCATCTCCACCCGTGGCGGCGTCTCGCTGCGTCCGGGCGACGGTGTGATCCACAGCTGGCTCAATCGCATGCTGCTGCCGGACACCGTCGGCACCGGTGGTGACTCGCACACCCGTTTCCCGGTGGGCATCTCGTTCCCGGCCGGCTCGGGCCTGGTCGCCTTCGCTGCTGCCACCGGCGTCATGCCGCTGGACATGCCGGAGTCGGTGCTGGTGCGCTTCAAGGGCAAGATGCAGCCGGGCGTGACCCTGCGTGACCTGGTCAACGCCATCCCGCTGTACGCGATCAAGGCCGGTCTGCTGACCGTTGCCAAGGCTGGCAAGAAGAACATCTTCTCTGGCCGCATCCTGGAAATCGAAGGTCTGCCGGACCTGAAGGTCGAGCAGGCGTTCGAACTGTCCGATGCTTCGGCTGAGCGTTCGGCCGCTGGTTGCTCGGTGCATCTGAACAAGGAGCCGATCATTGAGTACCTGACCAGCAACATCACCCTGCTGAAGTGGATGATTGCCGAGGGTTACCAGGACGCCCGTTCGCTGGCGCGCCGCATCGAGAAGATGGAAGCATGGCTGGCCAACCCGGAACTGCTGCAGGGTGATGCCGACGCCGAGTACGCTGCCGTCATCGAGATCGACCTGGCCGACATCCACGAGCCGATCGTGGCCTGCCCGAACGACCCGGACGACGTGAAGACCCTGTCCGAAGTGGCCGGTGCCAAGATCGACGAAGTGTTCATCGGTTCGTGCATGACCAACATCGGTCACTTCCGTGCTGCTGCCAAGCTGCTGGAAGGCAAGCGCGATATCCCGACCCGTCTGTGGGTGGCCCCGCCGACCAAGATGGACGCCTCGGAGCTGACCAAGGAAGGCGTGTACGGCACCTTCGGTTCTGCTGGCGCGCGCATGGAAATGCCGGGCTGCTCGCTGTGCATGGGCAACCAGGCACAGATCCGCGAAGGTTCCACCGCGATGTCGACCTCGACCCGCAACTTCCCGAACCGCCTGGGCCGCAACACCAACGTGTACCTGGGTTCGGCCGAACTGGCCGCGATCTGCTCGCGCCTGGGTCGCATCCCGACCAAGGAAGAGTACATGGCCGACGTTGGCGTGCTGGATGCAGCCGGCAGCGAGATCTACCGCTACATGAACTTCGACCAGATCAGCGATTACAAAGACGTGGCCGATTCGGTCAATGCCTGAGTGATAGTTGAGCGGTAACGCGTGAAAGAGAGCCCCGGCGCAAGCCGGGGTTTTTTCTTTGCAGCGCGCAGTGGCCCAGGTCGCGAAACGGAAGCTCCCGGTGGTAACGGGCTCAGCCGCAACCCATGTGAGTCGGTTTCGGAAAAGCCTGTTGCGGGATGTCTACCTGGGGCGCAGCGTTCGCCGCGCCTTTTCCAATGGCGATCTGATTTACAGAGGTAAGAACGACGACGTAAGCCAAATAGCCGAAGCTGCCGATAGTTGTTGTGCATGCCGCAATGCAGCTTTGTGCGCTTCGAAGGGGCGTGTTGCTGTGGAGCTGGGTGCTCCGTGGCTGCTGCCGTCTCTACGGTCGAGCGGGGAGGTGGCAAGCACAGCGCGACCGGTGGGCACCGTTCTTGGCGGGAGAGTGCCCATGGGGGATCTGCCGCGCTGTGCTTGCCGAAGCTTTGCTTCCCGCAAGCGATTCACTTTTCAGGCGGTGCCGCCTCAACGTTCGCGGAACGCTTCGCGTGCCTTCAATACAGGTTTCAGCAGATAGTCCAGAACGGTTTTTTCGCCGGTACGGATCTCTACCGTGGCGACCATGCCGGGGATGATTGGCAGGTCCTTGTCGCCAGCATGCAACGCGCTCTTGTTGGTCAGTACCACCACGCGGTAGTAGGTGGTGTCCGGGCGACCGGCCGAGGCTTTCTCGTCATCCTTCAGGGTGTCGGGGCTGATGTGCTCCACGGTGCCGGTCAGGCCGCCGTAGATGGCATAGTCGTACGCGGTTATTTTGACAGTCGCCGGCAGGCCAGGGCGCAGGAATGCCACGTCTTTGGGACGAATCTTGCCTTCAACCAGCAGTTGTTCCTCCAACGGCACGATCTCAAGAATATGCTCGCCTGGCTGGATCACGCCGCCAATGGTATTGACCCGCACATTCTTGACCGTGCCACGCACTGGGGCGGTTACTGTGGTGCGCTCCACCACGTCAGCCCGCCCAACCAGGCTTTCACTGGTCTGCGACAGCTCCATTTCCAGTTTCACCAACTCCGAGTTGGCATCAGCCCGGTAGCGATTGCGTCGTTCAACCACTTGGGAGCGGATGTCATTGGCCTGTCGGCGCATGCGCAGCAGTTCCACATCCGACAACAGGCCTTTCGCAGCCAGCGGCTCGGCAAGGTTGATCTCGCGCATGGCCAGTGCGTAGCTGCGATCAAGTGCGGAAACACTTTCCTCCAGCGCTCGCCGTCGCGCGTTGAACGCGCGGGTCTCGCTCTCCACTTCTTCCGGGAACTGCTGTACCTGCTCGTCGAAGACCAGTGCCTGACCGTACGCTTCTGCGCGCAGTCGCGCCAGGGTTGCCTTCAAACCCACAACCTTGGTGAGTGCTTCGCGGTAACTGGCATTGGCACGGGTCGGGTCGATCTTGAGCAGCACCTGGCCGGATTCGACGACATCACCTTCACGTACCGACATCTCTGCCAGAATGCCGCCCTCAAGACTCTGGATGACCTGCTCACGACTTCGTGAAATCACCTTGGCCTCACCTTGGGTGATTTCTTCGACCCGGGCCATCGATGCCCAGATTATGCCCACTACGATGATGGCCGCCACGATGTAGCTGACCAATCGCGAACCGGGGGTGGTCTGGGAAAGCAGCGATTCCTGCACATCGTTCATGAAAGCAGCATCGGCTGCACTGATACGTGCACCCGCACCGCGGCTTTTGTTCAAGCCAAGCATCAGGACACCCCCTGCGTGGGGACGCGCGCGGTCAACGCGGTGGACACGGTTGCCGGCGTAGCTGCGGTTGACCTGCCACCAAGGGCGGCAAGCACGTTGGCCTTGGGGCCGTCGGCCATGATCCGCCCGCCTTCGACAACGATCACACGCTCTACCAGTTCCAGCACCGATGGTCGGTGCGTCACCACCACCAGGCTCTGGTTGTGCATTGCACGCTTGAGGTGGTTGAGGAAAACGGCCTCGGTCTGCGTATCCATGGCGCTGGTGGGTTCATCCATCAGCAGCAGTCGAGGACGTGCGAGCAGGGTGCGTGCCAAGGCGATGAGCTGGCGCTGGCCACCGGACACACCGTCACCCATCTCACCAATTGGCAGGTTGATGCCGCGTGGGTGCGCGGCGGCCATATGGTCCAGGCCGGTCAGCCGCAGGACGCGCAGCAACTCCTCCGCACTGGCATCGGGGCGACCGAGCATCACATTGTCGCGCAGGGTGCCTTGGAACAGACGTGCGTCCTGGCCGACATAGCCGACGGCCGCGCGCCAATCAGCCGGGTCAATCTGGTTGACATCCAGCCCATCGGTTGAAATGCGGCCTGCCGTGGGCGCGTACAGCCGCGACATCACTCTTAGCAAAGTGGATTTTCCACTGCCGATGCGGCCGAGGATCGCAACGCGTTCGCCTGGTGCGATCTGCAGGTTGATGCTCTCCAGCACAGGAGGATTCGGCTGCATGGGTGGGGCGGGGTAGGCAAAGCCAACATTCCTCAGCGATAACTGGCCGCTGAGCGCCGGTACGGACAGGTAGTCCTGGCGGGCATCGCGGTCCACGGGCAAGGCCATAAGCTTGTTCAGCGACACCAGCGCGACCTTCGCCTGCTGGAAGCGCACTGCCAAGCCTATTACCTGACCGAGCGGCGCGGTCGCGCGCCCGGCCAGCATCACCGTTCCGATCAGCGCACCCATGCTCAGGTTTCCGGCGCTGATCAGGTAGACACCGGTGATGACCAGCGCCACGGTCTGCAGCTGCTGCAGCAGCGCCACCGTACCGGTTGCCGCGCTGGATAGCCGTCGCGACTTCATGGAAGTGGCCGATTGCAGTGCGCTGAAGTGCTGCCAGCGGCGCTGCATGCTGGCTTCGCCGCCAGTGGCTTTCAGGGTTTCCATGCCCTCAATGGATTCGATCAGCACCCCTTGCTTGAGGGAGGATTCGCGCAGGTTTTCCTGCATGGTGCGGGCCAAGGGCCATTGTATGCAGATGGAGATGATCAGGATCATTGGTAGCACCAGCAGCGGGATCCAACCCAGTGGGCCGCCAATGAAAAAGATCACCGCGACGAACAGCAGTACGAATGGCAGGTCTGCCATTGCGGCCAGCGTTGCGGAAGTTGCGAAATCGCGTACCGATTCAAACTCGCGCAGCTGGTTTGCAAAGCTGCCTGATGACGCCGGTTTGTGTTCCATTCGTACCGAAAGCGCTTGGCGGAACAACATGCTGCCCAGCACCAGGTCGGCCTTCTTTGCCGCCACGTCCAACAGGTGGGCGCGCACAAAGCGGATGACGGCCTCGAACAACATGGCGATGGTGACGCCGATACCCAATGACCATAACGTGACGAAGGCCTGGTTGGGCACCACGCGGTCATAGACATTCATGGTGAAAAAGATGCTAGCAAGCGCCAGCACATTGGCCACAACCGATGCCACTGCAGCGCTCCGGTAGTAGCGCCGGTACCGCCAGAGGGTGCTGAACAGCCAGTGTCCCGTGGCCGCTGGTAGGACCTCATCGTTGCGGTCTTCCTTCTGCGCGCGCGGCTTTACCAGGATGGCATAGCCGGAGTACAGGTCATCCATCTCCTGTTGGGACAGGGTCACCGGTTCATTCGATATCTCCGGCATGACCACGTCATAGCGCAACTCCTGCTTGTTGTCGGCATTGCGTACGGTATTGCGCGCCCGCAGGATGCAGCCGCCCTGGCCGGCACGAACCAACACGATGGGCATCACCAGGGTTGGCAGCTCGTGCACGTCGCGCTTCACCAAGCCACCGGTGAGGCCTGCGTTGTCGAGCGCCTGCAGGGCCAGCGATGGCGATAGTGCCGCACCATGGGCCAAACCTGCCAACAGCGCTTCGTGGCTACGCTGCAGGTCGTAGTGGGCGCAGATCCAGGACACGCTGTCGAGCAGCGTGTCGCCAATGCGTGTCTGCGTTGGGGGCAAGCTGGGGTCCTGCCCGGCAGCTTGGGTCGGGTTGGTATTCATGGCGGTTCCGTGCGTGGGGCGGAAGTGGTGAGTAGCGCCGCGGGCAAGCAGTCAACCTTGCCTGTGCGCGGCATGGCAGGAAGTCTGGTGCCGTCACGGAAGGCGATGAATAGGATTGGTCCTAGTTTTCATGAATGGGCCGACATCCGGATCGTGCAGGATGTGCAGGCATTGGTCTGCCTGCTGATCTATGCGGTAGACCGCAGTGAGAGCTCGCGTCCGCCCGCGCTGAAGGCATGGCTAGATTCAGACGTGTCTCATGTACTGGGAAAGGGCCGCTTTCTAGGATGGCGTCCGCTGGATGGCGTGGCCACTTGCCTATAGAGATGCGGGCGTTGCTCAACTGCATTTTTTTGTTGCCAGCAGCGCTTTTCCCAGCTTCGCCGGTCCCCACGCGTTGGTAGCAGCTGACGGACGTGCTGTGAGCGGCTGGGCTCATTCCGTTGCACGTCGCTGCTCTGACAGCGGCAATCAGAGGTCATCATGGGTAAGTTCAGCCACAAAGTCGCGCGTCCCGGAAAGGTTGTGCTCCGCAAACCTGTCAGCGGAATTTCCTTGCTCGCCTTGGCTTGCATGGCAGGGGTGGCGGGTGCGGCAAGGGCGGAGGATGAACTGCTACGTTTTGAGCGGGTGGTTGCGGGGTCGCAAGTGCAGGCAGGCGTGCCAAGCGCGGGCGGGGGTGATGCAGCAGCGCCAGTAGATGCACGCAGCGGTTCGGCGCAGGTGTTGCAGGCGGTGCGGGACAGCCTCGCACCGGTAGCCCGCCCGCTGCAGCCAGAGCCGGTGCTGGAATTCTCCCGGTTGCCTACTTCCGGTTCCCCGGCGACGGAGCCGCTGCAGTCGCTCGGCGCTGACGGTCCAGGAGAGCCCGCTGCGCCCACCTCTGCTACGTTGCTGGTGGATTGGGCCGCGTTGGCGCAGCCGCCCGCCGGCGCGATGACGGAAGTGTCCAGAAGTCCTTCGGAGCGTGAGCTGCGTGATCTTTTCCTCACCCTGGTGGAGGCTGCGGCTGGCCACAGTCCGGCGATGAAGCGTGCGTTGGCTGAGCGCGCTGCGTCGGAGGCGGAGGTGAGCGAGGCCAAAGGCCAGCGGTATCCGCAGGTCCAGTTGGGTGCGCGAGGGGCGTCCTGGCAGAGTGGGGGTGGGAGCCATGACAATGGTGCGTCGCTGGCGCTGGATGTAACTACCCCGGTGTTCGACTGGGGTCGCATACGCCGCACGGTGGAGAGTCGGCGGCATATGGTCAACGCTGCCGAGTCGGCCTTGAGTGCCGAGCTGGAAACGACGGCCTACGACGTCAGTGCCAATCTCGTCGAGTTGGGAAAGCAGCGGATAGTTGTCGGGCTTGGCCAGCGCTATGTTGATCGGATGAGTGAGCTGGTTAGGATGCTTGAAGGCATCGTCGCGGTCGATGCTGGCCGAGTGAGTGAACTCACCCAGGCACGAGCACGCCTGCTGCAGGCCGAGGCTGCGCGCAGTACTGCGGAGGCGAAGGCACGCGACATCGAGATCGCTCTGCGTAAACTTGTGGGTGAGAGGCCTCTACCTTCATTGCCCGAGTCGAATCAGTGGCATCTTGGTTCGCCCGATCTGCAGTGGTTGTTGGCGGAGTCGGCAAGTCATCCGGTCGTGCAGCAGGCCAGGGCACAGGCGCGGTCTGCCGATACCCAGGCCGATGCGGTTCGTTCGTCGCTGCTGCCCCAGGTCAATTGGGTGGTGAGCAAGAACACCGCGGACGATGCCTATGGACGTGAATCGGCATGGCAAACCGGTTTGACGCTGTCGTGGAGTGCTTTCCGCGGTGGTTCAGGCCGGGCCGCTGAGCGCGCTGCGCGCATGCGCGCAGAGGCAGGTTGGATGAATGCCGAGCAGCAGGTGCGGGACTTGGAGTACCGCATCCGTGCGGGCAATCAGGATGCGCGCTCACTTGCAGATCGGGCGGATCTGTACCACGGCTTGTCCATCGAGTCCAACAAGGTGCGTGAGGCCTTCTATGAGCAGTGGTATCACCTGGGACGCCGCACGCTCCTTGACGTACTGAGCTCTGAAACCGAGCATTACAGCAACCAGGTGGGCGAAGTCAGTAATCGGTTTGATGGCTATCAGGCAGTGCTGCGCCAGTATGCAAGTGCGGGAGCGCTGATGCGCTGGCTAACCGCAGAGAAACAGTAGGCTGATTCGCTCCAGCCGTCGGACCTTCCTTCGGCTCGATGATGCGTAGACCTCACAATGATCGGCAATGTTGCCTTTGAAGCCCTCGCGAGAGGGCTTTTTTTTGCCTGTATGTCAGCAGTCCGGACAGTAGTTGGCTAGCGATACCAGCAAGGTCACTGCTGGCGTTTCAATCTTGGGTTCTTTTTTTTTTCCGAAATGGCACGCGCCTTTGAATTTTACTGGGGGTAATCAACGGTCGGTTTCAGGTGTCTGTTTTTCGAGTCGAAGTGTCTGTTAATAAAGGATTTTGAGATTAAAAGGATGCCGTTTTAGGACTTTCCTTATTCACCGCCCTTTGCTCCAAAAACATACTTGCCGCCATCAGAAAGTGGCTGATCCATTGGCCGCCCCCTATCAACTGGCCTGCGATCCGTCGGGCCTTCAGAAAACATCAGGCAGGTATCAGGCAATGTCCGTAAGCGTGTCCGTCATCAGTGACAAAACCATAAAGTCGAGCAAGGATTTACGCGCCGTTGATGGAGGCAAGGCTGTCCGCATCAAGGCGGTCTCTGGCGGCAAGTACCTGCTGTCCGAAAATGGCGGTGCTGCGCCGGAGAACATCACCGTAAAGCGTGTTGGCAGGAACCTCCACGTTGCACTGGAAGGTACCGATCCGGATCAGGCAGAGCTGATCATCGAGGGCTTCTTTGATCATCCTGGTGAGTTGGTAGGCCAGGCGGAGGACGGCGCCTACTACGCCTATGTGGCGGTTGATGGCGATACCGACAGCGCAGCCGCGTTCTTGCTGGACGGTGTGTCTTCACCCCTGGCGCTTGGATTTCCTGCTTTGGTCGGATTCGGTGAAGGCCTTGTCGTCGCGGGGGGGCTGCTGCCGGCTGCGTTGGCGGGCCTTGGGGCGCTGGTGGGTGGGGCGATCATCGACCATAACCGTGGTGGTGGCGGAAAAGTGGTGCACAAGCCCGTGCCGGATAACAACGGGATTGATTCCATTGTTGATGACAAGGGGCCGCATAAAGGCGTGGTCGATAATGGCGGTCTTACCGACGACAACCAGCCGACGCTGAGCGGTAGTGGGCAGCGTCCGGGTGACAAGATCGTGATAAGCGACAACGGCAAAGTCATAGGCGACGCCGTGGTCAATGAAAAGGGAGAGTGGACGTTCACTCCCGATACCGCGCTTCCCGATGGCAAGCATGTATTTGACGTCATCGTGGTCAATCCGGAAGGCAACAGCTCCGGACCGTCAGACAAGGTCGAGATCGTCATTGACACCACTCCGCCAGGCAAGCCGAGTATCGGTAGTGTCGACGACAATGAGGGTTCAATCACCGGTCCGATCGACAATGGCGGCAGCACCGACGACCGTCAGCCAACCCTGTCCGGCAAGGGCGACGCAGGTGACACGGTTACCATCTTCGATAATGGCAAGGTTATCGGCGAAGTGCCCGTCGGCAAGGATGGCAACTGGTCATTCACTCCGGAACTTCCGTTGGACGAGGGTGAGCATGCGTTCGAGGTGGTGATCACTGATCCGGCTGGCAACAGCTCCGAATCATCGGATGAATACGTGGTGGTAATCGACCTCACGCCCCCCGCCAAGCCCGGGGCGGACGAAGCCGTGCTGAGCGATAACGAA
>DKPB01000095.1:0-27872 GCA_002471015.1 Stenotrophomonas sp. UBA7346
GGGGAGGGGTAAGCTTTCGCAGCTCCTGTAGAGCCGAGCCATGCTCGGCTGGAGCGTTCCCGGTAAAGCCTCTGCCGAGCATGGCTCGGCACTACGCTGTTGCCCCTCCCTTTTGCGCAGCAAAGGGGAGAGCCGGGGAGGGGTAAGCTTTCGCAGCTCCTGTAGAGCCGAGCCATGCTCGGCTGGAGCATCCCCGGAATAGCCCTTGCCGAGCATGGCTCGGCACTACCGCTTATTTCTTGTTGGGCACTTCAAAGCCCAGCTTGTCCACCTGCTGCGGGTGCTGCGGCACGCGCTTGAGCTTGTCGGTGTTGACGTCGTACTTGTCACGCAGGCGGGTAGCCAGTTCGCGGTACAGCGCGGTGTCCATGTCCGGCTGGCGAGCGAAGATCCAGGCCATTTCACGGCCAGGGTAGCCAATCAGCGCCCAGGAATAATCCGGCGCCACCTCCAGCACCCGCGAGCGCGTCGGCACGATCTTGTAGAACCAGGTGCGCCAACGGCGGTTGCCGCTTTCCTGGTCCACCGATGCACGGATATCGATCTCTTCTTCCGGCTCGCTGAAGCCTTCGCGGTACTGGTAGCGGATGGCGACCTTGTTGTCGTCCTGCAGGGTATAGGTGTTGATGCTGGCAACATGCCCGCGCTCGATGAAGTTGGGCACGCGGCCAATCACATACCAGCGGCCCATGAAGCGCTGCAGGTCGATCGGGCCCTCGGCGATTCCCTGCGTGGGCGTTGCTGCCGGTGCGTTGTCCTGGGCGAGGGCATTGGCCGCCGGCAGGGTAAGGCCCAGCAGCAGGGCGGACAGGAAGACAGGAATCAGTCGCATTACGGGGTAGGTCGCCTTGGTAGGTGATGACAGCATGTTCGACGGCCGGCGATGGGCGCGTCAATGGCAGATCGCAGTCCGTGAGATGGCCGCCGCCGAGCATGCACTCCACCACAGCAATGTTGCCGGAGAACGTCATGGTCAAGCCGCTCGCATCGTCATCCCGTCGTAACGAACATGAAGCCCCTGATCCCCGTGTGCTGCGTTGCGTCAGGCAGGTGGCGCTGGCAGGCCTGGCGTTGGTGCTGGTGTGGCCGGCGGCGCGGGGTCACAGCCAGTGGATTGGTTGGATGCCGATGTGGTTGGTGGGTATGCCGCTTAGCGCATGGTGGGCGTTGTACCGCTTCCGCTTGCCGGCGGTCTGGCGCCAGCGCAAGACCTCACCTCGGCGTCGCGGGCCGCAGGCCAAGCGCCTCCGGCGTCCGGCCCGGGCGCGCTGGTCGCAGGCAGCCTGACCTTCGACACGTGGGGCAGGGGCGGGGCCTGTGCTAGCGTTCGCGGCCTATGACCGCATGGAGCCAACATGTCCCGACTCACCTCTGCCTGCCTCGTGGCAGGCCTGCTTTCCACCAGCCTGGCCGGTGCCGCCGTGGCCGCTGAAGAACCCCAGGACAAGTACGCTTGGCTGGAAGACGTCACCGGCGACAAGCCGCTGGCCTGGGTGAAGGAGCAGAACGCCAAGTCCGAAGGCCGCCTGGCCGTGACCCCGCAGTTCAAGGCGATGGAAGCCGGCATCCGCGAGGTGCTGGATTCGGACGCCAAGATCCCGGGCGTGGAGAAGATCGGCGACTACTACTACAACTTCTGGAAGGACCAGCAGCACGAGCGCGGCGTGTGGCGCCGTACCACGCTGGTGGAGTACCGCAAGGCCGAGCCGCTGTGGGAAACCGTGCTGGACCTGGACGCGCTGAACAAGGCCGAGGGTGAGAACTGGGTGTGGCACGGCGCCAACTGCCTGCGCCCGGAATACAACCGCTGCCTGATCGCGCTGTCGCGCGGCGGCGCCGATGCCGATGTCACCCGCGAGTTCGACATTTCCAAGAAGGACTGGATCAAGGATGGCTTCTTCCGTCCGGAGGCCAAGGGCGGCCTGGGCTGGATCGACCAGGACAACGTCTTCGTCTATACCGATTTCGGTGATGGCTCGATGACCACCTCCGGCTATCCGCGCGTGGTCAAGCGCTGGCAGCGCGGCACCCCGATCAGTGCCGCCACCACCGTGTACGAGGGCACGCCGGAGGACATGTACATCTCGGCGATGCACGATGACACGCCGGGCTTCGAGCGCAACTTCGTCAGCCGCACGATTGCCTTCTACAACAACGAACTGTTCCTGATCGGCGCCGATGGCAAGCTGACCAAGGTGGACGCGCCGAATTCGGCGGAGAAGGGCATCCGCCGCGAGTGGCTGACCCTGGAACTGCGCGAGCCGTGGACCGTGGCTGGCAAGACTTACACCGCGGGCTCGCTGCTGGCGACGAAGTTTGATGATTTCATGGCCGGCAAGCGCGAGTTCGATGTGCTGTTCGCGCCGACCGACACCACCTCGCTGGCCGGCACCACCTGGACCAAGTCGCACGTGGTGTTGAACGTGCTGGACGACGTCAAGAATCGCCTGAAGGTGCTGACCCACGGCAAGGACGGCTGGGTGAGCAGTGATTTCACCGGCGCCCCGGCATTCGGCACCATTGGTGTTGGCGCGGTGGACGCGGACGAAAGCGATGCGGTGTGGATGACCGTCACCGACTACCTGACCCCGACCACGCTGTCGCTGGCCGAAATCGGCAAGCAGCCGGAAGTGCTCAAGACCATGCCGGCGTTCTTCGATGCCAGCGACAAGGTGATCGAGCAGCACTTCGCCACCAGCAAGGACGGCACCCGCGTGCCGTACTTCGTGGTGCACGACAAGGCGATGAAGCTGGACGGCTCCAACCCGACCCTGCTGTACGGCTACGGTGGCTTCGAGATCTCGCTGACCCCGAGTTATTCCGGCGGCATGGGCCGGGCCTGGTTGGACAAGGGCGGCGTGTATGTCGTGGCCAACATCCGTGGCGGTGGCGAGTATGGCCCGCGCTGGCACCAGGCGGCGTTGAAGCAGAACCGCCACAAGGCGTATGAGGACATGGCGGCGGTGGCGCAGGATCTGGTCACCCGCAAGATCACCTCGGCCAAGCACCTGGGCGTGCAGGGCGGCAGCAACGGCGGCCTGCTGACCGGCAATATGCTGACCCAGTACCCGGAGCTGTTCGGTGCGGTGGTGGTGCAGGTTCCGTTGCTGGACATGAAGCGCTACAGCCACCTGTTGGCCGGAGCCTCGTGGATGGCCGAGTACGGCAACCCGGATACGGCCGATTGGGACTTCATCAAGACCTTCTCGCCGTACCACCTGTTTGATCCGGCCAAGAGCTACCCGCCGGTGCTGTTCACCACCTCCACCCGCGATGACCGCGTCCACCCGGGCCACGCCCGCAAGATGGCGGCCAAGATGATCGATGCAGGCAAGGATGTGACCTACTACGAAAACATCGAAGGTGGCCACGGTGGTGCGGCGAACAATGCGCAGGCCGCGCATATGTCGGCACTGGCGTACAGCTTCCTGTGGGAGCAGCTGAGCAAGAAGTGATGCCTGGTTTGAAATGATGCAAAGCAAACGCCACCGGGAGGTGGCGTTTGTTTTTGCTTTTGTCTAAGCCCCTCTCCCGCAAGCGGGAGAGGGGTTGGGGTGAGGGCAGGACGGAGTCCTGATGGTGTATTGAGGTGGCTGCTTCCAAAGCTCAAAAGCGCAAAAGCGCAAAAGCGCAAAAGCGCCCCTCATCCGCCTCCGGGCACCTTCCCCCGCAAGCGGGAGAAGGGAATAACAAAAGCCGAGCTAAAGCCAAGCAGATGCCAAAGCCAAAGCACCCCTCCCCAACCCTCCCCTTCGCCTGCGGCGAAAGGGAGGGCGTTGCGAGCCAAGCATGCGTTGCTTGTTGCTTGTTGCTTGCTGCTTGCGCTTCTGCTTCAGGCTGGAGTTCCCAGCTTCTGCTGTCGCTTCTACCCCCTCCCTTTCGCCATAGGCGAAGGGGAGGGTTGGGGAGGGGGGCTTTCAGTTTCTGATGCTTGGCTTCGCGCCTTTGGCTCTGGATTCTCAAACCACCCAATCACCCGGCAGTCATCAGCTTCCAGCTCTCCAGGCCACGCCCAATCCGCGTCACCGCCTCCTGCAAACGCCCGACATCCTGCGTATAGGCAATCCGCACATGCTGGTTGGCCCGGTAGTTGCCAAAGTCCAGGCCGGGCGTAAATGCCACATGCTCGGTCTCCAGGAAATGCGCACAGAACGCCTGCGCATCCTCGGTAAACGCACTCACATCGCAGTACAGATAAAACGCACCCTGCGGCTCCACATCAATGCGGAAGCCCAGTTCGCGCAACGCAGGCAACAGATAATCCCGCCGCTGCCGGAACTGCTCGCGGCGCTGCTCGAAGATGGCGATCGTCTCCGGCTCGAAACACGCCAGCGCCGCATGTTGGGCCATCGACGGCGCGCTGATGTACAGGTTCTGCGCAAGCTTCTCCAGTTCGGGTACCGCGCGCTGCGGGGCGACCAGCCAGCCCAACCGCCAGCCGGTCATGCCGAAATACTTGGAGAAACTGTTCAGCACAAAGGCTTCGTCATCCACTTCCAGCACGCTGGGGGCGTCAAAACCATAGGTCAGGCCGTGGTAGATCTCATCCACCACCAGATGCCCGCCACGCTGCTTCAACGCGGTAGACAATCCAGCCAACTGCCCGGTATCGAGCGTGGTGCCGGTGGGATTGGCAGGCGAGGCCACCAGGGCCCCGACACTGGCCGCATTCCAATTGGCCGCAATCGATTCAGGGGTGAGCTGGTAGCCGCTATCCGGCCCCACCGGCACCAGCTGCGCCGCACCCTCTACCAGTCGCAGGAAATGCCGGTTGCAGGGATAGCCCGGGTCGGCCAGCAACCAGTGCTTGTCCGGGTCCACCAGCAGGCTGGAGGCCAGCAGCAACGCGCCCGAGCCGCCCGGGGTAACCAGAATCCGCTCCGGGTCGATATCCAGGCCGTAACGCTGGCCGTAGAAGCCCGAGATCGCCTGGCGCAAGGCGGGCAGGCCACGGGCGGCGGTGTAACGGGTGTGGCCGGCGGCCAGGGCCGCCTGACCGGCGCGGATGATGGGCTCGGCGGTGGTGAAATCCGGCTCGCCGATCTCCAGATGGATCACATCGTGGCCTTGCTGTTCCAGCGCATTGGCGCGGGCCAGCAGCGACATGACGTGGAAGGGCGCGATTTCCTGGCTGCGACGGCTGTAGGGGGTGTGGGGCGTGTTCATGCCTGCATGATAGGCGGCGTGTATGGCAGCGGGGCAAGCGCCGGGCATGGCACACTGTGGGCTGTTGCACTGGATGCACCGTCCTTCTGCCGGAGCGCACACTGATGAAAGCCCCCCTTTGCCTGTTGGTTGCAAGCCTGATGATCACTACCGCCGCCGCTGCCCCCCTGCCCACCCCGCCGGACGTCGAAAAGCGCCCGCATACGGTGAGCGCCCCGTTTGGTGCGCAGCGCGAGGACGATTACTACTGGCTGCGGGATGACGAACGCAAGGAGCCGGCGATGCTGGCCTACCTCAATGCCGAGAACGCCTATACCGACGCCCTGATGGCGCCGCTCAAGCCGTTGCAGGACAAGCTGTACGCCGAGATCGTCGGCCGCATCAAGCAGGACGATGCCAGCGTGCCCTACCGCGAGCGCGGCTACTGGTATTACACCCGTTACGAGACCGGCAAGGACTACCCCATCCACGCCCGCCGCAAGGGCGACATGCAGGCCCCGGAAGAGGTATTGCTGGATCTCAATACGCTGGCCGAAGGCAAGGGCTACTACGCCGTCAGCGACATGGACGTGAGCCGCGACAACCGCCTGCTGGCCTACGCCGAAGACAGCGTGGGCCGCCGCCAGTACACCATCCGCTTCAAGGACCTGGAGTCCGGCAAGCTGCTGGACGATGTGATTGAAGGCGTATCGGCCAACGTGGTGTGGGCTGACGACAACCGTACCCTGTTCTATGTCGAGAACGACCCGGAAACCCTGCTGACCGTACGCGTCAAGAAACACGTGCTCGGCACGCCCACCAGCACCGACGTGCTGGTCTACGAGGAGAAGGACGACAGCTTCTACATGGGCATCGGCCGTACCCGTGACGACCGCTACATCACCATCGGCGTGGACAGCACCGTGTCCTCCGAGCTGCGTTACACCTCTGCGGCCAATCCGGGCGAGTTCACCGTGCTGGCAAAGCGCGAGCGCGATGTGGAATACGACGCAGACCACTACAACGGGCAATGGGTGATCCGCACCAATGCCGATGGCGCCACCAACTTCAAGCTGGTCACCGCGCCGGAAGGCGCCACCAGCCGCAAGCAGTGGACGGATTGGGTGAAACACGATCCGCAGGTGCTGATCGAAGGCTTTGAACTGTTCGACGGCTACACCGCCATCGCAGAGCGCGCCGAAGCGCTGGAACGCGTGCGCCTGCTGTTTGCCGATGGCCGCAGCGAGTTCGTCAAGGCCGACGAGCCCGCCTACTCGATGGGCCTTTCGGTCAATGCCGAACCCGAAACCGAGTGGCTGCGCTACACCTACACCTCGCTGACCACCCCGGCCACCACCTACGAACTCAACGTCAAGACCGGCGAGCGCCGCCAGCTCAAGCAGCAGCCGGTGATCGGCTATGACCCGAGCAAGTACGAAACCGAGCGCGTGTGGGTAACCGCCCGTGATGGCGCGCGCATCCCGGTGTCGCTGGTCTACAAGAAGGGCTTCAAGAAAGACGGCACGGCCGCCCTCTACCAGTACGCCTACGGCAGCTACGGCATGTCGATGGACCCCGGTTTCAACCAGAGCGTGGTCAGCCTGCTGGACCGTGGTGTGGTCTATGCCATCGCGCATATCCGCGGCGGCCAGGAAATGGGCCGCAGTTGGTATGACAACGGCAAGCTGCTGCACAAGCAGAACACCTTCAATGACTTTGTCGACGTGACCCGCGCGCTGGTCGCACAGGGTTACGCCGCCAAGGACCGCGTGGCCGCGTCCGGTGGCAGTGCCGGCGGCCTGCTGATGGGCGCGGTGGCCAACCAGGCACCGGCCGACTACCGGGTGATGGTGGCGCAGGTGCCATTCGTCGACGTGGTCACCACCATGCTCGATGCCAGCATTCCGCTGACCACCAACGAATACGACGAGTGGGGCAACCCGGAGCAGAAGCCGTATTACGACTACATGCTCAAGTACTCGCCGTATGACAACGTCACCGCGCAGGCGTATCCGTCGCTGTTCGTCGGCACCGGCCTATGGGATTCGCAGGTGCAGTACTGGGAGCCGGCGAAGTGGGTGGCCAAGCTGCGTGACGTCAACACCGGTACCGCGCCGATCGTGTTCCGCACCAACATGGAAGCCGGCCACGGCGGCAAGTCCGGCCGCTTCCAGCGTTACAAGGAACAGGCCGAGTCCTTCGCCTTCGTGCTGTCGCAGCTGGGCGTCGCCGACTGAAACCCGGGTTGCCGTGATGTCCGATCCACCGCCGCCACCCGATCCACGCCCACCGCGCCTGCGCTGGGCGTGGTGGTTGTTGGCCTATGTGAGCCTGGGTGTGGGCATCATCGGCATCTTCGTGCCGGGGCTGCCCACCACCGTGTTCGTGCTGATTTCGGCATGGGCGGCCTCGCGCGGCTCCGAACGGTTGCACCGCTGGCTGCTGCAGCACCCGCGTTTCGGCCCGGCCATCCGTGACTGGCAGGCCCACGGCGCGGTGAGCCGCAAGGGCAAGTGGATGGCCAGCCTGACCATGCTGGCCTGCGCCCTGATCACCCTGTGGTGCGTGCCCTTGGCCTGGGTCAAGTGGACCTCGATCAGCATCATGTCCTGCGTCTGCCTGTGGCTGTGGTTGCGCCCGCTGCCGCCGGGCGAACGCTGAACAGCGACCCCGTCGTTCGGACTTCATGGTCCAGTGGCTATACTCCGGGGATGAACAAGACGTCCCGTTTCCTGATTCTCATCCCGGCGGCCCTCCTGCTGCTGGGCCTTAGTGCCTGCGGCAACAAGGGCCCCCTGGTGATGCCGCAGAAGCCGGTGCCGATCGAAGAACAGGAAGTCACCCCGGAAGACCAACCCGCCGCCGATCCGGCCGCCGACAAGAAGGCGGACGAAGCCATTGACGATGCAACCGGTGGTGATGGCGTCAATGAGTAAGTCTGCAACAGGGCGCCTGCAGTTCAGCAAGATGCATGGCGCTGGTAATGATTTCGTGGTGTTGGACCTGCGTGATGGCAGCGCCCCGCCGGATGCGGCACAGGCCGCGTTGCTGGCTGACCGCCACCTGGGCGTGGGCTGTGACCAGATCCTGACCATCGAGCCGCCGCGCAGCGAAGGTGCGGTGGCGTCCTACCGCATCTGGAACTCCGACGGCTCCACCTCACAGCAATGCGGCAACGGCGCGCGCTGTGTGGCCGCCTGGCTGGTACGCGACGGCGCGGCACAGGGGGATGATTTCATCATCGACAGCCCCACCCGCACCCATGCCGTGCAGCGGCTGGCCAATGGCGAGTACGCCGTTGCGATGGGCTATCCCGAATTTGCGCCCGAACAGATTCCGCTGCTCGGCTACCCGCGTGCCCGCGAGGAATACATGACCTCGCTGCAGGGCGAGAACGTGCGCTTCGGTGCCGTGTCGATGGGTAACCCGCATGCCGTGCTGGAAGTGGGCCTGATCGACGCCGCCCCGCTGGAGCGCATCGGTCCGCTGCTGCAGCAGAGCCCTTCCTTCCCGGAATCGGTGAATGTCGGTTTTGCCCAGGTGCTGGATGCCGGGCATGCCCGCCTGCGCGTGTATGAGCGCGGCGTGGGCGAGACCCTGGCCTGCGGCAGCGGTGCCTGTGCCGCCGCCGTGGTATTGATGCAGCGTGGCCGCCTGCAGCGTGATGCCCGCATCTCGCTGCCCGGTGGCGACCTGCGCATCCAATGGCCGGCCGACGACGCGCAGATCGTGATGTCCGGCCCGGCAGCATTCGTATTCGACGGAGAGTGGATGGGATGAACGACACAGTCGAGAAGATCGGTGCACACGAGGTTGCGGCCTGGCTGCGGCGTCACCCGGGTTTCCTCAAGCAGTTCCCCGACCTGGCATTGACCCTGGTGGTGCCGCGCGACGACGGCCCCACCGCCTCGCTCGCCAGCTACCAGCTGGAAGTGCTGCGCGACAAGAACCGCGAGCTGTCGCGGCGCTTGGCTGACCTCGGCGCCAACGCGCAGATCAACGAACGCCTGGCCGTGCGTACCCACCAGCTGACCCTGGCGCTGATGCGCCAGACCAGCGCCGCCGACACCCTGCGCGCGATGGCCGCCTCGCTGGAAGAAGATTTCGCCGGCGACCTGGTGCGCATCGTCTCCTTCGACGAGGTGCCGGAGCTGGCCGAAGCCCCGTGGCTGCAGGTCATCGCCAAGGACGACCAGCAACTGGCTGCATTCCACGATTGCCTGCAGGACGGCGAGCCGATCTGCGGCCGCCTGCAGCAGGAAAAGAACGTGGTGTTGTACGGCGAGCGCGTCAACGAGGTGTCTTCCACCGCCTTGCTGCCGCTGCCGGGCGTCGGCCTGATCGCCGTGGGCAGCTACGACCCCAACCGCTTCTACCCCGGCATGGGCACGCTGTTCCTGCGCATGATGGGCGAATCGCTGGTGGCGGGCCTGCAGCGCTTCCGCAGCGCCTGAGTGGAGTAGTGCGGCGATGAACGCCGTCCAGGCTTTTCTGTCCTACCTGCAGGTGGAGCGCCGCATGTCGGCGCATACGCTGGACGCTTACCAGCGTGATCTGGCTGCGCTCACCCAATGGTGTGACGCCCAGGGCATCAACGAACCGCAGGCGCTGCATGGCGATCAGTTACGCGAGTTCATCGCCAGCGAGCACCGCCGTGGCCTATCGGCAAAAAGCCTGCAGCGGCGCCTGTCGGCCTGCCGCAGTTTCTACGCCTGGCTGCTGAAGAACAACGTCATCGACAACAGTCCCGCCGCCGGCCTGCGCGCACCCAAGGCGCCGCGCAAGCTGCCGCAGGTGCTGGACGCTGACGAAGCCGTGCAACTGGTCGATCTGCCCACCGACGCACCACTGGGCCTGCGCGACCGCGCGCTGCTGGAACTGTTTTATTCCTCGGGCCTGCGCCTGAGCGAACTGTGCGCCATGCGCTGGCGCGACCTTGATACCGCCAGCGGCATCGTGCTGGTGCACGGCAAAGGCAACCGCGAACGCACCGTGCCGGTCGGGTCGCATGCAATGAACGCATTGCAGGAGTGGCGCAAGGAAAGCGGCGGCACGGGCGAGAAGCCGGTATTCCCGGGGCGCAGCGGCGGCCCCATCAGCCAACGCGCCGTGCAGATCCGCATCAAGCAACTGGCGCAACGGCAGGGGCTGTTCAAGAACGTGCACCCGCATATGCTGCGGCACAGTTTCGCCAGCCATATTCTGGAATCCTCAGGCGACCTGCGTGGCGTGCAGGAACTGCTGGGGCATGCGGATATCGCGACCACGCAGATCTATACGCATCTGGATTTCCAGCATCTGGCCAAGGTTTATGATGCTGCGCATCCCAGGGCCAAGCGTAAGAGTTGAGGTTGGTTGTTTGGGTGGTGTCTTGCGACCCGAAGTAGGCGTTGGCGTGGTTGAGCCTATCGCCGGGTGCGGTTGTACGTTGGCTTGTTAGGCGGGAACAGCCGCCCTAAGATCGAGATGTACCAAGGGAACTTCCGTAAGAGGCTTTGCGGATAAGCCATATTGGCGGACTCATGGGTTCGTCCATCAGGTATCTTGACCTTAAGGAGAAGCTTCCGTGGCCGATGGGTTTTCGGAGATTCACGAGCGCGTTACGGCTGGAAGGCTCCTGTCGCTTGTTACGACACACGTAAGTGAGCAAATGGGCTCGTTTGGCACATGGCTGCTTGTTGGCGTTGGAGCCACGTATTCCTTGGTACTCGCCAACCTTGCTTCAGTACAGCAGTTTGTGTCGCTTGGGTCGGTTCGGTCAGGTCTGCTTCTGCTGCTCACGGCAGTCGTACTGGGCGTGCTACAACGTTGGCTTGGGGCTATCGTTGGTGCAAGTTCTGTTGCTGCGGAAAAAGCTGACAAGATTGGCCGTGATCTCGCGGATCAGGACATAAACCTCGATTTCCAAGTCTTGTTTCGTGAAATGGAGCGTGGCACGTACTATCCAGCCAAGTGGATCGTAAAACACAGCTTTAGTAAGGTAATGGCTGGAGATCTTGCCGCCTCCGGCCGCATGAGCGCCGGCATCGCCCAAATCCAAAGCTTTTTGGTTCTTGCGCAGGTTGCGGTTGCGATCGCAGCCATAGCGACTATCGCTTGCGGCGTTAAGGTCTAGCAACTCATTCAAACCGAACCAGGTCCCCGGTTTGCATAATTCAGGTGTTGCACACAGCATGAAGAAATACTCGGCCATTGGAAGGGTGCTTGTACTGCTTCTTGCAGCATTCGGGTCGAACTCGTGCGTCGGTACGACAACGCCGAATCCGGGATCGCCGCAAGAGCTGCTCGCCACTGTTTCGAAGTCAAACGTCCGTGACTATTGGACAAATGACTTTGGCCGGGAAAAGCGGAGTGGTGGCTATTCCGTAATTGTGCCTGTCGAGAGTGCGGAGAAGCTCCTTAAATCTATCCGGAGACAAGTGCCCTCTGGCTACGTCGCTTTTATTGGAACAACCAATAACCTCGATGACCCCAGGATCAACGGCGCTGAACTTGTCCTGGCGCCGGGTCAAAACCAGTTTGACATCGTGCGCTTGGCGGCTACGAATGCTGTCAACTATGACAAGACCACCGATCAGATCATTGAGGAGCTGAGACGGTGGGACGCTCAATTCGGGATTGATATCTGGCAAGCTGAGACCGACACCGTTCAACTCAAGCTCAAATCCATTCCAGCGGACCTTCCAGAATTTTCCCAAGAGCTTTACGAATTCTGCCCAGATATCGTAGACCAAGGGGTCGGTGACATTGAGTCACTTCAGGTAGCGGTCAAACAGGAAGGGGCGATCTTCCTTTGGTGGGACTAGTCGCGTGGTGCCTAGCTGCGGATCGAAGCCATCTCGCGGCTGGGCCTGAGAGTCTGCTTTGAGTGACGGTCTCTAGTCGAAATCGACTACGAAAGAACTAGCTTTCCGGCCACACAAGCGAACGGTGTATCTGCGCGCCAGCCCAGGCGCCGTCGGCGACGGCGAGAGAGACCGAGTGTGGAACGCGCGCAGCATCGCCGCAGGCGAAAATACCGGCGATGCTGGATTCCTTGGTTTCACTGGTCTGGATCTGCGTTCCCATCGGGGTCTCGGTGAGCGCGCAGCCCAGGTCTTTCGCGATGGATGTGGAGGGCGCGTTCCTTGGAGCGGTGAACAGACCCGCAAAGCTCAGGCGCCTACCATCGGCCAGCAACACGTCCGCATCCGCTTCAATCCTGTCAATGCGCGTGTCCTCTATGGTTACGCCGCGCGCCGCAAGGTCCTGCAGCATGGCTTCGTCCAGTGCCACCACTCCATTGGTGAGGAAGGTCACCGATCCCCATTCCGGCAGCAACTGCGCCTGGTGGATGGACATGGGTCCGGCGGCGATCACGCCGATACGCCCTTGCTGCAGCTCGTAGCCATGGCAGTAGGGGCAATGAAAGACGCTGGTTCCCCATCGCTCAGCCAAGCCGGACACATCCGGTAAGGTGTCAGAAACGCCTATCGCCAGAAGCAACCGGCGGGCAGCATGGGTTTCGCCTGCCGCGCACCGGACGATGAAAGCATCCCGGGTTCCCGATGCTTCCACCACAAGGTCATCCACCCATGACAACGTGGGGTACGCCTGTAGTTGCGCTCGCGCTGTGCTGGCGATGACCGCTGGATCAGTCCCGTCCTGGGTCAGGAATCCATGCGAATGAGAGGCGGCCCTGTTACGCCGCTTGCCTGCATCGATGATCAGCACGCTGCGGCGCGCGCGTACAAGCTGCAGTGCGGCAGCCATGCCTGCATAGCTGCCACCGATCACTATGACATCGTAGGTTTTCATAAGGTCGCCTTTTGCATGTGTGCGTTGTGCCGGCGTGCGAAGTCCGCTGCCAGGTCTCCCAGCGATACCGAGGCAAAGCGCGCAAGGAGCAGGGCTTCGGCTTGCTGGAACGTGTCATCCAGGGCGGCGTTGACGGCCTGTTCGACCAGGCAGGCGGGGTCTTCGTGCCGGTTGCCCATGGCGAACAGGGCCGGCTCGCCCAGCGCCTCATGCAGTTGCAGCAGGCTGACCTTGGCGAGGTCGGCTTTGATATGCCAACCGCCTGAGTGTCCCCGCGCGGAAGCAACAAGCCCTGCCTCGCGGAGCAGCCCCATTGTTCGCCGGACGACGACGGGGTTGGTGCCCAGGCATAGCGCAAGTTCGTCGGAGGTCATTGGTTCGTTGCGCTCGGCCATGTGCAGCAGGGCGTGGAGAACCGCGGAGAGTCGACTGTCCTTTTTCATGTAACAAATGATGTTACGTATTCGGGCGCGGGTCAATACTGGCCGAAGCTGCTGGCCGCCGCCGCGGGCAGGTCGGGTCAGGTGTTTACCGGCAGGATGACGTCGGCCGGGGGTCGGGCTGATGCGGGCCGCGCGTCCGGGCAGCGCGATCAGAAGCGAACATGATCAGGGGACTTCAATCGATAAGCCTGCGACGGCTCTTGAGCAGGCCCCGGCTGGCTGGATTCAGCGTGTGCCTCTACATGCCGGGAAATTGCTGCAACCCCGGAAACGCTGCCCCGTGCTCCGGTTGGCGCGTTGTACCAGTGCGCCGCCACAGCGTGGGCAAGTGAGGGCTTCCGGCAGTGGGTCGGTGGATGTTGGTAGCGTTGGTTCCTTGCGCTCACCGACCGGCACGGGCGTATCGTCCGCAGCTTTTACCGCCTGGATCATCGCCAGCAACTGCTCTCCACCGATCAGTTCGATAGGCTTTCCGCGCGCGAAGGCCTCCGCATCCACAGTGAAGCTGCCAATGCAGACAATCTTGATCGCATGCGCCTGATGATGGGCGAGAAGTCCTGCCATTTCGCGCACCACGCTTACGCCCACCTGTTGGCGCCTCCACTGTTTGCATTGCACCAGCGTGCGCTGGCCGCCCTTTCGCAGGATGAGGTCGATGCCGCCATCGGGACCGCCCAGCCCGGTTTCTTCCACCGCATAGCCTTGGCGGCGGAATGCTTCGCCTACCAACTGCTCGAACTGACGCCAGCCGCCTGCTGCCAAGCTTTCGAGCGTGCTACGCGTGTCCAGGAAGCGGCGGCGTTTGCGGGCGTTGAGATAGGAGACGAGGGCCGCCATCCAGCAGATGCCGAGCAGCATCCATGCCAGTGGTGCGAAGACAGGACTCGATTGCTGTACAAAACTCTGTGCCAGGATGCCGCCTTGATGGGACAGCAACCACGAGATGCCGTAGCGCACCAGGACGAAGCCAATGAGCCCGGCAAGGATGCCTGCCGGCCAAGGCAGGGTTGCCAATACGCCGATTGCGGATTGTTTTGTTCTGCGTCCCATGCGAACTCCCTGTTCCAGCGTGCAACTTAGCGATTGGGTGCGGTGTTGTCAGCAGCTTGGGCTTCTTGCGGGGCTTTAGCCGTGAACCTGCATGCACCGCGGGATTTGCAGCTGTGCGCGCAGAAGGTGCTCTGGCCATGCCGCTCACGCCGATGCTGCAGGGTGGTTTTGGGGGGGATTTCAGGGGAACCCGGCCTGGCTCGGCACTACGTGGGGTTTGCTTGATCTGCATCAAGGTGGGCCTTGTCTCCGTGGCGCATGGTGGCAGCCATGACGTGGAGGTTGGTGCGATGGCAAAGCCTTTCCCTTTGAATCCGAAACACCCCGAGCGGATCTGCTGGGGGTGTGACAGATACTGCGCAACCGATGCGCTGGCCTGCGGCAATGGCTCGGGGCGCACCCAGCACCCCGTGGAGTACCAAGGGGAGGATTGGTATGTGGCTTGGGGAATCGAGCCGGAGGCGGGGCGGCCAGGAAGGGCGGCGCTGCAGAAATTGTAGAAGCATGGTGAACCAGCGAAGCCTGCTTGGCCGGAATCTCGTTGAGCCTGCCATCCGCTGTCGTGCTGGTTTCGTGGTTTGTTCCGTTCCTGTGAGCTTGGGTGCATCGGGAGCCGCTACCGGGCATGGGCTGCGCACCACCGCGGTTTTTCTGAACGGTGGCTGTCGCTGGCCGGGGAGGGGGGAGCCTTGATCGCGGCGCTGACCGGCCCCATTACCGGTGAACAGTATTCCGGAGGCCGTATGGACCCCAGTCAGAACCCGAATGTTTTTCATGCCACCACCATCTGCTGCGTGCGTCGCGGCGAACACGTGGCGATTGCTGGCGATGGTCAGGTCACCCTGGGGCATACGGTGATGAAGGGCAATGCGCGCAAGGTGCGCCGCCTGGGCCGTGATGGCCAGGTGCTGGCGGGTTTTGCGGGTGCGGCCGCCGATGCGTTCACCCTGTTCGAGCTGTTCGAAGCCAAGCTTGAAAAGCATGGTCAGCTGACCCGCGCGGCAGTGGAGCTGGCCAAGGATTGGCGCACCGATCGCCGCTACGGCAAGCTCGAAGCACTGCTGGCCGTGGCCGACAAGGAAACCTCGCTGATCATCAGCGGCACCGGTGACGTGATCGAGCCGGAAGACGGCATTATCGCCATTGGCTCCGGCGGGTCCTATGCGCTCAGCGCTGCCCGTGCGCTGCTCAAGCACACCGAACTGGATGCCCGTGGCGTGGCCACCGAGGCGATCAATATCGCCGGTGGCATCTGCATCTACACCAACACCAACGTAGTGGTGGAAGAGCTCTGAGCTCTTCGGCCATCAACTGCGAGCACCCCATGAACCACAAGATCGAAGTTTCCTCCGCCACCATGACCCCGCGCGAGATCGTGCAGGAGCTGGACCGCCACATCGTTGGCCAGCACGACGCCAAGCGTGCGGTCGCCATCGCGTTGCGCAACCGCTGGCGCCGCATGCAGCTGCCGATCGAGCTGCGCAACGAGGTGATGCCGAAGAACATCCTGATGATCGGCCCCACCGGCGTCGGCAAGACCGAAATCGCCCGTCGCCTGGCCACGCTGGCCAATGCGCCCTTCGTCAAGGTTGAAGCCACGCGTTTTACCGAGGTGGGCTACGTAGGCAAGGACGTTGAGCAGATCATCCGTGACCTGGCCGACACCGCGGTGAAGCTGTACCGCGAGCAGGCCAAGGTGCGTGTGCGAACCCGTGCCGAGGAAAAGGCTGAAGATCGCATCCTGGATGCCTTGCTGCCGCGTCGTAGTGTTGGCATCGGCTTTGATGCCGAAGCCGCGCGCAATGAACCGTCGGCGGCCGACAACGAAACCCGCATCAAGTTCCGCCGCATGCTGCGTGCCGGCGAGCTGGACGAGCGCGAGATCGAGCTGGAAGTGGCTGCCAACGTCAGCATGGACATCATGACCCCGCCGGGCATGGAGGAGATGGGCCAGCAGCTGAAGTCGATGTTCGCCAACCTGGGCAGTGCCAAGTCCAACAAGCGTACGCTGAGCATCAAGGCAGCGCGCCCGCTGTTGATCGAGGAAGAGGCCGGCAAGCTGGTCAACGAGGACGATGTGCGCACCGCCGCGATCGAAGCCTGCGAACAGCACGGCATCGTCTTCATCGACGAGATCGACAAGGTGGCCAAGCGCAGTGACGCCGGTTCGTCCGGCGGCGATGTGTCGCGCGAAGGCGTGCAACGCGATCTACTGCCCCTGGTGGAAGGTTCCAATGTGTCGACCAAGTACGGCACGGTGAAGACCGACCACATCCTGTTCATTGCATCCGGTGCCTTCCATCTGGCCAAGCCCAGTGATTTGATTCCGGAGCTGCAGGGTCGTTTCCCCATCCGTGTGGAACTGGGGGCACTGAGCAAGCAGGATTTCGTGCGCATCCTGACCGAGCCGAAGGCGGCGTTGACCAAGCAGTACGAGGCTTTGCTGGCCACTGAGGGTGTCAAGATCGAGTTCACCACCGAGGCGGTGGATCGTCTGGCGGAGATTGCGTTCCAGGTCAACGAACGCCAGGAAAACATTGGTGCGCGACGTCTGCACACGGTGCTGGAGCGTTTGCTGGATACCTTGAGCTACGAGGCGCCGGACCGTGATGGCGACAGCATCGCCATTGACGCGGCGTATGTGGACAAGCACTTGGGTGAGTTGGTGCAGGATCCGGATCTGAGTCGTTACATCCTGTAATTGCGATGGGTTTGGGTTTGGAAAGCGGCGGCACTTTGGTGCCGCCGTTTTTTTTGTGGGCGGATTTAGGGGTGTTGGTGGAGGCCCCTGCCGAGCATGGCTCGGCACTACGGCGATGGCTGCGCGCTTTAGCCCTCCCTTTGTCGCAGGCAAGGGGAGGGTTGGGAGGGGTGCTTTGCTGTTGGTGTTACGGGTAGAGCTCTTGCCGAGCATGGCTCGGCACTACAGCGATGGTTGCGCGCTTTAGCCCTCCCTTTGCCGCAGGCAAGGGGAGGTTGGGAGGGGTGCTTTGCGGTTGGTGTTATGGGTAGAGCCCTTGCCGAGCATGGCTCGGCACTACAGCGGTGGTTGCGCGCTTTAGCCCTCCCTTTGCCGCAGGCAAGGGGAGGGTTGGGAGGGGTGCTTTGCTGTTGGTCTTACGGGTAGTGCCTTGCCGAGCATGGCTCGGCACTACCGGTGGGTCAGGCGGTGGGGTCTGGTAGCGGCTGCGGGTCGGCGCCGGGAGTGAAGGCGCCCGGGGTGACGTGGTAGGCCAGCATGGCGTCCATGGTCTGGCGGCTGTCGCCTTCCAGGTCGAAAGACGCAGGTTGCAGCATCGCGCCGTACAGCACGCCTACCAGGCAGGCGTGCAGGATGCGGGCGAGGGTGTCGATGCTGACGCCCTCGCGCAACTGGCCCAGTTCCTGCGCGCGCAGCAGCACGCGGCGGAAGATCTCCATTTCTTCGTCAATACTGTCGCGCTGCAGCTTCTGCATGGCCAGGCTTTCAGCTGACAGGTCGTTGCGCAGCATGATCTCCATCATGTCGCGCAGGCGCTGGTCGTGGGCTATTTCGGCCACCGAGATCAGCATTGCCGAGCGCAGGTCGGCAATGGGGGTACTGCGTTCCGGCGCATAGGCATGACGCAGGCGGTTGATGAAGGGCACGCGCTCGCGGTTGATCATGGCCTCCAGCACTTCGGTCTTGTTCTTGAAGTGCCAGTACACCGCGCCGCGCGAGTAACCCGCACGCTCGCCGATCGCCGCCAGCGAGGTGCCGGCAACGCCATGCTCATGGAAACAGGCCAGCGCGGCATCAAGGATGCCTTCGCGGGTGGCTGCTGCCTCTTCTTTGGTCTTTCTGGCCATTGCTGTGTGCAAATGCTGGATGAAACCGGCCTGAATTGTAGTCGTTTACAAACATCCATGCATGTATGTATATTTCTGCAGCTTGCTCTGCAGGATGGCGGGAATGTGTGCGGTGGTGGCGGTGGTCACGGCTGTACCCGTAACGTATGCGTTACGGAAGGATAGGCACGGCCTCTCTCATCTTCCGCCCGACCCTCGAGCGCCTCTTTTCCTTATTGAGCTCCTCTCTCATGCCTGCCATCAGTCGCTACCGCCTCGTCGCGCTTTCCCTCGCACTATCCGTCGCGCTTGTTGCCTGCAAGGGCGGCGGCGAGCAGCAGCAACAAGGTGGCCCGGGCCAGGTCACGGTAGTGACGCTGAAGCCTGAAGCCGTCACCCTGACCCGCGAGCTGGCCGGCCGTGCCACCGGCTACCAGGTGGCCGAGGTGCGCCCGCAGGTGAGCGGCATCGTTGCCAAGCGCCTGTTCACCGAGGGCAGCGTGGTCAAGGCCGGTGAGCCGCTGTACCAGTTGGACGACGCCGCCTACCGCGCCCAGGCCAACAGCGCCCGCGCGCAGCTGGCCCGTGCCGAAGCCAGCGCCAATGCCGCGCGCCTGGCTGCGCGCCGCAGCAGCGAGCTGGTCAAGTCCAAGGTGATCAGCGTGCAGGACGATGAGAACGCCCAAGCCGCCTGGAAGCAGGCCGAGGCCGACGTGCTGGCCGCCCGCGCCTCGCTGGACGCGGCCAACGTGACGCTGGGCTATGCCCGCATCACCGCCCCCATCAGTGGCCAGATCGGCAAGTCCTCGGTCACCCAAGGTGCGCTGGTCAGCGCCGGCCAGGCCGAGCCGCTGGCCACCATCAACCAGCTGGATCCGATCTACATCGACGTCACCCAGTCCTCGGCCGAGCTGCTGCAGCTGCGCCGGGAACTGGCCGCCGGCCGCCTGGAAGGTGCCTCGGAACTGCCGGTCGACATCGTGCTGGAAGACGGCAGCACCTATGCCCACAAGGGCAAGCTGGAGTTCTCCGAAGTCAGCGTCGACCCGTCCACCGGCAGCTATGCGTTGCGCGTGCGCGTGGAAAACCCCGACCAGGTGCTGATGCCAGGCATGTTCGTGCGTGCTGTGCTGGGCAGTGGTGTGCGCCCGAATGCGCTGTTGGTGCCGATGCAGGGCATTGCCCGCGATGCCAAGGGCAATACCTCGGCCATGGTGGTGGACGCCGAAGGCAAGGTTGCCTTGCGTCCGGTCACCGTCAGCCGCACCGTCGGCGACAAGTGGCTGGTCGAGGATGGCCTGAAGGCCGGCGACAAGGTCATCGTCGAAGGCCTGCAGAAGATTGGCCCGGGGATGCCGGTGCAGGCCACCGAGAAGGGTGCCGAAGCCGCCAAGCCTGCCGCCGCGCCCGCCGCGGCGCCGGCTGCCAAGCAGTAAGCGGAGAACCCCATGGCTCGTTTCTTCATCGACAGACCCATCTTTGCGTGGGTCATCGCCATCATCATCATGCTTGCCGGCGCGCTGGCAATGCTCAAGCTGCCGATCTCGATGTACCCCGAGGTCGCACCGCCTGCGGTGTCCATTTCCGCCAACTACCCGGGTGCTTCGGCCAAGGTGGTGGAAGACTCGGTGACGCAGATCATCGAGCAGAACATGAAGGGCCTGGACGGCCTGATGTACTTCTCGTCCAACAGCTCCTCCAACGGCCAGGCCAGCATCACCCTGACCTTTGAAAGCGGCACCGATTCGGACATCGCCCAGGTGCAGGTGCAGAACAAGCTGCAGCTGGCCATGCCGTTGCTGCCGCAGGAAGTGCAGCGCCAGGGCATCAACGTTGCCAAGTCCAGCTCGGGCTTCCTCAACGTGCTGGGCTTCGTCTCCGAAGACGGCAGCATGGATGAGAACGACATCTCCGACTACGTCGGCTCCAACATCGTCGACCCGCTCAGCCGCGTGCCGGGCGTGGGCTCGATCCAGGTGTTCGGTGGCAAGTACGCCATGCGCATCTGGCTGGACCCGACCAAGCTGCAGACCTACAAGGTCTCGGTGGCCGAAGTGACGGCTGCCGTGCAGGCACAGAACGCGCAGGTGGCGGTCGGCCAGCTGGGCGGTGCGCCGGCGGTGAAGGGCCAGCAGCTCAACGCCACCATCAATGCGCAGGACCGCCTGCAGACGCCGGAGCAGTTCCGCAACATCGTGGTGCGCACGGAAAGTGACGGCTCCACGCTGAAGCTGGGCGATGTTGCCCGCGTCGAGCTGGGCGCGGAAACCTACGACTTCGTCACCCGTTACAACGGCAAGCCGGCCTCCGGCCTGGCCATCACCCTGGCCACCGGCGCCAATGCGCTGGAAACCGCCGAGGGCGTCAGCAAGACCCTGGACGAGCTGCGTGCCAACTTCCCGGCCGGCATGAAGGCGGTGATCCCGTACGACACCACCCCGTTCGTGCGCGTGTCTATCAAGGGCGTGGTCAAGACCCTGCTGGAAGCCATCGTGCTGGTGTTCGTGGTGATGTATCTGTTCCTGCAGAACTTCCGCGCCACCCTGATCCCGACCATCGCCGTACCGGTGGTGCTGCTGGGCACCTTCGGCATCCTGGCGGTGCTGGGTTTCTCCATCAACATGCTGACAATGTTCGCCATGGTGCTGGCGATCGGTCTATTGGTCGATGACGCCATCGTGGTGGTGGAGAACGTCGAGCGCATCATGTCCGAGGAAGGACTATCGCCGCTGGAAGCCACCCGCAAGTCGATGAGCCAGATCACTGGCGCGCTGGTCGGCATCGGCCTGGTGCTGTCGGCGGTGTTCGTGCCGATGGCCTTCATGAGCGGCTCCACCGGCGTCATCTACCGGCAGTTCTCGGCGACCATCGTGTCGGCGATGGCCTTGTCGGTGCTGGTCGCCATCGTGCTGACTCCGGCGCTGTGCGCCACCATGCTCAAGCCGCTGAAGAAGGGCGAGCACCATGTTGCCCACAAGGGCATCTCGGGCCGCTTCTTCAACTGGTTCAACAACGGCTTTGACCGTACCAGTGGCACCTACCAGCGCGGCGTACGCGGCATCCTGCATCGCCCGGGCCGTTTCATGGCGGTGTTCCTGGCGCTGGCGGTGGTGATGGGCCTGCTGTTCGCGCGCCTGCCCAGCTCGTTCCTGCCCAATGAAGACCAGGGCATCTTGATGGCACTGGTCAATGCACCGGTGGGCGCCACCCAGGAGCGCACCCTGGAGTCGATCTACAAGCTGGAAGACCACTTCCTGAAGAACGAGAAGGACGCGGTTGAATCGGTGTTCTCGGTGCAGGGCTTCAGCTTCTCCGGCATGGGCCAGAATTCGGGCATGGCCTTCGTCAAGCTCAAGGACTGGGGCGAGCGCAGTGCCGACCAGGGGGTGGGCCCGATCACCGGCCGCGCGATGGCGGCGCTGGGTCAGATCAAGGACGCCTTCATCTTCGCCTTCCCGCCGCCGGCCATGCCGGAGCTGGGCATTGCCTCGGGTTACACCTTCTTCCTGAAGGACAATAGCGGCGCTGGCCATGATGCCCTGGTCAATGCCCGCAACCAGTTGCTGGGCATGGCGGGCGAAAGCAAGCTGCTGGCCAACGTGCGCCCGAACGGCCTGGACGACACCCCGCAGCTGCGCTTGGACATCGATGTGGCCAAGGCCGGTGCGCATGGCCTGTCGCTGGATGCGATCAACAGCACGCTGGCCACGGCGTGGGGCTCGAGCTACATCGATGACTTCATCGACCGCGGCCGCGTCAAGCGCGTTTACGTGCAGGCCGACAATGCGTTCCGCATGAACCCGGAAGACTTCAACGTGTGGACGGTGAAGAACAGCGCCGGCGAGATGGTGCCGTTCTCGGCCTTCGCCAGCCAGCGTTGGGATTACGGCTCGCCGCGTCTGGAGCGCTACAACGGCGTGTCGGCGCTGGAAATCCAGGGCGAGGCGGCACCGGGTGTGGCCTCCGGTGATGCCATGCTGGAAGTGGAGAAGCTGGCCAAGCAGCTGCCACCGGGCTTCAGCATCGAGTGGACGGCCGTGTCCTACCAGGAACGCGAAGCCGGTTCGCAGACGCCGCTGCTGTACACGCTGTCGCTGCTGATCGTGTTCCTGTGCCTTGCCGCCCTGTATGAAAGCTGGAGCGTGCCGACCGCGGTGCTGATGGTTGCCCCGCTGGGTATCCTGGGTGCGGTGCTGGCCAACACCATGCGCGGCATGGAGCGTGACGTGTACTTCCAGGTTGCGATGTTGACCACGGTGGGCCTGACGTCGAAGAACGCGATCCTGATCGTGGAATTCGCAAAGGAGCACCTGGAGAAGGGCGCGGGTGTGATCGAGGCGACGATGCATGCGGTGCGCGACCGCCTGCGTCCGATCGTGATGACCTCGCTGGCCTTCGGTCTTGGCGTGTTGCCGCTGGCAATCGCCTCGGGTGCGGGTTCGGGTGCGCAGCGCGCCATCGGTACCGGCGTGTTGGGCGGCATGGTGGTGGGCACCTTGCTGGGCCTGTTCTTCATCCCGTTGTTCTTCGTGGTGGTGCAGCGGGTGTTCAACCGCAAGCAGCTGGCCAGCAACAACGACCTGCCGCCGCAGTAACGGGGCAGGGTAGCGACAAGCAGAAGGCGCCGAAAGGCGCCTTTTGTTTTGGTCCTCGTTTGTGGGAGGCGGCAGTTGGTAGTGCCGAGCCATGCTCGGCAGGGGCCTTACCAGCAGGGCCAAAAGCCCAAAAGCCAACCCCTCCCCAGCCCTCCCCTTGGCCTGCGGCCAAAGGGAGGGGGCAAAGGCGTGTAGTGCCGAGCCATGCTCGGCAGGGGCCTTACCAGCAGAGCCAAAAGCCCAAAAGCCAAGCCCTCCCCAACCCTGTGGCCAAAGTGAGGCGGCTGCCGAGCACGGCTCGGCTCTACAGAAGGCCGCGCAAAAAAAAACCGGGCCAGGCCCGGTTTTTTTTTTAGACTTCGCTGTCAGCCAGTTCCAATAACTGGGCTTTTTCCACCGCACCCAGGCGTTGGGCAAATACCGCCAGGCGGTTGCACAACTCTGCCTGTCGTTCCGGGAAAACAGCCACCAGCTCGCGCTGAACCTGATGGTAGGCATCCCAGAACGGTGCCGAGCAACGATGACGTGCGTACTGCTGTCGCAATTGTTCGCCCGCATGCTGGAGCGAACGGCGACTGCTGTGTTGGTTGGGCGTTGTAAGCATCGCTTCACCTCGATGGCAGTGCCCCTGTTCACCGAGCATAGCCTTTTCACATTGCATTGCCACGACATTCGTCCGGTTTTCTGCGGCCCCCAGTCAGGTTTTGCTCATGCGCAAGAGGATCATTCGCCGATATCTTCATTCCAGATGTCGGGATTTTCGGCGATATAACGGCTCATCATCTCGATACAGCCGGCATCGTTCAGATCGATGACCTGCACGCCGTTCTCGCGCAGCCAATCGATACCGCCGCCAAAACTGACCGATTCGCCGACCACCACGGTGCCGATATTGAACTGGCGTACCAGGCCGCTGCAGTACCAGCACGGGGCCAGGGTGGTGACCATGATGGTGTTGCGATAGCCGCGCTGGCGGCCGGCCTTGCGGAAGGCGTCGGTTTCTCCGTGAATGGACGGGTCGTCTTCCTGGATACGGCGGTTGTGGCCGCAGCCGAGCAGGCGGCCATCGTTGTGGTACAGGGCCGCGCCAATCGGGATGCCGCCTTCGGCCAGGCCCTGGCGGGCTTCGGCAATGGCGGTTTCGAGCAGGGCGCGGTAATCCGGGGTGGTGATCATGTTGGGGCCTCACGGTGCTTTGGCAGCCATCATAGCGGCCGGATTCAGCCTGCCGCCGCCGCAATCGGGCTGTCGGTGCGATAATCAGCGCCATGAGCGAATCCCCCTACAAGACCGGCACCACCCACTTCGGCTTCCGCGATGTACCGGCCAAGGACAAGCAGAAGCTTGTCGGCCAGGTGTTCACCTCCGTGGCCGACAACTACGACCTGATGAACGACCTGATGAGCCTGGGTATTCATCGGCTGTGGAAGCGCTACTTCGTGGCCACCGCGCAGGTGAAGCCGGGTGACCGGGTGCTGGACCTGGCCGGTGGCACCGGCGATATCGCGGTGCTGCTGAAGGAGCGCCTGGGCGCTGACGGCACCGTGGTACTGGGTGACATCAATGCGGGCATGTTGTCGGTGGGCCGCGACCGGCTGACCAACCGGGGCCAGGTTTCGGGCTTTGAGTGGGTGCAGCTCAATGCCGAGGCGCTGCCGTTCCCGGACCAGAGCTTTGACCTGGTGACCATTTCCTTCGGGCTGCGCAACGTGACCGACAAGGAAGCGGCACTGCGCGAGATGTACCGTGTGCTGAGGGTGGGCGGCCAGGCGCGTGTGCTGGAGTTCTCCGAAGTCACCGCCGAGTGGTTCAAGCCGATCTACGATTTCCATTCGTTCAAGGTGCTGCCGACGCTGGGCAAGCTGTTCGCGCGTGGTGACGCCGACAGCTATCAGTATCTGGCCGAGAGCATCCGCAAGCATCCGCCGCAGGAAGAGCTGAAGGCGATGATGACCGCGGCCGGTTTTGGCCGCTGCCATTACAAGAACCTGAGCGCGGGTATTGTTTCGATCCACTCCGGTTACAAGCTTTGAGGCTTGGTTGCTGGATGTGTTGAGGAAAGGGCGGCCATTGGCCGCCTTTTTCGTATGGGGGGGCGGTGCTGCGGGTTTTGTCTTTTGCTGGTAAGGCTCCTGCCGAGCATGGCTCGGCACTACGTCTCTGCCCCCTCCCTTTGGCCGCAGGCCAGGGAGGGCCGGGGAGGGGTTGGCTTTTCAGCTTTCGGCTCTGGTAAGGCTCCTGCCGAGCATGGCTCGGCACTACGTCTCTGCCCCCTCCCTTTGGCCGTGGGCCAAGGGAGGGCTGGGGAGGGGGTGGCTTTTCAGCTTTTGCCTTGGCCTTTCTCCCGCTTGCGGGAGAAGGGGTGGGATGAGGGGCGCCTTTGATCTTGCCGGCAAGGCCCCTGCCGAGCGTGGCTCGGCACTACAGGGGCGCGCTCGCTGAAGCCCTCCCTTTGCCGAAGGCAAGGGGAGGGTTGGGAGGGGTGCTTTTGCTCTGCTCTTGGTCGGGATGATGAGGTAATGCGAAGAGCAATCCCCGCTTTCGCGGGGATGACGGGATCAGGCATTTTCTGGCGCGGACCTTGCCGCAACCGTCGGTTGCCGCACTGCCGCATCCACCAAAGCCTTTCGGGTTTAAAATCAGCGGTTGTTCCCTGAACCGGTTCCAGATCAATGCGTTCTTCGTTCCTGATGCTGCCCCTGGCCGTGGCGCTCGTCGCTGGCTGCGCCAAAGAGCCCGCAGCCCCCACCGTCGACCCCGTCGCCCAGAAGCCCGCCGCCGCCGTGAATACCGTCAGCCGCAGCCACGATGAAAGCTCCTACGCCGAACCGGACAAGGTCGTCATCAAGGACCTGGCGCTGGACCTGAAGGTCGATTTCGACACCAAGCAGATCGGCGGCACGGCCACCTACACCCTGGAGTGGAAGGACAAGGCCGCCAAGCAGCTGCTGCTCGATACCCGCGAGCTGAGCGTGGAGAAGGTCGAGGCCGTGGCTGCCGACGGCAGCGCCACCGCGCTGCAGTTCGCGCTGGCACCGGCTGACAAGGTGTTCGGCAGCAAGCTGAGCATCGAAACCCCGGCCCAGCCGTCCACCGTGCACATCACCTACCACACCGCACCGACCGCCTCGGGCCTGCAGTGGCTGGAGCCGTCCATGACCGAGGGCAAGAAGTTGCCCTTCATGTTCAGCCAGTCGCAGGCCATCCATGCCCGTTCCTGGGTGCCGCTGCAGGACACCCCGAGCGTCCGCTTCACCTATAGCGCGCATGTCACCAGCCGCCCGGACGTGATGGTGTTGATGAGCGCCGACAATGATCCGGCCGCCGCGCGCGATGGTGATTACACCTTCAAGATGCCGCAGCCGATCCCGTCCTACCTGCTGGCCATTGCTGCCGGCGACCTGGTGTTCGAGCCGATTTCCCAGCGTTCGGGCGTATGGGCCGAGCCGGCCATGGTCAACAAGGCCGCCAAGGAATTCGAGGACACCGAGAAGATGATCGGTGCCGCCGAGAACCTGTACGGTGAATACCGCTGGGGCCGCTACGACATGCTGGTGCTGCCGCCGTCGTTCCCGTTCGGTGGCATGGAAAACCCGCGCCTGACCTTCGCGACCCCGACCGTCATCGTTGGCGACAAGTCGCTGGTGTCGCTGGTCGCGCATGAGCTGGCACACAGCTGGTCCGGCAACCTGGTGACCAACGCCAGCTGGAAGGACATCTGGCTCAACGAAGGCTTCACCACGTACGTGCAGGCGCGCATCACCGAGGCGCTGTATGGCCAGGAAATGGCGGAGATGGAGCGTGAGATCGACCAGACCGATCTGCTCAACGAAGTGAAGGACATGAGCCCGGCCGACCAGGCGCTGGCGCTGCCGCCGCTCAATGAGCGCGACCCGGACGAAGCGCTGAGCAACGTCGCCTACGTCAAGGGCGCCTGGTTCCTGCAGTTCCTGGAACAGCGTTTTGGCCGCGAGGTGTTTGATCCGTTCCTGCGTGGCTGGTTCAACGACCATGCCTTCCAGAGCGCCAACACCGACCAATTCGTCGCGTACATGAAGAAGAACCTGCTGCCGAAGAATCCGGCGGCAGTCACCGATGCCGAGTTGAAGGCGTGGCTGGACGAGCCGGGCATCCCGGCGTTCGCGCAGAAGGCCCGTTCGCGCAACTTCGCCGTGGTGGATACCGCGCGTATCGCTTTCCTGGGCAGCAACCAGCTGCCGAACAGCCAGGTGACCCGCGAGTGGGGCACCCAGGAATGGGTGCGCTTCATCGATGGCCTGGGCCAGACCCAACCGGTCGAGAAGCTGGCGCAGCTGGACAAGGGTTATCACTTCACCGGTACCCCGAACGGCGAGATCGCGATGCGTTGGTATCCGCTGGCCATCCGCAGCGGCTACACCGACGCACAGGCCGCTGCCGGCGAGTTCATCCAGAAGGTGGGCCGTCGCAAGCTGGTACTGCCGATCTACGCTGAACTGCTGAAGACGCCGGAAGGTCTGGCCTTCGCCAAGGAAGTGTTCGCCAAGGCCAAGCCGGGCTACCACCCGATCACCACCGCCTCGGTGGAAGACATGATCGCCAAGGCCGAAGCCGCACCGAAGCAGGAGGCTGCGCCGAAGCAGTAATCGGCTTCGGTTGGCTTCAACCCGGACGGCGAGCCTCGGCTCGCCGTCTGTTTTTGTGCTGCCTTGAATTCTGCAGGTATGTTGTAGCCCGGGTAAGCGCAGCGCACCCGGGGCCGTTTGCAGCACGGCCGAGTGCAACGCGGTCGGCGCAGTTGGGTTGGACGCCGCACAGGGCTTCGACGGCAGTTGTGGCTGGCCGAGGTTACTTGCTGGCAGGCCCAATCTCCCGGGTGCGCTGCGCTTACCCGGGCTACGTTGCTGCTTCTGCTTCTGTTTTTAAAGCCGTCATTCCCGCGCAGGCGGGAATCGCTCTGGTTCTGGACTTTGTTCTGACTTCGGGAAAGGGCAAAGGCAAGAGCGATTCCCGCCTGCGCGGGAATGACGGCATAAAAGCCAAAACCAAAACCAAA
>DKPB01000095.1:28211-95100 GCA_002471015.1 Stenotrophomonas sp. UBA7346
CCCAATCCCAATCCCAATCCCCAACATGCTCTAAAGTGAACCCCATCGCGGGCCCATTCCGCGCCACGTTCACTGGAGCTGTTTGATGAAACCCCTGATCCTCGGCGCCCTCTGCGTCTTCGCCCTGGCCGCCTGCAGCAACCCGGAGGCCGAGCGCCAGCAGCAGGAGGCCGCTGCCGCGCAGGAGCGCGCCAAGCGCGAGGCCGACGCCGAGGGCATCGGCAAGCTTTACGACGAAGCGGTCACCGCCACCGATTGGGAGAAGGCGCGCATCCATGGTGCGGCGCTGCTCGACCAGTACCCGGATTCGGACACCGCCAAGCGCATCGAGCCGGGCTTTGCCGAGGTCCGTGAGAAGGCGGCTGCCGCCAGCGAGCTGCGCCGCGTGCAGGCCTTGTGGAATTACAACCAGGTGCCGGTGAAGGGCGGTACGCAGCGTTCGGCGGCGATCTACAGCAAGGACCGGGTGGAAGTGGACAGCACCGGCGCCAAGCAGGTGAACCTGGTGTTCCGTGATCATCCCGAGTGGAAGCGCCACGCCTACCTGGTGCTGCAGTCCAGCGACTTTGCCAAGGCCTGCTACCGTGCCTGCCAGGTGAAGGTCAGCGTGGACGGTGCCCCGGCCCGCACCATGGCCGCGCATCGCCCGGACACCGATGAAGCCATCGCCATGTTCATCGATGACAACCGTGGCCTGTGGCGGCAGGCACGCAAGGCCAAGGTGATCGAGATCGAGTTCCCGGTGCAGGCCGGCGGCACCCGCCAGGCGGTGTTTGAAGTGGGTGGACTGGACGGCAGCCAGATGCCGAACTGGGATTGAGGCCGGTGCTCGCTGATGTGGCGGGGCGTTGCGACGTCGCCGCCAGTCGTCATTGGGTGTTCGACATGGACGGCACCCTGACCGAGCCGGTGCACGATTTCGAATGGATCCGGCGTGAGCTGCAGATTCCTTCCGGTGCGGACATTCTTGAACACCTGGCCAGTCTGCCGGCGCAGCAGGCGGCGGACAGCCATGCCTGGTTGCTGCAGCACGAACGGGAGCTGGCCCAGGCCTCGGTCGCGGCGCCGGGTGCAGTGGCCTTGGTACGCGCGCTGCATTCCGCGGGTTGCCGGCTGGGCATCCTTACCCGCAATGCGCGTGAGCTGGCTGAAGTGACGCTGGCGGCGATTGGTGTGGCCGAATGCTTTGCGGCCGAGGAAATCATTGGCCGTTGGGAAGTGGCGCCCAAGCCGTCGCCGGCCGGCCTGCAGTTTTTTGCCGAGCGCTGGGCCGTGGCGCCGGCGGCGATGCGCATGGTGGGCGACCATTACTACGACCTGGCCACGGCCAAGGCGGCTGGCGTGCCCGGCATCCTGATCAATGTGCCGGGCGATCCCTGGCCGGGCATGGCGCAGTGGCAGCTGCGCGATTGTGCGCAGTTGCTGGAGCAGTGGCAGGCCGCAGAGTTCCTGTAGAGCCGAGCCATGCTCGGCTGAGGCGTTACCGGCGAAGCCTCTTGTGGGAGCGGCGTATGCCGCGAAGCTGGCAATGCCGGGTGGCAAGCGTGGCCTGCAATCTGCTGGTCTGCGGGCTTCGCGGCTTACGCCGCCCCTACACAAATGCCATGCGGTCGACGGATTGCCGGGAAGGCCCCTGCCGAGCAGGGCTCGGCACTACAGAAAAAACGGCGCCGTTGGCGCCGTTTTTGTCAGAGGCTGTAGCCGAACTGCTGCTTGAACTGCTCGTTGAACTCGGCAAAGTCGAAGCGCTGGTTCTGGGTGCCCGGGTGCTCCACCTTGAGTGCGCCCATCAGGTTGCTCATGCGGCCCACGGTCAGCCAGTCGTAGCCCTTCTCGATGCCGAAGATCAGGCCGGCACGGAAAGCATCGCCACAACCGGTCGGGTCGACCACGCGGCGCTCATGCGCCGGCGGAATGTCGAAGCTCTTTTCCGGAGTGTGGATGATGGCGCCACGCGGGCCCTGGGTGGTGATATAGGCCTTGGTGCGGGCGACGATGTCGGTTTCGCTCCAGCCGGTACGCTGCTGCAGCAGGTTGGACTCGTAGTCGTTGACCACCACGTAGTCAGCCTGCTCGATGAACTGGCGCAGCTCCGGGCCGTTGAACAGCGGCAAGGCCTGGCCCGGGTCGAAGATGAAGGGGATGCCGCATTCCACGAACTCGGCGGCATTCTGGATCATGCCCTCACGGCCGTCCGGCGCAACGATGCCGAAGGTGACGCCCGGCACGTCCTTCACGTGGTTGTCGTGCGAGCGCATCATCGCGCCCGGGTGGAAGGCGGTGATCTGGTTGTTATCGTGGTCGGTGGTGATGAAGCACTGCGGGGTGAACATGTCTTCCAGCACCCGCACCTGGCTCAGGTCGATGCCCATACGCTCGAAGTGCTCGCGGTACGGGCCGAAGTCCTGGCCCACGGTGCCCATCGGGATCGGGCTGCCGCCCAGCAGCTTCAGGTTGTAGGCGATGTTGCCCGCGCAGCCACCCAGTTCGCGGCGCATGCGCGGCACCAGGAACGACACGTTCAGGATGTGCACCTTGTCCGGCAGGATGTGGTTCTTGAACTGGTCCGGGAACACCATGATGGTGTCAAAGGCAAGGGAACCACAGATCAAAGCGGACATCGCGAACAGGCCTATACGTAAAAAGGGAAATGCCGCCATGCGCGCGCAGGCGGACCGGCGCAAGGGTGCGCCAAAGTGCATAAGGTTACCGGCTGCGGCCGTCCACGGCCAGAACCAAGGATGTACCGCAGCTGCCCGGCAAGTCCTGGAGCCCTTTTTTTACAAGGATTCTCCTTGCCCGGGCGGGGGTGGGTTGATAGGCTAGCTCCCCTCATTTTCTGCCCATTTTTTCGCCAGCCGGCGTGGGCACGACACCCGTCAGGATCACTCCCCAGATGTTCAAAAAGCTGCGCGGCATGTTCTCCAATGACCTGTCCATTGACCTGGGCACGGCCAACACCCTCATCTATGTGCGCGGCCAGGGCATCGTGCTGAACGAGCCGTCGGTCGTGGCCGTGCGCCAGGACCGCGCCATCGGCGGTACCCGCTCGGTGGCTGCCGTCGGCGCCGAGGCCAAGCAGATGCTTGGCCGTACCCCGGGCCACATCACCACCATCCGCCCGATGAAGGATGGCGTCATCGCCGACTTCACCTACACCGAGGCGATGCTCAAGCACTTCATCAAGAAGGTGCACAAGTCGCGCGTGCTGCGCCCCAGCCCGCGCGTGCTGGTCTGCGTGCCGGCCGGCTCCACCCAGGTCGAGCGCCGCGCCATCAAGGAATCGGCCGAGGAGGCCGGTGCACGGGATGTGTTCCTGATCGAGGAGCCGATGGCGGCCGCCATCGGTGCCGGCATGCCGGTCACCGAGGCGCGTGGTTCGATGGTCATCGATATCGGCGGTGGCACCACCGAAGTTGCGGTCATCTCGCTGAATGGCATTGTCTACTCAGCCTCGGTGCGCATCGGTGGTGACCGTTTCGACGAGTCCATCACCAATTACGTGCGCCGCAACCACGGCATGCTGATCGGTGAAGCCACCGCTGAGCGCATCAAGGTGGAGCTGGGCTGCGCCTACCCGCAGGCGGAAGTGATCGAGATGGAAATCTCCGGCCGCAACCTCGCCGAGGGCGTGCCGAAGATGATCAAGATCAGCTCCAACGAAGTGTTGGAGGCCCTGCACGAGCCGCTGTCGGGCATCGTCTCGGCGGTCAAGCTGGCGCTGGAACAGACCCCGCCGGAACTGTGTGCCGACGTCGCCGAACGCGGCATCGTGCTTACCGGCGGTGGCGCCCTGCTGCGTGACCTGGACCGCCTGATCTCCGAGGAAACCGGCCTGCATGTGCAGGTGGCCGATGACCCGCTCACCTGCGTGGCCCGCGGTGGCGGTCGTGCGCTGGAGCTGGTGGACATGCACGGCAACGAGTTCTTCGCGCCGGAATAAGTTGGAGGGAATGGAGAATGGGGAATCGGGAATGGGGCAGGTCTGCCTGCGCCGTGATCCACTGCCCAGGGCCCGTTTCCCCGACCTCCCGGCATGAGGCGAACCACGCCGGTTCCCTTTTCCATTCCCGACCCCTCCTTTCCAGTCTTCTGCCGTGCCCCCTTACGCCGGACCTCCCGTAGCCTCCCGTCAGGGGGACGCCAGCAGCACGCTGCGCTTGCTGGCGTACCTGGCCTTGGCCATCACCTTGATCGTGCTGGATGACCAGGGCGGCTGGATGGCGCGTCTGCGTGCACAGGCCAATGTGCTGGTGCAGCCGATCTGGGCCCTGGCCGGTGTACCGGGCCGGGTCGGGGCGTCGGTCAAGGACAATGCCGCCAGCCACAACCAGCTGGTCGCCGAGAACCGCGAGCTGCGCAACCAGTTGCTGGTGGCCAACGCGCGCCTGACCCGGCTGCAGACCGCGGCGTTGGACAATGCCCAACTGCGCGAGCTGCTCAACGTGGCCGAACGCAATGGCCTGGACGTGCAGCTGGCGCCCATTCTCGATATCGATCTGGATCCGGTGCGGCAGCGTCTGGTGCTGGATTCGGGCAGCCGTGCCGGCGTGCATGTTGGCCAGGCCGTGATCGACGCCGGCGGCCTGATGGGCCAGGTGATCGCGGTGACGCCGGCGCACTCGACCGTGTTGCTGCTGACCGATCCGGACCACGCGGTGCCGGTGGCGGTGGCGCGCAATGGCGTGCGCCTGATCGTCTACGGCCGCGGCGACCGTCTGGAGCTGCGCGATATCCCGCTCAGCGCGGGCGTGGAAGTAGGCGATGAAATCGTCACTTCCGGACTGGGCGGGCGTTTCCCGGCCGGTTTCCCGGTAGGCCGGATCATGAAGCTGCGGCCGGATGACACCCATGCCTTCCTGGTGGGCGAACTGGAGCCGGCAGCCAAGCTGGACCGCGGTCGCAACGTCTTGCTGCTGCGCTCGGTGCCGGCATTGCCGCAGTTGCCGGATGCGTCCAGTGAACCCGACAGTGCGGCAGCCAGCGCCCCTGTGGCACCGGCCAACCGCATGGGCATCAAGGCTGCAGTGGTTCCAGCGACGGCTGGCGATGCGCAGCCGGCTGGACCGGGGCCGGAGGCGGCGGCACCTGCTGCCGTGCCCGCGACACCGCCGGCAACCTCTGCTGCGCCGACACCTGCGCCTGCAGCCGTCTCCGGCCCCGCCACCGAACCCCCGCCTGCGCAGACACCCGTGACCAGTGACAACCCGCCCCCAGCGCAGGTGCGCCCATGAGTCGTCTGCGTGGCAAGGGTTGGGTGATGCCGGTCAGTTTCCTGCTGGCGCTGCTGTTGGCGCTGATCCCGCTGCCGGAAGTTGTGCTGCCGATGCGCCCGTATTGGCTGGCGCTGGTGCTGGCGTACTGGGTGATCGAGACCCCGGACAAGGTCGGGCTGGGCTTTGCCTTCAGCATCGGCCTGCTGGCGGATGTGATGTTTGGCGGCATCCTTGGTGAGCAGGCCCTGCGCCTGGTGATGATGGCCTTCATCCTGCAGCGCTTCCGCGCCCGCATCCGCTTCTTCCCGCTGTCGCAGCAGGCGCTGGCGATGGGCGGACTGCTGTTCAATGACCGCGTCATCGATGCCGCCATCCACTTGTTGGTCGGCGAGCCGCTGCTGCCGTGGAGCTACTGGGTGGCCCCGCTGCTGGGCATGGTGTTGTGGCTGCCGTTGTATGTACTGCTGGATGCGGTGCGGCTGGGCAAGCGCGGGCGCTGACGCATGGCTCCGCGCCGCCAGAGCAAGAACCCGCACGCCGAGGCCGAGCAGTTCCGGCGGCGTGCCGCGATCGGTTTTCTCGGGGTGGTGCTCACCCTGGGGTTCCTCGCTGCCTGGTACTTCAAGCTGCAGGTGCTGGATCACGATATCTACGCTACCCGTTCGGAAGCCAACCGCATCAAGGCGCGGCCGGTGGTGCCGGGGCGTGGGCTGATCTACGACCGCAACGGCCGCCTGCTGGCCGAGAACGTGCCGGCGTTCCGTCTGGACGTCACCGCCGACAAGGTCCAGGACATGGACGCGACCCTGGCCGGCCTGCAGAAGATCTTTTCGCTTACCCAGGAAGACATCGAGCGCTTCAAGCAGTCGCGCAAGGCACGCCGCAGTTTCATGCCGGTGACGCTCAAGCTGCGGGTCAGCGACGATGAGATGGCGCGCTTTGCAGTGGACCGCTGGCGTTACCCCGGCGTGGAGCTTGAACCCTACCTGACCCGGCGCTATCCGTATGGCGATCTGTTCGGCCACATCATCGGCTACGTCGGCCGCGTCGATGACAAGGACCTGGAAGAACTGGGCGAGGGTAATGCCGCGTTGACCCATATCGGCAAGTCCGGCATCGAGCGTTTCTACGAGCCGCAGCTGCGTGGCCGCATCGGCTACGAGCAGGTCGAGACCAATGTGCAGGGCCGCGCGATCCGTACGATCGGGCGGGTGCCCGCGCAATCGGGCGTTGATCTACGGCTGTCGGTCGATGCCGACCTGCAGCGCGCCATGGTCGCGGCGTTCGGTGAGCAGGAAGGCTCGGCGGTGGCGATCGACCCGCGTACCGGCGAGATCCTGGCCATGGTCAGCCTGCCGTCGTTCGACCCCAATCTGTTCGTCAACGGCATCTCCCACGCCGACTTCAAACGACTCAACGAGAATCCGTCGCGGCCGCAGTTCAACCGGTTGGTGCTGGGTGGTGTTGCGCCCGGTTCCACGGTGAAGCCCTTCCTGGGTCTGGCCGGCCTGGACAGCGGCCTGCGCCGGCCCGAGGACAAGATCCTCTCGCGCGGCATGTTCTACCTGCCCGGCGTCAGCCGTGGCTGGGGTGACGCCAACCGCGGCGGCCATGGCTGGACCGACCTGCGCAAGTCGATCTCGCAATCGGTCAACACCTATTACTACCAGCTCGGCGTCGACATGGGCGTGGAGCGTTACGACGAATACATGGGCGGCCGCTACGGGTTTGGCCAGCCCACCGGCATCGACCTGGCCGGTGAGATCGGCGGCATCCTGCCGTCGCCGGCGGCCAAGCTCAAGCTGCGCAAGGAGCGCTGGTACCCGGGCGACATGGTCAATGCCAGCATCGGCCAAGGCCTGTGGAAAGTGACCCCGCTGCAGCTGGTGCGCGGCGTCGGCGGTCTGGCCACCGGCCAGCTGCGCACCCCGCACCTGGTGATGGAGCAGCGCGCCGGCTTCGACCACGACTGGGCACCCAGCGTACAGCCGGCCAGCAGGCCGATCAGCCCCAACCCCAATAATGTGCAGGCGGTGCGTGAGGGCATGATGGGCACCATGCAACCCGGCGGCAGCGGCTGGCGGGTTGCCGCCGGTGCGGCCTACCGCATGGCGGGCAAGACCGGTACGGCGCAGGTCATCAGCCGCAAGGGCACGGCGGCGTTGAACCCCAAGAGCCTGCCGATGCACCTGCGTCACCGCGCGCTGTTCGTTGGTTTTGCACCGGCCGAAGATCCGGTGATCGCCATCGCCATCGCAGTGGAAGGCGGCGGCTACGGTGGCTCGGCGGCCGCGCCGATCGCGCGCAAGGTATTCGATGCCTGGTTGCTCGGGGTGATGCCCGATGGCCTGCAGCCGCTGGATGCCGAGCGCGGCACCGTGGCGGTGGGCGTGACCACCTTCGACACCGAGGACGCCAGCTGGCGCGCGCGCGGTGAGCAGGTGGCCCCGCAGTTCGCTGACCTGCCGATCATGGTGGGCACGCCGGCCCCGTTGCCGGGTGCACCGCCTGCGCCGGAACCGGCAGCTGCCCCTGGCATGGTGCCGACCACGGGACGTCCGGCTGCGCCGGCACCCACGCCAACGGAGGCGCGCCGATGAGGGATTTCCTGCGCTGGGCCCTGGAGATGGGGCAGCGCCTGACCCGCGGCCTGGACTGGCCATTGCTGTTCGCGCTGCTGGTGTTGATGGGGATTGGCCTGTCGGTGCTGGACAGTGCCGGTGGCAGTGGCCTGGTGATGGCGCAGGGCGCCCGTTTTGCGGTGGGCCTGGTGGCGATGTGGGCGATATCGCGGGTGTCGATCCTGCGCATCCGCGCCTGGACGCCGATGATCTATGCCGTCTCGATGCTGCCGTTGCTGGCGGTGTTCGTGCTGGGTACCGGCAAGTACGGGCGGCAATGGTTGAACCTGGGCCTGTTCTACCTTCAGCCCGCCGAGCTGTTGAAGGTGAGCCTGCCGATGATGGTGGCCTGGTACCTCAACCGCATGCCACTGCCGCCGCGGATACCGGTGGTGCTGGTGGCGGCGGTGATCATCGGGGTGCCGACCGGGTTGGTGATGCTGCAGCCGGATTTCGGCACTGGCGTGCTGATCGCGGCCAGCGGTGCCTTTGTGCTGCTGCTGGCTGGCCTGCCGTGGTGGTGGGTGGGCGTGGGCGTGGGCGGCGTTGCCGCGGCCGCGCCGGTGGCCTGGTTCTGGCTGCTGCGGCCCTACCAGAAGGACCGCATCATGATGTTCCTCGACCCGGAGAGTGATGCACTGGGCGCGGGCTGGAACATCATCCAATCCAAGATCGCCATCGGCTCGGGCGGCCTTACCGGCAAGGGCTGGGGGCTGGGCTCGCAGTCGCACCTGAACTTCATCCCCGAACAGACCACGGACTTCGCTTTCTCGGTGCTCAGCGAGGAATATGGCTGGGTGGGCGTGGCGGTGGTGCTGGCGCTGTACCTGTTCGTGATCGGGCGTTGCCTGTGGATCGCGGTGGACTCGCGCGATACCTATTCGCGCCTGCTGGCCGGTGCCACCGGCCTGGCTTTCTTCGTCTACATCCTGGTCAACGGCGGCATGATCTCCGGGCTGTTGCCGGTGGTGGGCGTGCCGATGCCGCTGATCAGCTACGGCGGTACCTCGGCGGTGTCGTTGCTGGCTGGCTTTGGCCTGGTGATGGCGGTGCGTGCGCATCGGCCGGTACATGGCGGCTAAGGCAAGCGCGTGGCGCGAGTCTTGATCCAGATCAAACACGAACCTTCACGGTTACTTCACACTAGCGGCGTCATCGGCAGCAGTTGCGCTGTGGCGGTTGGCACCCCCGACGGGGTGACCAGCAGGTCGGCATTCGGCGGGCAGGCGTGGGGAGACGACTGTCCGATGCGCCGGGGCTGATCCGGGCGCCGGTCATCTTCGTGGGATGGGAAGATGGCCGGCGCCCCATTTTGCCGGGTCCGCGTGCCCGCATTCATCTGCAAGTCCAGGACCTGCGCCCCCACGGCGCAGCGCACCAGCATGTTTTTTTGCTTTAATCCTTTTGAGATTCATGGTGTTATTGCGGGAAATTCATCTTTGACCTGCTAATCTCGCCCGATGATTAGACGCGCCCTGGTTTGTTGTCTCACCCTCGGCATGGTTGCCTGCGCAACCCAGCCCAAGGCCCCTGTATCGCCTGTCGCCCCGGCGGAAACCCCGGTCAAACCCGGTACGGCGCCCGCTACCGGGCCGGCCGAGGCAGTACCGGAGGCCAAGGTGGATCTGCCGCCGGTGGATCTGACCCCGGTGCCGTTCGAGACCGCGCGTGCCAACTTCGTGCGCGACACTGCCGCCAGGTACCGGTTGGATCCTGCGTACATCGAGGCGACCCTGGCGCAGGCCCAGATCCGCGAGCCCATCATCGCCGCCATGTCGCGCCCGGCCGAGCGGGTGAAGCCGTGGAACGAGTACCGGCCGATGTTCATCACCCAGGCCCGCATCGATGGCGGTCGCAACTTCCTGGCGCAGCACCGCGATGAGTTGATGCGGGTGCAGGAGCGCACCGGCGTGCCGGCCGAAGTCATCGTGTCCATCATCGGCGTGGAGACCAGCTACGGCCGCAATGCCGGCAATCATCGCGTGCTGGACGCGCTGTACACGCTGGCCTTCAAGTACCCGCGCAGCGGCGACCCGGCCAAGCTGGAGCGCGAAGTGCGCCGCGAGCTGTTCTTCCGCGACGAACTGGCCAAGCTGTTCGAACTCAGTGCGCTGGAGAAGCTGGACATCACCGGCATCAAGGGCAGCTATGCCGGTGCCATGGGCATGGGCCAGTTCATGCCGTCCAGCTATCTGGACTACGCCGTGGATGGCAACGGCGATGGCCGCCGTGACCTGTTCAACAGCTATGACGACGTGTTTTCCTCGATTGCCAACTACTTCGTCAAGAAGGGCGGTTGGGTGCGCGGCGGCACAGTGGCGGTGCCGGCGACGCTGCAGGCCGGTTTTGAGGAGTTCAATCCCACCGACTGGACCCCTAGCCTGACCGTGACCGAGCTGGCCGCCCGCGGCTACCAGCCGGTGACGCCGGTGATGGCGGTCAATGCCAAGGCTACCCCGGTGACCCTGGAAGGCAGCAATGGCAAGCAGTACTGGCTTGGCTTCCAGAACTACTACGCGATCACCCGTTACAACATCTCCAAAATGTATGCGATGGCCGTGTTCCAGCTGTCCCAGGCCATCGCCGGCAAGGAGCTTCCCCCGGCATGAACATCAAGTGGCTGGTCCCTGCGTTGATCGTGCTCGGGCTGGCCGCCTGCAGCAGCGCACCCAAGAAGTCCACGCCCACCGCGGGCGGACACGCCGGCAGCGTGGTGCCCAGGCCTGGCCAGGGCACGGCGCGCAGCGCCGACTGCCCGGAGGGGTCGCCTTACGCGCGTGCACAGGAAGACCTGTCCACGCGCGGCAACTACACCGCCGGTGGCCTGTACCGGCCCGGCGTCAGTGACAGCACGCCCACCTACATCCCCAATGTGCGCTGTATTCCCGAGCCGTTGGTGACCAACGAGGCGCGTTCGGCAGTCGGCAACAAATCCCCCTACGTGGTGCTGGGCAAGCAATACCGGGTGATGGACCGGGTGGACGACTACGTGGAGCAGGGCACGGCCTCGTACTACGGGCAGAAGTTCCACGGCCGGCTGACCTCCAATCGTGAGGTGTACGACATGTATGCCTTCACCGCCGCGCACAAAACCCTGCCGCTGCCCAGCTTCGCGCGGGTCACCAACCTGGACAACGGCGAATCCATCATCGTCCGGGTCAACGACCGCGGCCCGTTCCACGAAGGTCGGGTGATCGACCTCAGCTACGCGGCTGCGGTGCGGCTGGGCATTACCCAGCGCGGTACGGGCCGGGTGGAAGTGCGTGGCCTGACCCCGGGCAGCGACAACCTGCTGGCCGCCAATAATGACAGCGGCCGCGCCCGCAGCCCGCGCGCCAATGCCCGTGCGCAGGCCGCTGCCGCAGCACCGGTGGCGGCCCCCGCTGCGCTCGCACAAACCCGCGCTGCGGCTGCCAGCCGCATGGACCAACTGGTCGAGAAGTTGCCGCCGACCACCACGGCAGCCCCTGCAGCTCCCGTTTCCACCCATGCGGTGGCCGCCAATGCCGACCATTTCGATGCGTGGATGAAGGACAACGGCGTGCGTGTGGCGACCGGTCGTCCGGCTGCCGTGCAGGCTGCGCCCAGCGCGGTGGCACCGGTGCGCGCGCAGACGCTGGCGCCGGCGCCTGGGGTGACCAGCAGCGCAAGCCAGGCAGCGCCGCGTGGCACAGTGGCGGCTGCACCTGCTGTCGCAGCCAATGCAACGGCAGGTGCGGCGAGCGGCGGCACTGCCGTCAATCTGGCGCCGGTTGCGGCGCCCAGCAGCACCTCTGCCGACCCCGCCAGCCGCGCGCTGGGTTCCATCCTGCTGCAGGTGGCCAGTTTCTCCAGCCGCGACAATGCAGCCCGCGCGCTGGGTCAACTGGCCTCGGCGGGTATCGTCGGCGCCAACCTCAGCGATATCGTCAGCGGTGGCCGTACCCTGTGGCGGCTGCGCGTGCCTGCCAGCGACCATGTCAGTGCGACGGAACTTGCCGGCCGGATTGCAGGTCTGGGCTTTGGCATGCCCCAGGTCGTACGCGACTGAACAATGCCAGCGCCGCCGGCATGCCGCCAGCGGCCTACAATGCCCGCCTGTCTTTTCTTTCCTCGTCCATCAGGAACCGTTTTCCGATGAAATTCCGTTTTGCCGCCGCCGCCCTGGCCACGACGCTCGCCGTCGGCCTGGCATCCGCCCAGACGCCGACCCCGACGCCCGTTCCCGCACCGGCCGCCGCGGCCGCCCCAGCCCAGGTGGCTACGCCGCCGGCGCCGGTCCCGACCACCGCCACCGCCTGGGTACTGATGGATTACGCCACCGGCCAGGTACTGGCTGGCGAGAACATCCATCAGCCCGTGCCGCCGGCCAGCATCACCAAGGTGATGACCTCTTACGTGCTGGCCGCCGAGATGAAGACCGGCAAGATCAAGCCGGACGACCAGGTAATGATGAGCGAGCGCGCCTGGCGTGAAGGCGGCGCGGGTACCGACGGCAGCTACAGCGGCTTCCCGGTCAACCAGACGGCACGTCTGGAAGACATGGAAAAGGGCATGGCCATCCAGTCCGGCAACGATGCGGCCATTGCCCTGGCCGAACACGCCGCCGGCAGCCAGGAAGCCTTTGCGGCGCTGATGAACAGCTATGCTGCCAAGATCGGGATGAAGGATTCGCACTTCGTCAACGCGCATGGCCTGAACGCCGAGGGCCACCAGTCCAGCGCCTACGATCTGGCCCTGCTGGGCCGCGCTTTCGTGCGTGACTACCCGGAGACCTATGCCTACAACAAGATCAAGGAATTCACCGTAGGCAAGATCACCCAGCCCAATCGCAACCTGCTGTTGTGGCGCGACCAGAGCGTGGACGGCATCAAGACCGGCCACACCTCGGCTGCCGGCTACTGCCTGCTGAGCTCGGCCCAGCGCGGTGACCAGCGTCTGATCGCGGTGCTGATGGGCGGCGCTTCGGAAAAGCAGCGCGCCGATGACAGCCTGGCGCTGTTGAACTGGGGCTTCCGTTTCTTTGAAACCCACCGTCTGTACGAGCCGGGCAAGCAGGTGACCAGCCAGCATGTATGGAAGGGCAAGGCTGACGAAGTGCAGTTGGGTGTGGCGCAGCCGATGCTGGTCAGCGTGCCGCGTGGCCGCTACAACGACCTGAAGCCGACGATGGACGTGCCCAAGCAGCTGGTGGCGCCGATTACCGCGGGCCAGCAGATTGGTACGGTCAAGGTATCGCTGGATGGCAAGGTGGTCGCCGAGGCTCCGTTGGTGGCCGTGCAGGCGGTGGAAGAAGGTGGCTTCTTCAAGCGCCTGTGGGATGCCTTCATGATGTGGTGGAAATCCGAGTAAGGGCGTTCACCGGCTGAAAAGCCGAGCGGCGTTGCGGTGTTCTGTCGACTGGAGGTCATGTCGATGGGACGCGGTAACGCCGCTTTTGTTTGTCTGCTGAGCGACGGAGTACCGCTCAATTGCCTCCCTTGGCCAAGTGCAACTCAGCTCCAGGTGCAGCTTTGGCTCCCTCCCTTTGCCGGAGGCAAGGGGAGGGTTGGGGAGGGGTAGCTTTTGCCGTTGCCATTGCAGTTGCAGTTGCAGTTGCAGCTGCAGTTGCTTTGGACTTTGACTTACCGGGCCCCTTCCGCAGCGACGGAGCCAGTGGGAAGAACCCGAAGGGCGACGTGCATGGATGCACGTCGTTTTTCGCCACGACAGGGATGTCGTGGCGAAAAATCCCGCTGGCGGAGTGGACCCGCGCCGCGCAGCGGGGCGGGCGCGTAGGCAGGGTGTGCTTGACCAGCCACTCGGCTGTTGAAAAGCACCTCTTTTGGTTATCTTTTCTTTGCACAAGCAAAGAAAAGTAACTCGCTCCCCGAAGGGGAGTGAGAGCTCTTGCTCTTGCTGCAACAGCAACAGCAACAGCAAGAGCAACAGCAAGAGCAACAGCAACCAAGATCAAGATCAAAGGCTTTCGCCCGCCTCCGGCGCGCGAGCACACCTTTCTTTGCTTGTGCAAAGAAACGTGGCCCAAAGAAAGCACACCCTGCCTACGCGCCCACGTCGCTATGCGACGCGGGTCCACTCCGCTGGCAGGATTTTTCGACGATACATCCTTGTATCGTCGAAAAACGACGCACATCCGTGTGCGTCGCCCCGTTCGGGGTCTTGTCTGCCAGCTCCGTCGCTACGGAAGGGGCCCGGTAAGTCAAAAGCCAGGGAGCAAAAGCATGGGCCAGAGCAAAACCAAAGCCGAAGCCGAAGCCAAAGCCGTGGAGTAGAAGTGCTGTCCCCCCAACCCCTCTCCCGCACGCGGGAGAGGGGTTGGTTCGCTCGTGGTTGATGCGTCTTGGCTGCCGTCCTGCATGCAGTTGCAGGATGTAGTGCCCTGGCAGGACCAGTGCACCGGCCGCCGACGCATTGCAAGCCCCTCTCCCGCCTGCGGGAGAGGGGTTGGGGTGAGGGCGCTCTTGCGCTTTTCTCTTTCTACAAGGCGTAGTAACTGGGCTGCGACAGCAGCTGCAATCAAAGCGTACGGCTGACGGTGAAGCTGCCGAACACCGGGGTTTCCTTCTGTCCGTCGAACTCGCGCGTGCGGTGGTAGCGGGCAAGGGCGAATTTCCATTTGCCGCGCATCACCGCAACGCCATAACCGATGTCGCCGACCAGGGCGCGCTTGTCGACACTGTGGCTGTTGCGGAAGGTGTTGCCGTCCAGGGTGATGTCACGCAGCACCCAGCGGGCATCGCTGGTGACGAATACATGACTGGACCAGCCCTCGCTGCGGCCACGGCGCGTTGGCGCGGTGTTCTCGCCTGCTGGCCGCATCGGCGAGCTGCCGAAGTCGTCCGGCAGCTTCCAGCCGAAACGGACCTCGCCGCCGGCATTGGCATAGGTGGCCAGGTTGCCGATGGCACCGCCCCAATGACTGATCGCGTCCCAACCCCAGCCGCTGGCATTGCCCTCGGCGGGCCAGCGCTGCATGCGTTCGTGCAGCAGTTTGAAAACCGGTTCGTCGTGCAGCTGGTTGTTCCAGCCCATGAATTTCTCGTCACCCAGTACGCTATGCACCGCATCCTGTACCTGTTTGCCCTGGGCCGAGGGGCCGATCATGCCCAGCGCCAGCTGGGTGGTACGCAGACGGTTGTCATTGCGCGCGTTGTAACCGAAGTTGACCATCAACACCGCCGCATAGGGGCGGTCGTCCTCGATCAGGTCGCGGCGGGTGTTGTCGGTGGGCGTATACAGCCCCTGGCCGAAACTGAAGATCATGTTCTGCTGTTCGAACTCACCGGGGTGCAGGCGTTCCAGGTGACGATTGGTCCAGCGGGCCAGACGCGGCAGGCAGGGGTCGCCGGTGAAGTCGTGCAGGTTGGGCGAGACCAGGGTGAACATGGCGCCGTTGGTATAGCCCTGGTCCTGTTTGTGACCGCCCAACAGGTCATTGTCGACACGGAAGTTGATTGCCGGCGGGTGATCCTTCAACGCGCTCTGCGGGCACTGCTCCGTGGCAATGGCCGTCTGTGCGAGGACTGCGGTGCCGACCAGCAGCATGTACGCGCCCAACCGGGTTTTCATGTGCGTTCCTTATGCCATTCAAATGCTGCGCAAAGCTTAGAGGCAGGTCTGGCCGGGATATATCGCTACAAAGCGGACAGTTTGTTGTGGTGCGCAGGGTGGTTTTTCACCGCAGTTGGCTGGCAATGCAGTCGTAAGAGTTGCAGGTTGATGAGTTTGTACGGTTGCGCGGCTGCAGGGCTTGCAGATAACCTGCGTATTCACTTTTTTGATGATGGCGTGAAATTAGCGCCGTTTATTTCGTTCACCAACCAGGTACCAGATCGCTACCAGCACGGAAGCGTTACAGGGGGAAAACATGATCCATCCGAACTCACGGCCCGCGTTGTGGGCCGCGGCGGTATTGGCTGCTGCTGCATTGGCCTACGCCGGGCCCAGCCACGCATTCATCAATCTGACCAATCTTCTTGGCAATAAATGCGGCAACAATGCCGGCTCGTTGCGCATCGTCGAGCCTGATGACGGCATGGGTGCGTGGGCCAGTTACGGTCTGCCGGCACCGACCCGCATGCTGCGCGTGATGGTCAATGATTCCAAGTGTTTCACTGTGCTGGACCGTGGCGTGGGTTTCGCCGCTGCGCAGGCCGAGCGTGATCTTGCCCTCGATGGTCACCTGCAGGCAGGCCAGAATCTGGGCGGCGGGCAGATGCGGGGCGCCGACTATGTACTGATCCCGGACATTGTTTCGCAGAATGCCAATGCCGGCGGCATGAATATCGGTGGCAGCGCCTCTACACCGCAGAAGCGTGGCTTGATGGCTGGTGTCCTCAATGTCGCCACGCTGGGTGTGTCGGGCAAGTTGTCCACCCAGAAGCAGACCGCCGAAGTGGTGTTGACGCTGGTGGACGTGCGTACCTCCGAGCAGCTGATCAGCGTCAGTGGCGAAGCCAAGATCACCGACAAGGCCTGGGCTGCGGCGGTGGCGGCTTCCAACGTGCAGGGCAGTGCGCGGGTAAACGCAGGCAGTTGGGAGAACACCGAGATCGGTCAGGTGATCAAGGAGGCCTACGAAGAGGCGTTCTCCCGCATGGTCTCCCAGATCAATCGCAAACGTGGCGAAATCCAGACCCAGCCGGCGCCGCAGGCGGTGTTTGCCGGTGCTGCCCCGGTGCCGATGGCAGCGCCGCAGCCAGTGGTCCCGGCGGCTGTGCCTGCGGTGGCGCCGCTGGCCGTGGCAACGCCGGTGGTAACGGAGGCCGATGCGTCGGCATACGAGCCGGCACCGATGCCTGCAGTGGCAGCGCCGCAGGCGCCGGCGGCAGCAGGTGCGGCGCAGCTTGCCCGCGCCGGCACCCTGGTGCTGCGGCGCATGGCGCGGCTGCTGACCGGTGCCAGCAACCAGTCCGAGGCCATCGCCGAGCTGAAGACCGGCATGTTGTTGTTCCCCACCGGCACCATCGAGGGCAGCATGCTTGAGGTGGAGGATGAAATGGGCAACAAGGGCTGGGTCCCCGCAGCCGCCGTCGAATCGGCATAAAAAGGGGGCGGATCGCCGTCTCAATGGGACGGCGATCTGGTTTTAAGGTTTCAGCTGAGGTCGTCGTAGGTATTTCCCGTATGTGACATAGGGATTTCCCTCACAAAAACCTGAAGATTCCTTGGGGCCATGTGCGGTAGCATGCACAGTGGACCGGCCCGCGCTTTGCCTGCTCGGTGTCATCGTGGACAGGATTGCCGCCAGGTCTCTAGCCAATGGAACGCACCTCGGAAGGTGCAGGTAATGGGGATAAACCTAGATATGCGCACTATCTTTTCGCCGCTGTCCGCAGCGGCTCTCACGGTGGCTATTGCCGCAATCACGGCCAGCGCGCCGGCGCACGCCGCGTTCAAGAACCGTGGCACCCAGGCACAGGAACAACGCAAGGAAGCTGCCGCGCAGATCCCGGTCTGCCAGCGTCCAATCGGCACCTTGTCGGTGATCGAGCCGGAAGACGCCACGCATTGGTGGACGGGCCAGCAGCTGCCGGCGCCGTCGCGGCTGATCAAGGCCTTCGTCAACCGCTCGCGCTGCTTCACTCTCGTTGACCGTGGCGCCGGCATGGCAGCAGGCCAGTTCGAGCGTGAACTGGCTGCCAGCGGCGACCTGCGTGGTCGCTCCAACGTTGGCAAGGGCCAGATCCGTGCCGCCGACTACGTGATGATCCCGGACCTTATTTCGCAGAACAGCAATGCCGGTGGCAATGCTCTGGGCGGGCTGCTGGGTGGCCTGATCGGCGGTCGCGCCGGTGCAGTGGTGGGTGGCCTGAACTTCACCAGCAAGACGGCCGACGTGGTGTTGACCGTCACCGACGTGCGCTCCTCTGAGCAGGTAGCCATTTCCGAAGGGTCGGCGCGCAAGAGCGACATGGGCTTCGGCGCCAGTGCCGGCCTGTTTGGCGGTAGCGGCCTGGGGGCTGCCGGTGTCGGCGGTTACGCCAATACCGAGATCGGCCAGGTGATCACCATGGCCTACCTGCAGGCCTACACCGACATCATCGCCCAGTTGGGTGGCCTGCCGGACAACGCTTCGGCCGCCAACGCCCAGCAGGCCGTGACTGTCACCCGTGCCGGCCGTCTGCTGGCCAATGCCCGCGGCACCGGTGCGCCGGTGCGCAGCCTGGACCCGGGCATGATGCTGTACCCCACCGGCACCAAGGAAGGCGTGATGTGGGAAGTGGAAGATGAACTGGGCAACCGTGGCTGGGTCTCCTCGACTCTGCTGGAACTGTCCAAGTAAGCCGGGATTCCTCCCGCCGAAGGGCCGCGCAAGCGGCCCTTCTCGTTTGCAGCGTGGTGCCGGGCCGGCGCGGCAGGGCTTGCCCGATTGCCAGATAGTGCCGAGCCGCGCTCGGCGGGGGGCTCGCCGGATTGCCAGGCAGTGCCAAGCCATGCTCGGCAGGGGCTTGCCCGGGATCTTTCTGCCGAGCATGGCTCGGCACTACCCGTGCCGAGAGCAGGGCCTGCGCTGATGGAAGGCTGTGGATCGGCCATGGCCTTGGGTTTGCGGGCTTCCGCCCCGATAATGGCGGGCATGGAAATCAAGTCCGACAACCCTGAACACGGCTTCCAGTTCCCCGGTACCTTTGAGCTCAGCGCCATGGGCGCGGCCAATATCGGGCTGGAACGCGAACTGCCGCAGCTGTTGCAGAGCGCCGGCGTGGAAGTGCTCAACGAGCGCATTGCCTGGAAGCATTCCTCCAATGGCAAATATGTCTCGGTGCGCATCGCCTTCAAGGCCGAAAACCGCGAGCAGTACGATGCCGCCCATGCGGCGCTGCGCGACCACCCGGAAGTGAAGTGGACGCTGTAAACAGCTGCGAGGCAAAGGCCGCGACCGCGCGCGCTACGCCGCGCCCGGCGCTGCTGCGTGACCTTGGCCGGCAGGGCTATGAGCCTGTATGGCACGCCATGCAGCAGTTCACCGATGCCCGCACCGATACCAGCACCGACGAGCTGTGGGTGGTCGAGCACGACCCGGTGTTCACCCTGGGCCAGGCCGGCAAGGACGAGCATGTGCTGGCGCCAGGCGACATCCCGGTGCTGCATGTGGACCGTGGCGGTCAGGTGACCTACCACGGCCCCGGCCAGATCGTGGTCTACCCGCTGCTGGACCTGCGCCGGCTCGGCATCGGCGTGCGCGACTACGTGTGTCGTATCGAACAGGCCATCATCGACACCCTGGACGAATGGAACATCGGGGCCGAACGCCTGGACGGCGCGCCCGGTGTCTATGTGGGCGGGGCCAAGATCGCCGCGCTCGGTATCCGCGTGCGCCGTGGCTGCAGTTTCCACGGGCTGGCGTTCAACGTGTCGCTGGACCTGGAGCCTTTCCACCGCATCAACCCCTGCGGCTACGCCGGGATGCAGGTGACCTCGGTGCTAGACTTGGGCGGTCCTTCGGGCATCGAAGCGGTCAAGTCGGTGCTGCTGTCCCATCTGGCCCAGCAGTTCGGCCTGGCCTTGCAGCCGACGCCCGAACTGCCCGATCTGACTACGCGGCTTTGAGACCGCTGATAACGCCATGACTGAATCCACCACGCGCTCCATTCCCCTGCAGGTCCTGCAGGGCGACGCCCCGTCCGCGCCGCTGCAGGCCGGTGTCAAACAGCTCGGCGGTGACAAGATCAACCGCTCGCCGGTGCAGTTCGCCGATGCGCCGGTGCTGCGCAAGCCCTCGTGGATCCGCGTGCGCATTCCCTCGGGCAATGCCGTGGCCAACCTCAAGGCCAAGCTGCGTGAGAACCGCCTGGTCACCGTGTGCGAGGAGGCCAGCTGCCCGAACATCCACGAATGCTTCGGCCATGGCACCGCCACCTTCATGATCCTGGGCGAGGTCTGCACCCGCCGCTGCTCGTTCTGCGACGTGGCCCACGGCCGGCCCAAGCCGCCGGACGCCAACGAGCCGGCCAGCCTGGGCCAGACCGTGGCCGACATGGGCCTGAAATACGTGGTGGTGACCAGCGTCGACCGCGATGACCTGCGCGACGGCGGTGCCCAGCACTTCGTCGACTGCATCACCGCCATCCGCGAAAAGTCGCCGGGCACCCGCATCGAGGTGCTGACCCCGGACTTCCGCGGCAAGGGCCGCATGGAGCGCGCGCTGGAAATCCTGGCGCAGAACCCGCCGGACGTGTTCAACCACAACATCGAGACCGTGCCGGACCTGTACCGCAACGTACGCCCGGGCGCGGACTACCAGTGGTCGCTGACCCTGTTGAAGAACTTCAAGGCACAGCACCCGAACGTGCCGACCAAGTCCGGCATCATGCTCGGCCTGGGCGAAACCTTCGAGCAGGTGCAGGCCACCCTGCGTGACCTGCGCGCGCACGATGTGGAAATGGTGACCATTGGCCAGTACCTGCAGCCGACCGCCCACCACCACCCGGTGCTGCGCTACTGGACGCCGGAGGAATACAAGGCCTTCGAGGACTATGGCTACGAACTGGGTTTCACCCACGTTGCCTCCGGGCCGATGGTGCGTTCGTCCTACCACGCCGACCAGCAGGCGGCCGGTGCCGGCGTCGCCGTCTGACCCCGGCCTTTCATGCACGCCCCGGGCTTGCTCCGGTGGCGTGCCCGCGGCGGCGGCCGCAGCCCTGCATGGGCGATTCACACTCTGCTACAGCACTGCGGCTAGTCTGGCCGTGGGCCGGATGACAATTGCCGAAACTTTCGGCACTGTCGGCATGTCTGACCTGCCCGCAGTCTTCCCCCAACGTTCGGTGCCACGAGTACTTTGATGAACTACCGAGTTCCCGCTTTTCTGCTGGCCTTCGCGCTGACCGTGCCGACCGCGCTGCTGGCGCGTGCCGACGCCCCGACGCTGGGCTCCGGCCCCACGGTTGACCAGGCCACGGCCTCCAAGCTGGTGTACGGGGTGCTGTCCGACAGCCGCTATGCCTACCGGCCGCGGCCGCTGGACGCGGCTACCTCGGCCGATGTCTTCAAGCGCTACCTGGAGTCGCTGGACGGCGGCAAGCAGTTCTTCACCAAGGCCGACGTCGACGGCTTCGCGCCGCTGGCCGCACGCACGGGCGATGCAATCCGCTCCGGTGAGCTGGATCCTGCCTTCCAGGTGTTCGCGGTGTACCGCCAGCGCGTGACCGAGCGCATCAACTACGCGCGCGGCCTGCTGCGCCAGGAGCCGGACTTCACCCGCGAAGAGCGTTTCGAGTACGACCGCAAGGACGTGCCGTGGGGTACCAATGCCGAGCTGGACGAACTGTGGCGCAAGTCGGTCAAGAACGATTGGCTGCGGCTGAAGCTGGCTGGCAAGTCGGCCGCCGACATCCGCAAGACCCTGGACAAGCGTTACGAGACCCAGCTCAAGGGCATCAACGAGTGGAAGAACGAGGACGTGTTCTCGATCTACCTCAATGCCTACACCCGGGCGGTGGATCCGCACACCGACTACTTCACCCCACGCACCGCGGAGAACTTCAACCAGGCCATGTCGCTGTCGCTGGAGGGCATTGGTGCCCAGCTGCAGCGCCAGGACGACGTGGTGGTGATCCGCGAAGTGGTGCCCGGTGGCCCGCTGGCGCTGGATGGCACGCTCAAGGCCGGTGACCGCATCGTCGGTGTCGGCCAGGGCCGCTCCGGCCCGGTCGAGGACGTGATCGGCTGGCGCATCGACGACGTAGTGGCCAAGATCCGCGGTGCCAAGGACACCCAGGTGCGCCTGGAATACATCCCGGCCGCCGAAGGTGTGGATGGCAAACACCGCATGGTGACCCTGACCCGGCAGAAGATCCGCCTGTCCGAGCAGGCTGCCAAGGGTGAGACGATGACCATCCCTGCGGCCGCCGGCGTGCCCGAGCGCCGTATCGGCGTGGTCAAGCTGCCGACCTTCTACCAGGATTTCGAAGGCCGCCGCCGCAATGCCGCCGACTATGCCTCGGCCACCCGCGACGTGGCCAAGCTGCTCGCCGGCTTCAAGGCCGACAAGCTCGACGGCGTGGTGCTGGACCTGCGCAACAACGGTGGCGGATCGCTGGACGAAGCCATTGAACTGACCGGTCTGTTCATCGAACAGGGCCCGGTGGTGCAGGTGCGCGAGTCCGGCGGCCGTGTCACCGTCAACAGTGACCGCAACCCGGCAGTGGCCTGGGATGGCCCGCTGGCGGTGCTGATCAACCGTGGTTCGGCCTCGGCCTCGGAAATTTTTGCCGGTGCCATCCAGGACTATGGTCGCGGCCTGGTGATCGGTGAAACCACCTTCGGCAAGGGCACCGTGCAGAACGTGGTGCCGCTGGACCGCTGGCCGGCCAGCGAGAAGGAGCGCTTTGGCCAGGTCAAGCTGACCATCGCCCAGTTCTTCCGTGTCAGTGGCTCCAGTACCCAGCACAAGGGCGTGGTGCCGGACCTGGCCTTCCCGGCCAGCGTCGATGCCAGCGAGTTCGGTGAAAGCACCTATGACAATGCCTTGCCGTGGACCCGTATCGCCGCTGTGCCGCATACCCAGTACGGCAACTTCGCGCCGATCGTGCCGCGCCTGGACGGCCTGCACAGCCAGCGCATCCGCAACGACCGCGAGTTCCAGTGGTGGGAGGAAGACGTGCAGCAGTTCCGCACCGAGGCCGCCAAGAAGTACGTGTCGCTCAACGAGGCCGAACGCCGCGCCGAGCGCGACAAGCAGGAAAACCAGCGCAAGCAGCGCCAGCAGATCCGCAAGGAGCTGGGCCTGCCGCTGGATCCGCTGGCCGAGGACAGCAGCGACGACGGCCTGACCGGCAACGAGCGCGACATCGTCAAGGATGCCGCACGCGAGAAGGCCGCCGAAAAGCGCCCGGACCCGCTGCTGCGTGAATCGGCCGCCATCCTGGCCGATGCGGTCAACCTGCTGGAAAAGGACCGTCCTCTGTCGGCACAGGTATTGCCGCAGTCCACCGCACCCGGGCGCTGGGCTGACTGAGCCGCGGCCAAACACGCAGCGGCAGGGCCCGACGCCGTCAACGTCCCATGACGTTGGCGGCGTTATGCTGAGGGCCTTCTCCACTGGGAGTGCCCATGCGCAGTCTTCGCCCGCATGTGCCGGCCGCGCTGGCCCTGCTGATGCTGGCCGGTTGTGGCGGCAAGCCCGCCAACAGCACCTTGCTGCGTGAGTCCTTCGACTCCGGCGACACCTACACCCGCAATATCGACAGCACCCCGGCGCAGGCCTGCGAGGCCGCCCGTCGCGCGCTGCTGGGGCAGGGCTATGCCATTGCCCGCGCCGATGCCGGCAATGTGGAGGCCAACAAGAATTTCCAGCCCAAGGACGAGGTGCACGAGCAGTTGGTGCTGCGGGTTTCCTGTGCCCCCCGCGCCGACGGCAAGGCGCAGGTGTTTGTCAGTGCGGTGCAGGATCGCTATGCCTTGAAGAAGTCACCGACCTCGGCCAGTGTCGGGGTTGGGGCGCTGGGCTCGGTGTCGCTGCCGTTTGGCAGCAATGACGATTCATTGGTGCGGGTGGCCAGCAGTACGGTGCAGGATGCGCAGTTCTATCGCAACTTCTTCCAGCGCCTGCAGCAGTATGTGAGCGAACTGGCGCCAACCGCAGGCGTGGATGGCACGCAGTGAGGCAGCCGCGGCGCGTGCGGGCAACGGTAGGTCGCGGTATGTCCTGGTTGTGCGCGGTGCTTGGTCTGCAGGTGGGCAGTGCGGTTGCCGGCTGCAATGTCGAGTTGCTGCGTGAGCTGGGTTGGCAGGTGCAGGTGAGCGATGCCGCGCAGGCCGAGGTGAGCGCCGGTACGCCCTGCCAACGGGGCAGCCTGGCCCAGGCACACGCGCAGGGTGAGCTGCAGCTGTGGTTTTCCGCTGCCCAGGACGATGCACAGCGTGAGCAGCTGGCGGCCGGTTTGCTGCAGCAGCCTGCCAGCCGGTGCGCATTCGCCTTCAAGCTGGGGGCGGCGGCACGCCAGGCCAGCGCTCGATTGCAGGACAACCCCGGCTATCGCTTTTCCGCCTTGCAGTTGGGCTGGATCGGCTTTGGCGCGCGCGGCGCGAAGCACCAGGGCTGGCAGCGCTTTCGTAGTTTCGGCCGGGGCTATGTGCCGGTGGCAGGCAATGCACGGGCACTGGAAGCGTTCTACTCGGGGCGGGTGCGCAGTGAGTGTGGGGTGGGCAGGCAGGTAGCACAGCTGGCCACCTTGCGTGAGCTGTTTGGCGATGCTGCCTTCGATACCGCGTTCACTCCCGGCGAGTTGTCCATCGGCACCTTCCTCACCCTGCACGGCACCCAAAGCATCCTGCTGGGCAGCAGCGCCGGTGATCTCTTTGCCGATGGCAAGGCGGTGCGCACTGCGGCGATGGGCCGGCAGGCGTTCATGGGCGTGCCGGGTTTCATCGTGCATGTGTTCGACCGGAAGTACCTGGACGACATCAACAACCAGGCCGAGAACTTCATCATCACCGATATCAGCGATGCGGCCGCGCAGGCCCTGGCGCAGCACGGTGGGCTGGCCTGGTACGACGCGCAGAACCGCAGGATCTGGGAGCTGGCGCGGCAATTGCCGGCACAGGGCCGGCGGGGCTTCGAGCGGCTGCTGTTCGAGCATGATCCGAGCTTGCGCCAGGCATTGCCGGCGCCGCAACGCGCGTTGGTGGCGCAGATCGACAGCCTTTTGTCCGATCCGGTCTACCAGCAGGTGATGATCTATGTGCACCGCAAGGGGGTGAGGCCGCTGGGCTACCACGTGGTACGGCTGCTGGACCGCAATCCACGCACGCCGTTTGCCATTGACCTGGCCCTGCACAACCTGCACACCACCATTTACCAGCGCTGGCTTGGCAGTCGCCTGCAGGCCTGCGCGGCTGCTACCGCTTCCACCATCAAACGAGGTGAACCATGGAACTAGGGATGATCGGGCTGGGCCGCATGGGGGCCAACATGGCCCAACGGCTGCAACAAGGCGGGGTGGATGTCACCGGTTATGACCCGGGCGAGCAGGCGCGCACGCAACTGCAGGCGCAGGGCATCGCTGCCGTGGCTGAGCTGGAGGCGCTGGTGCAGGCCCTGCCGGCGCCGCGCGTGCTGTGGCTGATGGTGCCGTCCAAGGTGGTCGATGCCAGCCTGGACAGCCTGTTGCCGCTGCTGTCGGCTGGCGACGTGGTGGTGGATGGCGGCAACTCCTGGTACCGGCAGTCGCAGCAACGCGCCGCGCGTTGCGCCGAGCAGGGCGTGGGTTTTGTCGATTGCGGCACCAGCGGTGGCGTATGGGGTCTGCAGGAAGGCTATTGCCTGATGATCGGTGGTGAGCAGGCCACCGTGCAGCGGCTGGCACCGTTGTTCCAGGCGCTGGCACCGGCGGCAGACCGCGGTTGGGCGCATGTGGGCCCGGTCGGCGCGGGGCACTTCAGCAAGATGGTCCACAACGGCATCGAGTACGGAATGATGCAGGCCTATGCCGAAGGCTTCGCGCTGATGGCAAAGAAGTCCGAGTTCGAATTGGACCTTGCACAGGTGGCCGAGGTGTGGCGGCACGGCAGCGTGGTGCGTTCGTGGCTGTTGGACCTCAGTGCCGATGCACTGCAGCGCAACCCGGCGCTGGACGGCATCGCACCGTACGTGGAGGACTCCGGCGAGGGCCGCTGGACCGTGGCCGAGGCCATCGAGCTGGATGTGCCGGCACCGGTGATCACCCTGTCGCTGCTCGAACGCCTGCGCTCGCGCGAGGACAACTCGTTCACCGACCGCATGTTGGCGGCCATGCGCAATGAATTCGGTGGGCATGCGATCAAGCGCAGCGAGGGCGGCTGAGATTGTCAGCGGGTTTCCCCGCGTAGTGCCACAGGCGTGGCATTGGCGACTGCATTCATGCAATCCTTGGCCGATGGGTCAGCACTGCTGACCATCCGCGCGGTGGCATCAGGGTGTGCCGCCGCGGACCGGCCGGCCGCTGCGCTGGGCAAGCCTGTGAAGGGGAAACGATGACATCACGATTCAGCGATGAGGATTGGAGCCGCTGGCGCCTGATGGGACTGGGCCTGGCGGCGCTGCTGATCATCATCGTGCCGGCGATCATGCTGCGGCACCTGGCGCGTGAGAGCGTCAATGCCGCCAACTGGGTGGCACATACCCAGGCCGTGGGCGCGCGCCTGTACAACCTGCAGGCTGATATCCGCGACGTCGAGTCGGCGGCCCTCACCTTGTCCAAGGGCATCGATTCGCAGGCGCTGCAGCAGCGCCTGCGCCAGGCCGACCGGGTCTCGGTGAACCTGCATGAGCTGTCCAAGCTGGTCAACGACAGCCCCGAGCAGCTGGTACGCATCGGCAAGATGGAGTTGATGCTTGAGCGGCGCATGGCGCTGGCCAAGGAGATCGCCGCCAGCACGGATTCTCCGCGCCAGCGCGAGCTGATCGAGGAGATGACCTTCCAGTTCCCGATCCGCGAACTGGTGGGGGAACTGCAGCAGCACGAAGAGCAATTGCTGGTCGAGCGCGTGCTGCGCGCCAAGCGCCAGCAGCAGCAGGCCTCGGTGGTGACCTGGTCGGCGCTGGTGGTGCAGCTGCTGTTGCTGGCGCTGGTGCTGTGGTTGCTGCAACGGCAGATCGGCAGCCGCGCCGAGGCCGAGAAGCGCCTGAGCAAGGCCAGTGCCCGCGCCAACGCGGTGCTGCAGACGGTGCGTGAGCCGATCGTGCTGCTGGACGGCAAGCTGCGCATCGTGCTGCACAACACTGCCTTTGCCGAGTTGTATGGGGCCGATGAGCAGGACAACAACCTGCGCCCGTTGCAGGACATCGGCGAGGGCGCCTGGGACGACCCGCTGATCGGGCAACGGCTTGCCGACGTCCTGCTGCGCGGCCGTGAGCTGTGGGACTTCGAGCACCAGCAGCGCGGCGTGGATGGCCTGGTACGGACCATGCTGATCAACGCCAGGCGCATGTCGCTGCCGGACGTGGATGACGAAGTGGTGCTGATGACGGTCAGCGACATCACTTTGCAGCGTGCGGTGCAGGTGCGGGTGGAGGAGCTCAACCGGCAGTTGGAAGGCAAGGTGGAGCAGATGGCAGACGTCAACCGTGAGCTGGAGGCATTCAGCTACTCGGTTTCGCATGACCTGCGCGCGCCGCTGCGGCATGTGGCCGGCTTCTCCGACAAGCTGAGCCGGCACCTGGGCGAGGCGGCTGACGACAAGACCAAGCACTACCTGCAGGTGATCAGCAGTTCGGCGCAGCGCATGGCCGCGCTGATCGATGACCTGCTGGTGTACTCTCGGTTGGGGCGCGGTGCCATGCGCCTGCAGCCGGTGGACATGCAGTCGATGGTGGCCGATACCCGCGCGCTACTGGATTCCAACCTGAAGGCAGAAGCTGCCGACGGTGCCGTGCGCGAGGTGGAATGGCATATCGGCAACCTGCCAACCGTGGTTGCCGACGAGAACATGATGCGGCAGGTGTGGCTGAACCTGCTGGGCAATGCGGTCAAGTACACCGGCGGCCGCGACAAGGCGGTGATCGAGGTCAGCGCCCGCCAGTTGCCCGACGGTAGCCAGCAGTTCACCGTGGCCGACAACGGCGCCGGCTTTGACATGCAGTACGCCTCCAAGTTGTTCGGTGTGTTCCAGCGCCTGCACAAGGCCTCGGAGTACGCCGGTACCGGCATCGGCCTGGCCAGCGTGCGGCGCGTGCTGACCCGCCACGGCGGCCGCATCTGGGCCGATGCCCAGATCGACAAGGGCGCCACTTTCAGCTTCATCATTCCCACTTCCACCGACGCGTCCTACAAGGAACCCCTGGCATGAGCCCCCTACGTACCATCCTGCTGGCCGAAGACAGCGCCGCCGACGCCGAAATGGCCATCGATGCCTTGCGGGACGCGCGCCTGGCCAACCCCATCGTGCATGTCGAGGACGGCGTGGAAGCACTGGATTTCCTGTTGCGCCGCGGCAGTTTCGCGCAGCGTGAGGAAGGTTTGCCGGCGGTGCTGCTGCTGGATATCAAGATGCCGCGCATGGACGGGCTGGAAGTGCTGCAGCGCATCCGTGCCGAGGAGGAGCTCAAGCGCCTGCCGGTGGTGATCCTGTCCTCCTCGCGCGAGGAAAGCGACCTGGCCCGCAGCTGGGACCTGGGGGTGAACGCCTATGTGGTCAAGCCGGTGGACATTGACCAGTTCTTCACGGCGGTCAAAACCATTGGTACCTTCTGGGCCGTGATCAACCAGGCTCCGGACGCCGAGTAAGCCAATGCCGAACAAGGGTGCACCTTTGGGCCCCGTGCGCATCCTGCTGGTGGAGGATTCGCCGGAAGACGCCGAACTGCTGAGTGACCAGCTGCTGGAGGCCGGCCTGCAGGCCAGCTTCGAGCGGGTGGACAGCGAGGTGGCGCTGCGCCGGGTGCTGGCCGACTGGACGCCGGACATCGTGCTGTCGGACCTGAGCATGCCCGGGTTTTCGGGCTATCAGGCGCTGCAGATCCTGCGCGAGCTGCACCCGCGGGTGCCTTTCATCTTCGTCTCCGGCACGATGGGTGAGGAGACGGCGGTGGAAGCCCTGCACAAGGGCGCCAACGACTACATCATCAAGCACCAGACGGTGCGCCTGCCGTCGGCAGTGGCGCGCGCCATCCGTGAATCGCGCAGCGAGGTCGAGCGGCAGCGGGTCGAGGATGAACTGATGCGCGCCCAGCGGCTGGAAAGCCTGGCTCTGCTGGCGGCCGGCCTCAGCCATGACCTGCGCAACATCCTGCAGCCGCTGCTGATCGTGCCGGACCTGATCCGCGACCGCAGCGACGACCCCAAGATCATCCGCCTGGCCGATGTCATCGCCGAGTGCGGGCGGCGCGGCCATGAGATGGTCGAGTCGATGCTGTCCTTCGTGCGTGGCTCGCGCCAGCCCAGCGAGCGCATCGTGCTGCAGCGCCTGTTCCAGGCGGTGGGCATGCTGCTCAAGAGCAGCCTGCCGCGCAATGTCGACCTGCAACTGGAAGTTGCCGATGACCGCATGGCGATCGAGGCCAACTACACCGAGCTGCAGCAGGTGCTGCTGAACCTGGCGCTCAATGCCATCCAGGCCATGCCCGATGGCGGCCGCCTGAGCCTGGTGGCCGACCGTGCCGGCAGCGAGTCGGGTGGGCAGGTCCGTATCCGTGTCAGCGACCAGGGCGTGGGCATGGACCAGGCAACCCTGGACCGCCTGTTCAGCCCGTTCTTCACCACCAAGGCCAATGGCACCGGCCTGGGCCTGGTGTCCTGCCACCGTATCGTCGACAGCATTGGTGGGCAGATCAAGGTGAGCAGCACGCTGGGCGAGGGCACCTGCTTCGACCTGCTGCTGCCGCTGCAGGATGCCGCCCTTGGCGACGGCGAGGACGAACAGCCGCTGGTACGCCCGGGGCGGGGTGAACGCCTGCTGGTGGTCGATGACGAGGCCACGCGCCTGTCCCTGCTGGGCAATGCGCTGTCCAGCCAGGGCTACCGCATGCGCCTGGCCAGCGATGGTGCGGTGGCCATGCGCCACCTGCAGGAGGCCGGGCTGCCGGACGTGGTGCTGGTGGACAGTGGCATCCCGCTGTTGTCGGCGGGGCAGTTGCTGGCCGAGATGCAGGCCATGGGCTATCGCGGCCCGGCGATCGTGCTGGAGGACAGCCATGCCCCGGCCTTTGCCGATGGCCAGACGCCGGCAGGCATCAGTGTGCATGTGCTGCCCAAACCACTGGAGATGCAGCGGGTGTTCCGCGCGGTGGCCGATGCACTGGGTGTGGACTGACCGGCCTACCGGATTCATCATGTGCGCCCCCTTCCCACGATGCAGCGTCCTGAACACCCCGTGGGGTGGGCGCGGCCTGCGGACAAGCCGATCCCATGACCACCGTGCTTCTGAGCCTGGGCAGCAACCTTGAACCCCGGCGTTACCTGCAGGCGGCCGTCGCCGTGCTGCGCCAGCGTTTTGGTGAGATCCGCGTATCGCCTGCCTACCTGACCCCGGCCGTGGGGTTCGAAGGCCCGGACTTCCTCAACAATGCGGTGCAGCTGGAAACCGACATGCCGTTGCTGGAGCTCAACGACTGGCTGCACGCGGTGGAAGACGCGCATGGCCGCGACCGTTCCGGCCCGCGTTTCAGTGACCGTACCCTGGATATCGACGTGGTCTATTACGGCGACCTGGTGATGGAAGGGCCCAAGCACCTGCGTATTCCGCGCCCCGAGCTCAAGCATGCCTTCGTGCTCAAGCCGCTGGCCGATATCGCCCCGGCGTTCATCGACCCGGTGCAGCAGCGCAGCCTGGCACAGCTGTGGCGGGATCACCCGCAGTACGGCCAGGCCTTCGAAACCGTCGACCTCGCCCCGTAGGCGCGGCGCGAGCGCCACGCCATGGGTATCCGGGCGGGCAGCAAACCCGGAGGATGATTGCCGCCGCGCCTGCGGCGGTGGATCAGGTCAGGGTGCGGCCGCCGTCCAGGCGCAGCACCTGGCCGGTGAGATACCCGGCATCGTCCAGCAGCCAGCGCACCGCCGCGGCGATCTCATGCGGCGTGCCCAGGCGTGCCATCGGCGTGCGTTCCATCAGCTTCTGCTTGGCCGCCTCGCTCTTGCCCTGCTCCGGCCACAGGATGGCGCCGGGCGCCACCGCGTTGACCCGCACATGCGGGGCCATCTCCAGCGCCAGCGAGCGGGTCACCATCTCCAGCGCGGCCTTGGCCGAGCTGTACACCGGGTGCTCGCGCAGCGGCTGGGTGGCATGCAGGTCGGTCAGGTTGACGATGGCACCACGCTGACGCACCAGATGCGGGGCCGCAGCCTGGGCCAGGAACAGTGGCGCACGCGCATTCACCGCGAACAGATCGTCCCATTGTTCGGGGGTGATCTGGCCCAGCGGGGTGGGGTAGAAGTTGGAGGCGTTGTTCACCAGCGCGTCCAGGCGGCCGAAATGGCTGACCACCTGTTCCACCATGTCGGGCAGCTCGGACAGGTCGCGCAGGTCGGCCTGTACCGCCAGCACGCTGCCGGCGCGCTCGCTTTCCAGGTCGAAAGCCAGCGACTGCAGCTCTTCCAGCGACTGGTTGGCATGCACGGCGACGCGGTAGCCATGGGCATGCAGGTGGCGGGCAATGCCGGCGCCGATGCGGCGCGCGCTGCCGGTGACCAGGGCCACCTTTTGGGTTTCTGTCATCTGCGGTTTCCTCACTCGGCTATCCTGTGCATTGTCCCTGCAAAACGCCGTGCCATGCATTCCGATCTGCCCACCCCCGATACCGACGCGCTGGCCCACAGCGATCAACTGGCCGCCCACCTGCGTGCGGACATCTGTGCCCAGGGCGGTGCGGTGCCGTTCTCGCGCTTCATGGAGCTGGCGCTGTATGCACCGGGCTGGGGCTATTACAGCGCCGGTGCCAGCAAGTTCGGCGCCGCCGGTGATTTCGTCACCGCGCCGGAGATGGGGCCGCTGTTTGCCGCCACCACCGCCAACGTGGTGGCACCGGTACTGCAGCAGCTGGGCCCGCAGGCGCGCATGCTGGAACTGGGCGGCGGCAGCGGCGCCTTTGCCGAGATCCTGCTCAAGCGCCTGCTGGAGCTGGATGCCCTGCCGGAACGCTACGCCATCCTCGAGCCCAGCGCCGACCTGCGTGAGCGCCAACGCGAACGCCTGCAGCAGGCCTTGATCCCGCCGGTGTTCGCGCTGGTGGAATGGCTGGACCGGCCGTTCGATGACGATTGGGACGGGGTGCTGTTTGCCAACGAAGTGATCGACGCGCTGCCGACGCCGCGCTTTGTCTGCGACGAGGGCGAGATCTACGAGGAAACCGTGGAGCTGGATGGCGAGGGCCGCTTCGTGCGCGGTGCGCAGCCGGCCGACCCACTGTTGATGGGCGCGGTGCGCCACCTGGAACGCTACCTGGAGCGCCCGTTCGCGCACGGTTACCGCTCCGAGGTGCTGCCGCAGCTGCCGTACTGGATCCAGGCGGTGGCCGGTGGAATGAAGCGCGGCGCGATGCTGTTCATCGACTACGGCTACCCGCGCGCCGAGTTCTACCAGCATGAGCGCGATGACGGCACCCTGCGAGCCTTCTACCGCCACCACGTGCACAACGACGTCTTCCTGTGGCCGGGCCTGCAGGACATCACCGCCTCGGTGGATTTCACCGCGCTGGCCGAAGCCGGCACCAATGCCGGCTTCGATCTGGCCGGCTACTGCAACCAGACCAACTATCTGCTCGGCAACGGCATCACCCAGTTGCTGGAAGCGGCCGAGGAGCGCACCGACGAGGTCGGGCGCATGCGCCTGCGCAACCAGCTCAAGCAGCTGACCTTGCCGACCGAAATGGGCGAGCGCTTCCAGGTGATGGCATTCAGCCGTGATGTCGACATGTCGGCCTCGTTCCTGCTGGGCGACCTGACCTGGCGGCTGTGAGCGCGCTGCTCAAACCGTTGCGGCGGGCGCGGTTCTGGCTGGCGCTGTGGTGCGCGACGGTGTTGGCGGTGATCGTGGTCTGCCTGATCCCGCCGCCGCCGCTGGCACTGCCGCAGAACAGCGACAAGGTCGAACACTTCCTGGCCTATTTCCTGCTGGCCGGCAGCGCGGTGCAGTTGTTCGCGCAACGTCGCGCGCTGTGGCTGGCGGGAGCGGGGCTGGTGCTGATGGGCATCGGCATCGAGTGGGCGCAGGGTGCATTGACCGCAACCCGCATGGCCGATCCGATGGATGCGCTGGCCAATACCACCGGCGTGCTGGCCGGGTTGCTGCTGGTGTTCACGCCGCTGCGCGATCTGTTGCTGCGCTTGCAGCCGCGCTGAATGCGCGGCGCTTTCCATTGCAACCGTTTAGTTTCAAAAGTGCCTTGTTTCAAGGCATGAACGGCACTTCCATCGGCTGGAATTGACTGCTACGTTCTGCACCACTGCAAGGTCGTGGACACCTGGCAGGTTTGCAAAAAAGGAGGCGCGGTGCGGGCCGGGGGGTGGAGAGGACCCCACGTACCGCACCGCGCCTTCCTGTACTACTTCTTCGGTTGCAGCTGCACCTGGTTCAGTACCCACATCTGCGGCCGTGTATCACCACTGAAGGTCATGCACAGGTCGCTGATCTGTTCCGGCCCGGCACGCAGAGGCGCTTCCAGTTCGATGAAGCCATCGGCCCCGGCCTGCGCCGGCAACGGCACGCTGGCCAGCACGCGACCCTCGCAGCCGGCGCGCACTTCGAATTCGCCATGGCGCGCCACTGGCTTGCGGTAGCCACGCTTGGCTTCTTCTTCGCGCAACAGGCCGAAGTTGTAGGGGATGCGACCGGCGCGCACCTTGATCGAGGCGATGTCCTGCAGCTGCGCGTCTTCCCACAGCCAGCAGGGATTGAAGATGGTCACGTCGAAGTTCTCGCGCGGCCCTTCAAGCGGGTTGTCATCGATCAGGCGCAGCAGCAGGCGGCCACCGGTCGGGCACTGCGCCAGGGTCTTGTCATTGCGGCTGAGCAGCGATGCCGCATCGAAGTTCCACTGGCTGGGCTTGTCGGCCAGCGGCTTGCCGTTGAAGAAGGCCTGCGCCTTCAACGTGGTCGGCACCGGCAGGGTCAATGCACCCGGATAGGCCGGTGACTGTGCGGTGGGCGTGCTGCCATCGGTGGTGTAACGGATGTCGCGGTAGCTCAGCGGATTGGACAACTCCACCGTGACCTTGTTGCCGGCACGGTCATCCTGGCGCTTCATCGCCACCGACAGCGCGGTCTGGCCATAGGCGATGCCCAGCGCCTTGTAGCGCTGCAGCTGCGCCGGCAGACGGGCCAGGAAGTCGTCGTAGCTCTTGTTCTGCAGCGGCGTCCAGGCGATTTCCGACAGTGCGGCCAGGCGCGGGAACACGTTGTGCTTGAGGTGCTCCTCGCTGCGGGTGTGCTCGGTCCACATATTGGCCTGCACGCCGATCACGTGCTTGCGCTGCGCGGCGGTCAGCTCGCTGGGCACCGGATCGAAAGCGTAGACGCGCTGCATCGAGGTGAACTTGGGACGACCAGGCGGCTCATCCGGCAGGTTGGTCTGCAGGAAATCCAGGTACAGGGTATTGCCCGGTGCCATCACCACGTCGTGGCCGTGGGTGGCGGCCTCGATGCCACCCTGGATGCCGCGCCAGGACATCACCGTGGCCTGCGGCGGCAAGCCGCCTTCGATGATCTCGTCCCAGCCGATCAGTTTGCGGCCGTGGTCTTCCAGGTATTTTTCCAGGCGCTTGAGCATGTGCGACTGCAGTGCTTCTTCATCCTTCAGGCCCAGTTCGCGGATGTAGGCCTGTACCTGCGGCGATGCTTCCCACTGGTATTTGACTGCCTCGTCGCCGCCGATATGGATGTACTGGCCGGGGAACATCTCCAGTACTTCGGCCAGGATGTTCTCCAGGAACTGCAGGGTTTCATCGCGCGGGTTGAACAGGTAGGGGTTCACGCCCCAGTTGGCCGAGGGCAGGGTGGGGCCATCAACCACGCCGTGCTCGGGGTAGGCGGCGACAGCGGCCTGCGCGTGGCCGGGCACGTCCACCTCCGGCACCACGGTGATGTGGCGCGCGGCGGCATAGGCCACCACATCGCGGATCTGCTCCTGGGTGTAATAGCCGCAGTACAGGTGCGGCTTGCCGTCCGCGCCAACCCCGGCTTCACCGGCAGCGGCGCGGCAGGCGCCTACTTCAGTGAGCTTGGGATAGCGCTTGATCTCCATGCGCCAGCCCTGGTCGTCGGTGAGGTGCCAGTGGAAGGTGTTGAGCTTGTGCGTGGCCATCGCATCGAGGATCAGCTTGATGTCATCGATGTTCTGGAAGTGCCGCGCCGAGTCGAGCATGAAGCCGCGCCAGGCAAACCGCGGTGCATCCTGCACCTGCATGGCTGGCAGGGTGGCGCTGGCTGACGGCGTGGCCGACAGCAGCTGCCACAGTGACATCGCGCCGTAGAACAGGCCGCGCGTATCGGTGGCCTCGACCACGACGCCATTGCCATCGATGCGCAACGCATAGGCTTCGGACGCATCGGTGCTGGCATTCCGGTTGAGGCGGAACTGGATCGCGCCCTTGCTGGTGCCGGCCGGGCTGACCTGCAGCTGCAGCGGGGTGGTGCGTGCCAGCAACTGGGTGAACTGCGCGGCGACCTCCTCGCTGCCATCGGCGGCGATCACCCGCGTGCCTGCATCCACCAGGAAATGGCCGTTGCCCGGCTGCACCGATACCGGGCGCGGGATGATGCTGGCGCCGGTCACTTCGACAGGCAGCAACTGGACGCTGGCATCGCTGCTGGCGGCAGCTGCCTGGCCGCTGGCGATGCCCAGGGCAAGCAGCAGGGCCGCGGACAGTGCATGGGTGGTGGGTCGGTGTCGGCGCATCATGGATCCTCGTTGTTGACGGCGGGCTCTGTGCCCGTCGCTGTTGCGTTTACGATTGATGTTGCGAGTGCTGCAATCCGCACGGGAGGGGGAGGCGGAACATCGGGTGTAGCGCTGTGTGCTGTGCCGGCCTGGATCATCGCATCAAGTGCGAAGCCCATCAGCACGCCTTCGATATCTGCAGCAACAAGCACATCCGCATTGTGTGCAAGGCTGCCGGCGATGCCCCATTGGAAGCCGCGGCCGGCCGGTAATGCATAGGCGGAAAGCAGACGGCCATCGCGGCGATCCAGCACGCCGATACCTGCACCGTGTTCGAGAAAGTAGGGGTAGCCTGCGGCCATGCCGACCAGCAGCTGATCACCGGCGATCAGTGGCGTGCCCCAGCTCCAGCCGCCAACGTCGGTACGCCACAGCACGCGGCCGCTGATGATGTCGATGGCGCTGACCTTGCGCAGGTCCGAGGAGCCGATGTACAGCGTATTGCCGTCGAACGAGGGCTCCGATTCGATCCACGAGGTCCAGAACTGGGTCTGCCACAGCGCCTGGCCATTGCGTGCACTGACCGCGTGCAGCTGCCCGCTACGGTCGTTGCAGAATACCCGGCCACGGTGGACCACCGGTGCGGCGCCAGGGCGCGTGGTCATGCGGTACTGCCATGCCGGGTTGCCTGTGCGTGCATTGAGCGCCTGCAGCAGGCCGCTTTCGGTGACCAGATAGACGTGTTGGTCGTCGCCTGTGGGGCCGTGCTGGATGCGCCCAGGCAGCTGCCGCTTCCAGCGGCTTGCGCCACTGCGCATATCCAGTGCGTGCACGCTGCCGTCGTTGCCACCGATGTACAGCACACCATTGGCAAGCAGCGGACGTGGGCCCTGCCATTCCCACGCAGAGGAATTCGGTTGTGGCGCTTCGCGGCTGCTGCGTGCGTCCTGGATGGAAGAGCGCCATTGCTCGCGGCCGGTGTCGCGGTCGAGCCGATGCAGGTAGCCGCCATCGCTGCTGACGAAGATGGCATCGTCGGTCACCAGCGCGGTGGCATGGATGGGATAGCCGAGCGCGCTGCCCCAGCGCACGCGGCCATCGGCAAGGTCAACAGCGTACAGGCTGCCGCTGGTGGTGCCGATGTAGGCGATGTCGTTGTCGACAACAGGGGATGCGTAGATCTGTCCGCCCAACCTGGTTGTCCAGCGGGGCCCCGGCAAGGTGGACAGCGGCGTGGCAGGTGCGGTGTTGGCAGGTAACTGGGCGCGGACGCCGCGCTGCAGGCGCAGGCGTTCGCCGCTGCCCAGCAGGGTGCCGACCAGTTGCTGATCCTGCAGCCGTGCTGCCATGTGCAGGGCGCGGTGGGTCAGTGCGCCGCTGGCATCCTGGTCGGCCTTGCCATGCAGGGGCAGGGCGCGCAGGTGGGCGATCGGCAGGTCCAGTTGCATGTCGTAGCGGCCATTGGCATCGGCCTGCAGGTTCAGTCCAATGCTGACCTTCTCGCGGGCGCTGCCAATCTCGCCCAGCCAGTAGCCGGAAAGATCGGTGGTGGCATGGGCAGGGCCGATCAACCATGGCAACAGGCACGCCACCATGACCAGAAGCGGGACAGCGCGGGGAAGCAGATTGGCGGATGCATGTTTCATGCGCGGATGACCATTGCGTGCTGGATGGCTGGCGGAACCTGGCGGGGCGTTGGGCGCCCCGCCAGGTGGTGTTGCGTTACCGCTTAGAAAGCAAAGCGCAGCGACGCCATGTAGCGGCGGCCGCTCTTGTAGGCACCATTGAGCAGCTTTTCGTTGCCGAAGTAGCTGTGGTACTGCTCATCGAGCAGATTCATGCCCTCAAGGCCCACGCTCAGGTAGTCGTTGACCTTGTAGGTCACCGATGCGTCCAGGGAGTGGTAATCCATCGTCCACAGATCCTGGCTGCCGCTGACACGGGTGAAGTACTTGTCGCGCCAGTTGTAGGTGATGCGTGCAGCCAGACGGTCATTCTCGAAGTACGGGCTGATGTTGAACTGGCTCTTCGAGTTGAACGGAAGCGGGCGGCCACCGCTGGCTTCGCCATCGGAGTAGGTGTAGTTGGCGATGATGCCGAAGCCTGCCCCGAAGTTCTGCTGCCATGCCAGCGACAGCCCCTTGATCCTGGCGTCGCCGCCATTGATCGGACGGTCCACGCGATACACCGCATCGTCGCGCTGGTTGTCGTTCCAGTGGGTTTCATCCTGTGCCACGTTGACGATGTAGTCGGCGACATCACGGTAGAACAGCGAGCCCGCCAGGATCGCATCGGGCGAGAAGTACCATTCGGCCGAGAAGTCCAGGTTGGTAGAGCGGTACGGCTTCAGGCCGGGATTGCCCGCTGCACCGGTCAGGGTCTGGTCGGACAGCCACATGTAGCTGGACAGGTCCGAATACCCCGGGCGTGCCATGGTCTTGGCCGCGGACAGGCGCAGTACCAGGTCATCGCTGGCCTCGTAGACGAGGTTGAGGTTGGGCAGGACGCTGTTGTACTTGTTCCTGCGGGTGACGTAGTCGAACGATGCGGCGATGAGTTCCGGGCTCCACTCGCGCTCCGTGCAGCTCTTCAGGCCGGTATTGCACTCATAGGCACTGGAGGCCGACTCGGTGCGGACGTAGCGCACGCCGATGTTGCCGCGCAGGCGGTCGAAACTGAAGTCGGCCTGCACGTAGGCGGCCTTGATGTCCTCCTCGATGGTCCAGGTGTTGCGGACGAACTCCAGGTTGCCCAGCGTGGTGGATACCGGCTTGCTCTGCCAGGGCGCAAGCCAGTCGCTGCCGTTGATGTAGTCAGCCAGCTTCCAGCCATCGATGGTGAAGCGGTTGCCAAGGTCGCCATAGCCGCTGAAGCCATCGAGGTAGTTGCCAGGCAGCTTGCGCGGATCGAACATGTCGGCGGTGGCATCGCCATAGCCGGTGATGGAGTCAAGCACGACGCCGCGCTGGATCTGGCCGGTTTCATGTGAGCGCTGCTTGTAGCCGGCGCGTATCAGGTAGATCGGCGAATCCAGCTTGAAGCCGAAGTCGACCTGGCCGTAGGTTTCCTTGTCCAGGGTCGGCTTTTCGATGAGATTGCCGCCCCAACCACTGCGCCAGTTGGTCTGCGACGGCGGGTCGGTATGCCAGGGGCTGGCATATCCCCCATCCATGCGGAACAGGCTTGGGTCGGTGAACGGGTTCTGGCCGATGATCTTCAGGGTTGCCGGCGTACCCGGACCATTGGCGATGGACCACTCGTAGTCTGCCGGTGCCAGGAAGCTGGCATAGACCTGCTCGGGCCCGCCTTCAGCCTTGGTGTGGCCGACATGGGTCGAGGCGAACCAGCGCTCGCCGTTCCAGTCAACCTTGAGGTCGTAGGTTTCCGATTCGATCTTGGCGCGACGGTTCTGCAGGTCGAACACCATGCGGCCACCCTTGTGTTTACCGCCGGTGATGATGCCGTCCTCGATGGTGACATCGGTCAGCGTCATCAGGCTGCCGTAGGTATTGCCCGGCCAGGCGAACATCGACTGCGCCATGTGATCGAAGTTGGCGTCGATCTTCAGGCCGTTGAGCTCGATGTTCAGCTGCTCGACCGGCTTGAACTGCAGCGACGCCGAGTAGGTGTTGCGCTTGCGCTCCTGCTCGAAGAAGTGCGCGCTTATGCTGCTTGGGCCGATGGCTTCGGGGTTGGCATTGAGTGCCTGTTCGCAGGCGCCCTGGCAGGTGCCCGGCTTCTGCGGCTGGGAGCCATCGGGCAGTGCCGGCACCGACCAATCGTCGCCGGTGTTGTTGACCGAGCCGGCCGCGCCATCCAGGCCGTCGCGGTAGTTCTTGGCACGCACCGTGTTGTACGACTCGATGCCGTCACGACGGATGCTCTCGTTGCTGGACTGCGCGGAGAGGATGAAGCCGAAGGTGTCTGCGGCATTCTTCCAGCCAAACGCAGCCGAGGCGCTGGGGTCGGTCTTCTCGATGCGGTCGTTGCGTGCATAGCTGAGCCGGCCGGTGATGCTCACCTGCTCGGGCATGTCCAGCGGCTTGCGCGTGGACACGTTCACCGTGCCACCGATGGAGCCTTCGTCCATGCGTGCTTCCGGCGACTTGAACACCTCCACCTTGCCGACCAGCTCCGGTGCCAGCAGCGAGTAGTTGAAGGTGCGGGTCGGGAAGTCGGACATGTTCCAGTCGCCGGAGGCGATGGACTGGCCGTTGAGCAGGGTGCGGTTCAGTGCCGGGTCCACACCCAGGATGCTGACCCGCTCGCCCTGGCCGTAGGCGCGGTCGATGGTGACGCCGGGGATGATGGTCATCGCTTCGGCCACGTTGGTGGCGGGGAATTTGCCCACGTCCTCGGCGGTGATCACGTCGACGATGCTGTCGGCATTGCGCTTGGATTCCAGCGACTGCTGCAGGCTGGCGCGGATGCCGGTGACGACGACACGATCAAGCTCGGTTGCCTCCGGTGGTGCGTCCTGTGCCTGGGCGCTGAAGCTGATTGCCAGGCAGCTGATGATGGCGGCGGTTAACGGCGACTTGCGGTGGTTCAAAGGTCTCTCTCCCTTTGCTGAAGGATGGCCGGCAGGTGCTGCCAGCCAGTGGTTCCCGCATCCCGTCGGGCGTGCGGAGAATCGTCGCGGTCACCGTGGTGGCCAACCGCGGGCAACGCGGTCAGTCGGACGTGGTGGTGGAGTAGGCCTGCCTGACGCGGCTGGGCTGCGCTTGCAGCACGGCGGCGTTGTACTTGTTGCGGGTGTGATGCGGGCCTTGCTTGTCCACGTCTTGCCTCCATGCGGCGGGTGGGTGCGTGACTACCGGCGTTCAGCTCGGGGTGGAGTGTGCGTGCATTTGTTTTTATTTTGCAAAAAAAATTTTCACGAAAAACACAACTTCATTTTATTGATTTTCACGCGAATTTAGCTTGTTTGGCGGAACATTCTTCATGAAAAAGAATATCCGTTCATTTCAATTGAAACCCATTTGAAATATGAATGCGCATATATGAAAATTATGTTCATTGCATATTCATTGGTAATTGAAGTTTCAGTTGCTGCAGTGCAAGGGCAGCGCTTGCTGCCGATATGCATCACTGTTTCTGTTCGCTTTCGGCCTGTGTTCTGTCATGCGCGTCCGCAGCCAGCAAAGGTGGTGCGGATATGTGCCCTGCAGGGGCGTGCCGCATGCCGGCACACGTGGCTGGCAGGCGGCTGCGCCATGCCCGTGGTCGGCGAGCGACGGCTTGCTGCGGTGCCTGGCGGCAATGCGTTGGTAGGCGCCTCCTGCCACGTGCCTGGCGGCTGCCTTGGCCTGGTCACCGCGGCAGGCAAAAAAAAGCGGACCTGGAAAACCCAGGTCCGCTGGAGGAGAAAAAAACAACGGTGAAACGGTGGTGCTGGTGTTGCCCGCTTAGAAGGCGAAGCGCAGCGAAGCGTTGTAACGACGGCCACTCAGGTAGGCGCCGCGCAGCAGCTGCTCCGTGCCGGAGTACGAGTGGTACTTCTCATCGAGCAGGTTCATGCCTTCCAGGGCAACGGTCAGGTTGTCGGTGACCTTGTAGGCGATCGAGGCATCGACCGAGGTGTAGTCCATGGTCCACAGATCACGGCCGCCGCTGACGTTGGTGAAGTACTTGTCGCGCCAGTTGTAGGTGATGCGGGCAGCCAGCTTGTCGTTCTCGAAGAACGGAGCGATGTTGAACTGGTTCTTCGAGTTGTACGGCAGCGGGCGACCATTGGTGGCCTCGCCATCGGAGTAGGTGTAGTTGGCGACGATGCCAAAGCCCATGCCGAAGTTCTGCTGCCATGCCAGGGATGCGCCCTTGATCTTGGCATCGCCGGCGTTCTGCGGGCGATCAACGCGATAGACGGTTTCCTTGTTCTGGTTGATGTTCCAGTGGGTTTCCTCGCGCGATGCCATCAGGATGTAATCGGAAACGTCGCGGTAGAACAGCGAGCCAGCAAGGATCGCGTTCTGCGAGAAATACCACTCGGCCGAGAAGTCCAGGTTGGTGGACAGGTAAGGCTTCAGGTCCGGGTTGCCGCCGCCGCCGGTCTGCTGCTGATCGGACAGCCACAGGTAGCTGGACACGTCCGCATAGCTCGGACGGGCCATAGTCTTGGCTGCGGAGAAGCGCAGCACCAGATCATCGGTGGCGTCGTATACCAGGTTCAGGTTCGGGAGTGCGTTGTTGTACTTACTTGGCTTGACTCGCCACTCGTACTTGTCGGCGGTGCAGTCCTTCGGATTGTTGACCGTGCAGATCCATGCGCCGCTGCCCACTTCAGTCTGTACATAGCGCACCCCGATGTTGCCGCGCAGGCGATCGAAGCTGAAGTCGGCCTGCACATAGGCTGCCTTGATGTCCTCTTCGATGGTCCAGGTGTTGCGGGCGAACTCCGCATTGCCCAGCGTGGTCGGGACCGGTGCGGTCTGCCACGGTGCCAGCCACTCGTTGCTGGCGATGTAGTCAGCCAGTGCCCAACCATCAATGGTGAAGCGGTTGGCCAGGTCGCCATAGCCGCCGAAGCCGCTGAGGTAGTTGCCCGGCAGCGGACGCGGGTTGAACATCGAGGCGGTGGCGTCGCCATAGCCCTGAATCGATGCCAGTGTCACGCCGCGCTGAATCTGGCCGGTTTCATGCGAACGCTGCTTGTAGCCTGCGCGGACCATGTAGACCGGCGAATCCAGCTTCAGGCCAAAGTCCAGCTGGCCATAGGTTTCCTTGTCCAGCGTGGGCTTTTCCACCAGGTTGCCACCCCAGCCCGATGCCCAGTTGCCTTCGGCCGGCGGGTTGGTGTGCCAAGGATCGGCATAGCCGCCATCCATGCGGAAGGCTTCCGGATCAGTGAACGGGTTGTTGCCGTGAATGATGAGGCTGCCGGGCTTGTTCGGGCCGTTCTCGATCGACCAGGTGTAGTCGGCATTGGCCAGGAAGCTGCCATAAACCTGCTTCGGGCCACCTTCGGCCTTGGTACGGCCAATGTGGGTGGAGGCGAACCAGCGCTCGTCGTTCCAGTCAGCCTTGATGTCGTAGGTTTCCGATTCGACCTTGGCCCGGCGGTTCTGCAGGTCGAACACCATGCGGCCGTTCTTGTGCGTGCCGCTGGTGATCAGCCCATCCTTGATGGTGACATCGGTCAGCGTCATCAGGCCGCCATAGGTGTTGCCCGGCCACGCAAACATGGACTGCGCCATGTGGTCGAAGTTTGCGTCGATCTTCAAAGCGTTGAGCTCGATGTTCAGCTGCTCGACCGGCTTGAACTGCAGCGAGGCCGAATAGGTGTTGCGCTTGCGCTTCTGTTCAAAGAAGTGTGCGCTCATCGAGCTCGGGCCCACCGCATTCGGGTTGGCGTTCAGTGCGTCGGCGCAGGCACCCTGGCAGGTGCCGGGCTTCTGCGGTTGCTTGCCGTCCGGCAGTGCCGGCACGGACCAGTCGTCGCCGGTGTTGTTGACCGAGCCTGCTGCGCCATCGACGCCATCGCGGTAGTTCTTGGCGGTGACGGTGCCGTAGGACTCGATGCCATCACGGCGGATGCTTTCATTGCTGGATTGTGCCGAAAGGATGAAGCCGAAGTTCTCGGCGTCGTTCTTCCAGCCGAAGGCAGCGGAAGCGCTGGGGTCGGTCTTGTCCACGCGGTCATTGCGGCCGTAGCTGACGCGACCGTTGACGCTGACCTTCTCCGGCATGTCCAGCGGCTTGCGCGTGGAGATGTTGACGGTGCCGCCGATGGAGCCTTCATCCAGGCGCGCTTCTGGGGACTTGAACACTTCCACCTTGCCGACCAGCTCGGGCGCCAGCAGCGAGTAGTTGAAGGTACGGGTGGGGAAGTCGGACATGTTCCAGTCGCCCGAGGCGATGGACTGGCCATTGAGCAGGGTGCGGTTCAAGGCCGGGTCGGTACCCAGGATCGAGACTTTTTCGCCCTGGCCGTAGGCCTTGTCGATGGTGACGCCTGGGATGATGGTCATCGCCTCGGCCACGTTGGTGGCTGGGAACTTGCCCACGTCCTCGGCGCTGATCACGTCGACGATCGCATCGGCGTTGCGCTTGGTTTCCAGCGACTGCTGCAGGCTGGCGCGGATGCCGGTGACGACCACGCGGTCAAGGTCGGTTGCATTCTTGTCTGCTTCCTGCGCGTGCGCCGAGAAGCTCAGGCAGGTGACGATTGCGGCGGATAGTACGGACTTGCGGTACCTCATGATGTCTCTCCTCATCATTGATGGATGCCGGCCGACTGGCCGGTGGTTGCTTGACTTGAACCCGCGCAGGGGAGGTGGTGCCCCGGCACCTGCGTTACTGCCGGTTGCGACGCGACGGATTCGGTTTCCCTGCGTCCCAGATACCAACTGGCGGCGCCGATGACGCCCAGTTGCCCGTGCTCTACCAGCTTCACGGGGATGCCTTGCAGCGCTTTGCGCATGGGCCCCTTGTTGAGGAAGCGCTCCACAAAACTGCTGTTCAGAAGGAACTGGCTGAGCTTGGGCAGGATGCCGCCAGCCAGGTAGATGCCGCCCTGCACGCCGTAGAGCAGGGCCATGTCGCCGATGGTGGAGCCGAGGATGCCGCAGAACAGTTCCAGGGTTTCCTCGGCCGTTGCGTCGCCGCCACTGCAGGCAGCGGCGGTGACCGCATCGGGCGTGGCGTGGGTTGCGGCAACGCCGCGCACCACGCACAGCGCGTTGTAAAGATTGAGCAGGCCGGGGCCTGACAGTGCGTGCTCGATGGTGACGTGGCTGCGCTCGCGCAGCATCTGCTGCAGCACTGCGATTTCCAGCGCATTGTTGGCCGCCAGTGACGCTTGCCCGGCCTCGGTGGCCAGTACCACGGCGTTCCGTCCCTGCGGGATCCACACCGCAGCGCCCAGTCCGGTACCGGGGCCGACGATGAGGATGGGGCCGGTGGCCGCCTGCTCGGGGCCGGTGATCTGCAGCACCTTGCTGGCTTCCATGTGGGCAGCAGCGTGGGCGACGGCTTCGAAATCGTTGACCAGGTGCACCGCATCCAGCCCCAGCTGGTCACGGATCTGCGCGCATGACAGCGGCCAGCGCAGGTTGGCGGAGATGACGGTGCCGTCGGCAAGCGCGTAGCCGGCGCTGGCGATGGCGCATTCGCGCACCGGGCGGCGATCGGCAAGGAAGGTGGCCAGGATGCTGCCGAGGTCCGGATAGTCCGCGCAGCGGTATTGCTGGTAGTCGAGCATTTCCAGTGCCGCCGACGGGCCGTGACCGGCCTGGACCAGGCCGACACGCACATGCGTGCCACCCACGTCTGCGGCCAGCAGAGGTGAAGCCGGTGCGGCGGAACTCAGCTTGGCAGCTGCTGGCGAACTGACGACCACGTACATCCCCTGGAAGTGGGCGCAAGGCCTGTTGGCGTTGCGGCAAGCGGAGTGTCCGTGGTTCGTGACAACGATGTCAAGGTCGATTGCAAAAAATTTTCAAAGCGGTGCAGGACTCTCAATCGCTTGTATCACGATGATTTTAATTGAAATGTTTGCTTTTATTGGTTTTGTTTTCACGTTGCGCCCTCTTTTTGATTGAAAAAAAATTGTCCCGTGAAATTTTTTGGCACGGCTCGGATGGCGTCGCGCCATTGTCGCGGCCTGCGGGTGAGGGTGTGGGCGACGGCGTGGTTGGGGGCGTTCTTCGGCTTCATCCGCCCGGGCAACCGGCGCGCAGTGCCGCCACGGCCACCCGCAGCGGACTACACCGTGATCGGGGACGCTGCGCGGTTCATCCCAAGCGGCCCGCGCTCGGGGAGCAAAGGAATTGCCTGGGCGGCGCCGCCGCGCCTCTCGGCTCAGGTGGAAAAAAGGCCATCGCGTGCGATGGCCTTTGGGAGGGTACCTGTAGCGGGATCAGTTGCCGGGCTGCAGCTTGATCCAGTCCAGCGTCCACATGTTGGGGCGGGTGTCGCCGGTGAAACGCACGCACAGGTCGCCACGGTTGGCCGGCGCGCTGATCGGGGCATCCAGTTCCAGGAAGCCGTCGGCGCCCGGTTCGGCCGGCAACGGGATCGAGGCCAGCGGCTTGCCTTCGCAGTTGGCCAGGATCTCCATTTCACCGTGGGCGGTACGCGCCGGCGCAAACTTGCGCGAGGGCTCGTCGTGAGCCAGCTGGAAGTTGTAGGGGATGCGACCGGCACGCACCTTGATGCTGGTGATACCGGACAGGTCGACGTCACTCCACAACCAGCAGGGGTTGAAGATGTTGACGTTGAAGATTTCGCGCTCGCCTTCGGCCGGGCCGTCGTCTTCCAGGCGCAGCAGCAGCTTGCCACCATTCGGGCACAGGCCGAGCTGGGTGTCCTCACGGACCAGCAGCGAGGCCGCATCCAGCTGGAAGCGGCTGGCCGCGGCCAACGGCTTGCCATCAAAGAAGGCCGCGGCCTGTACCTGCACCGGCACCTTCAGCTGCAGCGGCTGTGCGTACAGCGGCGAGCTGGCGGTAACGGCACTGCCGTCAACGGTGTAATGCACCGGGTAGCCCAGCGGATTGTTGAGGCTCACCTGCACCGCACCGGTGCGGTGCTCGCCCTTGTCCTGCATGTCCACCTGGAACGGCGTCTTTGCATAGGCGATGTTCATTGCCTGGTAGCGCTGCAGCTGGCGCGGCAAGCGCTGCAGGAAGTTGCTGAAGCTGCGCTTGTCCTGCGGGCTCCAGCCGGTCTCGGCGACCGCAGCCAGGCGCGGGAACAGGTTGTGCTCCAGGTTCTGGTTGTTGCGGGTGTGCTCGTTGAACATGTTGGCCTGCAGGCCAAGGATGTGCGAACGCTTGTCCGCGGCAAGGTCGGCCGGTACCGGCTCGAACTCATAGGCCTTCTGCAGGGGGATCGTGGTCGGGCGGCCCGGCGGCTCGTTCGGCGACTCGGTCTGCAGGTAGTCCATGTACATGTGGGTGACCGGCGACATCACCACGTCATGACCTTCGCTGGCGGCCTTGAGCCCGCCCTCGGTGCCGCGCCAGGACATCACCGTGGCCTCCGGCGGCAGGCCGCCTTCGAGGATCTCGTCCCAGCCGATCAGGCGGCGGTCGTGCTGCTCCAGGAACTTCTCCAGGCGCTTGATGATATGGCTCTGCATTTCCATTTCATCCTTCGCGCCGAGTTCACGCATGCGTTCCTGCACGCGCTTGGAGGCAATCCACTGGTCCTTGACCGCTTCGTCGCCGCCGACGTGCACGTACTTGGACGGGAACATTTCAATCACTTCTTCCAGCACGTTTTCCAGGAACTGGAAGGTGCTTTCCTCGGTGTTGAACAGGTTGGGGAACACGCCCCACTGGTTGTCGATGACCAGCTTCTGGTCAGTGGTGCCCAGTTCCGGGTAGGCGACGATGGCGGCGGTGGCGTGGCCGGGCACGTCGATTTCCGGGATGACCTGGATGTGGCGTTCGGCCGCGTAGGCGATGATTTCGCGGATCTGTTCCTGGGTGTAGTAACCGCAGTACTGGCGGGCTTCGCCGGTGGCGGCATTGCGGCTGGCATCACCCAGCGGCACGCGGCAGCTGCCGACTTCGGTCAGTTTCGGGTAGCGCTTGATCTCCATGCGCCAGCCCTGGTCATCGGTCAGGTGCCAGTGGAAAGTGTTGAGCTTGTGCTGCGCCATCGCATCGAGCAGCTTCTTGATCTCGTCCATGCTCTGGAAGTGGCGCGCCGAATCGAGCATGAAGCCACGCCACGGGAAGCGCGGGGTGTCGTTGATGGTGGCGGCGGCAACCTGGCCGGGCGTATTGCCGGTCAGCAGCTGGGCGGCGGTGACCGCGCCGTAGAACAGGCCGACATCATCACCTGCGCTGATGTCGATGCCGGTGTTGGATGCCTTCAGCGAGTAGCCTTCAGCGGTGTTGGTGGCCGAGGGGTCCAGGCGGAAGCGGATCTGCGCCTTGCCAGCGTTGTCGGCCACGGCAAGGGTCGGGCCACCGTTCTGCTTGAGCAGGGTCACGAACTGCGCGGCGGCGCGGCGTGCGGCCTCATCGTTGCCGCCGACGCGTGCGGAATTCTGCAGTACGAAGTCCTTGCCGCCGTCTGCCTGGTAGCTGGCCGGCAGGGGAATGAGCGTAGGGGCGGAGGTGGTGTCGGCGGCCTGCACCTGCAGGGCGGACATGCCCAGCAATACGCAACTGCTGAGCCACGGCGCGCGGCTGCGCTTGTGGAAGGACTTCGTCATGGGCGGAGCTCCTGTCTGTTTTTGCATGGGCGGCAGTGTGTCCTGCCACATGGATCTTGTGTAGTGCCGAGCCATGCCCGGCAAGGTGTTGCTGTTGCTTCTGTTGTTGTAGTGCCGAGCCATGCTCGGCAAGGTGTTGTTGTTGCTTTTGTTGTTGTAGTGCCGAGCCATGCTCGGCAGGGTGTTGCTGTTGCTTCTGTTGTTGTAGTGCCGAGCCATGCTCGGCAGGGGCTTGGCTCGACAATGCGTGCGTTGCCGAGCATGGCTCGGCACTACATGAAGCAGGGCAATGCCGAGCATGGCTCGGCACTACATGAAGCGGGGCAATGCCGAGCATGGCTCGGCACTACATGAAGCTGGGCAATGCCGAGCATGAGCCGACACGACCTGCAAAAAAAAGCCGGGCCCGGAATGATCCAGGCCCGGCGGGTCACGCTAACCGGCGATGTTGCCTGCCGGCATGGATCAGAACTTGAAGCGCAGGTTGGCCATGTAGCGGCGGCCGGTGAAGTATTCCGCAGCGAGTGCCTCTTCCTGGGCGACGTACTGGCGGTACTTTTCGTTGAGCAGGTTCATCGCATCCAGCGACAGGCTCAGGTTGTCGGTGAAGTTCCAGCCCAGGCTTGCGCTCAGGTCGGCATACGCGGCGGTGGTGGCCGCCGGTGCACCGGCAACATAGCCAACGCCTTCGTACTTGCTGCGCCAGTTGTAGTTGACACGGGCGCTGAACTGCTCGTTCTCAAAGTACGGGCTGACGCTGACGGTGCTGCGCGACAGGTAGGGCATGTTGTTGCCGGCATCGGTATCGCCGGTTGCGTAGGTGTAGTTCGCGATCAAGCCCAGGCCAGTGTCGCCGAAGGCCTGCTGGTAGTTGACGTTGAAGCCGCGGACACTGGCACCACCGGCATTGCGCGGGCGGGTGACGCTGTAGTCGCAGAAGCCATCAGCGGTACAGCCGTGCGAACCCACCGTGGTCAACCAGGTGGTCGGGTTGCTGTCACGCATCGAGTTGTAACGGCGCTCCGTGCCCGGGGTCTGCAGCACGTAGTTCTGGGTCTGCTTCAGGAACACCGAGCCTGCCAGCACCGACTGCGGAGCGAAGTACCACTCGGCCGAGAAGTTGAAGTTGTAGGCCTTGTACGGATCCAGGTCCGGGTTGCCGCCCGAGCCGGTCATCATGGTGTCGTTGAGGAACAGGTTGTTCGACATCAGGTTGTACGGAGCCCAGGCGATAACCTTGGCAGCCGAGGCACGCAGCACCACGTCGCCGCCATTGTCATAGACGAGGTTGACGGACGGCAGCATGTTGCTCTTCTTGCTCTTGCTGGTCTGCCACCACTCGGCCGGTGCCGGCAACACTGGCTGGTTGTCGCCGTACACATAGGCGCTGCTGTCGGTCTTGGTCTGGACCCAACGCAGGCCGACGTTGCCGCGCAGTGCGCCGGTGGAGAAGTTCAGCTGCGTATAGGCGGCCGTGGTCTTCTGCTCGAGCTCCCAGGTGTTGTTCAGCAGGCTGGAAGCATCGGAGCGCGAATAGTCCACCGGGCTGCCATGGACCCAATCGATCACGTTGCCCTGGCCGACCTGCGGATGCTGGCTGGTATTGCCGAAGATGCCGCCCAGGCTGCCGAGCAGGTTGGTGTTGCCGATGGTGCCAACGTCGGCGAGCGTGCCGGTACGAACGCCGCCATACACGCCCAGGCCGTAGTTTTCGGTGTGCTCGGTGCGACGCACGCCGACCAGCAACTGGTTGAAGATGCTGTCGAAGTTCTTGCTGAAGTCCAGCTGCGCGTACTTGTCCTTGGCTTCGGAACTGAACACGCCGTTGTTGCCGAAGATGTTGCCCCAGTTGGCCGGATCGTAGTAATCCGCCTGGTCATCGGCCTGGAAGCCCTTGCGGTAGTCCCAGGTGTAGGCGCCGCTGTACACGGGTTCGATCAGGTACTGGCTGATGTTCGGGTTCTCGGACTTGCTGGTACCGAGCTTGCCGCCCAGCTTCCAGCCATCACCGCGGTACTGCAGGTCCAGGTCCACGCCCTTGGTGGTCACTTCCGAGAAGCGCACCTGGTTGTCGTAGATGATGCCGGTGCCGCTGCCGGGGTTGGCATTGGTGTGACCGCCGGTGACGAAGCCGCCCGGGCCGGTCGGGTTGAAGTAGTCGACGGCCTGCATGGACGAATTGTTCTGCGTCATGAAGTTGTACATCGACTGGTTGTAGCTGTCGAAGTTCTCCTTGATGTACAGGCCGCTCAAGGTGCCCTCGAACTGGTCGTTGGGCTTGAACTGCAGGTTCACCAGGGCGCTGTCACGCTTGCGCTCCTGCTGGAAGTAGGCAACGTTGATTTCCTGCGCAACGCGGTCGGTCGGGCGCAGCTCACCCTTGGCGATCTGTGCGGCGACGTTCGGGTTGACGGCGGCAAAGTCGGCAACGGTGCTGTAACCGAAGATCTCGATACCCTGGCGATCCACCTTTTCTTCATGGCGCTGGGCGGCGACGTTGACGCCCCAGGTGGAGTCGTCGTTCTTCCAGCTGTAGAGCACCGAGATGTTCGGGCTGCCCTTCTCGGCCTGGTCGTTGTAGCTGTAGCCGACCGAACCGCTGACCGAATTGGCGTCCATGTCCAGCGGCTTGCGCGAATGCATCATCACGGTGCCGCCGAGGCTGCCTTCCGGCAGGCGGGCTTCGGAGGACTTGATGATTTCCAGGCGGCCCAGCACTTCCGGGGCCAGCATGGTGTAGTCGAAGCCACGGTTCGGCGACTCGCCGTACAGCCAGATGGCCTGTGCAACCGGGTGGCCGTCGATGAAGCTCAGGTTGAGGCTGGGGTCGGTGCCGTCGATGCTGACGCGCTCACCCTGGCCGAAGCGACGGTCGATGGTGACACCCGGGATCAGCGCCATCGCTTCGGCGGCGTTGGTGTTCGGGAACTTGCCGATGTCTTCGGCAGTGATCGACTCGGATACCGTGTCGTTGTTGCGCTTGGTGTCCAGTGACTTCTCAAGGCTGGCGCGGATGCCGGTCACAACCACGGTGTCCAGGTCGGTTGCGTTCGGGGTTGCTTCCTGCGCGTGTGCACTGAAAGCAAGGCAGCTGACGATGGCTGCAGAAAGCAGGGTCTTGCGATGCATGTTGTCTCTCCTCAACATCTTGATGGTTGGCACGAGGTGCCGCGTAACTACGGGTCCTGCTGGTACATCTGTTGCTTATGCTGCTGAAGGCTTACGTGGCCGACTTTTCCAGATACCAACTGGCGGCGCCGATGACGCCCAGTTGCCCGTGCTCTACCAGCTTCACGGGGATGCTTTGCAGCGCCTTGCCCATCGGCCCCTTGTTGAGGAACCGCTCGACAAAGCTGCTGTTCAAAAGAAATTGACTGATCTTCGGCAGGATGCCGCCCGCCAGATAGATGCCGCCCTGCGTGCCGTACAGCAGGGCCATGTCGCCGATGGTGGAGCCGAGGATGCCGCAGAACAGCTGCAGGGTTTCCACGGCCAGCGGGTCGCTGCCATCGCAGGCGGCGGCACTGACGGCGTCCGGGGTGGTGTGCACCGGTGTGGCGCCGCGCACCGCGCACAGCGCGTTGTACAGGTTGAGCAGGCCCGGGCCGGACAGGGCCTGTTCAATGGATACATGCGGGCGGTCGCGCTGCATCTGCTGCAGTACCGCCATTTCCAGCTCGGTGGTCGCTGCCAGTGACGCCTGGCCGGCTTCGGTGGCCAGTACCACGGAGCGATCCGCCAACGGGATCCACACCGCAGCGCCCAGACCGGTGCCCGGGCCCACCACCAGGGTGGGGCCGCGTTCGACGGTGGCCGGGCCGGTCAGTTGCAGTACCTGGCTGGCGTTGATGTGGGCTGCGGCGTGGGCGACCGCTTCGAAGTCGTTGACCAGATGCACGGCTTCGAAGCCGAGGTCCTCGCGGATGCGGGTGGACGAAAGCGGCCAGGGCAGGTTGGCGGAAATGACGGTGCCATCGGGCAGTGCATAGCCGGCGGTGGCAATCACGCATTCGCTCACCGGCGGTTGGCTGGCGGCAAAGTCGGCCAGGATCGCGTCCAGGCCCGGGTAGTCGGCATTGCGGTACTTGCGGTAGGACTGCACTTCGATGGCCGGGCCAGTACCACTGCCGGCCTGGATCAAGCCGACGCGGACATGGGTGCCGCCCACATCCGCAGCAAAGAACGGCCGGGGGGCGGGGTGCTGGCGGGTGGTCTGCAGTGGGGGGACGACAGCGGTCACTCGGGTTCCCTATGGCGGTGGGGGAGCGCCCTTGAGGACGCCATTCGGGGGCCGAGTCTGTAATCGTTCTGACAACGATGTCAACGAATAATTGCAGCTTTCGATGTTGCGCTGCAGCGCAGTTGCGCGAACCCGCTGTCCGTTGCCTTCGCGGCAGCGGTCGTCGATAGCAAGGAAATTCCTAGGGGTTTGTCCTACAAAGCGTTCAGTTGCCTACGTTGCAGGCACTTGGTTGCTGTTGCGACCATTGCTTATGTGCTTACGCATTGTTGACAAACCTGTCCGATGCAAACAGAGAATGTGACAACGTTGTTCCCACGTTCTCGCCAGGCGGCCACGCCCGTCTTCCGCATCGCAGGAGCCCTCATGTCTGCTGTCCCCGTCTCCACGCCGCGCACCAGCATGGCGTCTTCCATCGCCATCGTCGGCGTTCTGTTTTTCATCCTCGGCTTCTTCACCTGGCTCAACGGTCCGTTGATCACCTTCGTGCAGTTGGCCTTCCAGGTAACCGAGATCTCGGCCTTCCTCGTGCTGATGGTGTTCTACCTGTCCTATTTCTTCCTTGCGATCCCGGCATCCTGGATCCTGCGCCGCACAGGCATGAAGAAGGGTTTGGCGTTGAGCCTGGCGGTGATGGCCATCGGCGCGGCGGCCTTTGGCCAGTTCGCCACCTGGCGCATTTTCCCGGGCGCACTTGCAAGCCTGTTCGTGCTTGGGGGCGGCATGGCGCTGTTGCAGACTTCGGTCAATCCCTATATTTCAATCCTTGGCCCGATTGAAACCGCGGCGCGTCGCATTGCCCTGATGGGCATCTGCAACAAGATCGCGGGCATCCTTGCACCGTTGCTGCTTGGGTCGCTGGTACTGCATGGCGTGGGCGATCTCGCGGCCGAGGTAGCCCAGGCCGACCCGGTTACGCGCGAGGCACTGCTTTCCGGATTTGCCGGTGGCATCCGTGGCTTCTATCTGGTGATGTTCGGCATTCTGGTTGTCGCGGCGGTTGCGGTGTTGATGTCGCCGTTGCCGGAGATCAGCGCCGAAAGCGCCAACTCGGCGCCGGGCGCAGCCAGCGATGACCGCAAGAGCATTTTCCAGTTTCCGCACCTGTGGCTGGGCGTCATCTGCCTGTTTCTGTACGTTGGCGTGGAGGTGATGGCAGGTGACGCCATTGGTACCTACGGCCACGCCTTTGGTCTGCCGCTGGACCAGACCAAGTTTTTCACTTCCTTCACCCTGTTCGCGATGCTGGTGGGCTATGTGATTGGCTTGCTGCTGATTCCGCGCTTCATCTCCCAGGAGAAGTACCTGGCGGTTTCGGCGGTACTGGGCGTGGTCTTCACCTTGGGTGCGTTCTTCACCAAGGGCTACGTTTCGGTGGGCTTTGTCGCCGCACTGGGTTTTGCCAACGCCATGATGTGGCCGGCGATCTTCCCGCTGGCGATCCGCGGCCTGGGGCGCTTCACCCAGACCGGTTCGGCCCTGCTGGTGATGGGTATCGCAGGCGGCGCGATCGTGCCGCAGGCCTTTGCCCTGTTCAAACATGCCTACCCGGAACACTTCCAGCTGGGTTTTGCCGCACTGATGGTTCCCTGCTACCTGTACATCCTGTACTTCGGCACGGTTGGCCATAACGCGGGCAAGGCACGTGGCGCCTGAATCAAGCATCATGGCGTCAATCGAGCCAACGCGGGAACCGGTAATGCGTAGACCCACCATCAAGGATGTCGCCGAGCGGGCCAAGGTCTCTTTGAAGACCGTCTCGCGGGTGATCAACAACGAGCCATCGGTGATGCAGGCCACCCGCGCCCGCGTGCTGCGGGCGGTGGCCGAGCTGGACTACGAGCCGGATCCGTCCGCCCGCAACCTGCGCAGCAACACCACCTTCGTGATCGGGCTGGTCTACGACAACCCCAATCCGTACCACATCATCGGGGTACAGAACGGCGTGCTGTCGGCCTGCCGCGAAACCGGCTTCGGCCTGCAGATCCATCCCTGCGACTCGACCTCGCCGATGCTGGCCGAGGAACTGGCCGATTGGGTACAGCGCTCGCGCCTGGCCGGGCTGGTGCTGACCGCGCCGATGTCCGAGCGCCCGGAGCTGGTGGCTGCACTGAATGCACGCGGCATCAAGACCGTGCGCATCATCGCCGCCACCGAAGACCCGGGTGATGGCGCCTGCGTGTTTGTCGATGACCGTGACGCCGCCTATGAAATCACCGAGCACCTGATCCAGCTGGGCCACCAGCGCATCGGCTTCCTGTGGGGCGGTACCTCGCACCGCTCCAGTGGCGAGCGTTATGCCGGCTACGAGGCGGCATTGAAGGATTACGGGATCAACCTGGACAAGCACCTGGTGATTCCGGGTGACTACACCTTCGACGATGGCTTCCGTGGTGCGCGCCGCCTGCTGGCGCTGCGCGAGCCGCCAACCGCGATCTTCGGCTCCAACGACGAAATCGCCGCCGGCGTGCTGGCGGCGGCCAATTCGGCCGGCTTGAACGTGCCGTATGACCTGTCCATTGCCGGCTTCGAGGACAGCCCGTTCTCGCGCCAGTCGTGGCCGGCACTGACCACCGCCAAGCAGGCCACCGGCGATATCGCCCGCCATGCCGCGCGGCTGCTGATCAGCCAGCTGCGTACCGACGCCTACGAAGACAGCCCGGCCCAATTGCAGAACCAGGGCTTCGTACCGCAGCTGGTGGTACGTGGCTCCACCGCGCCGTTGCGCCAGCAGGCGTCGCGACCTCCCTCATCTCCCCCCGACCTTTCCGAGTAATGATCCATGGCACTGCCCAGTGAAACCGAAACCCTGATGTTCAACGAGGCGGCACAAAGCGCCTCTGTCATCGCCGCCCAGTTCGCACGCAACCGCGACGTGGTGCAGGCCCTGGCCGCAGACCTGCGCCAGAACCCGCCCCCGTTCGTTGTCACCTGCGCACGCGGCAGTTCCGATCACGCGGCAACCTATGCCAAGTATCTGTTCGAGACCCAGCTTGGCCTGGTGACCGCTTCGGCGTCGCCGTCGGTGGGCTCGGTCTATGAAGCGCCGCTGCAGCTGCGCGGCGCGCTGTACATCGTCATCTCGCAGTCGGGCAAGAGCCCGGACCTGCTGCGCAATGCCGAGGCTGCCAAGGCGGCCGGCGCGCGTGTGGTGGCGCTGGTCAACGTCGAGGATTCGCCGCTGGCCCTGCTGGCCGAAACCGTGATCCCGCTGGGCGCCGGTGCCGAGCGCAGCGTCGCCGCGACCAAGAGCTACCTGGCCTCGCTGGCGGCGATCCTGCAGCTGGGGGCCTACTGGAAGAATGATGCGGCCCTGATCGCCGCCCTGGACGCATTGCCGGCGGCGATGGGCAAGGCCTGGGAGTGCGACTGGAGCGCAGTCACCAACGGCCTGGTCGATGCCCACAACCTGTTCGTGCTCGGCCGTGGCCCGGGCCTGGCGGCAGCGCAGGAAGCGGCGCTGAAATTCAAGGAAACCTGCGGCCTGCATGCCGAAGGCTACAGCTCGGCCGAAGTGAAGCATGGCCCGATGGCGCTGGTGGGCAAGGACTTCCCGGTGCTGGCCTTTGCCCAGCCTGATGAAACCGGCGCCGGCACCCGTGCCGTGGCCGAGGAGTTCGCCGCCCGCGGCGCGCAGGTGTGGCTGACCGGCGCGGGTGGCAACCTGCCGACCGCCGAGGCACCGCACCCGCTGTGCGCACCGCTGTTGACCATCCAGAGCTTCTACCGCGCGATCAACGCGCTGGCGCTGCGCCGTGGCAACAACCCGGACCTGCCGCCGCACCTCAACAAGGTGACGGAAACCGTCTGATGAAAACCGCGCTGCGCAATGGCCGGGTACTTGCCGGCGAGAACTTCCGTGACGATGTCGCGGTACTGATCGAGGACGGCCGCATCAGCGCGGTCGTCGCCAGCGATGACCCGGCGGTTGCCGCGGCCGACGCGCAGGTGGACCTGGGCGGCGGCTGGCTGCTGCCCGGCTTCATCGATGCCCAGGTCAACGGTGGCGGCGGCGCGCTGTTCAACAACCAGACCGACGTTGACGCCCTGCGCACGATGGTGGCCGGGCATCGCCGCTACGGCACCACCGGCATGCTGCCGACCCTGATCAGCGACGATGCCGAGGTGATGGCGCGCGCGGTGCAGGCCACCCGCGAGGCGATTGCCGCCAAGGTGCCGGGCGTGCTCGGCATCCACCTGGAAGGCCCGTACATCGCGCCGGCACGCAAGGGCACCCACGATGCGGGCAAGTTCCGCGTGCCGGATGCCGACGAAGTACGCATGGCCACCGCGCTGGACAACGGCGTCACCCTGATCACGCTGGCGCCGGAGCGCGTACCGCGGGAAACCATCCAGCAGATGGTCGCCAATGGCGCGATCGTGGCAGCGGGTCACACCGCGGGTACCTACGACGAGATCCGTGTGGGTCTGGATGCGGGCATCACCGGTTTCACCCATCTGTACAACGCGATGTCGCCGTTGCAGGGACGTGATCCCGGCGCGGTGGGTGCGGCGCTGGAAGATGCCGACAGCTGGTGCGGCGTCATCGTCGATGGCGTGCACGTGCATCCGGCGAGCCTGCGCGTGGCGCTGGCGGCCAAGCCACGTGGCAAGGTGTTCCTGGTCACCGATGCGATGCCGATGGTGGGCTCGGACAACCCGGCGTTTGAGCTGTATGGCGAAACCATCACCGCCGTTGATGGTGTGGTCCGCAATGCCGCGGGTGCCTTGGCGGGTTCGGCACTGGACATGATCACTGCCGTGCGCAACACGGTTGGCTTGTTGGGTCTTTCGCTGGCTGAAGCCTCGCGCATGGCATCGACGTATCCGGCGCAGTTCCTGGGGCTGGATGATCGCTACGGGCAGATTGCGGTTGGCTACCAGGCCGACTTCGTCCTGCTGGACAGCGACCTGCAGGTGCAGGCCACCTGGATCGCCGGTCAGCGCGACTGAGTTCCAGGGTATGAACAAAGCCATCCGTTATGCCTCGGTGGATGCCCTGCGTGGCATCACCGTGGCGGCCATGCTGCTGGTCAACAATCCAGGCAGCTGGAGCCACGTGTACGCACCGCTGTTGCATTCGGAGTGGCATGGCTGCACGCCGACCGATCTGGTGTTCCCGTTCTTCCTGGTGATCGTTGGCGTGTCCATCGCGCTGGGCGTGGTGCCGCGGGTGGAGCAGGGCGCTGACCGTCGTGCGTTGACACGCACGGTATTGATCCGCGCCGCACGCATCCTGGGTCTGGGGTTGCTGCTGCACTTCCTGGCCTGGTGGTGGCTGGATCTGCCGCACTACCGGCCCTGGGGCGTGTTGCAACGCATTGGGCTGTGTTTTGCGTTTGCCGGCATGGCTGCCATCTGGCTGAAGCCGAAGGCGCAGACCTTGTGCCTTGGCGTGCTGGTGGTGGGCTATGCGGCACTACTGGCTGCTGGCGGTTCGATCGAGCCCTGGCTCAATGTCGACAGCCGCGTGGATACCCGGCTGTTTGGCGCGCTGCTCTACCAATACGATCCGGCAACCGGCCATGGCCATGATCCGGAAGGCTTGATGTCCACTTTGGGCGCACTGGCCTCGACCTTGCTGGGCCTGCGCGCGGGTGCCTTGTTGCGGCAACGGCCGTGGCGATTGCTGCCGGTGGCGGTGCTGTTGCTGCTGGTGGGGGGTATCTGGGCGCAGTGGTTGCCCTTGAACAAGAACCTGTGGACGCCATCCTATGTGCTGTGGACCGGCGGCTGGGCATTTGCTGGCCTTTGGATGGCACACATCCTGATCGATTGCCGGCAATGGCCGGCGCTGGGCCGCCGCTTTGGTGTCAACGCGATCACTGCCTATGCCGGCTCCTCGGCGATGGTGCTGGCGATGATGGCCACCGGCAGTTGGGGCTGGCTGTGGGAACACCTGTTCAATCGCTGGCTGAGCCCGCTGGCGGGCGCACAGTTCGCCTCGCTGGTGATGGCGCTGAGCTTCGTCGCGCTGTGGTGGTTGCCGATGGCGTGGATGGACCGTCGCAAGATCTACCTCAAGATCTGAGGTGGCCAGTCACAGGCGTGTGGGAGCGGCGTAAGCCGCGAAACCGACAATGCCGAGATCATCGGTAGATTGGGCAATTGCATTCGGCGTGCGTTGCTGTTGCATTACCCGCTTCGCGGCTTACGCCGCTCCTACAACATCCAACGGCTGCAACAGCGGCGGGCAATCAGCGCGCAGCACTGATTGCCTTGATGCGTGCCTTCTTCAAGGCCTCGCCAATGGCCGGGCCTTGCAGGCCTTCGGTGGCGATATCGCGGGCATTGATCGCCAGCGCCGCTGCATGCAGGCGCTCCAGGGTGGCCCGTTGCGGGTAGTCGCTGTTTTCGAAACCGAGCCGACCGCGCTTGTCGCATTCGCAGACCAGGGCCAGCTGCGCAATGCGCTCGGGACGGCGGAAGCCATCGCAGCGCTGGATCAGCTCCAGCACGGTGGCATCGCGCAACTCGTCGATGCGGTGCACGTTGAGGTGCTCGCGGCAGACCGCTTCGGCCAACAGCCGGTGGTCGAGCGGAATCTTCAAGCGGTCGCAGAGCGTGGCCAGAGGCTTCAGGCCGCGCTGCTCATGCATGATGTGGCGGGGCAGTTCATCGGCCGGCGTCAGTGCCTTGCCAAGATCGTGGGTGAGGGCAGCGAAGCCGATCAGGTCATCGCCTGGCGCCAGTTGTGCGGCCATGTCGCTGACCATTTCCTGGTGCACGCCGGTATCCACTTCCGGGTGGAACTCGGCGCGTTGCGGTATGCCATAGAGCGCGTCGACCTCCGGCAGGATCACCGCCAGCGCGCCGGTATCGTGCAGGCAACGCAGGAACGCCGAGGGCTTTTTCATCGTCAGACTGCGCCGCAGTTCCTGCCAGATGCGCTCGGGTACCAGTGCATCCAGTTCGCCGCTGGCGGCCATTTCGCGCATCAGCGTTGCCGTTTCTGGCGCCAGGGTAAAACCCAGGGGCGCGAAGCGCGCCATGAAGCGCGCCGCACGCAGTACACGCAGCGGATCTTCAACAAAGGCCGGGCCCACATGGCGCAGCACGCGTTGCTCGATGTCGCGCACGCCGCCCCAGGGGTCGACCAGCTCGCCGGTTTCCTCATCACGGGCGATGGCGTTGATGGTGAAGTCGCGGCGCTGCAGGTCTTCTTCCAACGTCACAGAAGGATCGGCATCGACCACGAAGCCGCGGTAGCCACGGCCGGATTTGCGCTCGGTGCGCGCCAGTGCATGTTCCTCACCGGTATGTGGATGCAGGAACACCGGGAAATCCTTGCCTACGGCCTTGAAGCCATCGGCTTCCATCTGCGCCTGGGTAGCGCCCACCACCACCCAGTCACGGTCACCGGGTTGCAGGCCAAGCAGGGAATCGCGGACAGCGCCGCCGACGAGATAGGTTTTCATGCAGGCATGATAAGTCGGATGGGGTAGGGCACATGTAGCGCCGAGCCATGCTCGGCAGGGGCTTTCCCAGCGAAGAGCTGCCCTCACCCCAACCCCTCTCCCGCTGCGCAGGAGAGGGGCTAAGGCGGTAGGGCCGAGCCATGCTCGGCAGGGGGCACTACCGTTGACGCCTCAGCCGAGCATGGCTCGGCACTACAGGTGCTATTGCGCTTGCTGGCAACTGAAGGCCTTGCGCGCGCCTTGGGTCTTGCCAACCATGCGGTCGCTCAGGGTCAGCGCGTTGCCGTTGAGGCGCCAGTCGTAGATCACACTGAAGGCCAGCACGCGGGCCACGTACTCGCGGGTTTCCTTGTAGCTGATCGTCTCGATCCAGAAATCCGGATCGTAATTCGGACGCTGGGTCTGCCAGCGGGCAGTCGGCGTCGGGCCGGCGTTGTAGGCGGCGATGGTGACGTAGGGCAGGCCGTTGTACTTGTCCATCAACTGGCGCAGATAGGCGGTACCGATGGCGATGTTGGTGTCCGAGTCATACAGGCTGGACGCACCGCCATAGCCGCTCAAACCAATGCTCTTGGCCACGCTGGCGCCGGTGGCCGGCAGCACCTGCATCAGGCCCATGGCGTTGGCCGGCGAGCGGGCATTGGGATTGAAGATGCTCTCGGCGCGGATTTCGGCCGCAATCCAGGCCGGGTCCAGCGCATTGCGCGTGGCTTCGCGGCGGATCGTGTCGTCGTGGTGCAGCGGGAAGCGCAGGTTGTACAGACGCATTTCCTGTGGGCCCTTCAAGGCGAACACGGCGCGATCAAACCAACCGTTGTTGCTGGCGACCTCGACCGCGAGGCGGCGCTGGCTGTCGTCGAAACGGGTCAGGGCATCGGCCCATTCGCGTGCGGCCCAGCTGGGGTGCTCGATCTTGAACAATTCGATGGCACGCACCAGCGCCGGGTCGCGGGCGACGCTGGCCTTGGCGGCGGCGCTGTCACCGGGGTTCCAGGGGCACAAGGTGTAGGCCTGCTTGAGCTTGTCAGCGGCCAGGAAGCCATGGAAGGTGGGTTCGGTGGCCGCAGCGCGGTAGAGCGCGGTGGCCTCGGCGGTTCTGCCGGTCTTTTCCAGCAGGCGCCCTTCGAACCAGCGCCAGCGCGAATCGTTGCGTTGGCTGGCCGGCATCTTGCGGATGGCGCTCAGTGCCGCCGGCCAATCGCCGCGTGCCATCGCCTCGCGGGTGCGCCATTCGTGCAGGCGTTCGTCATAGGCCGACTCGGGCACGGCGGCCAGGCGCCGGGCGGAATCGGGCAGGTAGGAGGCCACCGTCCACAGTGCGATTTCGTACAGCACCTGGCCCTGCTGCGCGGGGCTCAGGGCCAGTGCCTGGGTGTATTGCGGCAGCTGCAGTTCGGCAGCACCGGGGTCGGCCTTGGCCAGTTTCTGCAGGCCATCGACGGCAATGCGGCGGCTGCGATCATTCTTCGGCCAGTTCAGGGCGCGCGCATCGGGCTTGTCGACGAAGGCGGCGTAGTCGTTGGCCTGGGCCAACTCCGCCGCCGGCAGTCCGCGCGCGGCCGCGCGCATCACCGCGGCCTGTTGGGCGTCGGCGGCAGCGTCAATGCGCTCCCAGCGCAGTGCCGGCGACAGGCCGCCACGGCTGGCCAGTACCGCGAACACCGGGTCGCAGCCATCGGGCAGGGATTTGCCGGCGCTGCGCCACAGGGCCTGTGCGTCGCTGGTCCATTGCGCATCGGCCTTGCCGGTGGCCTGGCGTGCGTTGAGTTCGGCGCACTTCAGCCCGGCATCGGCGCCTGGCTTGTAATTGGCCAGCAGGGTCGGCCAGTCCTGGCGGCGGGCCAGGGCGGGCAACCAGGTGGCACGGAAGGTCTCGGCCACGGCCTGGCCCTGGTAGCGCTTGAGGAAGTCCTGCGCCTGGGCGGTGGGCAAGGTGTCGATGTTGCGGCGCAGGGCGCTGAACTCCAGCCACCCATACAGCGGGTGGTTGCGCAGTGGGGCGGCGGCGCTGGCATCGAACTGACCGCGCTCGGCGTTGTCGATGGCAGTACGCATCGCGGTGCGCTGCGCGTCCAGGTTCTGGGCGCAAGTGCTGGCGCTGAGCAGCGCGGCAGCGGCGGCCAATGGCAGCAGGAGAAATTTGTTCATGGCCGAAGGATAACGGCCATCGCGTCAACGGCCGAGCAGCAGCCCAACCCGCACATGAACGGGCGCGTGCCTTGACCGAGCATCAACGAAAGCTGAACACACCCGCGCGACCGGGCTGGAAACCGGGCAGGTCAGGCGTAGCGTCGGCATTGAGGCAAGCGGCCTCATCCTGGGGGAACTGGAATGGCATTCAGTGCAGCAGGAAACAGCGGACGTCCCTTGGCCGATATCAACGTCACACCGCTGGTGGACGTGATGCTGGTGTTGTTGATCATCTTCATCGTGACCGCGCCGATGGTCGCGGTGCCGATACCGGTGGACCTGCCCCAGCGCAGCGAGAAGGTACTGCCGCGTGTCGAGCCACCACCACCGATCGAGCTGCGGGTGGATGCGGCCGACCAGCTTTACTGGAATGGCGAGGTGCTGGCGATAACTGATCTGCAGGCACGCTTGCAGGCCCAGGCTGAGCTGCATGCCGGCAACCAGCCCGAACTGCGCATCGATGCGTCCCCCGATGCGCAATACCAGGTGATGGCCAAGGTGCTGGCCGCCGCCAACAACGCCAGGATGCAGCGGATCGCCTTCATCCAGTAAGGCGTGCATGCGCCGGTATCAGCCCCTCGCGATGGGGCTGATACCGGGGCACAGGCTGAGCACTTGGCGTGCTGCCGGTGCGGGCGTTGGCCTGCTTGGCCGAATACACTAGCGCCATGCAAAACTCCCGATTCGCATCGCTGCTGCCGGTGCTGCCGGTGCTGGCGGTGCTCGGCTCGGTGACGTCTTTGTCGATCGGCACTTCCTATGCCAAAAACCTGTTCCCGCTGATTGGGGCGCAAGGCACCAGCGCACTGCGCGTGGGCTTTTCGGCCCTGTTCCTGCTGCTGTTGTGGCGGCCCTGGCGCTGGCATACCAGCCGTGCCGACGGCGCGGCGATCCTGCGCTACGGCCTGACGCTGGGGCTGATGAACCTGCTGTTCTACATGGCGTTGCGCACGATCCCGTTCGGTATCGCAGTGGCCATCGAGTTCACCGGTCCGTTGGCAGTGGCGATGTTCTCCTCGCGGCGGCCGATCGATTTTGTCTGGGTAGGCTGCGCGTTGACCGGACTGGTGCTGCTGTTGCCGCTTGATGGCGGCCAGGCGCTGGACCCGGTGGGAGTGCTCTACGCACTGGGCGCCGCGCTGTGCTGGGCGTTGTACATCATCTTCGGCAAGCGTGCCGGGCATCTGCATGCCGGCCACAGTGTCTCGCTGGGCCTGCTGGCGGCGTCGCTGGTGGTGGTGCCGGTGGGCGTGGTCCATGCCGGTGCGGCACTGCTGGAGCCGAAGATCCTGTTGGCAGGCTTCATGGTGGCGGTGGTGTCCAGCGCCATCCCGATGTCGCTGGAGATGATGGCGCTCAAGCGCCTGCCCAAGGAAACCTTCGGCATCCTGATCAGCATGGAGCCAGCCGTGGCGGCGTTATGGGCGCTGCTGTTGCTGCATGAGCATCTGAGTGGCCTGCAGTGGCTGGCCATCGGCTGTACGGTGGTGGCATCGGTGGGCAGCACCCTCACTGCACGGCGGCGACCGCCACCGGCTGCCGGCTGAAGCGGCGCTCAGCGCAGGCTGTTGGCCGGCACCTGTACTTCCATTTCCACCGCCAGATGGTCCGAATGCGCAGCGGCGACGGCGCGCGTATCCAGCATTTTCATGGTGTCGGAAATCAGGATGTGGTCGATGGCGCGGTCCGGGCCCCAGCTGGGAAAGGTCGGCACCAGGCAACTGGGCGGCTGCAGCCGGGTCTTGTGGTACAGCACGCGCATCTCAGGGCGATCTGCCTTGCAGTTGAAGTCGCCCATCAAGACTGCATTGGGGTAGTCGGCCAGCACATCGGAGATGAAGTCCAGCTGTGACAGACGCGAGCCGGTGCCCAGCGACAGATGTGCAACGGCCACCGTCAGGCCTTCCTTGCCATCGCCATAGCGGGCTACCAGCAGGCCACGGCCACCAATACGGCCGGGCAGGGCGTGGTCCTGCACCTCTACCGGTTCCAGGCGGCTGAGCAGGCCATTGGCACTGGAGGCCACCCCGCCCATGCGGCGGTTGGGCTGGTGGGCCCAGTAATTGAAGCCGGCGCGTTCGGCCAGGTAATGGGTCTGGTTGGTGAAGCCCGAGCGCAGGCTGCCCGGGTCGGCTTCCTGCAGGCCGACAATGTCGCGGCCGCTGGCCAACTTGGCAATGGCATCCAGGCTGGAGCGCTTCTGCCCGGCGGGCAGCGCGTGCGACCAGCTACGGGTGACGTAGTCGCTGTAGCGGCGGGTGCTGGAGCCGGCCTGGATGTTGGCGGTCAGCAGACGCAGGGTTTGGCTGTGCGATTTCACGGCGGGTCAAACTCAAGGGCCTCGTTACCGAGGCCCTTGATACCTCACTTGGCGTTTGCGGCGCGTTCGCGCGCGATCAGGTGGTCGGCAATGCGCAGCATGTCGTCATAGCTCTGGCCCTTGACCAGGTACTTGCCATTGACGATCAGCGACGGCGTGCCGGTGATCTTGCTGCGCTGGGCGAACTGCTTGGCGCGGTTGACCTTGGCGGCCACGGCGAAGCTGCCCATGGTGTCGGCGAAGGTCTTGCCGTTGACGCCGTGCTTGGCGTAGAAGCCGGCGATGTCGTCCACCGAATCCTGGCCACGCTCGCCCTTCAGGGTCTGCTCGATGTGGATGGCTGCGTACAGCGCGTCGTGGGTCTTTTCCTGCACGCCGAGGGTTTCTGCGGCATAGAAGGCGCGGGCGTAGTTGTCCCAGACGCCGCCGAACACGGCCGGCACGTAGACGAAGTTCACGTCAGCCGGCAGGCCGGCCTTCCACGAGCTGACCTGCGGCTGGAAGCGGGCGCAGGCCGGGCAGACATAGCCGAAGATTTCGGCCACTTCCACCTTGCCGGTGGCCGGCTGGAACGGCTGGCCGCCGTCGATGGCGATGTAGTCGGTGCCGGCGACCGGTTCCGGGCCGACCAGGCGGGCCTGGGCCGGGACCGGGGTGCTGGCGGCGGCATCGGCCGGCGCAGCGGTCGATTCAGCCGGGGTGGTGGCCGGTGCAGCAGCTTCCGGTGCGGCGGCAGGTTCGGTTGTGGCCGGTGCTGCCGGGGCAACGGTGTCAGCCGTGCCGTCCTGGGCCTTGCAGGCAACCATCAAGGGCAGCAGGGCAGCCAGGGCAAAGGCGAGGCGGATCTTCATCGGGTGGGGTCTCCAGCGGGATTGTGTTGATGCATCAGCCGCGGCACCGCGACCGGCGTGCGCATGATGCCATTATCGGGCGCGGCGGCTGAACGGGTGGTTCGCCGCCGCTGGGGTCACTTGCGTGCGGCAGCGCGCTCAGCTGCGACCAGCGCACTGGTGATGCGCAGGGTGTCGTCGAAGGTACGGCCCTTGACCAGGTATTTGCCATTGACGATCAGGGCGGGGGTGCCGGGCACCTGCACGCGCATGGCGAAGGCGCGGGCGTTCTTGACCTTGTCGTCCACCGCCTGGCTGCGCAGGGCCTGCTCGAACTGGGCCGGCTGCACGCCGTAGCTGCTGTAGAAGGTAGCCAGTTCGGCCGGGGTGACGTTCTGCACCGGCAGGCTGCGATCTTCATGCAGCGCCTTGAACACGTTGGCGTGGCTGCGGCCGAGTACGCCGGTCTGCTCTGCGGCATAGAAGGCACGGGCGTAGGAATCCCAGTAACCGCCGAAGGCCGCCGGTACCGCGGTGAAGCGTACATCCGCCGGCTGCTTGCTCACCCACTCCTTCAACTGCGGCTCGAAATGGGCACAGTGCGGGCAGGTGTAGCCAAATACTTCCACCACCTCGATCTTGCCGGCCAACGGCGCGAACGGGCCCGGGTTGGCTACCAGGTCATAGTCCTGGCCTTCAACGGGGGCGGCACTGGGAGCCGAGCAGGCGCTCAGCGGGGCCAATGCCAGCAACAGCAGCAGGATGCGGGGGAACAGCTTCATTTCGGGTAGATCTCCGGTGGAAAAGCAAGACGCCGGCCCAGCGGCCGGCGTGCCTGTGGACAAAACAGCTGGCCGCCGCAGCGGCCTGCAGGATCAGGGCTGTGCCGCGCTGGCGACCGCCTGGGCGTCGTCGGCGCGATCATGCAGGCCCTGCACGTAGCTGGCCAGTGCCTGGATCTCCTGTTCGCTCAAGGCCTGGCTGACCTGGGCCATGATCTTGAACTGGGAGGCATCGGTTTCGCCAGTCTGCCCGGCCTTGTACCGCTGCAGGCGCTGGGCCACATAGCCGGCGTGCTGGCCGCCAATATGCGGGTAGGCGGGGCCCGGGTTGCCGGCACCGGCCGGGCCATGGCAGGCCATGCAGGCCGGGATGCCACGGCTGGCGTCGCCGCCGCGGTAGAGCTTCTGGCCTACCTCGAAGAACTTCATGCCTGCGTAAGGGCCTTCGGCTACCGCGGTATCGTCGGCAACACCTGCGCCCGCCTTCTGGGTGGCGAAGAAGGCGCCGATATCGCGCATGTCCTGCGGGGTCAGCCCCTGTACGAAGGGCAGCATGGCCACCACCGCGCCTTCATTGCGCTGGCCATTGGCGATCAGGGCCATTTCCTTGGCGATATAGCGCTCGCTCTGGCCGGCCAGGCGCGGATAGATTTCGACCGGCGAGTTGCCGTCGGCACCATGGCAGGCGGCACAGGTCGAAGCCTTGGCCTGGCCTGCTTCCGGGTCACCGGGCTTGGTCTTGCTGAAATCCACCTCCAGCGAGGCGGTCTGTACCGGCGCATTGTCCGGCACGGGGGTGACCGAACTCTGGGCAAAGGCAACGGCGGCGATTACGGGAACTACCAATGCTGCAACGGCAAGAACACGAGCATGGCGCATGCTGAAGCTCCGTGTGGACCGGGCCGGGCGGCGCGTTCCGCCGGCATCGCCCGGATTATCAACGGCGTTTTGCGGCACGGTCAACGAAGCAGCGCAGCATTTTTGCCGACCCGGCTGGCTGCGGGCTCGGCGCGCGGCGGCGCAACATGCGATCCTATGCCCATGTCATTGCTCATCGAACGCGCCCGATACCTGCTTTCCGCCCACAACGCTCGGCAATTGCCGCCGGACCTGGGGGCCGAAGTGGCTTTCGCTGGTCGCTCCAACGCCGGCAAGTCCAGTGCGCTCAACGCGCTGACCCGCCAGAACGCCCTGGCCCGTGTCTCCAAGACCCCGGGCCGCACCCAACAGCTGGTGTTTTTCCAGGTGACCCCCGAGGCCAGCCTGGTCGACCTGCCAGGGTATGGCTATGCCAAGGTGCCCCTGGACCTGCAGGCCCATTGGCAGGCCTTCATCGACCAGTATTTCCGTACCCGCAACGCGCTCAAGGGCCTGGTGGTGGTGATGGACATCCGCCATCCGCTCAAGGACTACGACCGGCAGATGCTGGGCTATGCGGTGCAGCGCGGCCTGCCTGCGCACGCCCTGCTGACCAAGGCCGACAAGCTGGGCCGTGGCCAGCAGATGCAGACCCTGCAGAAGGTGCGCAAGGAGCTGCATTCGATCTTTGGTGACACGGTGAGCGTGCAGACCTTCTCCGGCGAATCGCGCCAGGGCGTGGATGAAGCCCGCGCCATCATCGGCGGCTGGCTGGGCCTGAACCCGCCGGCAGCCGAGGGCGCAGGGGATGCCGGTCCGGTAGGCGCGGCCTGAGCCGCGAAGCTGGCGGTCTGCCGGCTTCCATCGCAATGCGAACGCCGCCTTGTCAGGGCGGCGTTTTTTTTTGTGGCTTTGGTGGGGCAAGAATGGAAGCCAAAGCCACGGCACCCCTCCCAAACCCTCCC
>DKPB01000010.1 GCA_002471015.1 Stenotrophomonas sp. UBA7346
GCGGGCCACATTGCGCGGGGGCGCCGGTGTCACGGCGCCGTGCGCGGCGGCAGCGCGCGGACGCTTTTTACCGGCGTTGGCGCGACGCGGCGCATGCGAGCGGGTGGCGCGTTCCGCTTTGCTCAGCAGGCTCTTGCGCGCGCATGCCGCACACGGCAAGCCGGCGAAATGCTGGTGCGTACCGTCCTTGCCGCATTTGACGAGTTGGCCTGCGCTGCGGCGCGCGTAGCCCTGCAGAAGAGCGCCCCATTCCGACGCGGTCGGGCGCTGCAGTGGGCGCTGCGAAAAAGCGCGGTCGAACATCTCCCGCAGTGGCGCGGGAAACCCCTGATGGCCACTGACCGGCGACGGCAGGATGTGCGAGTTGCCGGAAACCCCGTAGGCATAAAGATGCGAGGCGATGCGTCCGGGCAGATCACTGGGCAGATTCGCGCCCTGCGGACGTCCACTGTAGGGATGCAAACCGGCATTGAGCAGTTGGAACACCATCACTGCCAACGCGAAGCGGTCCTGCGCCTCCTCTTCCCCCGGCTTCACGCCATGCAGCTGGAACTCCGGTGCGAGGTAATCGGTGGTCACCTGCCCGGCCGGAAAGCGCTCGCATTCTCCCTGGATGCTGAAACCATCGCAATCCAGCATCGCGATGAACAGGGATTTGCGGTAGAAGCGCACGTTGAGCGGTTTCAGGTCCACCACATAATGCTGGCGGCGATGCAATGCGGCCAGCATCACCGCCAGGTTGGCGGCCAGCGTGGCTTTCGCGCCGAGCGTGGTGGGCAAGCCCTCGGCCCGGGCTTGCCGTTCCTGCAGCACATGTTCGAGGTCGCTGGTGGCGGCAATGTCCAGTACCGGCATGCTGAAGCCGATGAAGCGCCCGCCGCGCTCCTGCAACAGACCGGTGGGCCATGCGATCTGCACATGCCGCACGCCCTTTTCCTGCACGTCGGGCAGATCCGGGCTCAACTCCAGCATGGCGCGCAGCTTGCGCTCATATACCCGCGTATCAACGCCGGGGTGATAGAGCTTGGCAACCTCCAGCGGGCGCTCTCTGATCAGGAAAACACTGCCGGCACCGCCACTTTTAATCAGCCGGCCAAGCGTCAGTGAAGCACGCCGCCCGTCCTGGATCACCGTGCCTTCGCGCGCGGCCATCGGCCTACACCGGCAAGGCCAACAGCAACGTCTTGTCGTCGCCGGTGATGTGGTCGGTGCGCGGATCGGCCAATGTCGCGTGCAGGGCCTGGCTGCCGGTATTGGCGTCGACACCGCGCAGGTAGCGCACTACCGGCTCGAAGAAGGGCTGGAACATATCCGCACCATCACGCGTCATCGCGAACGGCTGCACGCCATCAGACATCAGCGCGATGGCATCAACCGGTCCTTCGAAACGCATCAGACGCAGTTGCTGCTGCCAGTTGTCGCCGGTCACGAACCAGGTCTCATTGGCATACTCGCCATTGGCGGGCAACGACACCGCGCTTGCCTGCTGCCCCGCAAACCTGCAAGCCGCGACACCGTCGCCGACATGGAAGAACCAACCACCCGTCGCATCGGCCGCGACGCCGACAAGGGTGCAGGCGTGCTCGGAAAAGCCCACGCCGTTGGCGACCGAAGCCATGGCCAGCTCACCTCGCACGTCATTCACCGCCTGCTCGATCAACGGCCGCAGGACGTCCACCGCCAGCTCCAATGGCCGCGGCCCGGCCTGCAACACGCGCACCAGCGCTTGCACGACGCCGTCGGCAACCTGCCGTGCGCCCACGTCGCTGTGCATCGCCGAACCGGCACCATCGCAGACAGCGGCCACCAACAGGTCGCCGGCACTGGCCGAAGCAAACGCATCCTGGCAGGGTTGTCCCCGGTCAAGGTGCGCGCGCCCCGTGGCGGAGGCCGCCACCACGCGCCACGCCATGCTCAAACCGGCGCCAACGACCAGGTGTCGGTCGATGGCAGCTGTACCTGGCCGCCCGGCGTCGAGTTGGACACCACCCGCATGCTGGCGCTCAGCCACAGGAACAGCTCCTGGAACTGCAGCCCCTGCAGGCGCTTCACCCCACGCTCGCCGTTGCGGCTGAACTGCCCCAGCACAGCAACATCCGCATCGCCAACACCGATGGGGAACACCGCCACGCGGTTCTTTTCCTCGTCCTCACGGCAGCGTTGGGCACTGGTCTCCCACCCATCGGTGGGGTTGCCATCGGACATCAGGAACAGCCAGGGCCGCGTATAGGCGACACCTGCTGCACGGAAACGGGCCTTTTCATCCTCGATCTCCTGCAGCGCCAGTTCCACCGCAGCACCGGTGGGCGTAGTGCCGTTGGCCGCCAGCACGGGGGCAGTGAAATCCATTGCGTCACACCAGTCGCCAACCACCTGGGCGTCGTCCATGCCACCGTATTCGATCACCAGCACGCGCACGCGCTTGGCCGCGATCACGTCGGACTTGAGCTGCTGTTCCAATAGCTTCAGCCCGGCATTGAGCTGGTCGATCGGCGCCCCGCCCATGCTGCCGGAACAGTCCAGCACCAAGACCAGGGGGGTACGCTGCTCGCTGTTATCAACCAGCGACACATCGGGAATAGCTGCAACTGACATCAGGTGTGCCTCCATGCTCAGGGGACGTCATGGCTGGATTATAGCCATAACCCAGCCCCGGGCTTTTGACGCCCACTGCTGCGCCAATGACCGATACTCGCTGGCGCGTCGCGGCGATCCAGGCCCCCCGCTTGGCGATCTCAGGCAATTCCCATCAACCAGGGCTGTGACTCCAGTGAGATCTATCGTTCGCGTACTGCTGGCACCGTCGATGCTGGCACTTGGCGCTTGCAGCACTCCCGCTGCCCGCCCGTCGTCACCTGCCGATGCGGCAGCCGCGCAGGAAAACTGTGCGCTTGCGAGGGAAAGGCAGAACCCTATGGCCATTGCCTATTGGTGCCACGGATCAAACCCGCCATGACAGCCAGCGATGTCGGCGCCCGGGCACTGGCTTCAATACGGAGGCCATGCCGACATCCGCCGGCATCTGCGCGATGATCCAGGCCGGTCTTGCCGCTTGCGCCGGGGCATTGCCGGTGCGGAAACGACAAGGGCGCCATCGGCGCCCTTGTCGTTTTCAAGCAATGCGCGGACTCAGTGCGTGCCGGCCGTCGCCTTGGCCTTGCTCCCCAGCTCACCGGCCAGGTTGCGCTTGTAGGTATCAAAATCGATGCCCTGCTCGGCCGCCTCGGCATACGCGGCGTCCTTCAGTGCATCCGAGTACGCCAGCCGCACCGGCGTATTGTTGTTCTCGTGCCACTCGGCGGCCTGCATGATCAGGGCCAGCACGCGGGCGGCACTGGTGGTCTCACCGGCGATCTTGCCGTCCATGCCCAGTACCCATTCGCCGTCGCGACGGACGATGCCAGCCAGCAAGGTGCGCTGCTGGTCGCGCAGCTCTGCATGCGGCTCGACCTTGGCCTTGGCGGCGGGGTTGGCCTCGGCACGGTTGCGCTCGCGCTCGGCCAGCTTCTTCTTCGCCTCGCGGCGGCCCTTGGATTGGATCGACATCAGTTGTTCACTCTTTGAACGGCCGCCGATGATGGCGGCGCGGCTATTGTCCCCGATACGGGGTGAAATCGTGTCAGGACGGGTCCTGCTCGCGGCGCGCACGCTGGCTGATGCGCTCCCATTTCCACATCACCCCGCTGCCGACCGCAAACAGGGCCGCGCCGATTGCCAGGGTGAGACCGCTGCGGCTGAGCAGTGGCGACAGCACGCCGGCAATGATGGCATTGGTCACCAGGGTGCTGAACGCCTGCATCGACGAGGCCGTACCGCGTTGGCGCGGGTACATGTCGAGAATGGCCAGGGTCAGGATCGGGAAGATCAGCGCCACCCCGAACGAGGTCAGGGTCAGCGGCAACACCGCCCACGGCACCGTCATCTGCGCGGCAAAGGCGTTGTAGGCCACGTTGTACACCGCAGCCACTGCCATGAAGCCATACCCGATGCGCACCGCCCGCGCCCCGTCCACACGCCCGGCGGCGCGACCGGAGGCATAGGCGCCCAGTGCCATGCCACCAATGGTGGGGATGAACAGCCAGGCAAACTGACGCTCGTTCATGTGCAGCAGGTCGAGGATGAAGGCCGGTGCCGAGGCGATGTACAGGAACAGCCCGCCAAAGCCCAGCGAGCCGGCCAGCGCCAGGCGCAGGAAGCGCGGGTTCACGCCGATGCTGATGTAGTCCTGCAGCAAGCGCTTGGGGTGCAGGCTCAGGCGCGCATGTGGCGGGTGGGTTTCCGGCAACCAGATGCAGGTGACCAGCAGCAACAGCGCCGAGAACGCCACCAGGAACCAGAAGATGCCCTGCCAGTGCGTCCAGCCCAGCAACCAGCCACCGATGATCGGGGCAATGGCCGGGGCGATGGAGAAGATCATCGACACCTGGCTCATCAGCCGCTGCGCCTCGTCGCCGTCGTACAGGTCACGGATCACCGCGCGGCCGATGATGTAGCCCACGCCGGCCGACAGCCCCTGCAGGAAGCGGAACAGCAACAGCGTGCCCATGTCGCGCGACAACGCACAGCCAATGGAGGCGGCGATGAACACCACCAGCCCGCCGATGATCACCCGCTTGCGCCCCAGCGCATCGGACAGCGCGCCATGCACCAGGCTCATCAATGCATAGGCCAGCAGATAGACGCTGATGACCTGCTGCATGGCCAGTTTGTCGGCGCCCAGATCACCGCCCATCTGAGGGAAGGCCGGGAATACGGCATCGATGGCGAACGGACCGAACATCGACAGGCCAGCGACCAACAGGGCGATCCGGCGCAGCGAAACCTGCTTGCTTGCTTCCATGGTTCTCATAACCAGCAACGGCACCGGCGCGGGGCCGATGCGGGGGTGGGGACAGAATGAACAGGACCGGGCGCGAGGGCGCCACACGGCCATGATGCGGCAATTTGTCCGGACATTCACCCGATTCAGGTAGGTATTCCGGCATGCCCGGCCAGACGCGTGCAACGCGCGGGAAGGAAACCGGGACGCAGATGGTAATCCAAGCTGCCGCGCGGGTCTGCCCCGGACCTTTACCGGGCTGTACCGGGCTATAATCGGCCCGCTGTACGTACACGGTGGGAGAAGCGGTTGACCCCGCTGCCGAAGGCGCAAACGCCCGTAATCGCTCAGGCCCGATACCACCTGCATCAAAACTCTGGAGAGACCGGTTCAATCCGGCGCCGAAGGTGCACGAAGCGCACGATCCTCGTCGCGTCGCTTCCAAACTCTCAGGCAAAAGGACAGAGGGGCGCGAGGTAAGCCTTTGGCTTGCCGACTGTGGTGGCGCGCGTGCGCGGCACCCGGACGGCTACCGGGCAGACCTGGCTCACCGCCCCTGCCCTGCATGCCTTCTCCGGACGTCAGCCATGACCCAGAACACCTCTTCGCTGCGCGAACTCGAACACCACTCCGCGTTCGTCGACCGCCACATCGGCCCCAACGACGCTGAAATCGCGCAGATGCTGCGCACCGTTGGCCATGATTCGCTGGAATCGCTCACCGACGCCATCGTGCCGGGTTCGATCAAGTCGCCGGCGCCGCTGGCGCTGCCCGAGTCGCTGACCGAAGTCGACGCGCTGGCCAAGATCCGCGCCATCGCCGACAAGAACAAGGTCCTGCGCAGCTTCATCGGCCAGGGCTATTACGGCACCCATACGCCGAACGTGATCCTGCGCAACATCCTCGAGAACCCGGCGTGGTACACGGCGTACACGCCGTACCAGGCGGAGATCTCGCAGGGCCGCATGGAAGCGTTGATCAACTTCCAGACCATGGTCGCCGACCTGACCGGCATGGAGATCGCCAACGCCTCGCTGCTGGACGAAGCCACCGCCGCCGCCGAAGCGATGACCCTGGCCAAGCGTTCGGCCAAGTCCAAGTCCAAGGTGTTCTTCGTGCAGGACAGCGTGCACCCGCAGACACTGGAGCTGCTGCGCACCCGCGCCGAGCCGATGGGCATCGAGCTGCTGATCGGCAAGCCGGCCGAGGCGCTGAGCGCTGATACCTTCGGCGTGCTGCTGCAGTACCCGGACAGCCTGGGCAACATTGGCGACTACAAGGCGCTGGTCGAGGCCGTGCACGCCCGCCAGGGTCTGGTCGCCGTCGCCACCGACCTGCTGGCACTGACCCTGATCGCCGCCCCAGGCGAATGGGGCGCGGATATCGCCGTCGGCAACAGCCAGCGCTTCGGTGTGCCGTTCGGCTTCGGTGGCCCGCATGCTGCCTTCATGGCCTGCCGTGATGCCTACAAGCGCTCGATGCCGGGCCGCCTGATCGGCGTCTCGGTCGATGCCGAAGGCAAGGCCGCTTACCGCCTGACCCTGCAGACCCGCGAGCAGCACATCCGCCGCGAGAAGGCCACCTCCAACATCTGTACCGCGCAGGTGCTGCTGGCGGTGATGGCCTCGATGTACGCCGTCTACCACGGCCCGGAAGGCCTGCAGCGCATTGCCCGCCGCACCCATCGCCTGGCTGCCATCCTCGCCGCCGCACTGCGTGGCAAGGGCGTGGCGGTCGGCAACGACTTCTTCGACACCCTGCATATCACCGGCGTTGATTCGGCTGCGCTGAAAGCCAAGTCCGAAGCCGCCGGCATCAACCTGCGCATCATCGACGCCGGCTCGGTCGGCATCAGCCTGGACGAAACCGCCACCCGCGCCGACGTCGTCGCGCTGGGCCAGCTGTTCGACGCCAGCGTCGACGTGGATGCACTGGATGCCAGCACCGCCGACGCACTGCCGAAGAGCCTGCTGCGCAGCAGCGAGTTCCTGACCCACCCGGTGTTCAACACGCACCACAGCGAGCACGAAATGCTGCGCTACCTGCGTTCGCTGGCCGACAAGGACCTGGCGATGGATCGCACCATGATCCCGCTGGGCAGCTGCACCATGAAGCTCAACGCCACCGCCGAGATGATCCCGGTGACCTGGCCGGAATTCGCCAATATCCACCCGCTGGCACCGGCGGATCAGGCCCAGGGCTACAAGGAACTGATCGACGGCCTGGAAGCGATGCTGGTCGAGTGCACCGGCTATGACGCCGTCAGCCTGCAGCCGAACTCCGGCGCGCAGGGCGAATATGCCGGCCTGCTGGCGATCCGCGCCTACCATCAGTCGCGCGGCGAAGGCCATCGCGACATCTGCCTGATCCCGGACTCGGCGCACGGCACCAACCCGGCCTCGGCCCAGATGTGCGGCATGACCGTGGTCGTGACCAAGACCGACAGCAACGGCAACGTCGATGTCGAGGACATCCGCCGCAACGCCGAGAAGTACAGCGACCGCCTGGCCGCGATCATGATGACCTACCCGTCCACGCATGGCGTGTTCGAGGAAGAAGTGGTCGAGATCTGCGAGATCATCCACAAGCACGGCGGCCAGGTGTACACCGACGGTGCCAACATGAACGCCCTGGTCGGCGTGGCCAAGCCCGGCAAGTGGGGCTCGGACGTGTCGCACCTGAACCTGCACAAGACCTTCTGCATTCCGCACGGCGGCGGCGGCCCGGGCGTTGGCCCGTGCGCGGTGAAGTCGCATCTGGCCCCGTTCCTGCCGGGCAAGCTCGGCGACAACGGCCCGGTCGGCATGGTCAGCGCCGCCAGCTTCGGCAGCGCCTCGATCCTGCCGATCAGCTGGATGTACATCACCCTGATGGGCACCGCGGGCCTGCGCAAGGCAACCCAGGTGGCACTGCTCAACGCCAACTACATCGCCAAGCGCCTGGCCCCGCACTACGCCACGCTGTACACCGGCCGCAACGGTCTGGTGGCGCATGAGTGCATCCTCGACGTGCGTCCGCTGGAGAAGACCTCCGGCATCGGTGCCGAGGACGTGGCCAAGCGCCTGATCGACTTCGGCTTCCACGCCCCGACCCTGAGCTTCCCGGTTGCCGGCACGCTGATGGTCGAGCCGACCGAAAGCGAATCGCAGCATGAGCTGGACCGTTTCATCGACGCGATGATCCAGATCCGCGAGGAAATCCAGGCCATCGAAGACGGCAAGCTGGACCGCGAGGACAACCCGCTCAAGCACGCCCCGCACACTGCCGGTGCAGTGTCGGCCAGCGAGTGGACCCATGCGTATCCGCGCGAGCTTGCTGCCTTCCCGCTGCCGTCGCTGAAGCTGCAGAAGTACTGGCCGCCGGTGGCACGCGTGGACAATGTCTACGGCGACAAGAACATCATGTGCGCCTGCATCCCGGTGGATGCGTACAAGGAAGATGTCGAGGCGTGATCGGGGCTTGATTGCCTGATGCCGAATGAAAACAGCCGGCGAAAGCCGGCTGTTTTTCTGTGTCGATTAGGGAGCTGGAGCGCCGGGTTTTCCTGGAGCGGTGCGAACAGCAAGTGTGGAAGGCTTCTGCTTTGGCTTCTGCTTTGGCTTCTGCTTTGGCTTCTGCTTTGGTTTTGGTTTTGGTT
>DKPB01000051.1 GCA_002471015.1 Stenotrophomonas sp. UBA7346
TAAACGGTCTTGTTGGACGCTATGACTCACGCCCGGACCAGGGTAAAAACCGCACCCGGAGGCCTCTTTCATTCAGCGGCTTTGCCGATGCTGCGGGGATCAACCGTCGCACCTGATGGCGCCGAATAGTTAGCCAGGCTCTCTCCAGGTCGGTCTGACCTGTTGCTACTTTGCTCGCGCTGACGGTGAATCAAAATCAATCATTCATTCGTCGCCTTCGGCAAACGCAGCTGTCGTTGCACCATCGGATGCTTCAACCATGCTTCGGCGTCGTAGCGCTCGCCATGTGCCAGCATCGCCCACAGCTGTCGCGCGTGCTTGTTGGCAATGGCAACCAGCACCTTACCGAACGGCAGTCGTCGCTCGATGTCCTGTATCCAACGTTGCTCCGGCGTCGCCTTCTCCCAGGCCACCGCCTTGGCCCGCTGCAGGCTGCTGCGGGCCCCTTGGATCAACAGGGTTCGCAAATAGCCATCACCACGGCAACTGATGCGACCAAGTCGCGAACGGCCACCGCTGGAATGCTGCGTCGGCACCAGACCCAGCCACGCGGCGAACTGCCGGCCATTCTTGAAGTCATGTGCCGAGCCGATCGTCGCTACCACGGCATCGGCTGTGAGCGGGCCGACACCGATGATGGCCTGGAGCCGCATGCAAGCCTCATCGGCCTTGGCGTGCGACTGGATACGGAGATCGCACTGCGCGATGCGTTCGCGCAGCTGCTGCTGGTGCGCTTCGACGTTGCGCAGAAGCTCCGACAATGACAACGGGATTGGCAAGGAGTCCAGATCAGCGAGCGCACGGCGAAGCGCAGCCTCGCTCTGCGCCACGATCACGCCGACCTCGGCCAGCAGCCCGCGCACCCGGTTGCTGGTGGCCAGTGCTTCGGCTTTGTAGCCCTCGCGCACCCGATGCCATGACAGTCGAATCTGCTGATCCACGCTCTTGATCGGGACGAAGCGCATATTGCCCTGACGGGCAGCGGTCGCAATCGCTTCGGCATCGTTGCGGTCGTTCTTGGCCGTGCGGCTCTTGCGGAATGGGGCGACGAACTGGGCGGCTATCAGTCGCGGCTGCAGGCCATAGTCCTGGCAGCGGCGCGCCCAGTGATGGGCGCCACTGCAGGCCTCCATCGCCACCACCGTACCCTCCGGAACGCGGGGTAGCCACTGGATGAATGCCTCCCGGCGAAGCTCCCGTCGTTCTTGAATACGTCCTGCCGCGTCAGCCGCACATACCGAGAACACCTGTTCTGCCAAGTCCACACCAATGGTTATAGTGCGCATTGGAAACTCCTCGTCCAGACATACCGATGGTAAGAGCCATCATGGTCCTTCAAGACCGAGCGGTTATCCGCAGGGATGGGGAGTTTCCTTTCTACTCATTCAAGCCGACTGCCAGTTCGTGGCAGCGGCTTAATTCAGAGCGTTAGGCCCGGAAATGGAAACTGCGCAACTCCATCAAAGATCATTCCTAGAGCGATTTTGTATCGCCTTTGCAGCCGCGTTTGTTCTTGTCTTCGCTTGCTCACTGTCAATGCAACCACGCGCCCTATCAGACATTGAGCGCCTAGCAACAGTTGCCCTCGCGGTTCTGATTGTTTCCGTTCCCACTAGCCTGGTTGCTGCCCTCATCTTCCGTCGCGGGGATCTTCGCCTTATTCTGGGCGCGCAAGTAATTACTGTTCTAATTCTGGCCCTGAGTGTGGGTTTCCGGGCCTAACAATTAATTCAAGCCGAACCGGTAGTTCCTTCGCTTTAGTGGACACCCTGACCTAACGATCAGGAGTATCCCAATACCCCACCCTGGCCCCGACGCCCCCATGACGAAGGTGCAGGTTGGGGGGACTTACCCACGCTGGCTGTGGGTATCAAGCCAATCATGGTTCTGGAAGACCGAACGGCGGTGGCGCCGAACTTGGGATATCCTCCAGATTCAGGCCGACGCCGCTTCGCGGCATCGTTCAAACCGGGCATGAGGAGTCAAGGAGTGGCAATGCAAGCCGGAAACATCGAGAAGTGGCAGAACATCCGCAGCAAGGGCATGCTGAGATTTGTTGTTGTCAGGGGAATCCTTGGTTGGGGCCTGGGTACGGCAGTTTTATTCACCCTGATCCAGTGGCTGATGGGTGGCGCGAAGGAAGTCCCTCAAACATGGGCGATATCGTTTGTCCTCTTCCCGGTTGCGGGTATCTTCTGGGGCATGTTCATGTGGTTCTTCTTCAACCACAAATTGCGACAGCAGGGTGCTGGCTGATCACTCCCAACAACGCATTCAAGCGAACGCCATCTCGCCGCGTGGCCTGATCCAGGGTTGGATTGCAGTGACAGATTGGCGGTACCTGCTTTTTGCCGGATCAATCCATGCCTTGGGCTTTGTGGGCCTGTTTGCCATTACGCTTCTCCCGCTGCGGGCATTCCTCGCAATTCGACGCAACGCGTATCTATGGCATGCATCTGGCATCGGCAGGGTAAGCCTCGTGATTGTGGCGGCAACTGCAATCGCGGCCGTGTCACTCAGCATCCCGCTTCTCGCAAGAGTTTTCCGCTGCCTCACAGAGACGTACTGCGGAGCAAACCGCGCTAGCGGCTGGATCTTCCTGGCCTTCATCGGCGTGCTTTACCTCGGGTTCGAGCTCCTTTCCAACGTAGCGCTACGGGTTGCACGCAGGCCCAGCCCTGTTGAGAACTGAAAACTCCGTAACCTGCTTCCCGTCAATACCGGCGCACATGATGGCTTTGCCTTTCATGCGAAACACGTCGGAGGTCAGCCTTGCCAGCGTCCACGTCCGCTATGGACCGGTCAATCATGGTGCATCGGTCACCCTCATGCTCAAGAACGATCCAGTCGCTGGCAGCATGGCATTCCCTACGTTGAGGGACGGCTGTTGAGGCAGCGCTGGCGATTCACTCAACCCCGGCGCGCTTCGCTGCGCGATATAGCTATTGCACGCAACCACAGGAGCAACTTCATGACGGATCCAGTACCCACTTCTGGTCGCAGAATGACCGTCATTGCAGCCCTCTCCGTGATGGGGGGCATCATCGGCACCGTAGGCGGTAGAGCCCTTGGCGCCACATTGCACACATCGCCGGCCTGGATGGGCCCCGCCATCATGTTCGGCGTACTTGCAGTTGCCATCGCCAGCCTGCTGCTGGCCCCAGCCATAGCGCGCGGCATCCGCAGCAAAGGTCGTAACGCTGCCCCCTGACACTTCATTCGGCCCGGTTCCTTTTTATCTGCCACTCAACTCCAGAGCGGGAGCTTTGCGAAGTTACGCAGCATCCGTTTTGAGCTGGCTGTTTCGGAAGCGATCATTTGGCAGAGGGCCCGGCGTTGGTCCTCGCGTTCTGCTTGTTCACCATCGGTGCGCTCGGCCCGGCGTTGAAGCGCATCCAGATTTCCAGCCCAGGTATCGGCTTGAATGAACAAGCTCCGCAGCGCGCTCACGACGGCGGCACCCGGGGCCGGGCTGAACCACGGCGCACGCCAACACCATCAGCCTGCCGCCAAGCTAACCGCATCTTGCCCCTGCCAGCGTTCCTTGGCAGAGTAAAATCTGTCTGCCGCAGTACCCGCCGCGACTACACACAACCGCAACGTGCAACGGAAGGACTCACGCATGCGATTTGCACCTCACCATCCTCTTGCCGCTGCCAAGCGCCTGGCGGCTCGTCCCGCCGCGCTGTTGCGCAGCAGTCTGCCAGCGCTTGCCATCACCCTTTTGCTGGCGGCCTGCGGCAAGCCGGTGCCTGCGGACAAGCAGGACTATGTTGGCAGTTGGGAGTCCGCTACTACCTTGCTGGTGATCGATAGCGGTGGTCGGGTGATCTACAAACACCAGCCCAGTCCCTCGGTAAGCAAGTCCCTTGATGCCCCCATCAAGGCCTACGAGGGCAACGACTTCATTGTGGGCGTCGGCCCGGTGAGCACCCGTTTCGTGGTTTCTGTACCCCCCCACCGGGTGGATGACCACTGGAAGATGACGGTGGACGGCCAGGAACTCACCCGGCGCTGAAGCGCCCGCACCACTGCGTTGGAGCCGACAACCATGGACATTCGATGACCCGGCCCATGCTCCTTCTGTTGCTGGCACTGCCGGCCTTTGCGTGTGCCTCGCCCGCCAGTTCACCGGACTACCAGCAGGCATATGACACCTGCTTGGAACAGGCCGGGGGCATCAACAACGGTACCGTCGATGCCTGCTCCAGCACCGTGTCGGAGCAGGCAAAGGTGGAGATGACACGCCTCTACCGCAGCTTCTATCGCAGGCTGCTGGACCAAAGCCCGGACGATGCGGCCGCACTGGACCGTGCGCAGAAATCCTGGCTGGTCTACCGTGACCTGCACTGTCAGCTGGCCGGCGCCCACGTCGGCTCACCGATGTATTCCTTCTGCCCGATGCAGCTCAATATCGCCCGGGTAAACGAGCTGCGCGAGCTCGTTGGGCAGTAAATTCTGCAAGCCACAGAGAACGCCACCAGGAACCTCCATGACCGACCCTTACAACTCCCCTGCCAACCGCAACATCAATGTGCTGTTGAACGACGCCATGGTCACCACCGCGTTGGAGCTGCCCGGCTATCGCACCGTACGCAGCCTGGGGTTGGTGCGTGGCATCACCGTGCGCTCGCGCTCGGTGATCGGCAACCTTGTTGGCGGGCTGCAGACGCTGTTTGGCGGCAACATCACCATCTACACCCAGCTATGTGAGCAGGCCCGCGAGGAAACCTACCGCGACATGGTTACCCACGCCCGCCAGCTGGGCGCCAATGCCATCATCGCCGTGCGCTATGACGCCACCGAGTTGATGAGCGGGCTGACCGAGGTGTTGTGCTATGGCACGGCGGTGGTGGTGGAGAGCGAATCCCGCTGAGGTCGACTGCCCAGCCTTCGCTGGCACGGGGATTCGCCGGCACTTACCACACCGCAATGCAGCGCATCGGATGAAGCAGATCAAGCCACCTCACAGGTTCATCGCGCTGATCACCACGGTGGTGGTTCTGTGCATTGTCTGCAACCCGGAGCTCGCAGGTCTTGCCGTTCTCCTTGATGCCTATGGCATCGATGTACTGATGTACCTGCTGTCCGCGCAGATTGCCGTGTTGTTCGCAGATCGAATGTTGCCCCGCCTGCATTACCTGGGCCGGCGCTTGGCAAGGCCCGTGCCTGGCCTCCTCTTGCGCATGCTGCTCGCTGTCAGCGGCGGCTACCTGCGGCAATTGCTCTGGCATGGAAGAGCAGCCCGGGCCACCCTGCTTCGACCCGCTTTCTGCCGTTGCTGAGAGCGGATGTCTCATCGGCGTGCGAATGGGTGATCCATCGGCCGCTCCCGTCGTGACATCATTCGGAACCATAAGCCGAGCAACCTTGCCCTATTACCCAGCTCTACCCCAACAACCCAGCCGGAGCAAACAGCTCATGCGTCTGTTGGAAACTGGAATTCGCCAGGCCGCAACCTCCTTCGCCGTGCTCTGGCTATTGCTCGCCAGCCCGGCCGTACCGGCGGCGACCAGCACCGTCGCCGAGCAGGCCGCGCTGCGTGCCGCCGAAGTCACCGGCATGGCAATCTACCGCCACGACCATGCGGCTGCCGTTGCCACCGATGCACTGCTCGCCGCCAAGGCGGGCGCACACGACCCTCGCGTGCGTGGCTGGATCAGTGAAGAGACGCCGCAGGGGCTCGTTGTCACCTTTTTCGACGCGACACCGGCGGCACTCTATCGGGTAAGCGTGTCCCCGGAGGGCACTGCCGCCGCCCCCGTGAAACTTGATGCACCACAGCCGCTCACCCCCAGTGAGGCGGGTGCCGCTGCGGCACGCCAGCTGGCCCTCTCCGCGAAGTTCCAACCTTGCTCGGACAGCTACAACCCGGTAGTGCTGCCTGAGGGTGACAGGTGGGTGGTGTACCTGATCCCTGGCACCACCCGGAACGACATCGTGCCACTGGGCGGGACTTACCGTGTGACCGTGGACGGATCGAAAATCACCGCGCAACGAGGTTTCACCCGCAGTTGCATCACGCTACCCGACAGCCCTGATGCGGTGGCCTTGCTCGTCACCCACCTGATGGACCCGGTGCCTACCGAAGCACATGTCTTCTGGAGTTTGTGGGCGAAGAAGCCCATCCATGTCTCGACAACCGATGGCAGCATCTGGAAAGTGGATGGCAACCATATCCAGCCCAGCAACTGAAAACGACTGACAGCAAGGCCGGGATCTACCCGAGCGCCGCACGTCGATGGTGCATGGCACCGGCCACTGCGTGACGCACCATCAGGCAAGGCAGCGGGCGATCGATACCCGTCCAGCTGGCGCATCCGCCAGCCCCAACCCAGCGGAAAGGAAGTTCGATGAAAGCCTTCGCAACGCTGGTGCAGTTTGAAGTGGTCGTCTGCATTGCTGCGGCATTGCTCCTTCTGCACTTCCAGCTGAGCGCCTATCGGCGTTACCGGCGGCCACTCTTCGCCACACTGGTCACCTCGACAATACTGGGCATGATTGCCACGGCATTGGGCTCGGCCGCCTGTTTTGTGCCGCTTGATGAGGGGGCAGCCCTCACCTCCTTCTGGGTCGCCATCCCGGTCGCGGTGCTGGCCACCGTGCTCGCTGCCAGGGGTTCCGTGCAACTGTACCGTGCAATGGATGACTTCATCGGCAGGCCGACGTCTGATTGATGGCTGTTTTCCGTACATCTACAGCCAGGCATGCCGGTTTGTCATGATGAGCGGACTCGCCTTGGTAGCCGCGGTGGTGCAGCCTTTCAACCAACATCAGGAGACGCAAGGTCGATGGCACGCAACCTCCTTTTCATCTGCACCCAAAACCGTTTGCGCAGCCCCACCGCAGAGCAGGTGTTTGCCACCTGGCCTGGCGTTGAGAGCCAATCGGCTGGACTTGGCAACGATGCCACTACCCCGGTAGCACCGGAACTGCTGCAGTGGGCCGACCTGATCTTCGTGATGGAGAAGGCCCACCGCAATAAACTGGCGACGAAGTTCCGTGCGCACCTGGGCGGCAAGCGTGTCATCTGCCTGGACATACCGGATGACTACGACTACATGGATCCGCTGCTGGTGCAGCTGCTCAAACAGAAGGTAAGCCGCTTCCTGCCCCGCATGTGAACCATTCGCATCCGGCACATGCGCGCATGCGCTCAGGGCGGTGCCATGCCGCCCACCGTCGCCTGCCTGCCACTGCGCCAGGCGCTGCACCCGGCAAGCACAAGCGCATGCAGCAGCAAGGGCAGCGCCCAGCTGCTCCACAACAACAACGCGATTGCATCCGGTGCGGGGGCGCGACCGCTGGCGATCCATGCCGGCAGCAACAGACGGAACAACACCGGCGCCAGGGTGACCAGATAGGCCCGTGTCATCCAGCGCCGGTGGCGCGCCACGTTGCCACGGCGGATGCTGATCATCGCCACCAGCGCGGTGAGCAGCCAGGCCAAGGCGGTACCGGCAAACGCGGTGGTGATGGCGGCCGGTGCAGGCGACGTGGCGATCAGGCCCACCGCTGCGGCACAGGCCAGCAGCATGCCGCCGATGTAGGTCCGCCCCAGCCACCGATGCAGCTGCGGCCGGGCCTTGGGCCAGCGGGTGAGGAACTGCAAAGGACCCAGCACGATGCCAAGCACGCCGCCGCCGATGTGCAGCCACAGCCAGCCGCGCCGGGACCAGTACATCGTGTAATGCGCGGGGTCGAGTTGGCCGTACTGTGCATGCACGGCCACCAGAAAATGCAGGCTCACGCCGGCCAGCGCCAACCACAACATGGCCCAGGCCAGCCGCGGCAACATCCCGGGCCTGGCAGTGACCGTGGGCGATGCATTCGACATGGGGCCTGCCTCCGCGGGTGTCGGCGGCCAGCATACAGTGCCCTTGCAGGCGCGCGCATCGGGCGGTAATCCACCCCGAAGACGTCATCGGAATGAATGGGGCCAGATTGCCGTCGCGCTATCTCCACCCGATGCCCGGCCAGAGATGCCCCACCTCTGTGCACGGGTGGGGTGCGTGGCTCAGTCGTCGAATTCAGCCGCCGCTTCGCGGCCCTGCTGACGGATAAGTGCTTCCTCGCGCGCGTCATTGATGGCTTCACGCACGCTGTCCAGGTCCACGGCACGTTCGTCAGGGGTGTATTCCCCGCGCAACACCGTGTCCGGCAGCAGTTCACCGGCCTGGAAAAGCTCCCACATTTCCTCGCCGTACCAGGTATCCAGCAATGCCGGAGCGCTGCGGCCCAGGTAGGCGGTGAGGTTGTTGACGTCACGCAGCAGCATGGTGCGCGCGGCGTTGTTGCCACCGGCACTGACGACCTGCGGGAAGTCGATCACCACCGGACCGTCCGGCCCAACCAGCACGTTGTAGGGCGACAGGTCGCCGTGGATCAGGCCGCAGCACAGCATCAGCTTGACCTGCTGCACCAGCACCGCATGGAACGCACTGGCCTGCTCGGCGTCCAGCTCCACCTCGCCCAGGCGCGAGGCGCTGTAGCCCTCGGCGTCGGTGACCAGTTCCATCACCAGCACGCCATGGAAATAGCCGTGCGGCTCGGGCACCCGCACGCCGGCATCGCGCAGCTGGTACAGCGCGTCCACCTCGGTGTTCTTCCACGCCGCTTCGGCCTGCTTGCGGCCGTAGTTGCTGGCCTTGCCGATGGCGCGGGCCTCGCGGCTGCCGCGGACCTTGCGGCCTTCCTGGTACTGCACGCGCTGCTGGAAACTGCGCTGCGCCATGTCCTTGTAAACCTTGGCGCAACGGACTTCATCGCCGCTGCGGACAACGTAGACGGCTGCTTCCTTGCCGCTCTTGAGCGGGCGCAGCACTTCGTCGATGACGCCGTCGTCTATCAGTACCTGCAGTTGTTGGGGTGTTTTCACAGTGTCTCGGTGGATGCGGGTGGCGGTCCGATCTGCATCGAACGTGGGCCGTCCGGGTGGGATCAGGCGGGCATATTGTTGCCGATGGTACGGAAACCGGCCAGCCATGGAAGTGACGGGGGTTCAGGCTGGGCAGTGGGGCTGGCACATACGCGAACGGCCAGGCATTGGGCCTGGCCGTTGGTCGGTGATCGCAGGTCGCAGGTCGCAGGTCGCAGCAGGCTGCGCCCACCCTCTCCCCAACCCCTCTCCCGGAGGGAGAGGGGCTAGAGCGCACCCTCAGCGGCTGAGCACACCAGGATTCATCAGGCCCTTGGGGTCGAGCTGGTTCTTGACTGCATCCAGCACGGCCAACGCCGCCGGGTCACGGCCGGCGCGGTAGTCGTAGAACTTGCCCAGCTGCAGGTTGGCGGCGCCATGCGCACGCATGGTGTCGGCGATCTGCCGCTTGAGGGTATCGGCCGCCGCGCGTGCGTCCAGGTGTTCACCCGGGCAGCCGATGCGCTCGCGGTGGTCGGCATCGACGGTGCGCAGGTGGAAGGCGTTGTGGCTGTCCGGCCAATAGATGCAGGGCTCGATCACCACCGTCTGCGCGCCCACGCTGGACAGCAGGGTGCCGATGAACAGACCGTGCTTGTCCATGGTTTCCTGCTCGCGCGCGAACAGGTCCTGCAGGGCGTTGAACATACGGGTGGCCTTGGAATGCGGCACCAGCGCGTGCACCGGTGCCCAGCGCTCGCCCTGCGGGCCGAGCATCGAGTTCCAGGCCGCGAACGGATTGGCCGCCATCATCCTGGCGATCGACGGTTCGATACTTTCACCGAACTCGCCCACCAGCTTGCGTGCACGCGCCACGCGATCGGCCACCTCGGCGGCGCTGTCGCCTTCCAGGGTGATGTGCAGCGAAAACTGCTCCTGGTCAACGATATCGCGGCCCTTCACCGCCAGCTTCAGGCCGGAGATCAGGCCGCCCTTCTTGATCACGTTGGTCAGCGCCTTGACGTCGCTGGACAGGCCGGCGCGGCGCATGCGCACGCGGGTCAGTGCGGGGTCGAAGGCGGCCGTTTCACTGGCCAGGCCATGCCGCGAGAGCACACCCAGGGCACCGAACAGGCCTTCGGCCGTCGGGAATTGCCAGGACAGGTAGTCGATATGCGCATGCTTGGGAATGAGCTTGAGCACGATGCGCGTCTTGATGCCGAGCAGGCCGCAGTCGCCCAGGAACAGACCGGTCAGGTCCGGCCCGTACCAACGGAAGAACGGGCTGGTATTGGCCGCAGCCGCCGAACCGGTGGTGAGGATGTCGCCATTGGCGGTAACCACCTGCAGACCCAGCACCACATCGGCCGAGCAGCCATAGCGCGCGGTGCCGTGGAAAATCGCGCCCTGCGACATGCCACCACCTACGGTGGCATGCGAGCCGGACATCGGCCCGAAGTACGGCGTGCGTACGCCCTTGGCATCCAGCGCTTCCTTGAGCGCGCGCCAGGTGACACCGGCCTCGACCACCACGTAGGCGTCTTCCAGGTTGATCTCGACGATCTTGTCCAGTGTGCCGGTGTCCACCAGCACGCTGGGGCTCTGCGCCGCGGTATAGCCGCCGGTGTAGCTCATGCCACCGCCACGGGCGATGACCGCCACGCCGGCATCGGTAAGCTGCTTGACTGCATCGGCCAACTGCTGCGCGTCATTCGGGCGCAGCACGGCCAGCAGCGGCTTGCCCTGCGAATAGACGTCGGTGGAGAAGTACTCAAGCTCGCCCGCATCGGTGACGATGCTGCCGCCCCAGCTGGATTGCAGGCGGTCGATGACGGCGGTTGCGGTGTCGTTGCTCATGGGGGTCCTTCGGCTCAGGCAGACAGGGCGGCAGCGCGCCCCTGGTAATCGGATTCGGCATCGCCAACCACGCGCAGCGGCACCGGCAACGCACGCAGGCGGGCAGCCAGGTCGGGGTGGGTGACATCGCGCAACAGCCCGTGCAGGCGGCTGCCCAGGCGCAGCAGCTCCACCACGTTGTCGTGCACCCGCGCAGGCGCCGGTGCGTCCACGCGGCGACGCGCGGCGGCGCTGGGCGGCAGCCACGGCCACAGCAGGTGGCGCTCGCGCTCCCACTGCCAGGCATCGCAGAGATAGCCACCGGCGCGATCAATGACAGTGCTCGGCAGGCCCTGCAGCAGCAAGGCCTGTTCTTCGGCGGTGAGCAGCCAGGGCGAATGCAGTACGACCTCGGCAACCGCTGCGCCCAGTACCTGCACCAGCGCCGGCACGTAGCCGGCGGCGGCGCCGTGCGCTTCGATCACCAGCGGCAGGGCGTTGTCGGCGGGAATGGCGGCGAGCAGTGCGGCCACCACGGTGGCGGCATCCAGCGCGCCCTCGCTTTCGCACGACGCGCCATGGCCAGGCAGGTCAGGCAGCAGCCAGGCGCTGTCGCCAGCGTCGATCTGCAACGGCGACAACGGTCGCGTGCCGGGGGCATGCAGGCACAGGCGCAGCATGCCCTGCCCTGCCCGTTCCCACACCGCCATGTCACCGGCGCCGGTGGTGATGATGCGGCGCTGCCAGGTGTTGGATGCCGGCGCCGGAGCGGCGGCTTCAACAAAGGCCGGTTCGTTGGCCAGGGTCTGCGCCAACCAGCCGTCCATGCCGTCCTGCATCGCGGGGATGCCGTTGGGCTCTTCAAGCACCGTGACATTGGCCGGCAGGTCGCGCAGGCGTGGCATATGCGCCAGCAGCGGATCACCGTGGCGGTAGACCAGCCACGACGGCATCTGCAGCTCACCCAGCCAATGGTGGTCGTTGTGGCGGAACGCGGCGGCGTAACCGGCACGGTAGGTATCGCCCACGTCGAGCACGTCCATCACCGTTTCGCGGCTGCTTTCGGTGGTCTGCGGCGGGATGGCCATGGCCGCTTCGGCACGGCCGTCATACCAGGGGAAGTAGTACTTCTGCTCACGCATGCGCGACCACAGCCAGCGCAGGTGCGAGCCATCCCATTGCGGCACGAACGGCGGCAGGTAGGCATCGCCGTACAGCGTGGATTCCTGCGGGGTGAACGCGGCATAGCCATCAACCACCAATGCGGCCACGCGGCTGGGATTGGCCCAGGCCAGCCAGGTCGCGATCAGGCCACCGGTATGCATGCCGAACACGGCAAAACGCTGCAGGCCCAGAGCATCGACGAACTGCAGGGTTGCAGCACCGAATTCGGCAATCGTCGTCGGGTTGCCGGGCAAGGCATCGGAATAGCCGAAACCAGGCGTGTCCGGCGCGATCACCGTGTAGCGGTCGGCATAGCGCTGCTGCATCTGCGCCCACATCCGCGAGTTCTGCGGCGACTGGTGGATCAACAGCAGGGCCGGGCCACTGCCGGCGATACGGTAATGTACCTGCCGCCCGTTGACGGACACGAAGCGGCGTTGGATCTGGGTCATGCGTATTCCTTAAAGCCGTACCAGCGCCTTGCCCAGGTTCTCGCCCTTGAGCAGGCCAATGAAACCAGCCGGCGCAGCGGCCAGCCCGTCGTGGATATGTTCGCGGTAGCGCAGCGTGCCTGCGGCGATCATCTGCGCCAGCTCCCCGCGGCATTGCACGAAGTCGGCCAGGTGGTCGTAGACCACCAGGCCCTCGAGCCGTGCACGCGCACCAATCACCGGCCCCAGGTTGGGCCCGGCCGGGCGTTCGGCGCGGTTGTACTGGTCACTGAGCCCGCACAGCACCACCCGTGCATGCAGGCGCAGCAGTGACAACGCGGCCTCCAGCACCGCGCCGCCGACATTGTCGAAATAGCCATCGATGCCGTCCGCGCAGGCGGCGCGCAGGGCCTGGGCAAAATCCGCATCGCGATAGCTGACGCAGGCATCGAAGCCGAATTCATCGGTGACGATGGCGCACTTCTGCGCGCTGCCGGCAATGCCGACCACGCGGCAACCGGCCGCCTTGCACAGCTGGCCGACGACGCTGCCAACCGCACCGGCGGCGGTGGATACGAGGATGGTTTGACCGGCCGTTGGTTGCAGGATCCTGCGCACGCCGGCCCAGGCGGTAAGCCCAGGAATACCGAGCACGCCAACGGCGGTACTGGCCGGTGCCAGCGCCGTATCCACCACGGCGGCGGTGTTTGCATCAATGGCGGCGAATTCGGCCCAGCCGGTCATGCCGGTAACCACGTCGCCGATCTGGTAGCGCCCGCTGCGGTCGGCAACCACCGTGCCGATGCCGTAGCCCGGCACGATGCTGCCCAGCGGCGGGCAGGGCAGCGCGTAACGGCCACCGAGCTGCGCACGCAGGAATGGGTCCAGCGACAGATGGCTAACCCGCACCAATAGCTGGCCATCGCCGGGCACCGGCAACGGCAGCTGCTGCAATTCAAAATCCTGCAGCTGCGGCAGGCCCTGTGGAACCTGCCGCAGGCAGACGGCCTGCATGGTGCTGTGCAGGCCGTCCATCATCAGAACGCGTTGATGCCGGTCAGCTCGCGGCCGATCACCAGCTGGTGCACGGTCTCGGTGCCTTCGTACGTGATCACCGACTCCAGGTTCAGCGCATGACGGATCGCACCGTGCTCGGTGGTGATGCCGGCGCCGCCAAGCAGGTCACGGCACTCACGGGCGATGTCGATAGCCAGGCGGCAGTTGTTCCACTTGGCCAGCGAGACCTGCTGCGGCTGCATCTGCCCGGCGTCCTTGAGGCGACCGAGCTGCAGCACCAGCAACTGGCCAGCGGTGATGCGGCGGGCCATGTCGGCCATCTTGATCTGCGCGCTCTGGGTGGCGGCCACCGGGCGGCCGAACAGGATGCGCTCCTTGGTGTAGGCCAGCACTTCGTCCAGGCAGGCAATCGCAGCGCCCAGCGGGCCCCAGGTGATGCCGTAACGGGCCTGGGTGAGGCAGCCCAGCGGGCCCTTCAGGCCCTTCACGTTGGGCAGGCGGTTGGCGTCGGGCACGCGCACGTTGTCGAAGAACAGCGCGCCGGTCACCGAGGCACGCAGGCTCATCTTGTGCTTGATCTCCTGGGCGGTGAAGCCCGGGGTGCCCTTCTCGATGACGAAGCCCTGCACACCTTCGTCGCTGTTGGCCCAGACGATGGCGATATCGGCCACCGAGCCGTTGGTGATCCACATCTTGGAACCGTTGATCACCCAGTCAGCGCCGTCCTTCACCGCGCGGGTCTTCATGCTGGCCGGGTCGGAACCGCCATGGGCTTCGGTCAGGCCGAAGCAGCCGATCACCTTGCCGCGCGCCATGTCCGGCAGCCAGCGCATGCGCTGCTCTTCCGAACCGTAGGCATAGATGGGGTACATGCACAGCGAGCTCTGCACCGAGACGAAGCTGCGCAGGCCGGAATCGCCGCGCTCCAGTTCCTGGCAGATCAGGCCGTAGCTGACGCTGTTCAAGCCGGCGCCGCCGTACTGTTCCGGCAGCGAGCTGCCGAGCAGGCCCATGTCGGCGATCTCGGGGATCAGCTCATTGGGGAAACGGCCCTGGTCGAAGCAGTCGCCGATGATCGGCAGCACGCGCTCGTCGGTGAAACGGGCAACGGAATCCTGTACAGCGCGTTCTTCCTCGCTCAGCAGCGAACGCACGTCGAACAAATCGTAGGGGTTCAGTGTCTTCAGGCTCATTACTGTCTCTGGAAGGCGCATCCGCGCCCGGAAGGTAGGGGATAAGGTAGTTCAATCAGGCCGAAAGAATTGCTGCAGCCGCACGCTCGCCCGAGGTGACGGCCGCTTCCATGCCCGGAACCTGCAGTTCGGTCTGCTCGCCGGCGAAGTGGATGCGCCCGAACGGGGTGTTGGCCCAGCGCAGGGTTTCGGCAAAACGGCCCGGGGCGATCTCCGAGAACGCGCCATCGGCCAGCGGATCGTTGCCCCAGCTGCGTGTCTCCAGCGGCAGCAGTGCGCCCTTGGCGGCCGGGCGCAGGCGCTCCATGGCATTGATGACCCAGGCAAACCGCGCCTCGCGGTCCAGGGTGTCGGCATGCTGGGCCATGGCACCGTTGAGCCAGACGATCAGGCGATTGGTCTGGCCGTCGGCACCGGGCACGGCAAACACGCGCTGCAGCGGGCCATCGCCCCATAGCGACAAGGGCAGGCCGTCGTCTTCCCAGAACGCACGGGTCGGATGCAGGTGCACGGTGGTCACCGCATTGGAGCGGCGTGCCGCCCACACCTCCTGCTGGCCGACCGGCGGCGCCGGATCGATGGCGATACGGCTGAGCGGGCCACTGGGCAGGGCCAGCACCAGGTGCGCGGCGCGGAAGCGGCGGCCGTCAAGGCAGCGCACCTCCAGGCCGGCACGGCCGGACTCGACCCGGCTGACCTGCGCGCCCAGCACCGGCGGCTGTGCCAGTGAGGCGGCCATCGCCTCCGGCAAGGCCTGGCTGCCACCCTGCACCCAACCGGTGCCGCGCGAGCCGAACCGCCGCAGCGCATCGCGGCGCAGGGCGTCCAGCGCGCTGATGGTCTGCAGCGAAGAAAAACTGTTGCCGATATCCATCCACTGCAGCGCCTGTGGCGACCAGCCCTTGCTGGCGATCAACTGCGACAGGGGGATATCCAGCGAGAGAGTGGCAGGGTCGCGCCAGCTGTCCACTGCCGGCAGGCCGAGCTCGCCCATGGCGGTGGCCAGCAGCATCGGCGGCAGCAGGCTGTGCTCGCGGCCCTGCAGGGTATTGAGTGGGCTTTCAGCCCATTGCGTGGCCGGTACCAGGGCATCGCCGATGGCCAGACCCAGCCCAGCAGCGGTGGGCAGCGCGGCCGAGGGCGGCACGATGTCCACGCCAACGCGCTTGGCGTGGGCATGCACGCGCTCGTAGCCGGTGCCAACTTCCACCCCACCGATTTCAAAACGGATGCCATTGCGCACCACGGTCTGCAGGCGACCACCAACGCGTGGATTGGCCTCCAGCACGTTGACGCGCGCGCCGCCGGCTTCCAGCGCGTGCGCGGCAGCCAGGCCGGCCAGGCCGGCGCCCACCACGATCACATCGCTGCTCGGCACCTTGGCATGCAGCATGCCCGGCAGCAATGACAGTGCGGCCATGCCGGAAACTCCCTTGATGAAATCGCGTCGCTGCATTGGTTCTGCCTGCTGGGTGCGGAGTGCTTTGTTGTGTTGCAGTTGCTGTTGCTGTTGCTTCAAATGCCGTCATTCCCGCGAAGGCGGGAATGACGATCTGATGGAGCATCGGTAAAGCCCGTTACACGCGGGCTGGGACGCCGCTAGACATCCCAGCCCACGCAAAACTCTTAGAACTTGTAACTGACCTCAACGCCATACATACGCGGCAGCGAAGGTGTCAAACCAAAATCACGCAGGTTGGTCACCGCCAGGCCGGTCAACGGCGGCACCGCCGGCACGGCCACGTAGGCGTCCGGATTGATGGTGCGCTGTGCATCTTCCAGGGTGCGGTCGTTGAACGCGTTGGTGACATAGGCCGACACCTGCAGCTGCTCGGTCGGGCGGATGCTGAAGCGGAAGTTGGTACGGGTGGAAGCGCCGATATAGGCCAGGTTGTCGACCTGGATGTAGCGCTTGCCTTCGTAGTTGACGTCCATGTTGGCGGTGTATTCCCAGCCATTGGCCAGTGCGCCGTCATACATCAGGCCCAGCGTCGCCTTGTGCTTGGGCACGCGCGGCAGCGTGGCGCCGGCAGCATCGGCAGCCGGGTCAGCCAGTGTGGGGGCATTGCTGCTGGAGAACAGATCGGCCTGGTCCTGGCTGAGGAACTTCAGGATCTCGGCATCGGTGTACGAGTACGCCAGGCTGGCCAGCCAGCCCTGTGCGAACGCCCACTGGCTTTCCAGCTCGAAACCACGGATGCGCGACTCGCCCACGTTGGTGGTGTAGCTGGTGGAGAACAGCGAGCCGTTCTTGCGGGTGACGGGGCCGGTTTCGGTCAGCTGCTGGTTGGTCCAATCGATCTGGTAGATGTTGGCGTTGACGCGCAGGGTGCCGTCCAGCCAATCGCTCTTCATGCCCAGCTCGTAGTTCCAGGCTTCTTCTTCCTTATAGGTGCTCAAACCACGCGCGATCAACGCGTCGCGGTCGGCTTCCTGGAAGTCGGCGCGGTAGACGTCGGTATTGAAGCCGCCCGGCTTGTTGCCCTTGGACACCAACCCGTACAGGTTCACGTTCTCACGCGCCTGGTAGCTCAGAGTCCAGCGCGGGGTGAAGCTGCTGAAGGTCTTGTCCAGCGCATAGGCCTGGGTATAGGTGTTGGCACCCAGCACACGCGTATCGACGCCACCCTTGCTGATCTCGTCGCGGGCGTAGCGGCCTTCCAGCGAGGTGGTCCATTGGTCGTTGATGTGCCAGTTGATCAGGCCGTAGATCGCCTTGTTGATGGTCTGGTCATCCGGATTGGTCGGGATGGGGGTGACCACCTTGTTGCCGCCAATGGTGTAACCGGTGAGGTCACCGCCCCAGCCCGGCTGCGCATCCTGCTTGTAGTAGTACGCGCCCAGCATGCCCGACACCGCCAGACTCTGGTCGGTGGTCAAGCGGATATCCTGCGACCAGTTCTTCACGCCGGTATTGCTGAAGCTCTCGAACGCACCGCCGTAACCGCGGATGGCGCTGTAGTCCTGATCGCTGGCAGCGTAGGTCTCGCTCTTGTTGTAGGCCGAGGTCGAGGTCAGGTTCCAGCCATTGGCGAACAGATAGTCCACCACCACGCTGGTGCGCAGCAGGTCGGTCTTGCGGCCGGAGAAGTAACCGGCGGTCTCGAATTCCCTGGTGTTCAGCGCGTAGTCCGACGGCGCCGTCAGCTCACCGCAGTAATAGCCGCGGCGGCGCGATTCCAGGATCGGATACAGGCCGAAGTACAGGCCACCGGTTTCTTCCGGCAGGTAGCAGTTGAGGTTGTCGCTGCCCAGGCGGGCGGCGGCGAAGTGCTGGTCGCGGCTCTTCTGCTTCATCACCCGTGCGGTGATGTCCAGCGCCTCGGTCGGCGACCAGGCGATGGCGGCCATGCCACTGACAGTCTCGGTGCCATTGAGGTCCTTCCTGCCCGAGGCCTGGTTGTAGAACACGCCGTCATTGCCACGCTTGTTCAGGCTGACGTCGTAGCCGAACGAACCATCGTCATTGCCGCCCGAATAGAACAGGCCCATCTTTTCCTGGCCGTAGTTGCCGGCCCCCAGGGTGAGCTTGCCACCCGGCGCGCTGCCCGGACGCTTGGTGATGAAGTTGACCGCACCGGAGAAGGTACGGCGACCAAACGCGGTCGACTGCGGGCCACGGATCACTTCCACGCGTTGGATGTTTTCCAGGCCGTAGCTGGAGATATCGCCTTCGACGTAGATGCCGTCGATGAAGAACGAGGCATTGGCCTCGCCCTGGATGTTGGACATGCCGCGGATCACCGGGCGGTCGAAGCCGCGGCCGTAGCCGGACTTGAACGAGAAGCTCGGCGACAGGTTGGCGATGTCGCGCACGTCGGTCAGGCCCTTCTTCTCGATGGTCTGCTCGGACATGGCGGTGATCGGCAGCGGCATCTGCTGCAGCGGCTCGGACACGCCACGCGCGGTCACGGTGATCTGGTCCAGGCTGTGCACGGCATCGCTGTTGGCTGCCGGCGGTGCGCCCGCTTCGTCGCTGTCGGCAGCGGCGACGTTGCCCGCACACAGCAGCAGCGCGAGGGCGATCGAGGAGCACAGCAGGTCTGGCTTGATGGTCTTCATGGGATTCCCGACTGGAAAGTTTGATCGGAATGGATTGGGAGGATGGATGCGCCGTCTTGGGGGAGGGTTCCGTCCGTTGTTTCCGTACTTCAGTCCTGCTGTTTCGCCGCCGCGTCCTGCTTGAGCTGCTTGTAGTAGCTCCAGCTGGTGACGTTGGGTTGCACCCAGGTTTCAGGTGCGCGTGCGTACTCGGGGTAGCGGGTACGGACGAGTTCCTGGATGTCGGCAGGCAGTTCACTGACCGATGCGCGCTTGTTGCCCTGCGCGATGTAAAGCAGATTGCCCGGGCGGGTGCCCAGCTTCATCCAGGGCAGCCACGGCCCGATGCGGGTCCAGCCGTAGGTGACCGGCACGCTCTTCAGCGCCGGGTTTTCCAGATCCGCGCGCGGCGCGAAAAACATGAAGTGCTCCGACCCCATGTAGGTCGGGCCACTGGACTCGGCCGGGAACTCGGCCGGCTGCAGCGGGTTGGGATAGGCCAGCGGGATGTTGAGGGTCAGCATCACCTGGTCGCCGGCTTCCACCCACGGCAGGTGCAGCGGACGGCCCGGCGCATTGAGCACGGTGTTGACCGGGTCGTTGGCGACCTGCACCACCGCGTTGCGCTCACCCGAGAACGGGTTGTCCCAGCTGTCGATGATCTTGCCGGTCTTCAGGTCGCGGTAGAAGGTGAGCTCACGCGTATACAGCCGCCATACGCCATCGGCCTGCTTTTCCGCACGGCAGATGTTGTAGCCCTCGAAGCCGAGCAGCGGCGCCGGCTTCTGTCCTGGCTCCTGTGCGAACAGGGTGCCGGCCCACCACAGCAGTTCTTCCTGCTTGGGGTCCAGCGAACAACGCAGCTTGACCATTGCTTCAACGCTGCCCTGTTCGGACTGCAGATCCAGCGCTTTCGCCTGTGGCGAAAGTGCAATTGCGGCAGCCAGCAAAACCGATGACATTCGAATCACGTCCAACCCCCGGTTGAAGTGGAGCAATGAAGCCAGCGCGCTGGCCTGCCCCGGACCACGGAAGACGGGCCGGCGACCCGTCAAAGATGACATATAGCTATATCATTAGTACATGTTTGTCCAATCATTTGTAGAACCTTTATCGCCGACCCCGCAGCACTGCTGGACGCCGTGAAAACCCAGCAACAGCAAGCACGGGCGGCACTGCGCAAGATGTTGCTTTGCAACAAAAAAGCGCCCGCCAAGGCCATGAAAATGGGCACTGGCTTTTTGTCCGGACATTTGAGAAATTCGGGATACGGATGATGCCGGGAGATAGGCTGATAGACCGTTCTGGCGGAGATTTCCGCCAGTACGAAGGCGCAAGGGCACAGGTATTAGTTGGCCGCTTGACCCCGACCAGACCTACATGACATATAGATATAACTTTAGAACTTTAAGCCTTCCAAGGAGTCGCCATGAGCCAGCAAGCCCTGCCCCCCAGTTGGCAGCACGTGGGCCGCCACGCGGTGTTTCCCGAAAGCGCACACGACGACACTGCGCGCTTCGACTTCCTGGCCAACCTCAATGGCTACCTGGCCACCCAGCTCAGCCCCAAGGTCAAGCTGGCCTACGAGCAGCGAGTGAAGCCGGCGTTCGAGAAGGACAAGGGCCGCGCTCCGCAAAGCCGCCATGAAGTGCGCAAGGCGATGGCTGGCGATGCGATCTACCAGACCTGGAGCGCCCTGCGCCGCAGCAGCATGGAAATGCGCCAGCAGGCCGGTCGTGGTCTGGTGCTCAAGCAGGTGGACGCGCTGATCGACAAGACCCGCGCACTCAACGCCAGCGACGATGGCCTGCAGCTGGATGCCTCGGTGAAGGTGCCACGCTATTCCAGCGCGGTGGACATCCACTGCATGCCCGGCGGTTACCACACCGAGCTGCTGGCCGATGACGTATCAGCGGCCGCCAACTACGACTGCGGCATCTTCGCCACCACCGGCGGCATGCTCGGTCGTTACAACGATGGCGGTGGCCAGGCGCTGGCGCAGTGGTTGAAGGAAGAACACCCCGGCTTCAAGCCGCGTCGCATCCTCGATATCGGCTGCACCGTTGGCCACAACATCGTGCCGCTGGCGCAGGCCTTCCCGGATGCCGAGGTGATCGCCATCGACGTGGCCGCACCGATGCTGCGCTACGCCCATGCGCGCGCCCGCGGCCTGGGCGTGAACAACATCAGCTTCCGTCAGGCCAATGGTGAAGCGCTGGACTATGCGGACGGTTCCTTCGACCTGATCACCACCGCCATGTTCTGGCACGAGAGCTCGGCCACGGCGATGCCGCGCAAGCTGCGCGAGATCCACCGCCTGCTGGCGGCCGGCGGCCTCACCGCCCACCTGGAACAGCCGCAGTACCACGGCATGGACCCCTACGAGCAGTTCATCCGCGACTGGGATGCGTACAACAACAACGAGCCGTTCTGGAGCGTGATGCACGAGTACGACCTGCGCCAGATGATGGCTGCGGCCGGCTTCGATGCCGAGCGTTATTTCGAAACCAAGGTCCGCGGCGTCGTTGACCGCGACATCTTCCCGGTCGCCAGCGAAAGCGGCGAAGACCACGGCCGCGCTGCGCTGTGGACCATGTTTGGAGCGTGGAAAGCATGAGCATCGATCCGATCGCCCTGGCCGGCAGCCGCGCCCGCGGCAAGCGTCCGTATTTCTTCAAGGACCCGGACGTGGAGCGCCTGCTGTCCATTGCCATGGCCATCGCCATGGAGAACGCCGTTACCCACCAGCGCCTGGATGCGCTGGAACGCTTGATCGAACAGAAGGGCCTGCTCAGCCGCGAGGAACTGGACCAGTTCCGCCCGGACCGTGAGGCCGAAGCCCAGCGCACGCTGTGGATGAAGGAATACATCGCCCGGGTGCTGCGCATCGTGCAGCAGGAGACCGAGGCCTTGGAAGGCGGTGCTATGGACGTGCCGATGGAAGAAGTGATGGATGCACTTCGCAACGAATGAGGCCCTGCCTCAACTGATGACATCAACACGACCCGCAAGGAAACCGCAATGCCGAACATGCAACTGCACCTGCCGCTGCTGGCCCGCCACGAAGGCATCTGGGATGGCGTCTACCGTTACTACGATGCCAACGGCGACAAGATCGACGAGCACAAGTCGCGCCTGATCTGCCGCTTCCCGGCTGATGAGAACCTGCCCTACCACCAGACCAACCACTACAGCTGGGCCGACGGCAAGGTGGAAGTGCGCGACTTCCCGACCCGCTACGAGTTTGGCCGCGTCATCTTCGACAACGAGCTGATCTACGGCTGGGCGGCCGAAGTGCCGCTGGATGACTACCACCGCACGGTGATGCTGTACTGGAAGCGCAAGGGCGAGGAAGGCCTTGAGCTGTACGAAATGATCCAGCTTTCCGACTGCGGCCAGCTGCGCAACCGCATCTGGCACTGGTACAAGAACGGCGTACTGGTACAGCGCACGCTGATCGACGAAAAGTTCGTCAGCCGCGACTGGCAGAAGATCAAGGGCGAGAGCTTCAACGGCGACCCGATCTGATCTTCTACTTAAGCCCCTCTCCCGCCTGCGGGAGAGGGGTTGGGGTGAGGGGAAGCTTCTAGCAAACAGACCAAAACCCTGGGAGCTCTTAACGCCTTAAATGCTCCCCTCATCCGCCCCTTCGGGGCACCTTCTCCCGCAAGCGGGAGAAGCAACAGCACAAGCAACAGCAACAGCAACAGCAACAGCAACAGCAACAGCAACAGCAACTGCAACTGCAACTGC